>JAUQVK010000101.1:0-1214 GCA_039794845.1 Thermostichus sp. DRC_bins_24
AAGTATTACCTGCACCCAGTAACGATCTTGAATCATTCACTCAATGTACTCTCGATCGTATAAGTATTATTGGACCTCGTTTTGCAGGCTACTGTATTTACAGTTGCTACAATCCCTCAAATGGTCAATCCTTCCCGGCTTTTAGATATGTTGATGACACATCTTGGTGTCCATATACTTTATGATGAGACCTTCTGAGATAGCTTTTGTGCAATTTTCCTATAATTCGTCCGAGAAAACGATTTTTCATTGTCAAGTTTGAGGGAAAATATGTTGAAGTTAGAAGATATAGAAGCGATCAAAGAAAGAGCTAAAGAAGCACTTCGAAATGCAGATTTTGCAACTGCTCTACATCTGCTTGAGCCTCTTGAAAACGAACAAGATTCAGAGGTTCTTTCACTGCTTTCTATGTTGCATGAGACAAATGTGGCCGGCGCGGAAGACCCTGAAAAAGCCTTTCAACTTCTGGTTCGCGCATCGGATTTGGGAGATGGCAACGCCACTTATGCACTGGCTATCAAATATTTACCAACCCTTCCTCCAGATAAGTCTCGAATCGTCCCAGGGGATCGACAAAAAGCTGAGCAACTTTATCTGAAAGCCAAAAGTCAAGGAGCGATTATTCCCTATCTGGGGCAGTTCGACTATCTGGATCCCAGTTTGCCTTTTTCTGCAAGGCAAGCAGATCACCTACATGAGGGGGTGCAAGCTTACTTTGAAGGCTCTTTTGAGAGGGCGGCTGCGTTTTTCCTCCCTTTAGCAGTTGAGGAGGCCGATCCTGTTGCCCAGTTGGTTGTGGCAAGGCTGTATCGCTACGGCCTAGGTTTGCCCAAAGACGAAACAGAATCCGTGAGATGGTATGAGAGAGCGGCTGAAGCAGGGAATGGAGAGGCTTGCTATCACCTAGCACAGATTTACTTTCGGGGTGAGTGCGGTGTGACCATGGATGGAGATGAATATGCCAAATGGATCGGCAAGGCCAAAGAGCAAGGATTTCTAACAGAACAAGGCTTACTCAGGAGTCAAGTGGTCATGGATTCTGCTAGCGCAGAAGCAAAGATTCTGCGGGCTTTTTCGGTAATACCCAATAACCAGCGCCGACCGGGTTTAAGCTGACGAAGCTTTTGAGCACGAGCGTATTGGCCTAGACAGGTTCCCCGGCTTTTTTGAACAGGGCCGCCAATTTACGGCGCATCAGGATCCCGGGTTTGTCT
>JAUQVK010000101.1:1224-114415 GCA_039794845.1 Thermostichus sp. DRC_bins_24
TGCGCGGGTTTTCTGCAGCAAGGATTGTGCTTCCTCAGCCTTCTAGAGAGAGGATCCTAACTCCCACAGTTGTTATACGTGACTAGCGAAAGGGCTGTAAGCTGACGAGTCTTCTGAACGCGAGCGTATTGGCCTAGACAGGTTCCCCGGCTTTTTTGAACAGGGCCGCCAATTTACGGCGCATCAGGATCCCGGGTTTGTCTGTAGACAAGTGTTCTTCCTGAGCAATGTCTAGTGGGGTATCGGGATCCGTTGTTTCTAGCACCCGTTTGTCTTCTAGGGTGACCTGCCGATCAAAGGCAATCACATTGGTAGCCGGTGCCTCTGCTTCGGTATCGTTACGCAACACAAACTGCACGATTTGCGAATGTTCATCGTCGATGGGGGTGGCCACCGTAAACAGAATGTGAATCACGCCGCCCGTGGAACCTTCACGCAGACCCCACGACCATCAAATTGCCAGCCGTGATAGGGACATTGAATCGCGCCTGCCACCACGCGGCCCTGAGACAGACGTGCCGTTCGGTGACAACAGCGATCTTCTACACAGGCCGGTTGCCCCGCTTCGTCCCACCACAGCACCAACGGGGAGCCTAGCAAGACAAACCGCTTTGGTCCATACTGCAACACTTCGACTGGGATGACTGGATACCAAAATCGCTGCAGAACCGGGTGTTGACTGACCAGCATGAATTGCAACTTTTTGGAGAAATTCTTACGCAGACACCTTAGGTCAGAACCTCCTGCTGCTACAGTGCTGAGAGCTACAGTCTTCAGAGGATAAGGGTAGGGAAGGGAGTGCTAAGATCGACAGGCTTGCAATCCTGAGCTGAATGAGCTGCCGGATCTGGACTTGGCGGAGTTGGATCCGGATGCCATTGAGCCGAACTTCGGTACTATCCACCCTCTGGAGGGCTTGCGTTCTGCCCTACAGGAAGATGAGGCAGCAATCTTGTTGGTGGCCTTGGAAGCGTTGCATCGCTTTCTCAGGCAACATCGCCGCAAGCTCGAGGAGGACTTTCAACCCTGTCAGGGGCGGTATCGCATTCCCCATCCCCAGGCGAAAGGGACAACCGCTGAAGACCTGCTGGAGTTGGGAGAGGCGACCGAAGCATCCACCCAAACTCTGCTGCGGGATGATTTGGTACCCGAGGGGGCCCAACTGGGTTTGGGGGTCTTGCCCTGGACGACGGTAGAGGCGCTGCGGCTGATGGGGCAATTGCATCCACTCCCCGAAAGCAAGCTGGTGGAGAGGGGCGAAGGGCTGCCTGTGGTGATCGTGTGTACCTCTCGACCCAAGATGACCCCATCCACTCCATGGCTCGCAAACGCTGGGAACGGCGCTGCCGCGATACAGGTGGCTACTGTGGTTTGGTGGTGGCCATGGGGGTAACTTCCGTGCGACCGGAGTTGCAGATGCGGCACATCTTGACCTTGTTTGAAGTGCAGGCGTTGAGCCCGACGGGATTGGGGCTGGGGCCGATGGTGCGCATTAGCCGACAATTGCCTTTGCTCTAGCCCACCGGTGCAGGTAACGGATCCCAACAAGCCAGAAGCGGCCCAAAAGAGGCAGAATAATGCTGCTAAGGGATCCCTAGACAACAGAGGCACTGCAGATGACCCCCATTGAGCGTGCCCAGTGGCTGAAAGAGCAGACGCTGTTTCAAGGTTTAGCACCGGAGCATCTCTACCCTCTGGCGGAGCAGCTGCAGGAGCAACCCTTTCGGCAGGGGGAAACGCTGGCCATGGCCGGAACGATGCCGGATGGGATCCGGATTTTGTTGGAGGGGCGCTGGGAAGAACGGGATCCCGTCTCTCAGTGGCAGGTGAGCCTACTGCCAGGCTCCGTGGTCAACCTGGTGGAGGTGCTGGCCCATCAACCGAGCCGTCGTCATGTGGTGGCTGTTTCCGATGGGATCCTGGGCTGGATACCGGCAGAGGGGGTGCGGGCCTGGGCAGCTGCCCATCAAGACTCCATCCCGCTGGCCCGCGCCGATGTGGTGACTTTGCTCTCTAGCCGCGCTGAAGCTTCGGAATTGGCGGAAGCCCTGGCCCAGATGACGGCCCGCCTTACCTACGAGCAGGAACGACAAGTGGCCCTGCGCCCCTATTTGGTGCCGAAGGTAGAACGGGGGATCGTCGGCCCCAGCCGGTATGCGGTGCGGTTGCGCCAGCAGGTGAAAGAGGCCGCCCACAGCCGTGAGCCGATTTTGATTTTCGGAGAACCGGGTCTGGAAAAGGACAACATCGCCGCCCTGATCCACTTCGGATCCCCCTACCGTCGGCAGCCGATGATCAAGCTCGATTGCAGCGCGTTGCAGTCTAGTGGTGCCGATCTGTTTGGGCGGGCCGGGGGCAAACCGGGGTTGCTGGAGTGGTTGGGGGAAGGCACCCTGCTCCTGAACAACCTGCAGGAGCTACCTGCCGAGCTGATGCCCAAGATCTTGAAGCTGCTGGAGACGGGCTCCTACACCCCGGTTCAGCGGGGGGAGGGCGAATCGAGTTTGGATCCGCGCCCCTATCGCTGTCGCATTCTCATGGTGTCGGAACGGGCGATCCCAGACTTAGAGCGGTGGGTAACTGCCATCAAAGTGCCGCCGCTGCGGGTGCGCAAAGCAGATATCAAAGCCATGGCCGACTACTTCCTCAGCCTCTATAGCCGTCGTCGCGGCATTCCCAAACCCAGCCTGGCCCCAGAAGCCCTACGGCGTCTGCAAAGCTACGACTACCCCGGCAACTCGCGGGAACTGCGCAACCTGATCGAGCGGGCGGTGGTGCAAGCCGCGGGGGCGGAGGTGCTCAACGAAGAGGTGTTTTGGGCTCCCCAACCCCGGGGCAAACAGTTTCGCCTCAACCTCCTCAATGCCTATCCGAGCTTGCGAAGGTTTTTGCGCAGCCCCTGGTGGACGGATCGCCTTAACCATGGCCTGGTGCTGCCGCTGTACACGCTGGTGGTGTTTCTGCTGTTTTGGGGCCCTCAAGATCGCGCCCACAACCTCGGGTTAAACTTGTTTTGGGCCTGGTGGTGGCCGCTGGTGCTGCTGATTTTCCCGTTTTTGGGGCGGGTGTGGTGTGCGGTGTGCCCCTTTATGATCTGCGGGGAATTGGCCCAGAAGCTGTCCTTGTGGGTTTGGCCGCGACAACTGGGAAAATGGCCCCGGCAGCAGGCGGAGCGGTGGGGGGGGTGGGTCTTGTTTGCGGGGTTTGCCCTGATTTTTCTGTGGGAAGAGATTTGGGATCTGCCCAATACGGCCTATCTGTCGGCGTGGCTGCTGTTGCTGATTACGGGCGGGGCGGTGGTGTGTTCCCTCTTGTTTGAAAGGCGTTTTTGGTGTCGCTACCTGTGCCCGATTGGGGGTATGAACGGCCTCTACGCCAAACTCTCGATGACGGAGCTACGGGCGCAGCAGGGCACCTGTTCGGCGGAATGCACCACCTACCAGTGCTACAAAGGTGGGCCCCCAAAAGGGGAAGGCATGGAAACCGGGGGCTGTCCCCTTTATTCCCATCCGGCGCAACTGCAGGACAACAAAGACTGTGTACTGTGCATGACCTGTCTGAAAGCCTGTCCCCATCGCTCGGTGGAGTTTAACCTGCGTCCACCCGGGATTGAGCTGTGGACAACCCATACCCCTCGCCCGCCGGAGATCGCTTTGTTGTTGCTGCTCTTGGGGGGGATCTACCTGCATTGCCTGCCCCAGATCCATGAAATCCTCCAGCAGCAGTGGGGTGTGGACTGGGATCTGCGGGGGTTTTGGCCCCACCTAGCGGCTTCTCTGTTGGCCCTTGGGATCCCCAGTGGTGTGCCGCTGTTGGCCTACGGGTTGACGCGGCTGTGGCAGAGGTTGGGGAAGGGGCCCCGCCCCCGGGGGTTTGCGGAACTGGTTTATGGCTATCTGCCCTTGGTGTTGGGGGGCACGTTGGCCTTTTACTGGCCCCTCTTTTTGACGGAGGCCGGGCAACTTTTGCCCGTGACCTGGGCAACCTTTGGTTTTTCGGGAGCCACCCTACCGATCTGGACCGCCCATCCGGCGGTGATCGATTTTCTCCAGGGATCCACGCTGATTTTGGCGCTGCTGCTTTCTTGGGTGTTGACCCGCAAAATTGCCCGACAAGGGATCCAATGGCCCTACCATCTCGGTTCCCTGGTTTTGGGGATCAGCCTTTGGGCGGTGATCGGGGTGTAGGGGTTAGGGTGCGCCAGGTTCCGGCGCACAAGGCAGCGGATCCCAGGTATCTTGTCGGCGCAGAGTGGCCCGCTTCAGCTGGGTGAGGTTGGCGGAGCCCGTACAAAAGGCGGCAATGCGCAACTCCTCAATCGCCCCTTGAAACGCCGCCACCACCGCTTGCTCCTGGGCCTCACAAACCGCTTGTAGAGCCGGGGCCGCCATCCCCACCAAATTGGCCCCCAAACGAATCGCCTTGGCCACCTCAATGCCATTGCGGATCCCACCGCTGGCCACCAAGGGCAGATCCGGCAGCACCTGACGGATGTCGAGCAGCGCTAGAGCGGTAGGGATCCCCCAGCCCACAAAGGCATGGGCAATGCGTTTCTGGAGAGGGTCCGTTTGCCGATGGGCCTCCACTTCGCTCCAACTGGTTCCCCCCGCCCCGGCCACATCCACCGCCGCCACCCCACAGGCCACCAGCCGCTGCGCCACCTTCCCACTGAGGCCATTGCCCACCTCTTTGACGATCACCGGCACCGGCAACTGCGCCACCAACTGTTCAATGCGGGCATACAATCCGCGCCAATCGGGATCCCCGTGGGGCTGAACCGCCTCTTGTAAGGGATTCAGATGCAGGATCAGCCCATCCGCCTCGATCATCTCCACAGCCCGAAGAGCCTGTTCCAGGCCGTAGCCATAGTTGAGCTGCACGGCCCCCAGGTTGGCCAGCAAAAGAATATCCGGGGCCACCTTGCGCACCTGATAGGTCCAGGCCAAGTCCGGGTGTTCTAGGGCGGCCCGCTGGGATCCCACCCCCATTGCAATCCCCAGGTGCTGGGCGGCGGCGGCCAAATGCAAATTGATTTCATGGGCAGAGCTTGTGCCCCCGGTCATGCTGCTGATCAAAAGGGGGGCTTGTAACCGTTTGCCCAAGAATTCGCTGCTGAGGTCGATCTGGTCGAGGTGCAGCTCCGGTAGGGCCACATGCTCGAAGAAAAACCGCTCAAAGCCGGTGCGGATCCCTTTGGCCGCCACATCCTGCTGCAAAACGATATCCAAATGCTCCTGCTTGCGCTCGGAGATGGGAGAAGGGAAATCGCTCATGAGGTACGGCCAGGGGGCATTCCAATTTATCAGCATTGCCCGAACCAAGGCGGCTGTCTATGATGTGGGCGGGATGGGAATGTTCCGCTGGGCAGATCCCAACCGTTTGCGCCATGTGACCCAAAGCCTGGGTCTTCTTCCTCTGTTGCTTCGCAACCCTTATGCAATCAGGGGACCATAGGCGTAGCCTGTCCAAGGCACAGGCACCGGGGGCTATTTTCGTTCAAAATGGGTCGTTTTGTCGTGTTCTTGGTCAGCCTGATCTTCTCCTTCTCTCGCAGTTGACGACGACCATGCAACACCTGCAAATCTTGGTGGCAGAGGGCAATCCTCACCTACGCAGCTTGCTGTGTTGGCACCTGCAACAGGCGGGGCACCGGGTTTGTGAGGTCGATACGATCCGCCAGGCGAAAACCCTGCTACAACAGCAACTGATCCACCTGATGATTTTGGATGCGGAGTTGTCCAACCGGGCCGGACTGCAACTGTGTCAATGGGCCCACCGCCATTGTGATCTGCTGATTTTGCTGCTCTCCCAACGGGGATCCGAAGCGGATATTATCGCCGGCCTGGAGGCAGGGGCAGACGATTACCTAACCAAGCCCCTCAGTATGCAACTGCTGGATGCCCACATTCAGGCGCTGGCCCGTCGCTTCCGTCGCAGTGTGCCCCCCACCTTTTTGCAGTACGGGGAGCTGAAAATCGACTTGGTTCAGCGGCGTGTCACCCTTGCCGGCGAGGGGATCGACCTCACCCCGCAAGAATTTAGCCTGTTGATGGTGCTGGCCCAAGCCAATGGGGATCCCGTTTCTCGCCTGGAGTTGCTGGAGCGAGCCTGGCCAGACTCCACCGATAATCCGCGTACCGTCGATACCCACATTCTCTCGTTGCGCAAAAAACTAGAACGGGATCCCCGCCAACCCAGCTTGATCCAGACGGTGCGCAGCGTCGGCTACTGTTTCGGCCTAGAGCCCTCCTCTGTCAATCCTCTGCCTGCTCCCGCAAAAGGGACCGCACCCACACTTGCTTCGACGAAACCCAAATCCCGAACCGGTTAACCCCAGGGATCCCAGTGCTCATGAAACCGCCCCTCCAGAATGGCCTGCCGCATTTTGCGGGTATAGGTCATGAGCTCCGACACATTGTGAATGGAGAGCAACGTATAACCCAGGATTTCCTGAGCCCGAATCAGGTGGCAGAGGTAAGCACGGCTAAAGTGTAAGCAGGTGTAACAATTACAATCGGGGTCGATCGGCTCTAGGCTGCGACGATGTTCGGCATTTTTGATGTTCCAGCGTTTACCACGGCTGATCACGGTGCCATGGCGGGCATAGCGAGTGGGGATCACACAATCGAACAAATCTACCCCGGCGGCCACCGCCGAGCGGATCTCTTCGTAGGTGCCTACCCCCATCAGGTAGCGCGGTCGATCCGCCGGTAAAAGGGGGGCCGTCTGGCGCACAATCCCCTGAATCAGCTCAGGGGGTTCTCCGACACTCACCCCGCCAATGGCATAACCGGGCAGATCCCACTGGCGAATCGCTTCGGCAGAGCGGCGGCGCAACTCGGGATAAACCCCCCCTTGGGCAATGCCGAAGAGAGCCTGGTCGGGGCGATGATGAGCTTCTACACAACGCTTCAGCCATTGGCTGGTGCGAGCAACCGCCTGCTCCACAGCTGCGGCACTGGCGGGGTAGGGGGGGCACTCGTCGAAGGCCATGATCACATCGGCACCGAGGGCATTTTGAATCTGAATGGAGAGCTCGGGCGTGAAGTGGATGGTGCGGCCATCGTGAGGGGAGCGGAAGGTCACTCCCTGATCGTCGATCTGGCGCATGTCGCTGAGGCTGAACACCTGAAAACCCCCGGAATCCGTGAGGATGGGCCCCGACCAACCCATGAAGCGGTGCAACCCTCCGGCTTCTTGGATAATGCTTTCGCCGGGCTGCAGGTGTAGGTGGTAGGTATTGCTGAGGATGATGTGGGCGCCGGTTTCTTTCAGTTGGGCGGGGGTAAGGGTTTTCACATTGGCCAGGGTGCCCACCGGCATGAAGCAAGGGGTAGGGATCCCACCGTGGGGGGTGGTGAAGTAGGCAGCACGAGCCTGGGTATGGGGGCAGGTGCCCTCGCAGGTAAAGGTAAAAGCAACCAAGTTGGGTTCTGGGTTTCGATGACGCGCAGCAGAGCCTAGCACAGATGCAACTGCTGGATCAGAATTTAACCCCAGATGCTCAACCCCGATTCAGATCTTGACAGGGATCCCTTCTCTTGGGCAGACTTGTAGATCGCCGCGGAACTGGCGGAATGGTAGACGCGCTAGATTCAGGTTCTAGTGGAAGCAATTCCTTCGGGGTTCAAGTCCCCGGTTCCGCACTTTGATGCACACAAGATACACACGCACGCGCAAGGGTTCGCCTGAGCTTAGGGGGACAGCGCTACAGGGGGATCCCAGTGTCAACGTCTGGTAGGGTAGCCTCCCGACCCCTGCGAACCAAAATGGAGCAAGGAGGCCAAGGCACGGAAGGCTCTTGCTCCACCACGCTTCCGGGAGAGCCGAAGAAGCTGACCGACCGCCTACCAGTGGGCCGTCAGACTTGCGCCGAAAATTGGGTGCTGGTTATCGCTACCCTTGAGGAAGGCCTTAGATTTTCAACTCCCCCTCAATTTGGTTCAGCTTGATGCGGGCAAGGGCCAAGTTACTCTTCTCACGATCCAAAGCCAAGTAGAAAAACAACCCGTTTACAGTCTTAATTAGACGCATGAGATGATACTGTGTTCCCAAAATAATCAAAATTTCTTCAATTTCGTCATTGAGCCTGAGAGATTCGGCCACCCGCCTCTTGGCACGAATGACCTCCGTGTTACCTGCAACGGCTAGTTCTAAGCTTGCATCAGGGAAGGCAGGACTATTCGTGCCCTTGAATCCTAAACACATGCCACTTTTCCAGTCACCTAGAGCTACCCCCAAGGCTCCATCGATGGCTAAAGCATTGGTCAGAGCATCCTCAATCTTCTGCACAGTGCTGACCCTCCGGGAAGAATGCGATTTTCAAGATTTTGTTTTCAAGATTTTGACTATTGCAAGTCACCGGTGACCATACATTGACCATACATAAAGATCCTGCGCTACCTCGCATATCTCTTCAAATGCCCTGAGGAATGCTCAGAGATTTCTGACATCTCAGCCACCAGAAGGCTAACACTTTTGTCCCAGATTCTCTGAGTTCGCGGAAGAACATCACCTATGATCGGGATAACATTTTTGAAAAAAAGTTGCATCCTTTCTCAAAAATGTTCATCATAGACAATCCAGATAGATGGTCGTAAATGGTTTGGATAAATGGCTCAAAAGAGTCGTTCGTCAGGCGAAAAACCAACCCCCTCCAGTTTTTTCAGGAAGATAGAAGATGGAAAAATGACATTAGCGTACAGGATGGCTAGACCTCGATCTTCAGTAAAAACATTGAATGCCTTATACAATTACTTACACAATTACTATCACTCGGGGTCGTTAGTTGATTGCTTAAGAGTAAAATCCTGCTTCATCTCGATGCTCTCACAATTGGGATCCCCAGAAATTCAAGCTTTGTTATTCAGGATATCAACAATAGAGTGAGAGCTATGGCTCTTTCTTGCCAACCCCCGATGGATCATCGCAGTGGGCAGTCGATACTTGACGCCGCCTTCTGGTCTGGGTTGAAGGAGGACTTATGCCCACTGTTTGATGACCGGACTAGACCCGACTGGAGCAGAATCGGGTAACGCCCTAGCCCTTTTTCCGGGGATAAAGCTCTCCTTTTGGGGGAAGGGATCCCGCCCACTTAGATTTCATGCTGGGGATAGCGTTTTCCCCTGAGGTGCCCTTATGGATTCTCCGAATCCTCTGGTTGGTTTTTCCGAGGCTTTGGCCGATGTGGTGCAGCAGGCTTCCAGTTCTGTCGTGGCGGTCTTGGGTCGTCATCCCTTTCCTGCCTCGGGGATCCATTGGCAATCGGATATCGTGTTGACGGCACAACACACGCTTGAGCGGGAAGAAGAGATCCCGGTGCGGTTGGCCGGCGGACAAACCCCGACGGCGCGTCTGGTTGGACGGGATCCGGGTACGGATTTGGCAGTGCTGAAACTGGAATCGAGCCATGCCCCCTCCCCTCTGCCGGTGGCGGATTTAAATAGCTTGCGGGTGGGATCCCTGGCGATTGCCCTGGCTCGTCTGGGGGAAAAAGGCATCTCCGCCAGTTTGGGGGTGGTGGGATCCCTCCTGGAGGGCTGGCCCACTCGACGCGGCCCGCGCTTTGAACGGGTGATTCGCCCCGATATTCGTCTTTACCCCGGGTTTTCCGGTGGGCCCTTGCTGGATCCCTTGGGGAATTGGATAGGTATGAATACCGCCCGTTTGGGCCGTAGAGTAGACTTCACCCTGCCCGCCGATGTCATTCAACGGGTGGCCAGCCAGCTGTTGGAAAAAGGGCGCATCAGCCGCGGCTACCTGGGGGTGGGGATGCAATCGGTGGGTCTGCCGGAAGCCCTGCGCCAGTCTTTACAGTTATCGGCGACCTCTGGGGTGATTTTGATCAGCCTGGAAACCGGAGGCCCTGCCGAGCAAGCGGGGTTGTTGATCGGGGATGTGTTGGTGGCGCTGGATGGGGTGACCGTAACCGATACCTACGAAGTGCTGGCTTTGCTGGGGCCAGAGCGGATCGGACAAACGGTACAGGTGCAGCTGATTCGGGCCGGGACCTTGCTGGAGGTGAGCTTGACGGTGGGAGAGCGGCCTTGGAGCGAAGCCTGAACCAAGGTGACCCAAAGCCTGGGTCACAAGAGCAGTGGGATCCTCCGATTGCCGAACCGGTGCGGGTGTTGGTGGCGGCAACCAGCGAAATTTCTCGCTTGGGGTTGCTGGCCCTTTTGGAGCGGGATCCCCTACAGGTGGTTGGGCAAGCTCAGATCCCGGAGCTGACCGCACAAATTGAGGCGCTAGAACCCGATGTGGTGGTGCTGGAGTGGAATGAATGGGATCCCGTTCCTGAGGCTTCTCTCTGGCAGGAAGACAAAAATCTGGCCTGGGTGATCCTCTCCACTGGCGGGGATCCCTTTTTTTGGGCCGGGGGATCGACGGCAGGACGTGCGCTACTGATCCGAGAGGCCACCGCCGAAGAAATCCGCCAGGCAGTTCAGGCTGTTGTGGCCGGGTTGTGGGTGATCCATCCCGAGCATCTGCGTTGGTCTATCACCTTTGCCCCCACCGCTGCTGCAAATCCTGCCCTGGGAGAAACCCCACCTCCTGTCCTCACACCGCGGGAGATCGAGGTCTTAAACCTGCTGGCGGAGGGATCCGGCAACAAAGCCATCGCCAAGCAACTGCAGATCTCCGAGCACACTGTCAAATTTCACATCACCTCTTTGTTCCACAAGTTGGGATGCACCAGCCGCACCGAAGCCGTCACCGCTGGGATTAAGTTGGGCCTGATTTTGCTGTGACTTGTCTGCACCTCAACGGCGTAGAAGCCAAAGGCGCCGGCGATCGCCATGGCCCCCCTCCGCAAACACCACCCGACCGTAGCCCAAAAAATAAGGGTAAGGCCGGCTGCCACTGGCCAAAGCGGTCACGCCGTACAGGTAAGCTCCAGAGGTGGTCGGGGTAGAGATGGGCCTTAACCCCAAGGTGATGGTGGTGCCGGGGGCTAGGGCGGGCAAAAACTGTACGCGAATTTCTGAACCCCGCAGTTCGGTTTGAATTGGTACCGTCGGGGCTGTGGACTGCCAGCGATCCCCCAGTACCGCGGCGATGCGCTCCGGGTGAATGCGCAAGGCTTCCAAATTTTGGCTTTGGTCGATCACCAACGTTTGCAGGGGTTCTCCGGCATCTTGGGGCACCTGCACCGTGATCTGCAGGGTCGCACCACGGGCGTGGGTTTGGCGAGGGCTAACGGCGGCCCTGAGCAAGCGAGGCACCTGCTGAAAATAGGTGGTGCCATCGGCAGTTTGAATGGCAAAAGCCGGGGATCCGCTCAGCCCCAGCACGGCCCACAAGAGGATCCCCATTCGTTTCATCGGCGCTTTTGATCCGTCAAGCAGTACCCCACCGACCAGTATCACCTGCCGGTGCTGTACAGCAGGAGAGGATTTGGGAGAACCGGCCGGAATTGCTTGCCGAGGGAGTGGTGAGCACAGCCCAGTCTGCTGTTGCTGCTGCCCACCATTGGTTGCCGTTGTGTTGGAATGACGCCGACCCTGTGCAAGGGCTGAGACACTCAGCGGCAAGGCTCTGCCCATCTTCAATGCTTTCCGCAGTCGATCGGTTATGCCACGCCATGGGCTGTGCCTCCACAAGCTCGGCCAGATGGCGATGGCGGTCATTCCGTGTCCATAACCAGACGACGAAACGCCTTTTTCCCCACCTGTAAAATCCGCCCCGCTAACTCAGGGGGCTCGGCAAACTCCAGCTCCGGATCCTCGATCTTTTGGCCATCCAATCGCACAGCGCCCCCTTGAATTTGTCTGCGGGCATCGGAAGCGCTCTTGCACAAACCTGACTCTCGCAAAAGGTAGGTGAGCTTGGCAGGATATTGCAACCGCCCGATGGAAAAGGTGGGGATGGATCCCGTCTTGTCGGTGCTTCCTTGTAAAACCAAAGATTGAGCGGTGCGCTGGGCTTCTTCGGCGGCCTCTGGTGAGTGAAACTGGGCCACAATCGTCTTTGCCAGGAGAATTTGGCGCTCCCTTGGATTCTCGGGCAACTCGGAAAGCGGGATCCGCGTCAGCAACTCAAAATAGCGCTCCACCAAGTGATCTGGCACCTTCTCCAGTTTGGAGTACATGGTGAGGGGATCCTCCGTCAGCCCAACGTAGTTGTTTTTGGACTTGGACATTTTCTGGTAGCCATCCAAGCCCTCCAAGAGCGGCACCGTTAGGCAAAACTGTGGCGTTTGTCCTTTCCACATTTGCAAATCCCGCCCGGTGAGGAGGTTAAAGCGTTGGTCGGTTCCCCCCAGCTCCACATCCGCCTCTAGAGCCACCGAGTCGTAGCCCTGCAGGAGCGGGTAGAGAAATTCGTGCAAATAAACCGCCGTACCCGATTGATAGCGCTGGGCAAAGTCTTCTTTGGCCAACATTTGTCCCAAGGTCATCTGGGCCTGCAGCTCGATCATCTGGGTGAGGGTCAGCCCCGCCAACCATTCGCTGTTGCGCCGCAGTTCCAACCGTCCGGGCGTTTCAAAGTCGAGAATTTGGCGCGCTTGATCCAGGTAGGTACGGGCATTGTCCTCAACTTCTGCGGGGGTTAGGCGAGGACGCGCCTCCGATTGCCCCGTCGGATCCCCCACCAGGGCAGTAAAGTCCCCAATCAACAAGATCGCCACATGGCCCGCATCCTGAAACTGCCGCAGCTTGCGCAACGCCACCGAATGGCCTAAGTGCAAGTCTGGTCGCGTCGGATCAATGCCCAACTTAATGCGCAAAGGGCGATCCGACTGTGCCAACCGCTCCGCCAAGGCCGTGGCCCCACCCGGAAAGATCTCCGCCACACCGCGCTCGGTAATCTCGGCTATCAAGGGATCCCGAATCCCGGAACGGACCACAGCTTGTGGGGATGATGTTGGCGACGACGTACTCAAACCCTGCTCCATCGGCTCGACACATGGGCCATTTTCCCTTAAGCGTACGCTACAGGAAAGTCCGTTCAGGTTCTCCATCCTTCCAAGTTGTCAACAGGGATAATGCTTTGAACAACTGGGATCCATTGCCCTGTTGGGGCGATAAGCCTCGCCCTATAATGGGGCAGGTTTGTTGGGGTTGTGGACGTGACCTACAGTCGCAAACGGTCAGCCGATTGGGCAAAAGAGCCCGCTTCCGGTCCTCCCTCTAGCCGTCGCCCCACTCCCGGGGCATGGATCAACGAGCAAGCCGACTATTCTCCCGGGCCACGGCCTTCTTTGCTGGGTCAAGTTGCGGGTGCAGTGGGGAATCTGCTACTGGGATCCCTGTTGCTTGGTTCCACCGCTACGGCTGCCGGGCTGGTGGGCTTGGCGATCAGCTTCCGCAACCTGCCGGATGTGCATCAACTGCGGGACTACGTACCGATTGCCACCACCCATATTGTGGATATTCGGGGTGAGCCGATTGCCAGCCTGCACGGGGAGGCCAACCGGGAGGTGATCTCGGTGGAAGAGGTATCCCCGGAGATGAAAAAGGCGCTACTGGCCATCGAAGACAGCCACTTCTACACCCACCGGGGCATTAACCCCATCAGCTTGGGTCGGGTGATCTTGGGCAGCGTGGAAGGGGGGATTGGCTCTGCGGGGGGGGGATCCACCCTAACGATGCAGTTGGTGAAAAACCTGTTCTTAACCCCGGAACGGAGTCTTAGCCGCAAAGTGGCCGAGGCCGTACTGGCGGTGCGTATGGAGCAGGTCTTCAGCAAAGACGAGATCCTGGAGATGTACCTCAATCAGGTGTATTGGGGACACAACCTCTACGGCATCCAAACCGCGGCCCGCAGCTACTTCAACAAAAACGCGGCGGAGCTGAACCTGGCTGAATCCGCCTTGTTGGCCGGGATCCTACCCGCCCCGGAAACCCTCAGCCCTTTTCGTAACCTGGAGGGGGCCAAGCGACGGCAACGGTTGGTGCTGGATCGTCTGGTGGAATTGAACTGGATCACCCCTGAAGAAGCCCAGGCGGCCCGCGAGCAAGAATTAACCCTAGGCCGCATCACCTCCTTCCAGAGCAATGCCCCGGCCGTCACCGATGCCATTGAAGCCGAAATCCGCCGTCGCTACGGGGAACAAGCCCTGATGCAGGGAGGCTTGCGGGTTCAGTCCACCATCGATCTGCGCCTGCAACGGATCGCCCAGCGCATCGTCAACGAAGATGGCCCTCGCATTGCTGCGGCTCGGCGTGCTGACCAGATGGCTTTGGCGGCCGTGGATCCGCGTACGGGATATGTCAAGGCCATTGTGGGGGGGATCAACGCCCAGCGAGGTCAGTTTAACCGCGCCACCCAAGCCTTCCGCCAAACGGGATCCACTTTTAAGCCCTACGTGTTCTACGCGGCCTTGGCCACGGGGCGCTACTTCCCGGGCACCATCCTGGAGGATACCCCGGTCACTTATCCCGGATCCCCGCCCTACAGCCCGAAGAACTACGACAATACTTTCCTCGGCCCTCTTTCCTTTGCGCGTGCCCTGGAATTGTCTCGCAACGTGCCCACCGTGAAGTTGGCAGACGATGTCGGGATCCGCAACGTCATTGCGGCGGCTCAGGCCACAGGCATTAGCGCCGAGATGTTCCCCAATCTGGCCACCGCCCTGGGTTCCGCCAGCATTAGCCCCCTGGAAATGGCCGCTAGCTATGCAGTGTTTGCCAATGGGGGTCATGCGCTGGAGCCGACACTGTTGGCCCAGGTGGTGGATCGCAACGGCCAAATTCTCTTTGAGGCCAAGCCCAGCTTGGAGCCGGTTTTGGATCCTTGGTCGGTGGCGGTTCTCAACCAAATCCTCAAGGGGGTTGTGACCAGTGGCACGGGTACGGCCGCTCGGCTGGACGATGGGCGGCCTGTGGCGGGCAAAACCGGAACCACCTCAGACTTTCGGGATGCCTGGTTTATCGGCTATGTACCGCAGCTTTCCACGGCCATTTGGATCGGCAACGATGACAACTCCCCCATGCTCCCGAGCACAACGGGTGGCGCTTCTGTGGCTCCTACTTGGAAGCGGTTTATGACCGAAGCCCTAGAAGGGATCCCCGCCCAAGACTTCCCCGGTCCCGGTCAGTTTCCCCGACCCTGAGGGGGATCCGGAGACATTCATCGCTTGCGTAACTGACCCGGAGGGATCCCTGTGATCGACAGCCCAGACCGACTGGATCGCATCGAACGCACGGTGGAGGCGAATGCGCAAGCGATCGCCCAGTTGGTTCAGCAAAATCAGGAGGTCTTGCAAACCATTGCCCAGACCGAAGAGCGTATTGCCCAGACCGAAGAGCGTATTGCCAGAACTGAAGAGCGTATCGAAGCTGAGGTCAAACGTTGGGATGAACGGTTTTTCCAACTCAGCCGCGATACCCTCAATTTCACTCGCAACATCGTGACCATCGCTGCAGTGACTGCCGTTTTAATCCCACTGCTCAAGGATGTCGCGCCCCTGGTTGTCGAGCTGTTGCGGGAGGGATCCCGATAGGGTTGGCCAAACTCTATTTCCCGACGCGAAAGACCGGCGGGGATCCCAAAGCGTAGTCACTCTGAGTTACACTGAGACTGCAAAGAAAGGTAACACCTTCCTCAGGTCAACCCCTCACTTCCTTGCACCCCTTCGCACAAGACAAAGAGGACAGACGATTATGGCTTTTGAACTCCCGGCTCTGCCCTATGCCTCCGATGCGCTCCAGCCTTACATGTCGGCGGAGACGTTCTCCTTCCATCACGGCAAACACCACGCTGCCTATGTGACCAACCTAAACAAACTGATCGAGGGTACCGATCTGGCCGGCAAATCGTTGGAAGAGATCATCAAGGCCACCTTCGGGGATCCGGCCAAAGCAGGTATCTTCAACAATGCGGCCCAAGTCTGGAATCACACCTTCTTCTGGGAATCCATGAAGCCGGGTGGAGGGGGTGCGCCTACCGGGGCGATTGCCGACAAGATCAACGCCGACTTTGGGGGCTATGACCAGTTTGCGGAAGCCTTCAAAACGGCTGCTGCCACTCAGTTTGGTAGTGGCTGGGCTTGGTTGGTGTTAGACAATGGCACCCTGAAAGTAACCAAAACCCCCAACGCCGAAAACCCCTTGGTGCACGGCCAAACCCCTTTGCTCACCTTGGATGTGTGGGAGCACGCCTACTACCTGGACTACCAAAACAAGCGCCCCGACTTCATCAGCGCCTATTTGGAGCACCTGGTGAGCTGGGATGCGGC
The DNA here is from genome assembly GCA_039794845.1 of Thermostichus sp. DRC_bins_24. Classification (GTDB taxonomy): domain Bacteria; phylum Cyanobacteriota; class Cyanobacteriia; order Thermostichales; family Thermostichaceae; genus Thermostichus. The sequence continues at coordinate 17,408 of JAUQVK010000101.1, forward strand.
CAATGCTCGTCTGGCCGCCGCCTGAATTCATCTTTTCTGGGATCCCTGGACGGGGGATCCCATTCAAGACTAGTTCTGCATGACAGCCCTTTCGCTAGTCACATGTAACAACCGTGGAAGTTGAGATCCACCCCCCAGGGCTAAAGAAGCATAAGCCCTGCCGTAGAAAACCCGCGTAAGGGCTGTATCTTGCTTGGGATCCAGATGGTTTTCATCAGGATCTTTTTTTTGAGGTTAATCTCCTCCCATCCGGTCCCGCTCCTCGCGCAATTGTTGTAAGCGGCTGGGGGTAGGGGCCGCTGCAGGGGTTGCAGGGGTGGGGGCTGGAGCTGGAGTAGCCGGATTCCTCTCGGGAAAGAGGGGTTGGTTGATGGGTTGGGGGGGGACCGGTGTGGCGGGAACAGGGGTAGCCACAGGAGCAGGCGCAGCGACGGGCGGCGGTGGTGGAGCCACCGGGGCCGGTGTAGGAGGGGCGGGGGCCACTTGCTGAGGAGGGGCAGGCGGTGGGGTGGCGGTGGGCTCCGGTTCTGGGGTGACTTCCGGTTCCGGGGGTTCAGGCTCAGCTTCCGATTCAAGGGTTCCCGGATCATCCTCAAACACCAGTTCCCCCTCAGGATCCCGCAGCAGCCAGTCCTCTAGGGAATCGCGGGAGGGATCCCCTAGGTCGGGCTGTTCTGAGCTTGGGGCAGCAGGCGGTGGTTCAATTCTCTCCCTGGGATTCAAGAGCAAGCGCAGGCCCCAAAAGGTCCCCCCTGAGATCGCCACAAAAAAGGCTATCCCCCACCAGAGGGGCAAAGCTTTGCCCTTCGGTTCTGGCGACGAAGCGAGCAGGTGAGTGCCTTCCTGACCATCGATGGCCGCCAGGGTGCGCTCCGAAAAGATCGGCGTGGTGGGGGGCGTGATGCGGGTGAAGGGGGCAATCAGGCCGGCGGTGGGCTTCTGTTGTAGGGATCCCTCCAATTGGGCACTCAGGGTTTTCATATCTTGAGGCCGTTGGTCAGGGTCTTTGGCCAAACAGGAAAGCACCACCTGTTCCAGCTCCACCGGAATGTCGTAGGGCAACTCCGAACGGTCAAACGGCTGAGGCGGCTGGTGGTTATGGGCCTCGTACCAGCCGGGGAAAGAATCGGTTTTCGGTCGCAGAGGTTGCTGCCCCGTCAGCATACGGTAGAGCACCACCCCGAAGGAGTAGATATCGGAGCGGGCATCCAATTCATCCCCACGCACCTGCTCCGGCGAGGCATAGCGCACCGTGCCCAAAAAGCCCGTGGTTTGGGTGCCGAGGGCGATGGAGACATCGCTGAGCAATTTGGCAATGCCGAAATCCAGAATTTTGACCGTTTCTCCGAGGGTCTCGTCTTTCAGGGTGAAGATGTTGCTGGGTTTGATATCTCGATGAATAACTCCCTTGATGGGCTGGCCATCCTGGTTGGTCTCCAGGCTGTGGGCATGATGCAGACCCGCACACACCTGCCGAGCAATATTCACCACACGGTTGGGGGGCATGGGCTTGTACTTGAGCATCAGCTCTCCCAAACTGTGCCCCGTCAGGTATTCCATCACCAAATAGGGTTGGTTGTTCTCCAGCCCATAATCCAGCACCTTGACGATAGAGGGGTGCTCCCCCAAAAGGATGCTAATGCGGACTTCCTGCCCAAAGCGTTTGTGCAGTTGTCGTTGCGTATCGGCATTGCCCCCTAGATTCTGGTGCAGTAGCTTCACCGCCACCGGGCGATTGAAGAGGCGCGTGTCGATGGCTTTGAACACCTGACCCATGCCACCCGCAGAAATACTTTGAACCAGTTGGTAGCGCTGACCGATCAACTTCCCCGGGGCGAGCTGGTTCATAGGCGGCACAGGAGCACTTACCCTCCGATTCTAATGTGCAAGGCAGCTCTCCGGTCTGTATTGTCCCTGACGGTATCTTTGTACGGTAACTCTGCGCTCAAGAGCCATCTGTGGGGATCTGGTAAACTCATGCGGGCGCTTCGCTCGGATTGGGCGTGTTTGCTACTTGTCAGGTGATCTATGCTGGCCAGCTTCACTCAGTTTCCAGGGGGTCCCTTCGCCGTGCTGATGGGCCCAATCGAGAATCCGGTGTTGGTGTTTCTGGTGATCATGACGATCATGCTGGTGGCTCCCCTGCTGTTCGAGCGGGTGCGACTGCCGGGGATCATCGGCCTGATCTTGGCGGGGCTGGTGGTGGGGCCCTATGGCCTGGGGATTTTGCAGCGCGACGACACGATCATTCTGCTGGGTACGGTGGGGCTGCTGTTTTTAATGTTCATGGCCGGGTTGGAAACCAGCCTGGAAGACCTGAAATTGAATGCTGGCAAGGCCAGTATTTTTGGGGCGCTCACGTTTACGTTGCCAATGCTCATCGGCACGGGGGCAATGCTGGCGCTGGGGTACGACTTTCTGGCGGCGGTGCTGGTGGCGTCTTGTTTTGCCTCCCACACGCTGATTGGTTTGCCCATTGTCTCGAAGCTGGGGCTGATGCGCCTGCAAACGGTGACGGCAACCCTGGGGGCAACTTTGATCACCAACGTCTTGGCTTTGTTGGTGCTGGCGGTGGTGGTGCGGGCTCATCAGGGGGAGCTGACGCTGCAATTCTGGTTGACCTTGATCCCTTCGATTGCCCTCTACACCTTTGCCACCCTGTGGGGAGTGCCGAAGTTGGGGGGGTGGTTCTTTCAACGCTTTGGCCACGATGAGGGGGCAGAGTTTACCTTTGTCATCGCCACGCTGTTTGTGGTGGCCTATGGGGCCGAGTTGATCGGCATTGAGCCGGTGGTGGGGGCTTTTTTGGCAGGTACCGCCATTACCCCGATCATCCCACAGCTCAGCCCCCTCATGAACCGCATCCAGTTCATCGGCAACACCCTGTTTGTGCCCTTTTTCCTGATCTCGGTGGGGATGTTGATCAACCCTGGCATTCTTTTCGGGGAACCCCGGTCGCTGTTGGTGGGGGGGGTGATGATCGGGGCGGAGGTGGTGAGCAAGTTTGGGGCAGCCTGGATCCCGGCCCAGCTATTTGGCTGGCGCTTTTCCAGCACCATGGTCATGTTTGGCCTGTCGGTGGCGCAGGCGGCAGCAACGCTGGCGGCGATCACGGTGGCTTTTGAAGTGCAGCTGGTGGATGAGCTGACGGTGAACGGCACCATCGCCATGATCCTGGTTACCTGTGTGGCCTCCCCCTGGATTGTTGCCCACTGGGGGGATCAGATTCGGCCGACAGAGGTGGTGGCGGAATCCACCGAGCTACCCAAGCCCCACTGGGGAACCCGTGTCTTGGTGCCGGTGGCTAACCCCGATACCGAGAACAACCTGCTGCGGCTGGCGTTGCTCTTGACCAAGAAAGAAGGAGGAACGCTGTTGCCGTTGCATGTGGTGTCGGATCGCAGCGGCATTTTGCCAGGGGCTCTGTCTCAGCAGGAGCAATTGTTGAGCTACGCCGAAGCTTTTGCCCACAGTGCTGTGACGCGAGTGGAGCCGATCCGACGGGTGGATGACTCCATTGACAAAGGGATCGTCCGTTCGGCAGCCGAACGACAGGCCAGCTTGGTGGTGTTGGGGTGGAAAGGCTACTCCACCTATGCAGAGAACTTTTTTGGCAGCGTGATCGACGCGGTGGTGCGGCAGGCAGGGATCCCGGTGTTGATCACCCGCTTCCCCATGGCTATCGAGATGACCCGGCGTATTCTTTTGGTTGCCGCTGAGCTGGAGGTCTCGGCCCGCTCTCTACAGGAGACCGTCGGACTGGCCCAGACCTTGGCCCGAGAATTGAAAGCCAGCCTGCAGATTCTGCTGGTACAAACCCGACCGGCGGGGGAACGAGGGATCCCCAAGCTGAAGCTGGATGAAGCGGTATACCCAAACTTGTCGATCCAACGGGTGCAGGGAGGGTTGGTGTCGGAGGTGCTAAAGGCCCTTCAGGCGGGAGATGTGTTGATGTTGATCCCGAGCGAAAGTCGCAATCGCTCTCGTTTGGGTCGAGAGCCGGAGATTATCGCCCGCAACCGACCGACGCTATCGATGATCGTGGTGCATGTGCCCCGGGATCCGGCTCACCGAGTGGCAACGGAGCAGTCCTGGTATTGAGGGGTTTAAGCTGCCTTCTGGCCCGGCCCACTTGGTAGACTAGGATGTCCCCGGGTTTGGGGCCTGAGAATTGGTGCTCGTCACGGAATTGAGTTGATATGGTTGCCTATTTGCTGGAAGTCGGCTGTGAGGAACTCCCGGCCAGCTTTGTCGATTCGGCCCTACAGCAGTGGCAAACCGGGATCCCTGCCTCGCTGGCGGAAGCCCATCTGCAGGTGGAGCAGATGCAGCTTTTCGGGACACCGCGCCGCCTGGCCGTTTTGTTGCAAGGATTACCCAACCAACAGCCGGATCGCACTTTGGAGGTGAAGGGGCCACCGCAGCAGATCGCTTACCAAGAGGGCCGGCTCACCGCCACCGGCGAAAAATTTGCCCAGAAGCAAGGGGTGGATCCCAGCAGCCTGGAAATACGGCAGGTGGGCAAGGGCTCCTTCGTGTTTGCGGTGCAGAAGGTGCGGGGTCGACCGACAGCAGCGGTGATCCAGGAGCTGGCTCCCGGTTGGATTACCGGTCTGAGTGGCGAACGGCTGATGCGCTGGGCCTGTGGGGATCTGAAGTTTCCCCGTCCGATTCGCTGGTTGGTGTCCCTCTGGGATGATCAGGTGCTGCCGTTGCTGTTGCCCACCCATGAGGGGAATGCCATGCCGGGATTGGTGGCGGGGCGGGTGAGCCGAGGGCACCGGGTCTTGGGATCCCAGACGGTCATCTTGAAGCAAGCCGAGAGCTACAGCCAGCAGATGCAGGCTGCGGGGGTGAGCCCCGATCCGGCGGTGCGGCAGGCGTTCATTCGGGCAGAGGTGGCCAAGCTAGCGACCCAGGTGCACGGAGAGGCCCAGATGCCCCCCGAGTTGCTGCGGGAGGTGGTGCAGTTGGTGGAATGGCCGACGGCGGTGTTGGGGCGTTTCGATTCGGAATTTCTGCGCTTGCCGGCGGCGGTGATTCAAACGGTGATGATCACCCATCAACGCTACTTCCCGGTTAGGGATCAACGGGATCCCCAGAAATTGTTGCCCTACTTCATCACCATCTCTAATGGTGACCCTGAACAGTCGGAACGGATCGGGGCAGGCAATAGCCGCGTGGTGCGGGCGAGGCTGTCGGATGCGCGCTTTTTCTACGAAGAAGATCAGCGTACCCCTTTGGCCGCCAAAGTCCAGCGCCTCGAGGCGGTGACCTTTGCCGAAGGGCTGGGATCCATGCGGGACAAGGTGGAACGTATCCGCCAGATCAGCCGCCAGATTGCTCTAGCCTTGAATCTGGATTCACAGGAACAAGCGCTTGTGGATCGCACGGCTCAACTGTGCAAGGCAGATTTGGTTACCCAAATGGTGTACGAGTTCCCAGAGCTACAGGGGATCATGGGGGCCGACTATGCCCGTCTTGACGGCGAGCCGGAAGCCGTGGCAGCGGGGATTGAGCAGCACTACTGGCCGCTGGGGGCGGGAGAGGCTTTGCCCACAGCCCTGACGGGTCAGGTGGTGGGTTGGGCGGATCGCCTGGATACGTTGGTGGGCATGTTCCGCTTGGGGCGGATCCCGACCGGCTCTTCCGATCGCTTTGCTTTGCGGCGGGCAGCCAACAGCCTGGTGCTGATCGCCTGGGAAGCGGGCTGGGCTTTGGATGTGAACCAGCTGCTGCACCAACTGGTGCAGGACTACGCCGCCGGGGATGCCAAGACGCTCGTGGCACTGCAGGAGTTTTTGGCCCAGCGGCTTCAAACGCTGTTGCAGGAGGAAAAACACATTGACTACGACCTGGTGAAGGCTGTGTTGGGGGAGCCGGAATCGCTACGGACAGGGGATCCCCACCAGACAGATTTGACCTTGCGTGCCCTGAGCAACCTGCCCCTCACCCTGTTGCGGTCTGAGTATTTGCAACATCTGCGGGCCACGGGTGAGTTGGCGCATCTCTACCCCACCTTGAATCGCTGTGCTCGCTTGGCGGCTCAAGGGAACCTAGCCTACGAGGTGGTCGATCCGGCAGCCGTGGTCGATCCCAAGCAGTTGCAGGATGCGGCGGAGCTTGAGCTTTATGAGGTTTGTGAAAGGGTCTATCGCTGCGGCGTGGAACCGGCCAACGCAGGCGACTTTACCCCCTTGGTGGAGGCCCTCCAGGAGGCGGCCCCTCAAGTGGCACAGTTTTTCGAGGCGGTTTTGGTGATGGATCCCGACCCGACCCGCCGGGCCAATCGCTTGAATTTGCTGGGGCTGTTGCGCAACCAGTCGCGCCTGCTGGGGGATATGGGAGCGGTGGTCATGGCGGGGGAATAGCAGCCACTAAACGGAGCTAGAGAGAGCGTAGACATTGCTCGAGGGCCTGGCTGACAGAACTCAGGTAGCCCCCTCCGAACAAATTGAGGTGGTTGAGCAGGTGGTAGAGCTGGTAAAGGGGCTTGCGGCGAGGGTAGCCCGAATCAAGCGGATAAGCCTGTTCATAGGCGCGGTAAAACCCGGCAGGAAAGCCCCCAAACAACTCGGTCATGGCCAAGTCGGTTTCTCGATCCCCGTAGTACAGCGCCGGATCGAAAATTACCGGGGATCCATCCGCCAAGGCGCCGTAGTTGCCCCCCCACAGATCCCCGTGTAGGAGGGAAGGCTCCGGTCTGTAATCCTGGAAAAACGCTTCCAACTCCGCCATCAGCCGTTCTGCTTGCTGGATCCAGGGGCCGCTGTACCCCCGCTGATGGGCCAACCTCACCTGGTACAGAAGACGCTGATCGCGGTAGAACGCCACCCAGTCGGGTTGCCAGGGGTTGAGCTGTGGGGTAGAGCCGATCGTGTTGTTGCGATCCCAGCCATAGCAGCCATTGGGGGAAAGGGTACGGTGCAACTGGGCCAGTTGGGATCCCAGCAGACTGGCCGTGTGGGCGCGGGGAGAGCTCAGCTCCAGATACTCCAGCACCAGATAGGCGTACTCCCCGTCGGATCCCCAAAGGAGCGGCTGCGGGGTGCGAATCGCTTTTGCCTCCGCCAAGGTTTGTAGCCCCGCCGCTTCGGCAGCAAACATCTCCAAAGCCCCCACCCCTCCAGATCTGGCCAACTTGACAAAGTAGGCCTGCCGTCCATCCGAAAGACGATAGGTGGCGTTGATGCTGCCCCCCCCAACGGAGTGAACCTGAGCGGAGGAGAGGGTCTCGCCGGTTGTTTCCGAGAGCTGCCGGAGGATCGCCTGCCAGATGCGCTGCATAAAGACTGGGGAGCAGAAAGGGACTAGGAACTCAACAGGACTCCGAGACGATGGCGCTGACTTCGATCTCCACCCAAAAGTCTGGGCTGGCCAAGGCGCTCACCTGAACCAATGTCGAGGCGGGGCGAATTTCCCCAAATACCTCTCCGTGGGCTCGTCCCACCCCCTCAAAATAGGCCATGTTGGTTACGTAAATGCGGGTGCGCACCACATCCGTCAGCTCTGCCCCCACCTGCTTGAGGGCCCGCTCAATTTTGCTCAAAATGAAGCGGGTTTGCCCATAGGGATCCCCACTGCCCACCACCTGTCCGTGCTCATCCGCAGCCACAGTGCCCGCCACCTCCACCAGGGATCCCACTCGGATCGCCCGCGAATAGCCGACAAACTTCTCCCAAGGGGTACCGGTAGAGACGAGGGTGCGTTCAGTCATGGGATCCCATCCAGAATAAGCAACGAGCGTTCGGCCTTACCAGAACCCTCAGGTAGCCCTGACGGTGCTTCGGCCAAAGCACTCGGGTGGAAGTCTTTATAAAAACCCTTCTCCCTAAAGGCTGGCGAGGGTACCTTGCGCCACCAGATACTCAACAACAGGGATCCCACCCAGCACATGCTCCCGTAAAACCCGCTCGATCACCTCCGGAGTGGCGGAGTGGTACCAAAAACCACCCGGATAAACCAGCAGCACGGGCCCGGGAATGGCATGGTCGCACCCCCGCAGGCAGTTGGCCTTGGTGCGGTACACCCGCGGGGATCCCTCCAGCCCTGCTTCGAGGTTCAACTGTTTGATCCGCAGCTTCAAATAGTCCCAGGCCTCCAAACCCACGGATTTCTCGCAACATTTGGGTTTGGTTTGATCCGCACAGAGCAACAGGTGCCACTGATAGGGTGGGATAGCAGCCAAGGGGGGGGATTGACCTGGGGATCCGGCTGGCGAGGGGATAAGATCCGCGGAGTTGGTCATGAAGGGATCCCTCAATCAGGCTACGGTTGCATTATCTCCTGCTTCTGATCGGAAGGGGGTTGAGTGTGTTGGTGATGCAGGTCGAGGCCCCAAAACAACGGCTGTTTCTTGCGTTGCTGCCTCCTCCAGCCATTCAAGCGCAGGTGACGGCGATCCAACGCCAGGTTGCGGAGCAATTTGCCAGCCAAGCGGCTTTGCGCTCACCCCCCCACATCACCTTGGTGCCGCCGTTCGAGTGGCCCAGTTCAGACCTGCCCATCCTGACGGGATCCCTGCAGGCCTTGGCTGAACAACAAATTCCTATCCAGGTTGAGCTATCCGGCTTTGGAGCCTTTGCACCCCGCGTCATTTACATTCACGTGGTTCCCTCCCCTGAGCTGCAACAATTGCACGCTCAAGTGCATCAGCACCTGCAGCCCCTTCTAAACCCAGAGGGGAGGGCCTCTCAAGACCGCCCCTTTGTGCCCCACATGACCGTGGCCTTCCGAGATCTGAGCCCCGCTCAGTTTCGAGCAGCTTGGCCAGCGTTTGAGATTCGTCCTTTCCAGGGTTCTTTTACCGTGTCAGAGCTGACACTTCTCCTCCATGACCGCAAACGGTGGCAGGTTTTCGCCCAGTTGCCGATGCAGAAGGGATCCAAATGATTCAGCAGAGATCCAGGGAAGGCGGATAAATAAGCGCCAACCCCACTTACTCAACCCAGTGAGAGGCCATGTATTCCGCCATGTCCACCACCCGTTGGGAGTACCCCCACTCGTTGTCGTACCAGGCCATCACCTTGACCAGATCGCCCCCCAGCACATTGGTCATCTCTGCATCCACAATCGCCGAGCAATCGTGGCCGCGATAGTCGATCGATACCAGCGGGATATCGGAGTAGGCCAGGATCCCTTTCAGGCTGGTTTCGGAGGCTTCTTTCAGGGCAGCATTGACCTCCTCGGCAATGACGCTCTTTTCGGTTTGCACCACCAAATCCACCAGAGAAACATTAGGAGTAGGTACCCGGACGGCCACCCCACTCAGCTTCCCCTTCAGCTCCGGGATCACCAAAGCCACCGCCTTGGCGGCACCGGTGGTGGTGGGCACCATGCTCAGGGCTGCCGCCCGAGCGCGCCGGAGGTCGCGGTGTCCACCATCCAAGATCCGCTGGTCGCCGGTATAGCTGTGGGTCGTGGTCATGGTGGCACGAACAATGCCGAATTTTTCCAGCAGCACCTTGATGATCGGGGTGAGACAGTTGGTGGTGCAGCTGGCATTGCTGACAATGTTGTGACGCACCGGATCGTAGGTATTCTGATTAACACCGTACACAAAGGTGGGAATATCGCTCCCCTTGGCCGGGGCAGTGATCATCACCTTTTTGGCACCGGCTTCAATGTGCTTTGAGGCCCCTTCGTAGTTCACGAAGACGCCCGTAGCCTCGATCACCAGATCCACATTCCACTCTTTCCAGGGCAGATTGCTGGGGTTGCGATCAGAGACAGCGTTGATGCGTTTGCCGTTCACCACCAAGCCGCCCTCGGCAGGCTCTACCTCTGCCCCTTGCAACGGTCCAAGGATGGAATCGTACTTGAGCAGATGGGCAGCAGTGCGAGAATCTGAGGTATCGTTGATGGCGACAATCTCCAGGTTGGACTGGGAACGCCCCAACCAACAGCGCAAAAAGTTGCGCCCAATGCGACCAAATCCGTTGATTGCTACCCTGACCACTGCTCCTGACCTCGCTGCTTGAAATTCTTTGGGGGCTGCTGCTTAGCACATGATATCGCAAGCCTTGAATATTCTGAAGATAAAATTTGGGATCCCATTGTTTTATCTCTATGGGTTTTAACCGCCAAACCCGCTGTGGGAAAGCCTTTGGTCCTTTTCAGGACGGATAACGCTGGTGCAGCAGAGCCATAGCGGAGGCCACATTTTCCACGCCTCGTTGTTCCAACAGATCGGTAAACATACTGTCTAGCCAGTAAAGGCGTTCACTGATGATCTCGCTCCAGGCGCGGTAGAGTTTCACCTGCACTTCCAGAGGCAACAGGATCAGCCCTTCGCTGGAAAGGCGTAGGGTTTGCACCTCCGTCAGGCTTACGGCGGTAAAGGAGCGCCGCCGCCCTGTCAGCAAAGAAAGCTCCCCAAACAATCGCCCCGCGTGCAGAGTGGCCAGCAGATAATCTCCAGGATGTCGCACGTACTGCCGCCGCAACTCCACCACCCCACTTAGAACCACGTACAGGTCGCTACTGGGATCCCCTTCCTGGAAAATCACCTGGCCGGGGGAAAAACGGCTGGGCAGCAGGGCCGTGGTCAGTGCCTGCCACTCGGGATCCTCTAATGACTGAAACAGCAGATGCTCACGAACTCGCTCGAAAGGGTAACGGGTGCTGCTCATGGGTGCCTGGGGCCGGATCTGTCTCATCCTACCGTTGCAGGGATCAGGGGTGAGGGCGGTCAGTCTTGGCCGTAAACCTCCCTTAAGCTTTCTAGGACGGCTCCTGTCAGCTCGAAGAAACGGGCGGAGCGCCAGGTCTCGAACCCGCGCGGCTGGGGTAGATCGACGGGAATGATCTTGGCAATTTGGCCGGGATTGGGGGTCATCACCACCACTCTGCTGGAGAGAAACACCGCCTCTTGAATGGAGTGGGTGACGAAGAAGATGGTTTTTTGGGTGGTTTCCCAAAGGCGCAGCAGCTCCAGATTCATTTTCTCACGGGTAATCTCGTCCAGGGCCCCGAAGGGTTCGTCCATAAACAGCAGCTCGGGGTCAAAGGCCAAGGCCCGCGCGATGGAAACCCGCTGCTGCATGCCCCCCGACAGTTGCCAAGGGTAGCTGTGCAAAAAATTCTCTAGCCCCACCAATTTCAACATCCGTCTAGCCCGTTCCTGTCGCTCCCCTGTCGAGAGGTGCATCACCTGCAGCGGCAGCATCACATTCTGTAGAGCCGTGCGCCATTCCAGCAGGGTGGGGGCCTGAAAAATATAGCCGTAGAGCCGGTCTTGTCGGGCCTGCCGGGGGCTACGTCCGGCAATGGAGAGGGATCCCTCGCTGGGCTGCTCCAGATCCGCCAGAATGCGCAGCAACGTGGTTTTGCCACAACCGGAGGGGCCAATTAGGGCGATGAATTCCCCCCGCTGCACCTCCAGGTTGACATCCCGTAGGGCCACCACCTCCCCAACGGGGCTAGGGTACCGTTTGCCTACCCCACGCAGGCTGACCAAGGATCCCACTGCGCTGGCCTGTGATTCGGTAGAAACGAGAGAAGGATTCATGAAAAAGCTAGGTGGCGGAAAATTTATCCACCATTAGAAACGCAAACGGGTTGGTTGACCAGCCCACCCCCGGCGCTCATTCCTCAAGCACGTAAGAGATAGCGTTTTTGTTGACGCAGATAAACTCTGCGTGGGCGACACGGCGGCCATTGACAAACATCTCGGAGTCGGTCACGGCCACGAAGCTACGCTCGTCGTTGAGCAAACTGGAAACCCGTCGCTCGAACTCGGTACCTTCCAAAAACACTTCGCCGCGAATATCGGTGCCATCCAGGGTGCGGATGCGGATGCGCCGCCGCTCCTCTCCTACCGCCTGGGCCGTTTCATAGGCCCCACGTCGGGCTGTTTTTTTGAGCGAGCGACCCGAGGTGCTCATGGCATCGCGCAGATCATCGAACTCCTCGCCGTTCATGGGCCCACCTCGAACTCAAAACTGTGGCTGGGAAAAGCGGCAAACTTGCCCCCCACCGAGTCAAGATTAACACACCCAACCTCCACAATCTCGTAGATAAGAACAAAGCTGAAGATACAGCCTTCATGGGAGTTTTCCAGACCAAGAATTGTGTTTCCTGAGCCACTCAGAAGGTGAAGTTTCAGCTTCCACCGTTGTCGGTACCTGGCGAAAGGGCTGTAAGCCTAGGGTTTGATCAAATCCCCGTACAAATCTGGGCGACGATCCCGATAAAACTGCCACAGTTCCCGCACTTGCCGCACCTGATCCAAGTCCAAATCAGCGCTCACCAACTCGTCTTGATGCCGGGATCCCTTGGCCAAAATCTGCCCGCGGGGATCGGCAAAATAGCTCTGGCCATAAAACTCCCCAATCCGCCAGGGATCCTCCCATCCCACCCGGTTACTGGCTGCCACGAAGTAGCCGTTGGCTACCGCATGAGCCGGTTGTTCCACAAACCACAGATATTCCGAGAGGCCCGCCACGGTGGCCGAGGGGTTAAAGACGATTTCAGCCCCATTCAGGCCCAAAGCCCGCGCCCCCTCCGGGAAATGCCGGTCGTAGCAAAGGTAGACCCCCACTTTGGCAAAGGCGGTCTGGAACACGGGGTAGCCCAAATTGCCGGGGCGAAAGAAAAACTTCTCCCAAAACCCCTGCACCTGGGGCAGATGGGTCTTGCGGTACTTGCCCAAGTAGCGGCCATCCGCATCGATCACCGCCGCCGTATTGTAGTAGAGGCCGGGCATTTCCTCCTCGAAAAGCGGCACCACCAGCACCATGCCGTATTGACGGGCCAGCTCCTGCATTCGTTGCGTGGTGGGCCCGGCGGGTACCGGCTCGGCCAACTGAAACCATTCCGGGTTTTGGCTAGGGCAAAAATAGGGGCCGTAAAACAGCTCCTGTAGGCCAAGAATTTGGATCCCTTGCTCAGCCGCCTGCGCCATGTAAGGCAGATGCTTGTCGAGCATCGCCTGTTTCAGTTGTGCTGGGGAGCGGGTCACCCCATCTTGGGGAAGAGACAGTTGGATCAGTCCGGCCTTAACCTGCTGGGACATGGAAGCGGTTAATCCTGTTGGTGAGAAAACTGGTAGGCTCCGACGAAGGCCAACGCCACCGCCAAGCCGGCCAAAACTGCCACAGTGTACCAGGGAAATTGGGAAAGGGGTTGATAGGCTGCCGCCCGCATCCCGACACTGGCATAGGACAGAGGCAAGCAGTAGACCAACACTCGCAAAAACCCCGGCAACTGGCCGGGATCAAAAAAGGTGGCCCCCAAAAAAGACATGGGGGTGATCAAAAAATTGGTAAGCACCCCGACGCTCTCCAAGCTTGGGACTTTCAACCCGGCAATGACCCCAATGCCGGCAAAAACCGCACAGTTGAGCAGCAAAATCAGTAGGGATAGGGGATGGAGCAGGCCCCAGGCCCCTGTACCCAGCACCCCAACCGTCAAAACCCCCAAGGCGGTGATCAAGCCACGGGTGATGCCCGCCAACACCTTGCCCAAGTGCAACGACAACGGGTGAACCGGCAAGAGCAGCAATTCTTCAAAACTCTTGGTAAACAGACGTGCCCCACAGATAGAGAAGGTGGTACCTGCAAAGCTAATGGTCATGGCGGAAAGGGCCACCATCCCCGGCAGAATAAAACGCAGATAGGAGCCCGCCTCCGTAGATCCGGCTACTGCAGCCAATCCCGCTGCCCCCAGGGATCCGCCCAGCCCCACCCCAAAGGCGACGATGTAGATCAAAGGAGCCACCAGCCCCGAGGCTAGCACCTGCCAAACTCGCCCGCGCAGATCCAACCAATCGCGCCAAAAGATGGTTAAGCTGTCAGCCCAAATCTGTTGATAGGGTAGGTTCATGGCACGATCCACCACGGTTTTCCTCGCTTGCGTTGGTTGGTTCAATAGCCGTAATAGTTGGAACGCCACCAGGCCACCGGCAACGCCAAGGCCTTACTGAGGGTAGACACATAGGCGCGGGTGCGAAACACCTGGTAGTGATTGCGCTCGATGGCGTTGAGGATTTGTCGGTAAAGCATCAAGGAAGCTGCCACCGGCCAGCGAGAATCCGGCTGGAGGGTACGGATCCCCTTTTCAGCTTGGGCATAAAGCTGTCGGGCCCGTTTGATCTCGTAATCCATCAGGGCAATCCAGCGCTCGTCGATCACGTAGTTAAACAAATCCCGCTCGGAGTAGTTAAAGCGGCGTAGGTCTTCTAGGGGCAGGTAAATCCGTCCGCGGCGGGCATCTTCCCCCACATCCCGCAAAATGTTGGTGAGCTGCATGGCAATGCCCAAGGCCACCGCTTCTTCGGTGCCATCCAAGCCGGGCACAAACCCCATAATCTCAGAAGACATCAGGCCCACCACCCCCGCCACCCGATAGCAGTAGAGGCGCAAATCCTCCCAAGTGGGGTAGCGCTGGGTATCCAGATCCATGCCTTGGCCCAGCAACATATCCCGGAAGGGCTGAATCGAGAGATTGTAGGTTTGGATGGCGTGAATCAGAGCCAAATCGGTGGGAACCTGGGGTTCGCCGCCCGTAAACAAGGCTTCCAAATGGGATCCCCACTGCTCCAACTTGCTGCGGGTGATCTCCACTTGGGTGTTGCTGGCCTCCAATCCATCCAACAACTCATCGGTTTGCCGCAACCAGGCATAAATGGCCCAAATGGCATGACGCTTTGGTCGGGGCAACAACAGGGATCCCAGATAAAAGGTCTTGGCATGCTTAGCGGTAATCTGGCGACAGAGGGCGATGGATTGATCAAGCGGACTCATCTGGCTCATCTCCAGGGGCGCAGGGCCAGGACAAAACGGGGATCCGGACAGGAACGGCACAACATAAACACTACGGGAAAGGGGACACAGTAGATCGACTTATGGGGACAAAGTCGAAGGAAATCCGGGTAGAGCGGGGGCTTGTCAGTAACGATTCAAACGCTGGATGCCGTGAGGGTTGAAGTGGTGGACGCTGGGGTGGGGTTTGCCGATGGGATCCCTTTCCCTTTGACTATGGCTTCTGCCGCCCATTTACCCGAGAGAATGGCTCCTTCCATGCTGCCCAGGAAGGGTTGCAGGGTGTAGCTGCCCGCCAAAAAGAAGTTGGGGATTGGAGTGGTTTGGCTGGGGCGGTATTGCTGCCTACCGGGGATGGCCTTGTAAACCGAGCGAGGGGTTTTGACCACCACCCATTTGCGCACCTGGGCGGGATCGGAGCCGGTGAGGTGGTGGGGGAAGAGTTTTTTCAGCTCCTCAAGGGTGGCGGCAAAAATATCCTCATCGGGGCGATCGATCCACTCGGCGGCGGGGGCCAGCACCAATTCCAGCATGGAACGATTGGGATCGGCGTATGCCCGGCAGGTATTGCTCATGTCGGCGTACACACTCAGCAGAGGGGAGCGGGAAAATAGGGAGTGGTCAATATCCGTGAGCTTGCGGTCAAACCAAATTTGTAGGCTGATCACCGGCACCCCCTCCAATTCCTGCAACTGCTGGAAATAAGGGATCCCTTGCCATCGGGCGGGCAGTAAATCCTTAAGAGGATCCACCGACAGGGCCGACACATAGGCATCGGCGGTGATCTGCATCGGCGGGGATCCGGGATCCCGCTCGGAGACGAAGTAAAATCCGGCCACGCTACCATCCGGGTGGAGGCGAATTTCCTGTAGAGCCCTGTTCAAATGCACCTCACCCCCGTGAGCCAGAATGTAGTCCACCATCGGCTGACACAACCGTTCCGGCGGGGCGCCATCCAGGTAGGCAATTTTGGAGCCATCCTTTTGCTGCAAAAAGCGATTCAGGGCCGTCAGAGGAACGGTGGCGGAAATTTCGTCAGGGTTAATGAAGGCCAAGGCTTTGGAGACGGCGATAAAAATGTCGGTGTTGACCCGCTCATCAATACCCTGCCGCCGCAGCCATTCCAACAGACTGTAGCGATCCATTCGCTCTACATAGCCTTGGCCGCGAACCATGGCCGGGATAAGGCCGATGGCGAATTTCACCTTTTCCCCCCAGGTAAGCATGTCGTTGTTGCGCAAAATGCCAACGATGGCGTTGAAGGGGGCAGGAATATCCGGCAAATTAAACCGGGAGTAGGTGCCCGGTTTGTCCGGCTGGTTAAAGATGAGGGCGTGCTGTTTCCACTGCAGACGGTCAGAGATGCCTAGTTCCCTAAAAAGCTGCAGAGTGTTGGGATAGGCCCCGAAGAAATTGTGTAACCCCGTCTCGATCCAGTCGCCATCGGCATCTTTCCAGGCAGCCACTAAGCCCCCCAGCACATCCCGCCGTTCGAAGAGGAGCGGTTGATGCCCGGCATCACAGAGATACTTGGCACAGGCCAGACCCGCCAGCCCTCCTCCCGCAATGGCAACTCGCATGATCGTAACAACATCGGAACAATCTCATTCTATTTGCAAACCGTTACAATTGCTCAGGCTGGCCGTGGTGGGGAAAAGAGCCGCGCATGTAGGATCGCTGAAGAACCCGTAGGGATCCCTAGCCGATTGCGAGAGCGAACCCGATGAGCCTCACCACCCAGAAACTGTCTTTCGCCGAATACTTGACCTATACCGATGGCACCGACACTCGCTACGAACTGGTGGATGGAGAATTGTTGCCCATGAGCCTGGGAACGGGTCAGCATGGGGCGATCATCCGCTACTTGGTGCGTCGTTGGGAGAATGCTGCTTTATCCGCCCGCCGCCCTTGGGTGGTTCTTCCGGGTTTGGTGGGCATTCGTTCTCCCAGAGGTCGTCGGTGGGACACCGTGCGTATCCCGGATGTAACGGTCATGGAACAGGGGCAATGGGAGGAAATGGCGGATCGAGAAGCAGTGATCGACTTCAATGAGCCTCCGCCACTGCTGCTGGCCGAGGTGGTCAGCCCTTCCACGCAACTGGAAGACTATCGCTCCAAGCGGGCAGAGTACGGCCTGTTGGAGGTGCCTGAGTACTGGATTGTCGATCCGATAGCGGAGAAGGTAACGGTCTGTATCTTGGAGCATGGCTTTTACGACGCCACAGAATGGACTGGCTCCCAAGGGATCCCTTGTCAGGGCTTTCCTGAGCTGGTTCTGACGCCGGAGCAAATTCTGGCAGCCCAACTTTAAGCCCGGTGCCTCAAGGGATCCCGCAACCCTAACGACGGAAACTAAGCTGCCCTGGCCGGCTTCGGCGACGCTTGCGCCAACGCTTCCAGCCCGAGATCATCCAATCGCTGAGGCTGTGGTTCATGGCTCCCAGCTCAAGCCCCATGCCGATCCAAAACAGCAGCTCGCCATGCACCTGCAGCAGCTGCCAGAGATCACTGCGCCAAACCCAGGGTTGCCACATCCACCAGCCCCACAGGGATCCCAGCCAGGCCCACAGCAACCCAAATCCCCCGATCCACAGGCTTAGATACAACACCCGCACCCCTGTGCCCAAAATCGGCCCGTGGGACCAAAAGGAGCGATGGCGCATCCATTTGCGGTAGGGCAGCCAAATCCAGCGCAAGAACAGCCAGCGTTGATATTGGCGAGAGCGGGTATCCAGATCCCCGGAAAACATCAGGCCACTGAACAAATAGGCGGATCCCACGGCCAAAGCAACGGTGGTGCTATTCCCCAACAACCCAGCGGCCAGCGTGATACTGGGGGCCGTCCAGAGGGTGATGCGGTCATGGGTGGATCCCAGGGGCATAAACTCAAGCCGTGCAACTGCGGCTCAGTTTACCCGCTTGATCGGGATAAAGCTTGCCGGGGGGGATCCCTTTTCTCTTACACCCGTAAACCGGCACCGGCTACATTGAAATTCTCGGAAATTCTCGGGATCCCTGGCTTTGTTATGACCATCCCTCTGATTCAAAACCGTGACCTTCTGGAAAGCCGTCTCAAGGAGCTGCCCCTCGAGCCGGGCGTCTACTTGATGCGGGATGCCACAGATCAAATCCTCTACGTGGGCAAATCCAAGAAATTGCGCTCAAGGGTGCGATCCTACTTTCGCTTCACCAGTGATCTGTCCCCTCGCATTCAGCGCATGGTGGTTCAGGTTTGTGAGATTGAGTTTATCGTCACCGATAATGAAAGCGAGGCCCTAGCCCTAGAAGATAACCTGATTAAAACCCATCAGCCCCCCTATAACGTTCTCCTCAAAGACGACAAAAAATACCCCTATTTGTGTATCACCTGGTCGAATACTTATCCTCACCTTTACATCACCCGCCATCGTCGTCTCAATCAAAACCAAGACAAATACTATGGCCCCTATACCGATGTGGGGTTGCTGCGCTACACCCTCGGGTTGGTGAAGCGAATATTCCCCTTGCGGCAACGGCCCAAACCCCTCTACAAAGATCGTACCTGTTTGAACTACGACATTGGGCGTTGTCCGGGCGTCTGTCAAGGCTTGATCACCCCAGAAGACTATCGCAAAACCTTGTCTCAGGTGGCGATGATCTTCCAGGGACAAACCGATGAGCTGGTTAAAGATCTAAAAGGAAAAATGGCTCAAGCAGCCGTCCATGAAAATTATGAGGCAGCGGCACGATTTCGGGATCAAATTCGTGGCCTAGAACAACTGGGTGAATCCCAAAAGGTTTCGTTGCCCAACTCCACCGTTAGCCGGGATGCTCTGGCCCTGGCCATGAACGACTCGCGAGCTTGTATTCAACTGTTTCAGGTGCGGGCGGGAAAATTGGTGGGAAGATTGGGATTTATTGCCGAAAACCAGGGGGATGACCCGGCCCTGATTTTGCAACGGGTGCTGCAAGAGCATTACCAATACTGTGATCCTGTGGAGATCCCTTCTGAAATTTTGACCCAGTATGAATTGCCCGAAAGTGACTTTTTGGAGTCTTGGTTAAGCCAGAAAAAGGGGCGCAAGGTGAGCCTCATCACCCCACAACGGCAGAGCAAAGCTGAGCTGATCGAGTTGGTGGAGCGAAATGCGGAACTGGAGCTAACCCGTACCCAGCGCCTGGCGGATCGGGATGCGGCGGCGTTGGAGCGCTTGGCGGAGGTGTTGGATTTGCCCGAAGCCCCTCGCCGTTTGGAAGCCTACGATATTTCCCACATTCAGGGATCCGATGCGGTGGGCAGTCAGGTGGTGTTTATCGATGGGCTGCCCGCCAAGCAACACTATCGCCGCTACAAAATTCGCAACCCTGAGGTGCGCTCCGGTCGTTCCGATGATTTTGCCAGCCATGCGGAAGTGGCCCGTCGTCGCTTTGGCAAAATGACCCCCCAGGATCAACCGGATCTGGTGCTGATCGATGGGGGCAAAGGTCAGCTGTCGGCGGTCATGGCCGTTTTGGCGGATTTGGGTTTGGATCATCTGCCGGTGATTGGCTTGGCCAAGCGAGAAGAAGAAATTTTCCTGCCCGGGGATCCGATGCCCATACGGTTGGATCCCCAAGATCCCGCTCGCCTGTTGTTGCAACGCCTGCGGGATGAAGCCCACCGCTTTGCCATCACCTTTCACCGTCAGCAGCGCAAGGTACGCCAACAGGCCTCTACCCTTGATGAGATCCCCGGGCTGGGCAAACATCGACAAAAGCTGCTGATGGAGGAGTTTCGGTCGATTGCTCGCATTCAAGTGGCCTCAGAAGAGCAGTTGGCCCAGGTGCCCGGCATTGGCCCGAAGATCGCCCGGCAGATCTACCTCTACTTTCACCCGGAAACCCAAGCCGAATCCCTGGGAACGATGCAAGCGGGGTAATCAGGGGGAATCAGGGATAGGTACAGGGATCCCCGTCCAGTTTGGCCAGCGAGAATTCATCCTTTGCGCAATCTCCCTTCAGCCAATTGGCGGTTCCTGCGCATCTTTCCCCCCTCTTAAACTGAGAGGGGTTCAGTGAAGCAGTGGGTGGAACCTATGAACATTCAGAGGGTGGACAGCCAAGCAGGGGCAACCCAGGGATCCGGTCTTCTGGGGGATCCCAGTCTATCTCCAGCTTGGGCACTGCAGCTCCCCGACACACCCAGAACAGCCAAGAAGGGGCTAAATCGTCGGTTTGCCCTTCTCTGTTTGGCCGCCAACTTGATGGTGCCGCTATACTTACTCTGCCCCATTCCGCCGGGAGGGATCCTGAAGCACCTCTCTCCCTGGCCGACGACGACTTTTTCAGCTTGAATTGGCAGCTTTGCGGGTGACTGAGGCAGTTCAACTGAAAAACTTGTGAAATATGAACATTGCTTAGAGCGAGAATGATACATACTCTTATGAGGATCATGTTTCTTTCAACACTCTGTGCCGCCGACAGGAACACAGAGGAGCGCGATGCCAACCGGGTTTGATGTGCTCCTAGAGAATGCCCCCATCGGAATCTTCCGGGTGGATCGGGAGGGCCGGTTCCTGTTGGCCAATCGCAAGCTGGCGGAGATTTACGGATATGCCTCCAGCGCCCACCTGCTGCGCCACCTGTCGGATTTTGGCCATCGGTTCTATCTGGATGCTGCCGGTCGTCGCCAATGGTTCCAGGATCTGCTTCGGGGCAAAGTTGGTGATGAGGGAGCCGTTCAAGAGTTTCTACTTTGCAATCACCGGTGCTTGGAGGTGTGGATACGAGAACAGGTGCAGGTGGGGCGAAATGCCGAAGGGGATCCCCTTTATTTTGAAGGATACGTGGAGGACATTACGGCCCAGAAGCAAACTGAGCAAGCCCTGGCTGACAGCCAAGAGCGCTACCAAAGCCTGATTTGGGCTATCCCAGAAGTGTTGGTCATCTTCAGTAAAGAAGGTCAATATTTGGAGTTGACCTATCCACCCGAACATGCCCACCTCACCTCGATTCCGCTGGAAGATTTCCAGGGTAAATCTGTGCGGGATCTGTTTACGCCAGAAGTTGCCGATTTGTTGCAAAGGCTGATCGCTCGCTGCTTGGCCACGGGATCCCGACAAACCCTGGAATACCCCGTCACCACCCCAAAAGGAGAACCCCGCCACCAGGAAATTCGCATGGTGCCCTACGGATCGGAGCGGGTTCTGGGCTTAATCCGAGATATTACCGAGCGCAAACAGATGGAATTGGCGCTGCTGGAAAGTCAACAGCGGTTTTGGGGCATTGTCGGATCCTGCAACCTGGGCATTTCTCTGGTTCCCCTCGAGACGGAGGCCAAGCCCCACGGCATGAACTCAGCCCTTGCAGAGATTTCAGGGTATTCCGCGGAGGAATGGAGAACTTTACCCCTAGAAAGTTACATCCCTGACCCGGCCGATGTGAAGACTCTGAAAACCTTTTGGCGGGAATTGGTCAGTGGGCAGCGCAGCCATTACGAGCTCGAGCACCGCTGTACCCGTAAGGACGGCCAAACCATCTGGGTGAAGTTTCAGGTGTATGTGGTCAAGGATGATAACGAACAGCCTTTGTTCGCCGTTTCTTTTTTGGATGATATTAGCGATCGCAGGCACATCAAGTCTGCTCTTGAAGAAACCAAACATCAATTGGAAGGCATTTTTAACTTCTGTGGGCAGGGGATCGCGCTGATGAACTTTGCTCCCAATCCTCAATATCTGATTCTAAATCCGGCGATGATGGAGATTACGGGATACAGTGAAGAGGATTGGCTGAACCTGAAAATTGAGGATTACACCCCCTATCTTGAAGACCAAGAACGGGGGAAAATGCTTTGGGAAGAATTGATCTCCGGACATATCAACAACTATGAATACGAAAAAATCATTCGTCGTAAAGATGGCAAAGAGATCTGGGTACATTTGCAGCTCTTTGCTGTGCGATCTCAGCAGGGAGAGCCTTTATTTATCTTGTCTTTTATGGAAGATATTTCCGAACGAAAAAAGGCTGAGGCTCATTTGCGAGAAAGTTTGGCCGACCTAGCCCGCAGTGAAGCACGTTACCGTGCTCTGTATGAAGCCATTCCAGACATGCTTTTGCAAGTGGATCGACAGGGGCTGATCATGTCTTACAAGCCTCCGAGAGGGTTTACATCGGCCTATCCCCATGATTGTTATCTCAATCAGTATGCTCGGGACCTTTTTCCTGAGTATTGGACAACCTATTTTTCTCCGATATTGGAAAAAGCCTTTCAAACCGGGCAAATTCAGGTAACAGAATACCCCTTCCCCAAACCTTCTGCTGAAGAGCAACCGGAATATCGCGAGGCGCGTGTGCTGCCCTTTGGGCCGGATGATGCTATTGTTTTGGTGCGCGACATCACCCTGCGGAAACGCCTGGAAGTGGCCCAACAGGTACGTGAGGCGGAATTGCAAGCCTTAGTGCAGAAACATACGCGACAACTGGAGCTCAGCCTAGAGTTTGAATCAATTCTGCGCCGCCTCACCCATCAAATGCGTGAGACCTTAGATGAAGGCACCATTTTACGGACGGTAGTGCGAGAGTTAGGAACCTTTCTGAAAGTCATCTTTTGCGATATCGGCCTTTACGACAGCCGCAGAACCTACTCCCAGATCAGCTACGAATACACGACGCTGCCTACTTCAGGAATTGGGGATTGGATCCGCATGGAAGACTTCCCCTTCATCTATGAACAACTGTGGCGAGGCTGGTGTTTTCAGATATGCGATCGGGATCGCCCTAGGGATCCCAAACAGCCTCCCCCTTTCCTGACGAAGCTGGCCTGCCCGATTGCCGATGATCAGGGCATCATCGGCGATTTGTGGTTGGCGCGCTCCCCTTCTGAAAGTTTCAGCGAATGGGAGATTAACCTCGTGCAACAAATGGCGGCTCAGTGTGCCATTGCCATCCGCCAAGCGCGGCTGTACGTGAGGAGCCAAGCCCAAGTGGTGGAACTGAAAAAACTAAACCAGCTCAAGGATGATTTCCTGGCTGCTGTTTCCCATGAACTGCGAACTTCCCTCACCAACATTAGCCTTTCGATTCGCATGTTAAAACTCAGCGCCAGAGCCGCCCCTTTGGATTCCAAGCAAATTCATTACATCGAGGTTTTGGAGCAGGAATGTGAAAGAGAGGTTTCCCTAGTCAACGACTTGCTCGAGCTCCAAAAACTGGGCAATAGCACCCTCAACCCTCGTCAGGAGCGGCTGCATCTGCCCACGTTCTTAGCCCCCTTACTCGAGCAGTTTCGCCAACGCATGCAGGAACGCCAGCAAACGCTGCACATTCACTGGGGTCCCCGCCTACCTTTTGTACAAACGGATCCCCGCCTGTTGGAACGGGTGGTACACGAACTCCTCACCAATGCCACCCAATTCACCCCGCCCCAGGAACACGTTCACCTAGAGGTCCTGGCTCTCGACCGTGCTCAGGTGCAGCTGCGCCTGACCAACACCGGCATCGCCCTTCCCGCCGAGCAACAGGAGCAGATTTTCGAGCGGTTTTATCGCATTCCCCAATCGGATCGCTGTCAGCAGGGCGGGACGGGATTGGGGTTGGCCCTAGCCAGAGAAATTGCCACCCACTTGGGCGGATCCCTGCAGGTGGAGAGCGCCGACCACCAGACCACGTTCATCCTCAGCTTGGGCGGATCCCGTTGACGATCCAGCCTGAGTCACTTATGGTGAAATCTACCATATTAGGAGCCGCCGTCCTGGCCGGGAGGGGCGGTGCTGAGGGGGCAGGGTGAAAGTAGCGCTGTTGCAACTGAACTATACCGTTGGCGACCTGAGCGGGAATGCGGAGCAGATCCGTCTGGCGGTAGAAGCGGTGGCCGCAGCGGGGGCCGAGTTGGCAGTCACCTCCGAGCTGGCTCTGTTGGGGTACCCTCCCCGCGATCTGTTGCTCTACCCCGCCCTGGTTCAGAAAGCCGGCCAAGTGCTGGAGCATTTGGCAGGCCAGCTGGCCAAGAGTATTCCGGTGGTGGTGGGATCCGTGCAGCGCAACCCCTTTCCCACAGGTCGCCCCCTTTACAATGCCGCAGCCTGGCTGGAGCAAGGGCAGATTCGCCACTGGTTTCAGAAGTCGCTGCTGCCCACCTACGACGTGTTTGACGAAGATCGCTATTTCGAGCCGGGATCCCAGTCACAACCCATTCAGTACCGCGGCTATCGCCTGGGGTTCACCATTTGTGAGGATGTTTGGAACGACCGCGATTTTTGGCAGCATCCCCGTTATCACAAGGATCCGGTCGAACTCATGGCCCAATCGGGTGCCGATCTGCTGATCAATCTTTCCGCCTCTCCCTTTAGCCTCGGCAAACAAAAGCTGCGGGTGGAGATGCTGGGATCCCTGGCCCGCAAGCACCATCTGCCCATCCTTTACGTGAATCAGGTGGGGGGCAATGACGATTTGATCTTCGACGGGGCCAGTTGTGCCCTGGATCCTTCCGGTCGAGTTTGGGCCCAAGCCGCCGCCTTTCACCCGGATCATCTCATTCTGGATGTAGCCGAGCTGACTCAGCCCCAGGGATCCCCGCAGGAGCAAGCAGCAGCACCCATCGGAGCCCGGTGGCCGGCGGAGCCGGAAGCAGAACTGTACGAGGCCTTGGTCTTGGGTACCCGTGACTACGTGGGCAAATGTGGCTTCCGGGAGGTGTTGTTGGGCCTATCCGGTGGGATTGACTCCGCCGTAACCGCGGTCATTGCTGCTGCCGCCTTGGGGCCAGAACGGGTTTTGGGGGTGCTCATGCCCTCTCCCTATTCCAGCCCGGGCAGTTTAGCCGATGCCTACCAACTGGCCCAAAATTTGGGGATCCCCACCCTGAAGCTGCCCATTCAACCCGTTATGGACAGCTACCGTGACCTTTTGGCGGAACCCTTTGCAGGGCTGGCCCCGGACATCACGGAAGAGAACCTGCAGGCGCGCATCCGGGGCACCATCCTCATGGCCCTCTCCAACAAATTTCGGCGGCTGTTGCTGACCACGGGTAACAAATCGGAGCTGGCAGTGGGCTATTGCACCATCTACGGGGATATGTCCGGTGGGTTGGCAGTGATTTCCGATGTGCCCAAAACCTGGGTGTACCGGCTGGCCCATTGGATCAACCGTGATCAAGAGCGGATCCCGCTTTCCACCCTCACCAAACCCCCTTCAGCGGAGCTGCGGCCCGACCAGCAGGACAGCGATAGCTTGCCTGCTTACGATATTTTGGACAGCATTCTGCACCGGCACATCGAACAGCATCAATCTGGCCCCGAGCTGGTGGCGCAAGGGTTTGACCCCGAGACCGTACAGCGGGTGCTGCGGCTGGTACAACTGGCCGAGTTCAAACGGCACCAAGCTGCTCCCGGACTGCGCATCACCGATCGTGCCTTCGGCACCGGCTGGCGCATGCCGATTGCCAAACGTCAGGAAGGGATCAACTGAGGGCTGCAACAGCAGGTGGGATCCCAGCTTTCTCCATCAGGGTGTCAATAGGCGTGATACAACTGCTAATCGAACCTGCTAACCAACACAGAGTTTGAGGAGGGGCAATGGCGATCAAAAGGGGGACCCTGGTGCGGGCCATCCGTGAGAAACTGGAGGGCAGCTTGGAGGCCCAAGCCAGCGATTCCTTGATTCCCAACTACGTCTTCGAAACCGCCGGAGAGGTGGTAGACATAAAGGACGATTATTTGCAGATCAAGTTTGGGGTTGTTCCTACCCCCACGGTTTGGCTGCGGGCGGATCAGGTTCAGGAGATTGATGGTTGAATGGGAGCATTCGATGCTCCACGTCTTCACGCCCCAGCATGGCGGGTTGGTCTGAGGAGGTTTGATGGTACCGCTGGCTCCTCCCACACGCGAACAACTGCTGCAGCGCAGGCGGCTTCTGCGCCAGCAACGGCGGAGTCGATTTTGGCAGGGATCCTGGCGTTTAACCAGTTCGGTGGCCGTCTTGACGATACTGGTGCTGGGTCTGCGGCAACCCTACTGGCAGATTCGTCAACCGGAACAAATTCAGATCAAGGGTGCTGACTGGGTGGATCCCGCTTGGGTAAGGGCCCGGTTGCCGTTGCACTATCCCCTTGATATTTGGCAGGTGCAGCCGGCTGTTCTGGAAGGGGCGCTGCTGGGATCCCCGGCCCAACCCTCGCCCATTGAAAGTGTACAGGTGCAGCGGCGACTCCTCCCGGTGGGGGTGACTGTCCAGGTACGGGAACGACAGCCGATTGCGCGGGCACGACAGGGTAGCTTACTGGGGTTGGTGGATATCCAGGGCAACTGGCTGGCCCCCCATCCTTTTCGCACCCATAGCCCGGAGGGATCCGCCCGCGCTTGGCCCGAGTTGGAACTGCTGGGTTGGGAAAGCCACACCCCAGAACAATGGTCGCGTTTGCTCAAAACCTTGCAGCAGTCAGAGATCCAGATCGAGGCGGTGGATTGGCAGGCGGGAGAGGGGATCATGCTGCGCACCGAGCTGGGCCATGTCTATCTGGGGCCACTCTCGGAGCGATTGTCACTGCAAATTCAAACCCTAAACCAAATGCGGGATCTGCGCCGTTACTGTGAATGTACCCCCGACCAAATTGTCCACATCGATCTCACCAGTCCCACGGTTCCGACGTTGCAACTCACCCCCAGCGCCAGCCAAGCCCGTTGGAAAAATCTGGAGCTGCCCTAGGGCTGCCATGAACCCTGTGCTGGCGGTGGAAGTGAAGCAGTTGTGGGCCGCCTATCCCGGTTGCCCGCCGGTGCTGCAAGGGCTGGATCTACAGGTGCCAATGGGGGAACGACTGGGGATAATTGGGCCCAATGGGGTTGGCAAAACCACCCTCTTTCTCAGCCTCTGTGGCCTGTTGCCCATACACGCGGGCCAGGTGAGCCTGTTTGGGCAGCCCCTGCTGCCCGGCCAGTTTCGACCCGACGTAGGGTTGGTGTTTCAGGATCCCAACGACCAACTGTTTGCCGCAACTGTGGCCGAAGACGTGGCGTTTGGGTTGCGCAATCTGGGTTGTTCTGAAGCCGAGATTCCCGCTGCTGTTCACGAAGCGCTGCGCCTCACCGACACCCTGCATTTGGCGGATCGCCCCCCCCATCACCTCTCCGGCGGGGAAAAACGGATGGTGGCCATCGCCGGGATCCTGGCGATGCAGCCGCGGCTGGTTCTCTATGATGAGCCCACCGCCAACCTGGATCTGCGGGCTCGACGACGGCTGATCCAATTTGTGCAGCAGGCCCCCCACACTTTGCTGCTGGCCTCCCACGATCTGGAGCTGATCCTGGAGGTGTGCAATCGGGTGATTTTGCTCGATCAAGGCCGGATTTGGGCACAGGGATCCCCGGCCCAGGTGATGAGCCAAACGGACCTCATGGAAGCCCATGGCCTGGAAGTGCCCCACTCGTTACGGCCCTGAGCTGGAAGCCGACATCGATCAAAAAATGTCAAGAATTATTCTTTGAATTAACAGCAATTTCGCCTCTCTTAATAAAAAGCTATCATGCTAATTAAAAATATTGATTTTTGTTCAGGATCAATTGGGGATATCATTTTGTTAAGTCGGAGAACCTTCCTCTGAGTCATCCTGGTCAATTTTGTATGATCGGTTTTGTACAAGTAAAGATGCAGGTTTTGCCTCAGGGTTGGCGGTTTTGCCCTCCTGAGTGGCGGTCGCGGTTAAGCCAAGATAGCCTGTTCATTGGGGTTTGGGCAGAAAATCCTCTCTGATGAGATTGCATAAGCGAACCCAATAAGCGAGATAAATTCGCCTCATTGCTTGGTTTTGTGACGTTCAGGAACTGAGTGCTCAAAGATGGAGAGTTGATATGCCTATTGCAGTTGGAATGATCGAGACCCGCGGATTCCCGGCAGTGGTGGAAGCCGCCGATGCCATGGTAAAAGCGGCTCGTGTTACCTTGGTCGGCTATGAAAAAATTGGCAGTGGTCGGGTAACGGTGATCGTGCGGGGCGATGTTTCGGAGGTGCAAGCTTCTGTGGCCGCCGGTTTGGAGTCTGCCAAACGGGTGAGTGGCGGTGAAATTCTTTCCCACCACATCATTGCCCGTCCCCACGAGAACCTGGAGTTTGTGCTGCCCATCCGGTACACCGAGGCGGTGGAGCAGTTCCGCACCTAGAGTTTCTGACGAAGCCGAGGGGCGCTCTGGATCCCTGCGGCAGCGCCCAAGCTTCCTGCCCATCAGCGAATGCTTGGCTTTCTCCTTGGTCTCGGTCTTGAGACAATTTTGCACCCATTCTTGAATTTCAGCATAAGGAGTACATATGGCTATTGCAGTCGGCATGATCGAAACCTTGGGCTTCCCGGCAGTGGTGGAAGCCGCCGATGCCATGGTGAAGGCGGCTCGCGTTACCCTGGTCGGCTACGAAAAAATCAGCAGTGGGCGGGTGACGGTGATCGTGCGAGGGGATGTCTCGGAGGTGCAGGCTTCGGTATCTGCCGGGATCGACTCCGTCAAGCGGGTGAATGGCGGCCAGCTGTTGTCTTGGCACATCATTGCTCGTCCCCATGAAAACCTTGAGTACGTGCTGCCAATTCGCTACACGGAAGATGTGGCCCAGTTCCGCGAAGGGGTGAATGCCATCCGTCCCTTCACCCGTCCCTGATGCGTATCGCTATCGTGCGGGGCACCGTCACCAGTACCCAGAAGGATCCCAGCCTGACGGGGGTGAAGTTTCTGCTGCTGCAATTTGTCGATCTCGAGGGTCAGCCGCAACCCGACTATGCAGTGGCCGCCGATCCGGTAGGGGCTGGTACCGACGAATGGGTTCTGGTCAGCCAGGGCAGTGCCGCTCGCCAACCCCAAGGGAATGAAACCCGACCCCTGGATGCCGTGGTGATGGCGATCATCGACACCGTTAGCATTGGCGGTCGCTCCCTCTACAACAAGCGCGATCAACGCTAACTGGGATCCCTCATTTTTCTTCCTTTCCTCTCCCTTGATACGCTTCTGAGGCTCACGGTTATGCCTGTTCGTACCTATGCTGCCCCGCCCACCCCTTGGTCTCGTGATTTGGCGGAGCCTGATATCGACCCTTCTGCCTACGTGCATTCCTTCTCCAACTTGATTGGGGATGTGCGGGTGGAAGCGCAGGTGCTGATCGCCCCAGGAACTTCCATCCGAGCTGACGAGGGATCCCCTTTCCACATTGGCGAGAGATCCAACATTCAGGATGGGGTGGTGATCCACGGTCTGGAGCAGGGGCGAGTGGTGGGGGAAGATGGCAAACCCTACTCCGTCTGGATCGGCAGAAACACCTCCGTTGCCCACATGGCTCTAATCCATGGGCCGGCCTACGTGGGCAACGACTGCTTCATCGGCTTCCGCTCGACGGTGTTTAATGCCCGGGTTGGGGATGGTTGCATCGTCATGTTGCACTGCCTGATCCAAGATGTGGAGATTCCTCCGGGCAAGTATGTGCCCTCCGGCTCCATCATCACCACCCAAGCTGAGGCGGATCGGTTGCCCAACGTGCAGGACAGCGATGCCAAATTTGCCCAGCATGTGATCGGTATTAATCAAGCCCTGCGAGAGGGCTACCACTGCAGCGAGAATCTGGTCTGTATCGCCCCGATCCGCAACGAACTGCAATCGAGAACCCATGACTCAACGGCTACGGAGACTGCAACCATGACTCATCCCTCCCATCGCGCCAACGGCTGGAACGGTGGCGGATCCCATCTCAAGCCCGAGGTGGTGGAGCAAATTCGCGCCCTGTTGGCCCAGGGATATCGAGTTGGCTTGGAATATGCCGATGCCCGTCGCTTCCGTACCTCCTCTTGGCAAAGCGAAAGCCCGATCACCAGCACCCGTGAAGCCGAAGTGGTGCAGTCTTTGGGGGCAATTTTGGCGGAGCACCAGGGAGAATACGTACGCCTGTTGGGGATCGATCCCAAGGCCAAACGGCGGGTCTTGGAGTTGGTGATTCAAACCCCTGACGGGCCGGCCCAAGGCTCTGGGGTGCCCACCCGCGTCCCGACGGCCACAGGCTCTGGCTCTGCTGCATCGGGGGCATCTGGTACGGGTTCAAACCTAGAGGAGCAGATTCGCTCGCTGTTGGCACAGGGGTATCGCATTGGCTTAGAAGCTGCCGATGCCCGTCGTTACCGCACCTCCTCTTGGCAAACCCTGGGCAACTTCAGTGGTCAACCTCGCGACATTTTGGCCTCGATTCAAACCGCTCTAGCCCAGCATTCAGGGGAGTATGTGCGCCTGTTGGGGATTGATCCCAAGGCCAAGCGGCGGGTCTTGGAACGGGTGATTCAAACCCCCCAAGGCCGGGTGAGCAGCGGTTCTGCGGCGGTGAGCCATGCTGCTGGGGCTGCCCCATCGGCGGGGAGTGTCGCCGGGTTGGAACTGGGGCTGCAGGAAGAAGTGCACCGCCTCCTGGCCAAGGGGTACCGGATTGGCTACGAATATGCCGATGAGCGTCGCTTCAAGACCTCTTCCTGGAGGAGCGGCCCCACCATTCGCGCCACCCGTGGGCCGGAGGTCTTGGTGAAGCTAGCGGCTGCCTTGGCGGAGCACAGCGGTGAATATGTGCGCCTGATCGGCATCGACCCCAAGGCCAAAAGGCGTGTGTTCGAGCAGATCGTTCAAACCCCTGGCAGTAAGTCGGCGGTCACGGGTACTGCCCCCACTCCCTCTGCCGCTGCCTCTTCTCCGGGCCGATCCCACGCCCCTTCCACGTCCACTCGCCTCGATGCCGAGGTTTTGGCTCAAGTGCAGCAGCTGTTGGGTCAGGGCTATCGCATCGGCACCGAACATGCCGATAAGCGTCGCTTCCGCACCTCCTCCTGGCAAAGCTGCAGCCCGATCGAAGCAACCCAAATGCCCCAGGTGGTGGCGGCTCTGGAAGCCTGCCTGGATGAACATCGTGGAGAATACGTGCGCCTGCTGGGCATCGATACCAAGGCGAAACGGCGGGTGCTGGAGCAAATCATCCAAACCCCTTGAGGGAGGGATCCCTGTGTTTGGTTAACCTCTGTTCGGTTCGAGCCCGACCCCCTAGCAATGAGGAGCATTTTGGCCGCTACTCTGCCAACCCCAATGGCGTTCAGTGTCTCGCCCGGCAAGATCAGCGAAACCCGCTATTTCGTTAGTGGTGAGGTGCATGTCGAGCCTGGGGCGGGAATCGGGGCAGGAGTGCTGTTGCGGGCCAATCCCGGCTGTCGCATTCAAATCGGGCGAGGGGTGTGTATTGGTATGGGATCCATCTTGCACGCCTGCGGGGGATCCCTGATCGTCGAAGCCGGTGCCACCTTGGGAACAGGAGTGTTGGTGATCGGTCAGGGCACCATCGGCAGCAATGCTTGCATTGGCTCGGAGACGACACTGCTGGATTGCTCGATTTTAAGCCAACAGGTGATTCCCCCCGGCTCTTTGATTGGGGATCCCAGCTATTCCGATGCAGCAACCGCCAGCGACCCCAACCCGCCAGAACCTGCGGAAGCACCCGCATCCTCAGAACCGACACCCCTTCCACCCCCGAGCTCCCCAGTGGCTAATGTGGAAAAACAAACCCGTCGCTGGCAGGAAGCTGCCGAGCAAGCCGAAGAAAATCCTCGCTCCAAGAAGCTCCGCAAACGGAACGGGATCCCGGGACATTCCGAGCTGGATCGGCTGCTGGGCAAGATTTATCCCCATCGACAGGCACTCTCCTCCAACGATGGCTAGACTGGCATGAGTACGTAGGATGCCGATGTCAACCTCTCTGGGCCTGATTCAAACCCGCAGTTTTCCGGTGATTGTGCGCATTGCCGACGCCATGACCAAGTCGGCGGGAGTGATGCTGATCGGTTTTGAGAAAACCTCGGGGGGCTACTGCACGGCGATCGTGCGCGGGGGCATTGCCGATGTGCGCATTGCCATTGAAGAAGGGATTGAGCTGGCCCGGCATTTTGATCAGGAGGAGCTCTCCAGTTTGGTGATCCCACGTCCCTTGCCCAACCTGGAAGTGGTGCTGCCGATCAGTAGTAAGCTTTCCCAACTGGCGCAAAACCGGGGCTATAGCCGCCTTAGCAACCTGGCCGTGGGTCTGCTGGAAACCCGGGGTTTTCCGGCAATGGTGGGGGCTGCAGATACAATGCTGAAAACCGCTGATGTGCAACTGGCTGCCTATGAGACGATCGGAGATGGCCTCTGTACGGCGATCATACGGGGCACTGTAGCCAATGTGGCCATTGCCATCGATGCGGGCATGTACGAAGCAGAACGGATTGGGGAGCTGCACGCCATTGCCGTCATCCCGCGTCCCCTCGACGAGTTGGAACAAGCCCTGCCCGTGGCCAGTTGTTTCGTGGCTCAGCCCGTCAGTCTGCCTGTGGCCATTCCCCAGGTCCAGGAACAGGAGGTGCAACGCAGCGAAACTGCAGTGGAGCGGATTCCGGTGTATCTAGAGCCGCCTGAAACTCCCTAGGCCTTGAGGCAGATCACCGACCGATAGCCCCGAGCAGAGGGATCCCTACCTGCTGGGGGAAAAGTGCTAGGCTATTTAAAGACCTGGGTCCGTGCGGCTCCGACGCCTAAACCGTGTCAGGATCGGAAGATAGCAGCACCACGGGATGCTTTGAGCAGGCGCGTCAACCCGGGTCGCCGTTTCCGCTTAGCCCCCAACTTGTCAAGGGAGTGCTGGGTAATGGATTTTTTGTTTTGTTGTTGTTGATTTGTCAATATCTGAGTCCACCAACCAGCACACGGGCAACCCATGGCTGAGACCAACAATCCCATCGCCAATTTTGCCCAGAAGGCCCTTTATCTCGGCATGGGGCTGGCCGCTGTGGCGGCGGATAACGCTGCAAAGGTCGCGGGCAGGGCGGGTAGCCGTCTGGCTGAGTTGCGCAAGCAAGCCCAAGCTTTGGTGGATGAGTTGGTGGAACGGGGGGCGATGAGCGCAGAAGAGGCGCGAGCCTTCATGGACACCGTGGCTGCTCAAGCCGGTCGCAAGGGGGAGGAGGGGCAAGCTTCAGGCCCACGCAAGATCAGCATTGACGATATCGGTGACGAAGCGGATGGAGCCAGCACCGCCATCGAGCTCTCGGAAGCAGCCCGCCTACGCCAGCAAATCGCAGAATTACAAGCAGAGTTGGATCGGATCAAAGGCAAATCTTGAACAGGATCCCTGCCAGATTGATTTGCTCTCTTGGGAAGTTCACAGCCACGCTCATATCCAGGTGGGCAAAAGAGAGATAGCTCGGTTCCCAACCGTTGGAGGGATCCTACCGTCGTGAAGCGGTGGGCAGCAGGATCCCGTCTTCAGAGAGAAACCTTGGGCTTAAGAAAGGCTGCAAGGCCTTGGGAATGCGAATGGTACCGTCCGGCTGCTGGTGATTTTCCAGCAGGGCAGCCAGAGAGCGCCCCACCGCTAACCCCGAGCCATTGAGGGTATGAACAAACTGCGTTCCTTTCTGGCCGGTTTCTTTACAGCGCAGATTGGCCCGTCGGGCTTGAAAATCCCAGCAATTGGAGCAACTAGAGATCTCGCGGTACTGATTTTGTGAGGGGAACCACACCTCTAGGTCGAAGCAACGGGCCGCTGAAAAGCCCAAGTCGCCGGTACACAACTCCACCACTCGGTAGGGCAACTCCAGCATTTGCAAAATGGCTTCGGCATCTTGCACCAGTTTTTCGTGCTCGGCTTCCGATTGGTCGGGATGGGTCACTTTCACCATCTCCACTTTTTGAAATTGGTGCAACCGGATCAACCCCTTGGTGTCGCGGCCGTAGCTGCCGGCCTCCCGTCGAAAACAGGGGGTATGGGCACAAAAGTAAAAGGGCAGCTGCTCGGCCGGGATCACCTCATCACGGTACAGGTTGGTGAGGGGTACTTCAGCGGTGGGAACTAACCACAGATCGTCGTCGGCACAGCGAAAGCCATCTTCGGCAAACTTGGGCAGTTGCCCCGTTCCCTGCAGGGCGGCGCTGTTGACCAAAAAGGGTGGGATCACCTCGGTATAGCCAGCCCCAATGTGACGATCCAGCATCATGGCGATCAAAGCGCGCTCTAGGGCTGCCCCTGCCCCAACCATGGCCACAAAGCGACTTTGGGCCACCTTGACCGCACGGCCAAAATCCAGCAATCCCCATTGTTCGGCAATCTCGTCGTGGGGCAAAACCGGGTGGGCGGGTTTGAGGGCATCTCCCCAGCGGCGCACCTCTGGGTTATCGGTTTCGTCTTTCCCCACCGGCACCATCGGCAGAGGTAAGTTGGGTAAGGTGAGCAGCTGAGCCTCGATGTGGGCGTCAAGATCTCGTTCTTGTTGCTCCAATTGGGCGATCTCGGCTTTGAGATCCACCCCCCGTTGCCGTAGGGCTGCTACTTCGGATCCCTTGGGATCAGCTCCCCGGCGGACGAGATCGCCAACTTTCTTGCCGATGCTGTTGCTTTCCGCCTGCAGGGATCCCCGTCGAGTTTCCAACTGCCGCCGTTCCACATCCAATTTCAGGATCAGATCCAGATCAACCACGGCCCGCCGATGTTGTAGAGCCTGCCGCACGGTTTCAGGATGATCCCGCAGTAGCTTCAGATCGAGCACAGGGATAGCCTACTTCCGCCTATTTCTTCAGCCAGCTAAACATGGCCCGCAGCTCTTTGCCCACCTTTTCAATCGGATGTTCGGCTTCGCGGCGGCGCATGGCGGTAAATCCGGGCTTGCCGGCTTGGTTTTCCAGCACGAAGTCACGGGCAAACTGTCCGGTCTGGATCTCCGCCAAGATCCGCTTCATTTCGGCGCGGGTTTCATCGGTAACAATGCGGGGGCCACGGGTGTAGTCGCCGTATTCTGCCGTGTTGGAGATGCTGTGGCGCATTTTCTCCAAGCCCCCCTCGACGATCAAATCCACGATCAGCTTCACCTCGTGCAAGCACTCAAAATAGGCCAGCTCCGGTTGATATCCAGCCTCCACTAGGGTTTCAAAACCGGCTTTGATCAGGGCCGTCAGGCCACCGCAAAGTACCACCTGTTCGCCGAAAAGGTCGGTTTCGGTTTCTTCGCGGAAGCTGGTTTCCAAAATGCCTGCCCGCGTGCCACCGATCCCTTTGGCATAGGCCATGGCGCGATCCCGCGCCATCCCGGAGGCATCTTGATGTACCGCAAACAGACAGGGCACGCCTTCCCCTGCTTGGTAGGTGCGCCGCACCAAATGTCCGGGGCCTTTGGGGGCCACCATGATCACATCCACATCTGCCGGGGGCTGAATTTGCCCAAAGTGAATGTTGAAGCCGTGGGCAAACAGGAGCACGTTACCCGCCCGCAAATGGGGGCGGATCTCGCTGTTGAAAATCGCCTTCTGGACTTCATCGGGCAGCAGAATCATCACCCAGTCGGCGGCGGCAGCAGCATCGGCCACCGTTTTGACGATCAAGCCATCGCTTTCTGCTTTTGGCCAAGAGGGGCTACCGGGATAGAGGCCGACGATCACCTGAACACCGCTGTCGTGCAAATTCAGGGCATGGGCATGGCCTTGGCTGCCGTAACCGATGATGGCAACGGTTTTGTCGGCCAAAAGCTCCAAATTGGCGTCGGTATCGTAGTAGAGGCGTGCCATGGTCGGGCCGTTTGCGGTTTTCGGAGAGTCTGCGTTTGACTAGAATACCAGGATCCGAGGGATCCCTCTCTACAAAAATGGGTAAACTACCCGACTCCGACCGCTAAGCAGTACAGCGCGGGCTTTCAGCAGCCCTCCAGTTATCTCGCAAGACAACCAGGAACCTCCAGGGCGGTTTACAAGCGCCCCGATTGATTGAATGTTCTTTGCACCGTTAAAATCCGCATCCCCTTGCCAACCGCAATGCCCACAAGCAAACTTCTTCCCCTGCCGATACGATTCACCCTGTTCGGGATGAATGTGCAAGCATTGGTGGCAAATCTGGCTGGTATAGGCAGGGTTGACCAAGATCAGCTTCACGCCTTCTCTCAGACACTTATAGGTCAAAAAGAGGCGAAGCTGGTAGAACGCCCAACTATTACTGCGCCTACGCTCCGTTTTGTTGCGAGGCTGTTGGTTGGTTCGCTCTCGGATGCCGGTCAAATCCTCCAAGGCGATGCTGGCAGACAGAGATTTGGCAGTTTCAACGATGCGTCTCGAAACAGTATGACTCACCCAACTTTGGAACCGACGCTCACCACCAGACAACCGTTGCAGCAATCCACGCACTCGGCGGCGTGTACTGCGTGTGCCCTTACTGGCTTTGTGCTGGAGCTTGGCTCTCAAGTTGGCCAAGTGGTCTCGAACTTTGGTTATGGCTTGTCCATTCCAGTGCTGTCCCTCCGAAGTGTGAGCAATATCGGTACGCCCCAAATCTACGCCCAAAACCTGATTCCTCTCTTGCGGCTCTGGCGACTCTGCCTCCAGACAAATTTGGAGATAGTAGGAACCCTCTTGCCGCTTCACCAGAGTGGCAGACTTGGGGTGAGAGCCTTTCAGCATTCCCCGTTGGTAGTTGCCGATTGCTAGTTCAAACCGCTCACGCCCATCAACGGTGGTAATCGAAGCCGTCCAGTCTTTCTCCCGAAACGAGAAAATCCGAGCGTCATAGGTAACAAAGCCCGTCTTGAACGCTTTGACCGGGCGATGCTTTTGTTTGGCCACTTGGCGAGAACCGGCAACTCGCCTGCACACCTGTTGAGCCAAGTTGCTCGACAGGCCAAAGCGAGCGCGAATCTCGTAGTAGCAAAGGGATTGCAGCTTAACTGCATTGACTATCTTCTCCGGTGTGTTCTGGTTCACCCAGTTCAACGCCTGCCCAAAAGCATCCAGAGTCGCATCCAGTTTTGCGGCCTGCGATTCGGATACCTTGAGCTTGCAAGAGATAGTCAGGACTTGGTTCATCCCTCCACTTTATTTCATCCCGCTGCCAGCGGCGCATTCCTCCCGAGACCCACCCTAAAGGGTAGGGTGCGGGGCTCCTGCTGCCCTAGCTGAAGAGCGTTGTCGAATCAGCTCAGCCAAAATGGCCTCCTGGCGTTCTTGCCCTGCCGCTAAACTGCGCAGAATGGCTTCGTGCCGTTCTTGTCCTGCGACCAAGCTTTGTAGCAATTGACCTTGCTGAACCTGGGTGGTTTTGATTTCCTGGATAGCTGTGGTGACCACACCAGCCCATTCGGCAAAATGAGCCAAGTCGGCACGAGTTTCACTGACCACGCCCCTGAGATCATCCAAGCCTCTGGCAAGTAGGGCAAACCGTTCGTTCAGTTCTTCGTTGGTCATATTGTTGGTTCAAATCTTATTCCCAGCTTAGACGAACCCCCCTACGGAAGCGTTCAACGCTCATCCACCCCCAATTGCCGCAGCAGTTGTTGCAGAATGGTTTGATCGGCAAAGTTACCACTCTTCGAGAACAGGGCCATTGCCTCACGAAAATCGGCCATAGCAGCTTCTCGATTTCCCAGTTGCAGGTGGGCAACCCCACGACTAAAGTAGGCCTCTGGGATCCCTGCATCCAAACGAATCGCTTCATCGGCGTCGGCCAGGGCTTCTTCAGGTAGGCGCATTTGATTGTAAACATAGCTGCGATTCACATAAGCAGGGGCATAACCGGGATCCAGCTGCAAGGCCCGATCCAGATCCTCCAAAGCGCCCAGGCTATCTCCGCGCAGCAGTTTAAGGGATCCCTGCCAATTGAGGTGAGCGGCGGTTCCAGAAGAGGATACAGGTGGGGTGGCTATTAACGAGGTAGGCAAAGGGTTGGCAGGAGGGCTTGCGGGGATCCCCACCCAACCAGCTAAGCTCATCAAGCCCAAAAACCAAACGTTACCCAACCTTTTTTTCATTCTTACCCCTCTTCTTCTAACTCCAAAACCAGACTGGGCATCAGCCGTTGCAAATTCTTGAGGGACTTCCCCTGCCAAGGGATCCCTTTGGATCCCAAAACCGTAATTTGAGGTTTGCCCTGCTGGCGAATGCGCACAATAAACTTTGAGAGCATGTTGATGCCGGAACTGTTGAGAAACTGAAGCTGGCGCAGATCCAATTTCATCGTTTCCGGTTGCTGGCCTGCCGCTTCATTCAGCAACTGAGCCACAGGAGCATATTCTTCTGTACCTGCCAAACGCAGGGATCCCTGACAACGCACCGTACCTGAGGCCGCATCATAGTGGATTTGATAATCTTCTGCCTGAATCTCCATGGTCTCTTCGGCTCCTTTGATTCATCCTTGGTAAATTCAAAAAAAGCACTTCTTAGAGCGACTCTGAGCGCAGCTGCACCATCGTCGAGACTGCGACACCATTGGGATCGGCGTCTTCAAACTTCCAGCCCAACTCCGCTTGGTAGTCGTTGATCATACTGAGAAAACCCAATCCCGATTGGTTAGAGTCTTCCTCTTCGGCATTTTG
This sequence comes from Thermostichus sp. DRC_bins_24, assembly GCA_039794845.1. Lineage (GTDB taxonomy): Bacteria > Cyanobacteriota > Cyanobacteriia > Thermostichales > Thermostichaceae > Thermostichus. The sequence goes on from JAUQVK010000101.1 coordinate 55,496, forward strand.
CTCCAGGTGTCGCAGCCAAAGTTCAGCAGGATCGGATTCCGTTAGCTCTCTCAGAAAGCTTTGAAAGGTTTGCACCTGCTGTTTAGCAATGCTGTTGTTGGTGAGAAAAACCAACCTATCTCGATATAAATAAAGGGCAATAGTTACCGGAAAATCAGAAGACTGATCGCTATATTTCATGGCATTTTCGATCAGCTCATTGGCAATAAAACTCACTGCACTTTTGACGGTAACCACACTCTCACCCGGAAAAAAGGTAGCCATGTAGTCTGCCATAAAATTGGCCGAAAGACCATTGTTGCGCCAGCGTTCTTTAAGGGGTACTGAAGTGGGGGAAAATCTCAGGATCAGATACTCGTTGCCCTGAGGGAGATCCTCTCGGTAATCGCCAAAGATTTGGTTCATAGGTTCAAGTCCTGCTGGGGATTGATGGAAAGCTCGACCTGCCGGGGCATTAAAGCCAGAATTACCCCGGCATATTCTCCCTCTTCGTAACGCTATCCGTATAAAGAACTACCACATCCCCGCGACTCAATTCCAGCTTGAGGGCAGACCGTTGCGCCAAAAGCACGCTAGGAGGCGTCAGCGGAGCGGAGTCCTTGAACGCTAAAATAGCTTGGGCTATCTATTCAGACGGAACCAGTACCTTGATCGAGCGTTACACCCTGCCAGAAATGGGCCAAATTTGGGCCAACCCACAGAAATTGCAGACCTGGCTGGAGGTGGAGCTCGCCGTTTGTGAGGCGCAAGCAGAATTGGGCAGGATCCCTAAGGAGGCCCTAGAGCAGATCAGGAGCAAAGCGGCCTTTGACCCAGAGCGGGTGCTGGAAATTGAGGCGGAAGTGAAGCACGATGTCATCGCCTTTTTAACCAACGTCAACGAATATGTGGGGGAGGCGGGGCGGTACATCCATGTCGGCCTCACCAGTTCCGATGTTTTGGATACCGCCTTATCTTTGCAGTTGGTGGCTTCTGTGGCGGTTTTGCAGGCGCGGCTGGCGGATCTGAGTGCCGCCATTCGCACACAAGCCCAGAAGCACCGGCATACCCTGATGATCGGGCGTACCCACGGGATCCATGCCGAGCCGATTACTTTTGGGTTTAAGTTGGTGGGCTGGCTGGCGGAGTGCCTGCGACATCAAGAGCGACTGGAGCGGTTGCAAACCTTGGTGGCGGTGGGCAAAATTTCCGGCGCGGTGGGAACCTACGCCAATGTCTCGCCGCAGGTGGAGCAGCTGGCCTGTGCCCGTTTGGGCCTCAAACCCGATACCGCCTCTACCCAGGTGATCTCGCGGGATCGCCATGCGGAGTACGTGCAAACCCTGGCCCTAATTGGATCTTCTCTAGAGCGCTTTGCCACCGAGATTCGCAACCTGCAACGGACGGATGTGCTGGAGGTGGAAGAATACTTCGCCCCCGGCCAAAAGGGATCTTCCGCTATGCCCCACAAGCGCAACCCGATCAAGTCGGAACAACTGACGGGGATCGCTCGCCTGTTGCGGGGGTATGCCCTCTCGGCTCTAGAAAACATTCCCCTTTGGCATGAACGGGATATTTCCCACAGCTCCGTGGAACGGGTGATTTTGCCGGATGCTTCTATCCTTTGCCACTATCTGTTGGTGCAGATGACCGATCTGGTGCAGCACCTGCAGGTACACGCGGGCAACATGGAACGCAACCTCAATATTTATGGCGGCGTGATCTTCAGCCAGCAAGTGTTGTTGGCCCTGGTGAATAAAGGTCTTAGTCGAGAAGAAGCCTATCGCCTGGTGCAAGAGAATGCCCACCGTGCCTGGAACCAACCCCAGGGGGATTTCCGGGCCAATTTGCGCTCAGATGCACGGGTGATGGCCCACTTGAGCGAAGCTGAGCTCGCGGCCTGTTTCGAGGCTGATCATCACTTGGTCCATCTGGATGAGATTTTTGCCCGTGTGGGCCTTTAAGGGATCCACGGCATGGTTTGGCAACGGCAACACGTTTTGGGCCTGGCGGACTTCACCCCGGAAGAGTACCAGATTGTTTTGCAGACCACTGCCAGTTTTCGGGAAGTCTTAACCCGCCGCCTACCGAAGGTGCCCACGCTACAGGGCAAGGTGGTGGCCACCCTGTTTTTTGAGGCCTCCACCCGCACCCGCAATAGCTTTGAGTTGGCGGCCAAACGGCTATCGGCGGATGTGCTGAACTTTGCCCCCGGCACTTCCTCTTTGAGCAAAGGAGAAACCATTCTGGATACCGCCCGCACCTTCCTAGCGATGGGATCCGATCTGCTGATCATCCGTCATGCCCAGGCGGGAGTACCCCATCAGTTGGCCGCCGAAATTGCCCGCCGCGGATCCCCTACGGGGGTATTGAATGCCGGAGATGGCCTGCACGAACACCCCACCCAAGGGCTGTTGGATCTGTTTACCCTTTGCGCCCAACTGGAGCCCGAACGCCCCCGCCCAGAAGCCCTCCGGGGGGTGAAGATCGCCATCGTCGGCGATATTTTGCACTCGCGGGTGGCCCGTTCCGACATTCATGCCCTGGTGGCTGCCGGCGCGGAAGTGCACTTGGCTGGCCCCCCCACCCTGCTGCCGAAAGACTTCGCCCAGTTGATCCCCGGCCATACCCTGCCCCTTCATTGGCACCTGGAGCCGGCCCTAGAGGGATCCCGTTTTGTCATCACCCTGCGCCTACAACAGGAACGCATGAGCGAGTTTTTGCTGCCCAGCCTGCGGGAATACCACCACTTTTTTGGCATCACCCGGCAGCGCCTGCAGCTGTGTCACCCGGAGGTGAAGCTCTTGCACCCCGGCCCCGTCAATCGCGGGGTGGAGCTCAGTTCTGAGGTGATGGAAGACCCCCAACTCAACCTGATCGAGCAGCAGGTTACCCACGGGGTGGCGGTGCGTATGGCCTTGCTTTACCTGATGGGGGGCGGCCGGATCCCTGCCTGAGAAGGATTTGCCCGGAATGACCGCCCTTAGGGAACCGTTGAGGTTGCCTTTCGTCTAGAAAAGAGGAGGATGTAGCCAACCCCCTCCGTTGAAACCCTGAAGGATACTTTGCTGGAGATCCTACTGGAACATTGCAAGCAGCCCTTAGCTTGTTGAGATGAAGAGCCATCTCTTCACCTCGAATTATTCTTTGACGAAATTGCTTACAAGAGAGTTTTGGGATTTGCTGATACCTCACCTGCGGCGAAAGGTCTCCTGATCCCCACTATCCAGTAATTTCCCTCAAATCCTTACCCCATCAAGCTTTTCGGATCCCAATCCTCTAGGGATCCCTTTTTTGTCGCAATCTTAAATAAATTTAAATTGATGGGTGAGAGGTAGGTTTTTATCCCAAATCAACACATTCAAAAAAATCGGATCTTTTTCTCTTGATTTAACCTGAATTTAACCTCAATATATTCTTCGCTTAACCTTTAGGCTTTAGGGTTACAGGTGTTGATCTGCAACAGATATCACCTATGCGATCTCTGCTTTCCGCCTCTATTCTTTCCCTAGCTGCCCTGGCAGTGGGATCCCTGGGGATGGCCCCTGCTCGTGCCCAAACCATCCAAATCTCCGGTGCGGGTGCGACCTTCGCCGCTCCGCTGCTACAGCGTTGGTTCGATGCCTACAACCGTACCGTTAACCCCAATGTGCAGGTTAGTTACCAGTCGGTGGGTAGTGGTGCTGGTTTGGAACAGTACATCAACGGCACTGTGGACTTCGGCGCTTCCGAAGGCCCGATGAACGAAACCAACAACCGTTCCCGCTACGAAAACTTCCAAGCTAAGTTTGGCTACAAGCCACTGCAGTTGCCCCTAGCCGGTGGTGCCATCGAGTTTGCCTACAACCTGCCCGGTATTGGCGATCAAGAGTTGATCCTGAAGCGGGAAACCTATTGCGGCATCGTCACCGGCGAAATTACCCGCTGGGATGACATCCGCATCAAGGCCCAGAACCCCACCTTGGTGGATCGCCTGCCTGCTCTGGATATCACCTGGGTACACCGTTCCGACGGTTCGGGTACCACCTACGTGTTTACCAACCACATCAACGCCGTTTGCCCCAACTGGACTGCTGGCTTTGGTACCTCTGTGGAGTGGCCCGTCGGAATTGGCGGACAGGGTAACGAAGGAGTAGCAGCGACCATCCTGCAAGAAGAAGGCGCGATTGGCTATGTGAACCAGTCCTACGCCAAGCTGGAAAACATGGATACCGCCCGCATCGAAAACAAGGCTGGCAATGTAGTTGCTTTCACCCCTGAAGGTGCCTCTGCCGCTTTGGATGCTCCTGTGCCGGAAGACTTTGCTCTGTTGGTACCCGACCCCGAAGGCCCAGACCACTACCCCATCGTTGGTTTGTTCTGGGTCATGCTTTACCGTGAATACCCGGATGCCGCCAAGCTAGAGGCTCTCGTGGATGCCATGAAGTGGACGCAAGGCCCAGATGGTCAAGCCATTACCCGCGAGCTGGACTACATCCCCATGCCGGATTCTGTGATTCAGCGGATTTTTGCGGAGCTGGATGCCATCACCGTCAACCCCAACGCGGTGCGATGAATTGGTTTCAGTTTGAAATTCGCTAGCTTGTAGCCAGTGGTCGGTGGAGGGGTTTGTCGCCCTTCTACCGGCTACTGGTTTATCACTTGCACAGCGACAATCCACAGAGCTCGTTGCAAGGTTGGTGTCTCAAAAAGGTTTTCGGCTACGGATCCGTTTGGGTTGATATTCGCGGTTCAATTTTGAATGTTGACCAGAACACAGACACCCCCAACCGAAATGAGGTATTTAGGTTGAGAGTGATGTTAAAGAAAGAATTGCCACAGGGGAGGCCCTATGACTTCGGCGGATAGAACTTTAGATTCCTCGCAGGATATCAGCATAGAAAGAAAAATGGACACTTCCCGCGCCTTGGATGTGGGGTTTGTCCGTCTAACGCTGGCTCTGGCTAGCTTTGCGGGCATCATCCTCATTTGGGTGATTTTGCAAACTGCCGAAGCCGCTCTGCCCGCCATTCAACAATTTGGCTTGGGCTTTTTGGTTACCACCCGCTGGAACCCCGTCGAAGAAATTTTTGGGGTGCTGCCGCAGATCTACGGTACCCTGATGACCTCCTTGGTGGCCTTGATCTTCGCCATTCCCTTGGGCATTGGTACGGCGATTTTCTTAACCGAAGATTTTGTGCCTAAGTGGATCACCACCCCGATTTCCTTTGCCATTGAGCTGATTGTGGCCATTCCCAGTGTGGTGTTGGGGCTGTGGGGCATCTTTGTGTTGATTCCGGCGGTGCGCCCCATCTTCCGAGCCATCAATGAGAGCATGAAGTGGTTCCCCCTTTTTGGTGGCCCTGCCCCGCGCGGACCCAGTTTGCTGATTGTGGGCTTGGTGCTTTCTATCATGATCTCCCCAATCATCATCTCCATTACCCGCAGCACCTTTGAGTCATTGCCCCGCAACCTGCGCGATGGTGCCCTGGCTTTGGGGGCAACCCGTTGGGAAACCATCATGACCGTGATGATCCCTGCGGGTTTGTCGGGCATTGTTAGCTCCATCATGTTGGCCATGGGCCGTGCCCTGGGAGAAACGATGGTGGCGGCGATGATCTCCGGCAATGCCAACCGTATTAATGTCTCCCTGATGCAGCCCGGATCTACCATCACTGGCCTGATTGCCTCGCAGTTTGGGGAAGCAGGTCGGTTGCAGGTGTCAGCCCTGATGTACGCCGGGGTGGTCTTGATGGTGCTGTCTTTGTTGGTGAATATCCTGGCGGAGATCATCATCCGTAAATTCCAAAACCTTCAGCAGGCCAATTAGGAAACAATTGGAGAAGTTACCGATTTAGGAGTCTTTTTGTCATGTCAAGCTCAGCACAGTTGGGCTCTGGGGATATCGACATCACCCGTGCCGCCATTGCCCCCATCCGCAACTATTCCGGTAAAGTTCTCACCATTCTCAGTGCCGTCTTTGTGGCTGTAATCATCGTTCTCTTGGCGTGGGTACTTTGGGACGTTGCCAAAGAAGGGGTGCATAAGCTCACTTGGTACTCCTTTACCCAAGTCCGTTACCCTGCCCCTGGCTTGTCTGATGGGGGATTCGGTCATGCGATTGTCGGTAGCCTGATGGTGTTGGCAACGGGGGCAGCCTTGAGCTTTCCTTTCGGGATCCTGGCGGCGGTATATCTTTCGGAGTTTGGTCGCGGTACCCGTTTGGCCTATTTGGTCAAGTTCTCCTGTAACGTGCTCACGGGGGTGCCAGCCATTCTCTGTGGCCTATTTGCCTATGCGGTGGTGGTGCGGGGATCCGGCTTTTCCGCTTTTTCGGGGGGGATCGCACTGGGGGTGTTGATGCTGCCCATCGTGATTCGCTCTACGGAAGAGGCGTTGTTGCTGGTGTCTCCCGATATGCGCTTGGCCTCGATTGGCTTGGGATCCACCCGCTTTCAAACCACGATGCGGATTGTCCTGCCAGCAGCAGCTCCGGCGATTGTGACGGGGTTGATTTTGGCCTTGGCACGGGCGGCGGGTGAGGCGGCCCCCTTGCTGTTTACCTCCTTCAACAACAACTTCTGGTCTACCAACCTATTTGGCCCGGTGGCTACTTTGCCGGTGATGACCTACTTCTTTGCCATCATTCCCTACAAACCCCAGCAAGAATTGGCTTGGGCGGGTGCTTTGGTGCTATTGGCGATGGTGCTAATCGCTAGCCTCCTCTCCCGCTTTGTGGTGCACAAAACCAAAAAGTAACTTGCTCTGTATCTTGCTTTCCCTCTCGAGACGATCGCGCAAGCGGTGTAAAACATTATGAACTCTAACCCTGTGAGTGGTGCCATGCAAACCAAATCCCCCAACCAAACTTCCTACGTTTTCAAAACCGAAAATCTGAACGTCTATTACGGCTCTAACCTGGCGGTGAAAAACGTCAATTTAGACATTCCCGCTCGGCAGATCACCGCCTTTATCGGCCCCTCCGGCTGTGGCAAAAGTACCGTCTTGCGCTGCTTTAACCGCACCAACGATTTGATCCCTGGCGCACGGGTAGAAGGCAAGCTCACCTACCACGGCAAAGACCTCTACGCCGAAAACGTGGATCCGGTGTCGGTACGGCGACGCATTGGCATGGTGTTCCAAAAGCCCAACCCTTTTCCCAAAACCATCTACGACAACATCGCCTACGGCCCACGGGTGCTGGGCATGAAGGTGGATATGGACGAAGTGGTGGAAACCTCTCTAAAGCGGGCTGCCCTTTGGGATGAAGTCAAAGACAAACTCAAAGAAAGTGGCCAATCGTTGTCGGGGGGGCAGCAGCAGCGTCTGTGTATCGCCCGTGCTTTGGCGGTGAAGCCGGATGTGATCTTGATGGATGAGCCTTGCTCCGCTTTGGATCCGATTTCTACCCGCCGCATTGAGGAGCTGATGAAGGAGCTGGAGGAGGAGTACACGATCATCATCGTTACCCACAATATGCAGCAGGCCAGCCGTGTTTCCGATATGACTGCCTTTTTCAGCGTGGAATTGGTGGGATCCAACCGCGTCGGCGAGCTGATGGAGTTCGATAAAACTGAGGTGATCTTCAACAATCCTGTTAAGGAAGCCACCAAGGATTACGTGGAAGGCCGCTTCGGCTAAACCGATTGGCCGCGCAGGGGATCCCCGGAGGCAAGATACCCCTTCAGACTGTTCTTGACGAACTCTTTTGTCAACCCTTTCCACCGATGATCGGGGTCTAGAACGATTGCTTTTGAATAGGGATCCCTATGACCGTTGCCGCTCCGGATAAGCTGCAAGCCTTACGTTCCGCCCTCACCGGCATTGAAATCATCACGGATCCGGTGCAGATCACCAAGTTATCGCTGGATTTTTATCATTACAGCCCCGTGCTCACCCGGCAACTGAGCGACAAACGAGGGGATCTGGTAGTACGCCCCGCCAATGAGGCAGAAGTGTTGCGGGTAGCGGCAGCCTGTGCCCAACAACGGATCCCGGTCACGATTCGCGGCGCCGGGACAGGCAACTACGGCCAGTGCATTCCGATGGCGGGCGGTGTCATCCTGGATGTGAGCAAGCTGAACCAGGTGCTCTGGGCTAAACCCGGAGTGGCACGGGTTCAGGCGGGGGCCAAGTTGATGGCCATCGACAAACAAACCCGCGAGATTGGTTGGGAGATCCGCATGGCCCCTTCCACCTATCGCACTGCCACAATTGGGGGCTTTATTGCTGGCGGCAGTGGGGGCATTGGCTCCATCACCTACGGTCAACTGCGGGATCGGGGCAATATCCTAGGGTTGCGGGTGGTCACCTTGGAGGAAGAACCGCGCATTATTGAGCTGCGAGGAGATGAAGTTTTCAAGGTCAGCCATGCCTGGGGACTCAACGGCATCATCACCGAAGTGGAAATTCCTCTGGGGCCTGCTTACCCTTGGGCAGAATTGGTGGTGGCCTTTCCCCGTGAGGGGGGCTTTATGCCCTGTGCCCATTTTGGTCAAGCCCTGGGAGACGCGGACGGGATCATCAAAAAAATGATCAGCCTGCACGCCTGGCCCATCCCCAGTTACTTTGCACCGCTACGGGGATCCATACCCGAGGGATCCGCCATTGCCCTGCTGATGATTGCCGAATCGAGTGTCGAACCCCTGATGGAGTTGATCCGCGAACATGGAGGCCAGGTGGTTTACCACAAAACCGCCCAAGAGGCCAGCAAAGGGATCATGCTGGGGGAATTCACCTGGAACCACACCACCCTACACTGTCGCAGCGTCGACACAGGCCTTACCTATTTGCAATCGGCTTTTCCGACCGACCGAGAGCTGAAAATGGTGCAGCACATGTATGAGTATTTTGGCGATGAAGTGCTGATGCACCTGGAGTTTATCCGTATTGATGGGCAAGCTACCCCGGTAGGTTTACAAATTGTGCGTTTTACCACCGAAGATCGCCTCAATGAGATTATGCGCTACCACGAAGAGCATGGGGTATTCATCGCCAACCCCCATACGTTCATCATCGAAGATGGCGGGCGCAAAGTGATGGATCCACGTCAGATTCGCTTCAAAGAAGAAGTGGATCCCTATGGGTTGCTCAACCCCGGAAAAATGCGCACCTGGACGGAACGAGCCTCAGCATAGTCTACTTGATCTAGTTGATCTAGAAGGTTTACATCTGTCCCAACAACTTGTCGTATTCTGCATGGGAGCCGATCCAAAACCAGATCATGGTATCCCCATCAACCTGACCTACCGCCCGGTAGTTCTTGCTAATACGGGCAGAATAAAAATAAATTGGCAACTCTGGGTGCACTTTTTTGAAATGTAGACTGGGATAGTTCGGATCTTCCTGGAACAGGCGATAGGCTGCACGGGCCTGCTGTTGAACCTGCTCAGGCAATCCAGTAAACAACTTACGAAACTGGGCTGTAGTGCGCGACTTCACAGCGTCTCTGGATTAAGTTCCTGGGTTTCTCCGGCCTGATACTCAGCCATTGCTGAAGCTGCGAGTTTGGCAAGCACATCTGGAGAACGGGAGAAGGTTTCATCCCAACGACGCTCATCCTCAATCTCTTCCAGGATAATTGAAGCAATTGCGTTTTGCTCACTTTCAGGCAAAGACTGCAACCTGGCGATTGCATGCTGAAGCAACTCAGTCATCACCACTCTACCCGTCACTTCATACCGACTTTATCCACTATCGCAGCTCTCAGGGAGATTGGGCATACAGCCCTTGCGCGGGTTTTCTACAGCAGGGCTTATGCTTCCTCCTCTCGCTAGGCGAGGTGCGGAGCACCACCCCTCCGGGAGATAGGTCTCAACCTCCATAGCTGTTACATATGACTAGCGGTGCCCTATGGGCCGCCATGGGCGAACGCGCCAGCGTGCCCTGGGCGTAAAGGGCTGTACTCTGTATGGGTTGCTCAACCCCGGTAAAATGCGCACCTGGATGGAACGAGCCTCGGCTTGGGATATTGGGTTTCTAACTGTCTCTGCTGCCGGCAATTAAGGAGACGATAAGGTAAATGATCCCTAACGAGATGGCAGCTTCTTCCAAAACTCACGTCCTAAAACTCACGCCCCTGCCCGAAGGCCAGAACTTCGTCCACCCCCAAACGGGGCTTGCGAGGCCAATTCCCCGGTGCCGCATACCCAACAGGCAGCAACATCACCGGCACATAGCGCTCAGAAATGCCAAATTCCCGCTTCACCCCTTCCGGATCAAAACCAATCATCGGGCCGCTGACATAGCCTTTGGCTTGGGCTGCGATCATCAGGGCCATGGCTGCCATTGCCCCTGAGCGAATGGCCTCATCCCGGGCCAGCGTGGCATTGTTGCGGTAGGCACTCTGGGCCATGTTCACCCAACTTTCGGCTTTCTCGGCAGGGAGGATCCCGGCAGCAACTGTTTGCTCAACAATCTGGGGCATTTTTTCGTAAGCCAGGAGATCCCCAAGGATGATAAACACCACCGGGGCATCGGCCACCTTCTGTTGGTTATAGGCCACGGATTTGAGGCGCTCTTTGGCCTCTTGCTCCGTGACGGCAACAAATCGCCAATGCTGAATGTTGTAAGCAGAAGGCGCTTCCACAGCATAGGCAACCAACTCCTTAATCTCGGCTTCCGATAATGGGCGGCTGCTGTCAAACTTGTTGGCGGAAATGCGCGCTTTCAAAGCATCTAGGGCGTTCATAAGATTCTCCATTCTCCTCTCAATCAAAACATTCCAGGGCTCGGGCATCGGGGGGCAACGGTTCTAGAGTAAAGGCAAAGACCGCACCCAGAGGGTTTTTCTCGGCCTGAAGGGGCAACGAGCTGCCTGTCGGAGCTTAGACTCATGTTCAAGCCACCGATCAACCCTTCATCCCCAACAGGGATCCCTGAGTCAGAGGCAGTTATGATGAGAAGGCGAGCAGCTGCCAAGCGGGCTCTGTATTGTTGAGAGATTGTTGGTTGAGAGAAGCGGTGTGGTTGATGGGGAGAAACAGTCTGTGAGTCTGGGTCGGGTGCTGACGGCAATGGTTACCCCTTTTACCGCTGGGGGGGATCTCAATTATGACGAAGCCGCTCGTTTGGCTGACTATTTGGTTACCCATGGCAGCGATGGTTTGGTGGTCTGCGGCACCACCGGCGAGTCTCCCACCCTGACTTGGCAAGAGGAGTTTGAGCTGTTCCGTGTGGTGCGAGATGCCGTGGCGGGTCGGGCTAAGGTGATTGCCGGGACCGGATCCAACTCCACTCGAGAGGCAGTCGAGGCCACGAAAAAGGCTGCCCAGTTAGGTTTGGATGGCTCTTTACAAGTGGTGCCCTACTACAACAAGCCCACCCAAGCTGGTTTGTATCAGCATTTTAAGGCCATTGCCGAGGCTAGCGACCTGCCGATCCTGCTGTACAACATTCCCGGTCGGACGGGGGCTAGCTTGCAACCAGAAACCGTGGCGAAATTAGCGGAGTTGGAAACGATTGTCGCCATCAAGGAAGCCAGTGGTATCATGGATGTAGTTTCGGAAATTCGACGACTGACTCCTCCTCGCTTTGGCATCTATTCAGGAGACGACTCTCTGACGCTGCCGATTTTGTCCTTAGGAGGTGGTGGCGTGGTTAGTGTAGCCAGTCACTTGGTTGGGTTGCAGTTGCAGGAGTTGATCCAAAGCCATAGCAGAGGGCAGCACGATCAAGCCCTGGCCCACCACTTGCGTCTGTTTCCGTTGTTCAAGGCTTTATTCGTCGAGACCAATCCTGTGCCGGTCAAGGCGGCTTTGGAAATGCAGGGCTGGCGGGTGGGGCAGGTGCGTCCCCCTCTGGCGCCTCTACAGGCTAGCTCTCTACAGGTCTTACGACAGGTGCTCAACGAGATGGGTTTGCTGGCTGAATCAAAGGGATCTGAACGAGTTACGGCACAGGTTTCATGATGGCATTTCTCCAAGTTTTGCCTCTACTATGACTAGGGTTCTTAAGGGTTTACATGGGGTTCTTCTGTGGCGTTTGACCTGTGGGTAAGTCCTGACCCTAACGTCATTTCACTCTTTCCCAACCCAGGGAATGCACGAGTTGCAGTAGCCGCATCCAGCTTTCTTTCAAACTTTGCTGGGGTTGGCCTGCGTAGATTTCGGGTTTGTTTTACTGTTGAGGATCTAGACCTTTATGCCAACACCACGTACTTCGGTTGCTTCTCGTCCTGGGGCTTTGCCCCCCACCTCTCCTGTTCAGATGATCCCGCTGGGGGGCGAACGGGAGATCGGCAAAAACACTTGGGCCTTCCGCTACGAAGACGACATTATCCTCCTGGATGCCGGTTTGGCCTTTCCGGATGAGAGCATGCACGGTGTGAACGTCGTGCTGCCGGATATGTCCTATATCAAGCAAAACCGCGACAAAGTGCGGGGGATGGTGGTCACCCACGGCCATGAGGATCACATCGGCGGGATCCCTTACCACCTGCGGGAGTTCGATATTCCCGTCATCTACGGCCCTAAGTTGGCGCTGGCCTTGCTGGAAGAAAAGCTGCGGGATGTGGGTCTGCTCAACCGCACGGAATTGCGCACCGTTGGTCCCCGCGAGATCGTGCCCCTGAGCAAGCACTTCTTTGCGGAGTTCATCCGCAATACTCACTCGTTTGCCGACAGTTTTACGGTGGCTTTGCACACCCCCGCCGGGGTGATCATCCAAACCGGGGACTTCAAGATCGACCACACCCCTGTGGATGGGGAGTATTTCGACCTGCAACGGCTGGCAGAGCATGGGGAAAAGGGCGTCTTGTGCCTGATTAGCGACTCCACCAACGCCGAAGTGCCGGGATTTACCCCTTCTGAGGCTTCTGTGTTGCCGGGCCTCACCAAAGCGATTGCGGGAGCTAAGGGCCGGGTGATCATCACCACCTTCGCCTCTTCGGTACACCGTCTGAATTTGGTGTTGCAGGCTGCCGAACAACAGGGGCGGGTGGTGTCTTTGTTGGGCCGTTCCATGTTGAACGTGGTGGCTCATGCTCGGCGCTTGGGGTACATCCACTGCAAGGACGAAACCCTGCAGCCGATGCATGTGATCAACAACTTGCCCGATGACCAGGTGATCATTCTCACCACCGGATCCCAAGGGGAGCCCCTGGCGGCCCTCACCCGCATTGCCAATGGCGAACACCCTCAACTGCAGATCAAGCCCGGCGATACAGTGGTGTGGTCAGCCAACCCGATTCCCGGCAATGTCATTCCGGTGTCACGGGTGATCGACAAGCTGATGGAGTTGGGGGCCAACGTGATTTACGGCAAAGATAAGGGCCTGCACGTCTCCGGCCACGGCTGCCAGGAAGACCAAAAGCTAATGTTAGCCCTGACCCGCCCGAAATTCTTCGTGCCCACCCACGGCGAGTACCGCATGTTGCTCAAGCATGCCGAAACCGCCATGAGTATGGGGATCCCGCGGGAAAACATTGTCATTGTCGACAACGGTGATGTGGTGGAGGTGAGCCAGGATCGTATCGCTGTCGTCGACAAGGTGCCTTCTGGCCTACAGATGATGGATGACTCCCGCGCCGGGGTGGTCATGGATAAGGTGCTGCAGGAGCGGCAACAAATCGCTAAAGATGGCATGGTAACGGTGGTGCTCAGCCTGGATAGGAGCGGCCAGTTGCTCTACACTCCGCAGATCCAAACCTTTGGCCTGGCGGGGGAGGCCAAAAATCTCAAGGGATCCGCCTTAAAACCGCTGTTGGAGGAGACTCTCCAACAGGAATGGCCTCGCTTTGCCCGATCGTTAGAACGGGGCAGCGTGGATATCGACTGGGCTGGCCTCAAGGGAGAACTGGAGCGGGTGGTGCGTCGCTTTGTGCGGGAGCAGATGCTGAGTAAACCCACGGTGGTGGTCTTTGTCCAATCCCCCGAGCAGGAATCAGCCCCTTCTCTGCCGGCGTCTGGTTCCCGACAGGAACGGGTAGCGGATGCTTCTTCGCGGCGGCGGCGCTCCTCGACGGCTGTGGTGGCCTCCTAGAACCGGCCCCTGGGCTACGCCAGAGTGGTCCTCGCGAACATTCGGGATCCCTACAAGGGATCCTATTTTTCATCCGGGAAATTTCTCAGCCAGGACTCCATCTCGCTGACGCGATCAGCCCCATCCAGTTCCGGCAGGGATCCCCTCTCGGTGAAAGGGGGACAAGTGGATTGCGGGGGAGTGGGTTGCTGAATGGCTCTCAAGAAAACATCGGCCAAGTCGGCATAACCTCGGTCATTGGGGTGAAAGCCATCGGCAATTGGCCCAGGGAAAAAGGAGTCGCGGCTGTAGGAGCGTGGATCGCAGAGCACATCCACCACCGGGATCCCCTGCTGGCTGAGGGGGTTAATGACCCGTTGACTCAGGCCAAGGGAAACCGTAGCCAACAGTTGGCGCACACTGCCGGGTTGCTGTTGCCCCAAAGGGATCAGGGCAAAGTTGGGTAGGTTGGCCACCACAATGCGGGCCTGTGGGGCACGGGCGCGGATCCCTTGCAGCAGCGTTTGGTAGTCGGTGGCAAATTGCTCGATTTGACGGTCGATAAAAGAAAAGGGATCCCCTCCCGCTAGGGCAAAGCGAGCGGCCGCCAGGGTAATGGCGTTGGTGTCGTTCCCTCCGATCCAGAGGGTAACCAGGGTGGTTTCGGGGGGAATGCGCGGCACTTGATCTTGTAACAAATTGGCCGGGATAGACGGCCCCAAAGCTTGAATCTCTGGGCTGATCACCGCCCCTGAACGGCCCAAGTTGGTCAGCAGAACCGGTGGCGGCAAAGATTGGGCCAGACGGGGCACATAGCCGGTTCCATTGGGGCACTCCAGGGGATCCGATCGCTGCGGTCGGGTTCCGGCCAGGTTGGCGGGGCCATCACAGGAAACGGACGCATTGATACCAACCGCATCGCTAGCCCCCAGAGCCGTGTAACGGGTGAGGGTGGGCGGGCGGGTCACCACCGACTCGGAGCCTCCAGAACAGGCGACTAAACCCAAACTGAGGGTGAGGGTTAAGGCCAGAAGCAATCCAGTCCAGCGCTGTCGGGTTACCGCTCGGGAGAATGGGGGATCCCCTAACGTATTGACACTCATCGACTCTGTTTCCCTCTTGCGACCTGCGGTTGCTCACCGCCAGCGGCGAGGTCCATGAAACACCTAGGGCATCCTAGCCAAGAATATGAAGCGGGCTATTCCTGTGGAAGGCTGTTGCAGCTCCAGCGGCCAAGAAAGGGAGCAGCGAGTATCGTGGGAGTATGGCGCTGCGTTTTTGCAAGTCCCGCACCTATCACGATCCCCTGCACGGAGCCATCAGCCTCGATGGAGGGGATGCAGTTGAGGCACTGCTCATTCGCCTGATCGATACCCCCGCCTTCCAGCGCCTGCGTCGGATTCGCCAGCTGGACACCGCCTTTTTCACGTTCCATGGGGCGGAGGGATCCCGGTTTACCCATTCAGTGGGGGTATTGCACATCGCCCGGCGACTGTTCGACAAATTGGCCCGCCGCTACGTGGAGTTGCGCCCCTATCGAGCCGTGACCCTTGCCTCTGCCCTGCTGCACGATATCGGCCATAGCCCCTTTAGCCACGCCGGGGAGGAGATCTTCGGTTGCCACCACGAAGTCTGGACAGCTCGCATTTTACAAGAGGATCCCCAGGTGTCTTCGTTGCTGGCGGAGTTTGATCCTCAGCTTCCGACCCAGATGCAGCAGGTGTTGCAGAAGCAGTTTCCCTTGCCGCTGGTGGGGCAGCTGATCTCCAGCCAGCTGGACTGCGACCGCTTCGATTACCTCATGCGCGATAGCCTGCTCACCGGTGCTCAGTACGGCCATCTGGATTTGGATCGGATTGTAACGGTGCTGGATTATGACCCGGAAACGGGATCCCTTGCCATTCCGGCCCGCAAAGGCTTGGGGGCAATCGAACATTACTTGGTGGTGCGCTATTTCATGTACACCCAGGTGTACCAGCACCCAAAAAGTTTGTGTGCCCGCTTCATTCTGGATCGGCTGTTCAAACGGGCGCAGTTGTTGTTGCAAAAAGGGGAACTGGAACTGGATCCCGTCTTGACGGCTTGGTCTTGGGCTTCGCTGGCCGCCCAAAAAGGGGATCCCTTTGATTTGCCCTTGCCCCTCTACCTAGCGGCGGATGATGTGCTCTTTAGCTATCCGTTGCGCTTTTGGGCGATGTTTGCGGTTGACCCCATTTTGTCGGATCTGTCGCGGCGCTACCTGGATCGGGATTTGTTTAAGGCCCGTAACCTCTCCCACTTGCCCGAAGACCGGCGAGAAAAACTGCTCGCCACCGTCAGCGAGAAAATGCTGCGGGATGGACTGGATCCCGAAAGTTACCTAGGGATCCGCTCAGCCCACACCCAGGGCTACAGCCTCTACGCCCAAGGGATCCAACTAAAAACCGACCGAGGTTACGAAGAAATTGCCGATCTCTCCCCCCTAGTGCGCTCCCTTGTAGAAACCCAACTGCAAGTCTGGTTGATCTTTCCCCGCCCCTACAGCGATATCGTCGAGGGGTTTTTGTATGCCTAATGCACTTCAGATGGGAATGGGCGGAGCCTTTCGAGACTTATTGAGCGTGGAGTCGGGATCTGCTCGGTAACCATCGGGTCCCTTACCAGGCTAGCTAAGCCGTAGGGGGCCACAGATGTCTAAACTTGAATCCAGTCAGGGGAGTAGACTGTACTTTCTCGATGAAACCATCGGTTACATAGGTGCGAACCAGCCGGGTTTCGGGAACCTTGAAGATGATATTATCTCCAATTTTATCCAGGCAGAATGCGGGCCGAGTGATGGAGCTGCGGTTTCGCCTTTGTGTCTCTTCTTTGTCCAAAACATCAATAATATTGGTAACGTTATAGGCGAAGCAAGTATCTTCCCCTTCATAAATGAGCGGTAATAATTCCCCATTAGCCAATAAAATATCTCCGAGCAGGTCAACAGCCCTTTGGCTAACGACACTTCCAATCAAACCTGTAAAACAAGCTGGGAAGTCACTTTTTGGCCTGCTTTCATGATCTGGAATCAATGTGATTTTCAATGGGCTCCAACTAGTAATAGGATCCCCGTTGCAAAAAACTGGGTTTTCAAGTGATTCGTCAGAAAGAAATCCTTGGTAAACATTGGCGTCAGGATAAAGCTCGTAAACATTCATGGATATCTCCTTCACTTGGTCAGGGGCTATAAAATTGGAAAGGCTCGGTTGAGTAGTTGCTGCCTAATCTCTTCCAGTTCCTGTAACACTCCTTGTTTCCCGCCTGAAGCATCTTTCTCTGTTAGTCTGTTCCGCACCTCCAGATGATAAACTATCGTATGAAGTGAAGCATGAGGCATTCCTTCCACTTGAGTTACTGAAGAGTCTGCGGGCAGAGGAACACCATTTTCTGCAGAGTTGATATCGATCCCATGCTTAGCTAGTATTCCGCGAGATTTTTCGGCATTAGCATCGTTCACAGCAACAATGTGATGGGCTTCTGCACCGCAAGGTAATCTTTGATTGGTTGCCAGTTCAATCGCTCTTGCTAGTTTGGCTGAGTCACTGTTACCCGAAGCAGCAGGCCGCCGACACTCAATCAGAATGGTCAAATCTTCATCCTGGTCTAAGGCTTTACTGCCTTCGAAAATGCCTCTGGAAGCAGGTGAAGAAGATCCCAGAGGGCTGGGGCTTAGTTCTACATCATCGATTTGAAAGCCTAATGTACTTGGCTTTACTCTCCCTCCGGAGAGGCCCTTAATTGTTAAATGACTGTTATAAGAATCGAGATTAACTAAATTGCTCTCTACATAGCTCTCACCCAGAGCAATGTCATCTTCTGTTTGAATTGAACCCTGATTAGGCCCCGATAGAGCCTCTAATCTTAGCGCTATTTTGTCTCCATCTTGCAAAAGACCGTTGTCTTGATACTTTATTTTGAAACTGTAGCTGCTTACAATCAACCGGGCAGGAATATTCTCTACATATTCAGATGGGACATCAGGGTCTAAGTTGATCTCCACGGTCACCACGCGAGGGAACACGTTCCCCCCTGGAGAGAGGTTAAAACCTCTCGTACTTGTCCCTGATATGACCTGGCTAGGGTCAATACCAAAACGTACCGTGGTAACTGGTACAACTCCATCGCTGTAGGCAATAATCTCGAGCTTATTCTTTCCTGGCTTGATTGGAACAATGACTTTCCCTGCATCTGAACTCAGGGGACTGGGGAGAACCAGCCGTTTTAAGAACGTACTCGAAGAGGTATTTTCATGCTGTACAGTAATATCTACGATGTCACCATCTACAATTGGGGAGCCTGTTCTTGGATTGATCCCTGCATCCCAGAAGTACACAATAACTTCATCTGTATTGACGGTTAATTGAGGCGTTAGTATCCTTGCCTCATGTTTTTTGTCTTTATCTATGAGCTTGGGTTCAATACAGCTTTCAAGCTCAGGTGGAACAGGCTCTGTTGGCTCGAGTTCGACATCACAAGAGGGCGGTGGGGTTGGACGATAGCAAACATTCTCCCCGACTTGGTTGCATGCGCACCCAGGTGGCTTATGGCACTGAAAGTTTGCGTTAATGCAGGTATCACCACAAGCTTTGCCAACGACACATCTTCTGCAACACGTATCACAGGGTACTGGTACTCCATTGCCAGAACGGCTCACAGAAGGAGCTTGAACCTCAGGCAAACTCCCTATCGTGGTTGGACCCCCCCCGCAAGCATAAAGTGTCAGCAAAGAAAAGAGGAGTATAAATAACGTTAGATACTTGCGCATAACCGTTATTGGCTGGAGATATTTGCCTCAAAACTAAGTCGTTTTACAGGCCCATGCAAGCCTGAACTCATCTTTATTTTAATTTTTATTTTGCTTGATTTGAAATGATTAAGTGAATTAGCAAAGGGATTTACTACTGATTAGGTATTTGATATTTTGATTCACAAATTACTTGCAATTCTTTCTCTTCCCAGTATCGGCTTTCCCCGCGCTCTGCCAAAGGCAATGTAGCGTTGGTTTCGTTTCTCTCCCCCTTGGTGCGCTCCCTTGTGGAAACCCAACTGCAAGTCTGGTTGATCTTTCCCCGCCCCTACAGCGATATCGTGGAGGGGTTTTTGTATGCCTAATGCGCTTCAGATGGGAATGGGCGGGAGAACGACATGTTGGAGGGCTTAGTGGGGGGGCAGGCTGGGATCCCTGGCTTACTTATGGGGGTGCTGTCGATGACCGCCCTCCTGATTGGGCTGGTGGCCTTGCGGCTGTGGCGAGCTTTGGCGGCTTCCCCCTGGCTGACCGATGTCCCTGAAAACAAAAACACCGAGGTTGCTGAGGCGATGGCGCGTGTGGCGGTGATCGTGCCCGCCTACAACGAAGCAGACAATGTGGTGGACTGCCTGACCAGCATTCTGGAAAGTACCTCGGCTCCGCTGCAGGTGTGGTTGGTGGATGATGACTCTACCGATGCCACCTGGGATTTGGCCCAAGCCTTGGCTGCCGACCGACCAGATCCGCGGCTGCATTTGTTAAAAGGGGATCCCCGGCCAGAGGGGCAGGTGTGGGTGGGCAAAAACTGGGCCTGTGCTCAGGCGGTTGCCGTCATTGAGGCAGACTATCTGCTGTTTCTCGACTGTGATGTGCGGCTGGGATCCGGCGCGATCGAGGCAGCTCTGATGCAGCTGCTGGAAAGCGACAGTGGCTTGGTCACCGTGGGGCCGCAGTTGGTGTGTGGTTGCCTGGCGGAATGGCTGGTTCAGCCGATCATGATGACCCTTCTGGCGGTGGGGTACAACTTTGCCGCCGTCAACGATCCGGATACCCCAAAAGCCTTTGCCTTCGGGCCCTTTATGTTGTTCCGTCGCCTCGCCTACGAACAAATTGGCGGACACGCCGGGGTAGCCGATGTGGTGGTGGAAGATGTCACCTTGGGCCAGCGCATCAAAGCCAGTGGATTGGGACTGAAGCTACGCTTAGGTGGAGAACGGGTTCGCAGCCGCATGTATGCCGACGGGGCCGCCCTCTGGGAAGGTTGGACGAAAAACTGGTTTTTGGGTTTGGAGCGCAACTGGTTGCTGGCCCTGTTGGCCATGGTCACGATTTTGGTGATTTGCAGTTTGCCTTGGCTGGGGTTGATCCTGGCTTTGGCCACCCAATCTCTGGGGGTGCTGTTGGCCAGTTTGGCCGGGATCACGGCTCAACTGGGGATTCGACTGCTGCTCAGGCATTGGGCCCACTTGCCGCTACGCTACTGGTGGCTGACGGCGGTGGGGGGATGGGTAACGGCTGCCATCGTTTTGGCCTCGGCGATTCGCACCAGCACCGGACGCAACTGGACTTGGCGGGGCCGATCTTTGGCCACCCCCTAACCGGCTCAACAAACTTACAGCGGGCACCCCGAACATGGTCTAATGGGGGGTGTTTGGGGCGGTTTCGGTGCTCCCCAGTTGGGCTCACGAACGGTGGAATAGCGAGATATGCAAGTTCTGGTCATTGGCTCTGGGGGACGAGAACACGCTCTGATTTGGAAGCTACTGCAATCCCCACAGGTTACTCAGGTTTACTGTGCACCCGGCAACGGCGGCATTCGCCAGATGCGCCGCTGTCAAACCTTGGCTTTGGCAGCCACGGATATTGAGGGGTTGGTGCGCTTTGCCACGGTGCAAGGGATCCGTCTGACGGTGGTGGGGCCAGAGGTGCCCTTGGTGGAGGGGATCGTCGATGCGTTTCAAGCGGCAGGACTGCCCATTTTTGGGCCGAACCGGGTGGCCGCCCAACTGGAGGGCAGCAAGCTCTGGGCCAAGCAACTGATGCAAGAGGCCGGGATCCCAACGGCTCGTGCTGCCGGTTTTCAGGATTTGTCGGCGGCCCTGGCCTATCTGGATTCCCAGTCTTTTCCGCTGGTGGTGAAGATGGATGGTCTGGCGGCGGGCAAGGGGGTGACCATCGCCCAAGATCGCGAGGAGGCGGTACAGGCTCTACAAGCCGCACTGGCCCGGCCTTCTGGCTCTGTGCTGATCGAGGAGTTTATCTCCGGGCAGGAGGTCTCCGTACTGGCCCTGACGGATGGCCAAATCTGTGTGCCACTTTTGCCTGCTCAAGACTACAAGCGCATTGGCGAAGGGGATATGGGGCCCAATACCGGTGGCATGGGGGCTCATGCTCCCGCGGATCATGTGCTGACACCGGCCTTGCTGGCTCGCATTCAAACCCAGGTGTTGGATCCCACCCTGAAGGGCCTCCGGCAACGGGGCATTCGCTACCAGGGGGTGATCTACGCCGGGTTGATGATCACGCCCTCAGGGGATCCCTACGTGTTGGAGTATAACTGCCGCTTTGGGGATCCCGAGGCACAGGTGATTTTGCCCCTGTTGAAAAACCCCCTCGAAGAGGTGCTGTTGGCTTGTGTTGAGGGGCACTTGGCCCAGATCCAGTTGCAGTGGAAACCGGGCTATGCCGCTTGCGTGGTGATGGCTGCACCGGGGTATCCCGAGAGTTACGAACGAGGGATCCCAATCCTCGGCTTAGAGGCGGCAGCGGAAACTGGGGCTTTGATCTTTCATGCGGGCACTCGTCAGGCGGGAGGGCAGATCTTCAGCGATGGGGGGCGTGTCTTGTGCATCACCGGTCAGGGGGCCAGTTTACCGGAGGCCTTGGGCCAAGCCTATGCCGCGGTGGAGCGGGTGCAGTTTGCCAAAGCCCACTACCGGTTGGACATTGGTAGCCGAGCGCTGGGAGCCGCTGTTCGTCGTGGTGTGGTGGAATGAAAATGAACCCCAGAGGGTCGCTCCTCCGGGGTCAATAAAAACAGTATTGAAAAGAGTTTTGATATTTAAAAAATAGCGCTTTTGATAACGAGAAAGCAATTTTAGTATCGGAACCTCAACTTTAGTTCATATTCCTCAATAAGAGCCGTCTCGGTTGCTTGGCTTAGGTTGAGAGGGAATAGGTAGGGATCCCTATTTCACGTTCAAACCTTCTGGCTTCAGCCCGAACTCTTGTAGGGCAGGCAGGAAATTCTTGTTCTCATGATTAGAGCGACTTAATTTAATGAGAGCAAATCGCTGGATATTCTGTAGTCTCCTCCAAAATTCTAGAGTAATCTGAACCTGTATTTCCTCAGCCTTTTGTTGCACACTCAGTGGGATCCTCTCGGTATTTTCCCATTCAGGTTCTAGCTCTGGCATGAATTCTTTGGCTTCCTCTCTACAAACAGTATGGATCAACTGCCGCAAATAACTGCCAAACTGTTCAATATCCTGGGCAGTTTGATCAGGCCAGTCCACACACTGTTGTTTTTGTGCTGCCGAAAACCGAGCCCACTGATGGAGCTTCAGCTTGACGCCACACAGATCTAACTTCAGACGTACGCTCATGGGAATACAGCGCAGAGAATCGGCAAAATCCTGCTCAAACTGAAACAGAGACATCCGAAACATCCTCGGTGATTAAACTCTCGCTCTCCAGTTTCGGTGAAAAAGGATCGGTTTTACTGAGGGCCACTGCACAAGCTTTTAATTCCGGCTGGCCGGAGTCTGGGCAAGCAATATCGTGGGTAAGGGCATTACACTCTGCTTGCTCTGCCCACAAGGATCCCCAGTGCATGGGCACAAACACCGTCCCTGGGGCAATGGCACGGGTGATCTTGGCGGGGAAACAGGCTTGTCCACGGGCGGAGCGTACCTGCACGGGATCCCCCTCTTGCAGGGCCAGCTTTTCGGCATCACGGGGATGAATTTCAATAAAGGGCTGTGGGTGCATTTGGGTGATTTTTTCGATTCTGCCGGTACGGGTTTGGGTGTGCCAATGACCATACACTCTACCGGTGGTTAACACATAGGGAAATTGCGGATCCGGTGGCTCAGCCAATCCTTTGGAATGATAGGGGATGAATCGAGCACGGCCATCGGCAGTGGGAAAACGCAAATCAGTATAAAGCCGAGCTGAACCTGAAGTTTTATCTGGCAATCTATCCTTTGGATAGGGCCATTGCTGGGGGCCTTGTTCCGCCAAAAGAGCATGACTAAGGCCAGAGTGGTCACAGGGGCGATGTTGAGTCAGGGCAGCAAATTCAGCATACACTTCTGCTGAGCTTTGAAACTGAAATTGCTCTATAAATCCCAATCTGCGACCTACTTCCGCAAGGATTTCCCAATCCGGTCGGGCTTCTCCAGGGGGATCCTGAAACTGTTGGCAAAGGGTGACCCGACGCTCGGAATTGGTCATGACCCCTGTTTTTTCACTCCATTGACAGGCGGGCAAAAGCAGATGAGCATATTCTGCCGTTTCGGTGGGGTAGTAGGCTTCTTGATAGATGGTAAAGGGGGAGTTCTGCAAAGCCTTTTTAACGCGCTCTAAATCGGGCAAACTCACCAAGGGATTGGTTGCAGCAATCCAAAACAGTTGCAGGGATCCCGCTTCTAGGGCAGAAATCATTTGGGTGGCAGTCAGTCCTGGAGCAGGGGATATGGATCCATCGGGCAAGCCCCAAACCTGTTCTACTTCTGCGCGATGTTGGGGATTTTTCACAGAGCGATAGCCGGGCAAGAGATGAGACAATCCGCCTGCTTCTCGCCCTCCCATGGCATTGGGTTGACCTGTTAAAGAAAATGGCCCCATCCCCGGTTTGCCGATCTGCCCAGTCATTAGGTGGAGATTAATCAGGCTAACGATTTTGGCCGTGCCCTCACTGGATTGATTTAAACCCATTGACCAAAGGGAAAGAATTTTTCGGGATCCCTTCCAGAGCTGGGCGACCGCAATGACATCCTCAGGTGCAATTCCACATCGCTCGGCCACCGTCTCAGGATCATAACTGGACAATAGAGCGGCATATTGGGCAAAGCCTTGGGTGTAATCTTCAATGAAGGGGGCCTCGATCTCTCCCCAGCGCAACAGCAAATGGGCGATGCCGTTAAACAGATCAATATCGCTACCAGGTTTAATTCCCAAATGCAAATCTGCAGCTTCTGCCGTTTTTGTCCTGCGGGGATCCACCACGATAATCTTGAGGGGGGATCCCAATCTATGTCTTTTTTTCAGGCGATTAAACAAAATCGGGTGACATTCAGCCGTATTGGTACCCACCAAAAAAGCCAAATCACACTCATCCAAATCTTCGTAACAGCAAGGGGGGCCATCGGATCCCAGCGATTGAACATAACCCGAAACCGCCGAAGACATACACAAACGAGAGTTGGCATCAAAATTGTTGGTTCTTAGACATCCTTTAATCAGTTTCTGGGCCACATAGTAATCTTCCGTCAGGAATTGCCCGGAGCCGTACATTGCCATCGCATCAGGGGTGGCTTGCAAATCTTGGATGCGGGTGGTGATTTTCTGTATGGCTTGATCCCAAGAGATACGCCGAAAAGGTTGATCCAATCTCTCTCGGAACATGGGGTAAAGCAGTCGATCTCGGTTGACCGACTCCATGATCGTGGCACCCTTAACACACACCATCCCCAAACTTGAAGGATGCTGCCGATCTCCACGAATTTTCCAATCTCCTGCAGGAGTGGGAACGGCCTCTAATCCACACCCCACTCCACAATAGGGGCATTGGGTCTTAATCACTTCTGTCAAGAGTGATCTCCCTTCTCAGATAAATCCTGAAAAATCTCTTCGAGCTTTATCCTCAGATCGGCAAGGTCTCCTTCGACAATCTCCCAAATTACCTCCAAGTTAAGCTGAAAGTATTGATGAATTAAAACATCTCTAAACTTAGCAATTTTACTCCAGTCAACTTCTAGGTGGTTTTGACGAAACTCGTCAGGAATATTCTTGACTGCCTCCCCCATAACTTCAAAATTGCGAATCACAGCATCTTGAATAAGACTGGATCCCATAAATTGCTCTTCCCCAGAAGAGGTGTATCTTTGGATCTTTGTAATTGCGTTGATCATATCTTGAATATAGAGACGCAAATCTCACTTTCCACTCATAGTGA
Source organism: Thermostichus sp. DRC_bins_24 (assembly GCA_039794845.1). GTDB lineage: Bacteria > Cyanobacteriota > Cyanobacteriia > Thermostichales > Thermostichaceae > Thermostichus. The sequence goes on from JAUQVK010000101.1 coordinate 80,359, forward strand.
CTTTGCCTCACTCAAAATACGATCCCTAATTAAGGGATGAATGCTGTTGGAGAAGACAACGTCAACTTTTCGTTGTAGGAGTTCTTCCCAATCTTGAATTAAACCCACGGGGAACCAAGGGGTACGGTGGGATCCCTTGTCAATCAAAAAATCTATATCACTGTCTGGCCCTGCCTCTCCGCGAGCTACGGATCCGAAAACCCTGACATTGGTCGCCCCATGCTTGTCAGCTATGGCTAAAATGGCTTCTCTTTTGTCTTTGAGTAGGTCATCAATTCCCAATCCCATGGTCATCACCCAGATCAGATGTCATTTTGTATTTATAGACAACATAGGGATCCCCTAATTCAGCAGTTCAGAAACTGCAATCTCAAACCCCGGCAAGATCTCTCGGGTTTTGGCTATATCCTTCTCAGTTAGCCAAAGGTTTTGCTCTTGAGTTTGAATGAAAAGATGTTTGCTTTTAGGAAAAACCAGCCAAACTTCTAAAGCTCCAGAGCCAAGGTATTCCTGCGCCTTCAGAAAGATATCTTCTCCACTATCTGTTGGAGAAATGATCTCCCCAATCAAGGGATAGCTTTGGGGCAAAAAGGTAAACTCGCCATATCGTTCCAACAGTTCTGCCGGGAGATAAGCAACATCTGGCTTGCGCCCCCGCTCAAGAGTACGACAGTCCGGCTCAACCAATACCCTCCCACCCAGTTGCTGAGACTGAACAAAAGTCCGCCAGTGGAAATAAAGATTGCCTTGGATATTGCTATGCTGAAAACCCACGCCTGTTTTCTCCACTAGTTTTCCATCTACCCATTCGTGGTTCTCTACTGGGTTGGCGAGATATTCCTCCAAAGTCTTGGGAAGGGCTAAGGCAAGATCCTCGATTTCGGGATCCCTTTGCTGAGGTGGAGCTGGCTGAACTTGGGCAATCACCATCGACCTGACTCTCCGGATGTTCTGCTTTCTAGCTTAATGGGTTGGTCTAATCGGTGGCATGGGCGAAGCGGCGGTAGAGGAAGTCGAGGGCGTAGTTGCGCAATTCGTAAAACTCGGGCATTTCCATCATGCGGGAACGGATCCGAGGCCGCTCAAAAGGAATGGTTAGAATCTCACCAATATGGGCAGCGGGGCCGTTGGTCATCATTACCACGCGGTCGGCCAAATAAAGGGCTTCGTCAATATCGTGGGTGATCATCAAAACGGTACAGCGGTGATCCCGCCAAATGGCGAGCAACTCCTCCTGAAGTTCCTCTTTGGTGATGGCATCGAGCGCCCCGAAAGGTTCATCCAACAACAACACCTCTGGACGAATGGAAAGGGCACGGGCAATCGCCACCCTTTGTTTCATGCCGCCGGAGAGTTGTTTGGGGCGTTTGTGAGCGGCTTCGCTGAGGCCCACCAATTCCAGGTGTTCCTGAACAATTCGCTTTTTTTCGCTGTGAGATTTGTCGGGATACACCTGATCCACCACCAAATACACATTTTCGAAGGCGGTCAGCCAGGGCAAGAGGGCGTAGTTTTGAAACACCATCATCCGATCCGGGCCAGGGGATCCCACGGGTCGGCCTTTGAGGGTGATGGATCCTGACGTGGGAGTAGAAAACCCGGCCACCATATTCATCAGGGTAGATTTGCCGCAGCCGGAGTGACCAATCAGGCAAATAAATTCGCCGGATCCCACATTTAGATTGACATTTTCTAGAGCAACAAATGCTCCATTGGGAGTGGGATAGGTTTTGCCGACATTCTGTAAAGAAAGCAGGGGCAATCCGGGTACTGTCGGTGCAGCCGAAGGGGAAGAAGTAGGCAGGCGAGAACCGGTCATCATGATGTTTAGGAAATCACTAAGGTGGGTGGGAACTAAGCCAGGACAGGATTACTCAGGCGATAGTCTTGCAATTGTAGTTCTTGTCGGATGGGCACACTTTCCAGATAGCCCAATGGGTCTTGTCCATCAAACCGGGATCCATCGGCAAATAACAAAGCACCCCGGTCATGGGCCCGATCCGGCAAGCCTAACTCTCTGGCGGCAAGGGCATAGGTTTCTGTATCCAATACTTGATCGATCACGGAGATCCAATTGCGGGGGAAAGCACAGATCCCCCAACGGGCCATTTGTGTCAAAATCCAGAGATTCTCCAGCTTTTCTGGGCAGGTATTGCGACCATTGGCGAACTGGTTAAACCCAACAATCACCTGCGATTCGTCTTGAATGCCCCGCTGTAGGGTACCCATCAACCCCGGTTGTAGATCCTCTGTTGCCACTCCCACATAATGAGGTTGCGCCAACCATTCGATGATTTCGGGGCGATGACGTGGCTGATCGCAATACTCACAAGCTTCTAAGAGGGCTTTGACCAGAGCGATGTGGGTACGGGGATATTTTTGGGCCCATTCTTGACGCACCGTTAAGACTTTTTCGATGTGGCTGGGCAAAATTTCGGGAGTGGTGGTGATGATGAAGCCCACCTGTTCGCGTACCGCTCTGGAATTCCAGGGTTCGCCGACACAGTAGCCATCGATATTCCCGGCTTTCAGGTTGCTGACCATTTGGGGCGGTGGGATCACCGTCAAGGTCACCTCTTGATCGGGGTGAATACCGCCGCTGGCCAGCCAATGCCGCAGAAGGAAATTGTGCATGGAGACCGGATGCACCATTCCCAGCGTATGTACCTTATCGGGAGTTTGATTGAGGTACTGGCGAAAATCCTCTAGGGTTTGAATGCCCTGCTGTAGAAACTTGTGCCCTAAGGTAATGGCGTTGCCCCCCCGTGACAAAGTCAGGGCGGTAACCAACGGCACCGGCGTTCCCCCTACCCCCAGGGTAGATGCCAAAGGGATCCCGGCCACTGCCGCCGCTGCATCCAATCGACCCGAACGGATCCCTTCCGCCAGGATTTTCCAGCCTGGTTCTCGCACCAAGGTAATATCTTCTAGGCCATATTTTTGAAAGAAACCCTTTTCTTTGGCCACCACCAAAGGGGCACAGTCTGTGAGGGGAACAAAGCCAATTTCCAGATTGACTTTTTCCAGGCCATGTTTGGCGACAGCAACACGGATGGGAGTTTTTTTCTTGGCTCGTTTTTGCTGGTTGAGAAAGTAGATCATCTCCCCCCGCAGACTGTAGTAATCGGGATGATTGACCACTTCTAAACGATGCCGAGGGCGCGGGAAAGGCACAGACAAAATTTGCCCAATTTGGGCGGCAGGGCCGTTGGTGAGCATCACCACCCGATCCGAAAGCAAGAGCGCCTCATCCACATCATGGGTCACCATCACGCAGGTGAGGTGTTCCGCCTGGGCGATATCCATCAATTGCTCCTGCAGATTGCCACGGGTGAGGGCATCCAGGGCACCAAACGGTTCATCCAGTAGCAACACCCGCGGACGAATGGCCAAAGCACGAGCAATGGCCACCCGCTGCTTCATCCCCCCCGACAGATGGGCCGGTCGTTTGTCGGCGGCAGCTTGTAACCCGACGCGACGGATATGCTCTTCCACGATCTGTTGTCGCTGGGCTTTGGGCTGGGATCCCAACACTTCATCCACCGCCAGGGCAATGTTTTCCCGCACCGTCAGCCAGGGCAACAGCGAATAGTTCTGAAACACCACCATCCGCTCTGGGCCAGGATCTCTCACCTGTCGCCCTTCCAGAAGAATGCCCCCTTGGGAGGGTTTATCCAATCCGGCAATGATATTGAGCAGAGTGGATTTACCACAGCCGGAGTGCCCAATCAGAGAAACAAATTCCCCTTTTTGAATCTCCAGATGGATCCCTTTCAGGGCTGGGTAAAGTTCACCATTACCCAACAGAAAACTTTTATCAATATGATCAACTTCAATATAGGGTTGAGTTTTCATGATCTTCACCTAAGGGAGCCTTTGCCAATATGAATCTAGAGCCGTGAATTCAGAGCTTTGAATTAGTGATCTTCTGCAACAACCAGCGAACCAATCCAGGCCATTAATCGATCCAACAGAAGGCCAACAATCCCGACATAAATCAAGGCCAAAATAATTTCGCTGATGCGAGAACTATTCCAGGCATCCCAGATAAAGAAGCCGATGCCCACGCCCCCAATCAACATTTCGGCAGCCACGATTGCCAACCAAGACAACCCCACCCCAATCCGCAAGCCTGTAAAGATGTAGGGTACTGTTGCCGGAAAGACAATCTTAAAGAAATACTTCCAGCCCGACATGCGCACAATGCGGGCCACATTGCGGTAATCCTGTGGGATCCGTTGCACTCCCACGGTGGTGTTGATCAAAATCGGCCAAATGGCAGTGATAAAAATTACGAAAATAGCCGAGGGGTTGGCATCCCGAAAGGCCGCCAGGGAAATGGGCAACCAAGCCAAAGGTGGCACCGTCCGCAAAACTTGGAAGATGGGATCCACTGCCTCGTGCAGCCAGCGATTCACCCCGATCACCATGCCTAAGCCCACCCCCACGATGGCCGCCAAGGTGAAGCCAATCGCCACCCGTCGCAGGCTGGCCCAAATTTGCCAAAACAGCCCTTTGTCATTGCCGCCGTAATCAAAGAAAGGATCTTTGATCAGGGGATCCCAGGTATCCCTCCAAACTTGGGCGGGGGTAGGCAAATTGGCCCCAGGTTGACTGTAAATAATTTGCCAGATCAGCAACACCACCAGAATTGCCGTAATCGGCAAGAGAATGCGGCGCAATGCTTTGTAGAGCTTGATCCTTTCTATCCAAGCGGAGCGGGGGCTGGAGCCAGAACTAGAGGAAGTATTGGCAACGGCTTTGAGTTGTAGGGCATGGCTTTGCAGCAGGCTCCATAGCCATTGACCGAAGCTCCCGATGAGGGGCAACAGGATGCGGAAGAGGTCATACCCGATCTTGAGGGTATTGCGGAGTGTAGGGTTCATGGTTGGCGGGGGGCTGAGGGTTGATGCAAAAATAAAGGAAAGAGGAGAGAAAAGGGGTCTGATTTGAACCGTTTGAAGGTGGATCCCTTCCCTCTCCAGTAGGGCATCCTGAACGGGTTGAGTTAGGCCAGTTTTTTGATGGCCAGACCCTCGAGATAGGCTCCGGGGTTTTCTGGATCGAATTGCACCCCGTCAAAGAAGGTTTCTACGCCGCGGGAGGTGCTTGCAGGAATGGCAGATTCTTGGCCAATGGCTTTGGCTGCTTCTCGCCATAGATCTTCCCGATTCACCTGCTCGACCAAAGCTTGGGTATCGGTATCGGCGGGCAGGTAGCCCCAGCGAATGTCTTCAGTTAAAAACCAAAGATCATGGCTCTTGAAGGGATAGGAAGCATCCTCGATCCAGAACTTCATCACATGGGGGCTGTTTTCCACAATTCTTCCGGTGCCGTAGTCGAAGGTGCCCTGGGCACGGCCCAAAATATCCTCCACCGGGATCCCCAACCAACGGCGCTGGGCCAGGATCCGGCACATTTCCTCTTTGTTTTCCGGTTGATCACACCAGAGTTGGGCCTCTTGTACCGCCTTGAGCAGAGCTAGGGCAGCTTTGGGATGGGCATCCACCCAATCGGCGCGCATTCCCAAGGATTTTTCGGGGTGATTGTTCCACAGTTCGCCGGTGGTTAAAGCAGAATAGCCCTCTTTTTGGTTGATTAATTGAGCGTTCCAGGGTTCGCCCACACAGAAGGCTTCCATGGTGCGGGATTTCATGTTGGCCACCATCTGCGGCGGCGGCACCACAATTGTGGAAACGTCATTATTGGGATCAATTCCTCCGGCAGAGAGCCAGTAGCGCATCCACAAATCATGGGTGCCCCCCGGAAAGGTCACGGCACATTTGGGATCCCCACCGGCAGCGCGGGCTTCAGCAAATTTGGCCTTGAGTGGAGAGCTATCTAGGCCAATTTCCAAGTCTCGGTAGGTATTGGCGATGCTGATACCCTGACCATCCACATTCAAACGGGCCAAAATGTACATGGGCACGGGCCGACCATCGGTGACTTTGCCGGTGCTGATTAAGTAGGGCATGGGGGTGAGAATGTGTGCCCCATCAATGCCGCCGGATCCGGATCCCAGCACCAGGTTGTCGCGGGTGGTGCCCCAAGAGGCTTGCTTTTCCACCTCCACATCTTTCATGCCGTACTTTTCAAATAGCCCTTTTTCTTTGGCGATGATCAGGGGAGCGGCATCCGTCAGGGCGATAAAGCCCAACTTGGCCCGGGTGGTCTCCGGGGTATCTGCTTGAGCGATCCAGTAGCCACTGCCCAACGATTGCGACCGGGCACGGGGGATCCCGGCGGTAACGGCTCCGGCGGTGAGGGCGGCGGCTCCGGCCAAAAACTGTCGACGAGAAACGGATGAAGATGACTTGAACATAAACAACTCCTTGTCTTGAGACGTAAATGAATGAATGAATGGGGGAAGATCCGTGAGAACGGTTGAGAATCCGCGAGAATCCTAATGAGAATCAACGCAATGGAACGGTGCTCCAGGGATAAGTTCCCGAATGGGGATCCCTAGCCGATGGCCACCGGATCCGACAGGGAAGGCGGTTCTGGGGTGGGGAGGCTCTGGCGTCGCCGGGCCCCAAAGTGCTCGATCAGCAGCTCCACCAAGACGGGTTTCAGGTCTTCGCAAGGGATCCCTTTGCGCACACACTCACCCAACTTGGCGTCTTTGCCCACTTCCCCCCCCATGTAGATATCCACGGCCTCCACGGGTTTGCCGTCTTTACGAGCAGTGGTGCCCATCAGGCCAATATCTGCCACCTGCGGTTGACCACAGGAGTTGGGGCAGCCCGTCCAGTGGATGCGCACCGTCTGGGGCAGATCCAGCTCCTGCTCCAAACTTTCCATCAGGGCCACCGCCTGATTTTTGGTCTCGATCAGGGCAAAGTTACAAAACTGATTGCCGGTGCAGGACACCAACCCCCGCTGCAACGGCCCTGGGTTGGGGGAAAACTTTTTCAAGAGGGGCTCTTTGAGCAGGGGGGCCACCCGCGAATCCGGCACATTGGGGATCAGCAGATTCTGCTCTACCGTCAAGCGCAGCTCTCCAGATCCGTATACCTCCGCCATGCGGGCCAGCTCCATCATCTCCAGGGCGTTAAGCCGCCCCACCGGAACATGCAGGCCGACAAAGTTCAACCCCGGCTGCTTCTGGGCATGTACCCCGATCAAATCCCGCTTGTGCCAAAGCACTTCATCCTTTTCGGCGGCGGTGGGCAAGGCATGGCCGATCTGACGTTCCAAGGTGGCCCGGAACTTAGGGATCCCCCACTCATCCACCAACCACATCAGCCGGGATTTTTGCCGATTGGCCCGCAGGCCGTGATCCCGATAGACCAACAACACCGCCTCACAGATGGCCACCACATCTCGCGGATCCGCCCAGACATCCAAGGGGATGGCCTCCGCACAGCGACGGGCCGAGAAAAAGCCCCCCACCAGCACGTTGAAGCCCAGTTTGCCGTTTTTGAAGGCGGGCACAAAGGCCAAGTCGTTGATCTCGGCATGCACGGAGTTATCTCGACAGCCGGCGATGGCGATGTTGAACTTGCGGGGGAGATTACTAAAAGATTCATTCCCCTCGCCGTTGTTGGTGATCATGTCCTGCACCTTGCGGGTGAGGCCACGCACATCGATCAGCTCATCCGGGTCAATGCCCGCCAAGGGGGATCCCGTGATATTGCGCACGTTATCCATGCCGGATTGCACACTGGTGAGGCCGACATCCTTCAAATAGCCCAGGATCTGGGGCATTTCTTCAATGGGGATACCCCGCAGTTGGATATTTTGCCGGGTGGTGATGTCCGCCACGCCATCTTTCCCGTAGGGATGGATGATCGCCCCCAGCATGCGCATCTGACCGCTGGTGAGAATGCCATTGGGAATGCGCAGCCGCAGCATGAACTGGCCCGGGGTGCGCTTGCGCCAAAAGATCCCCAACCACTTGAGGCGATGATCCCGGTCGTCTTCAGGAATGTTTTCCCAACCCAACCGGGCAAATTCCTCCAGCTCGGCCTTAACCGCCAGCCCATCTTTCTCGCTTTTAATGCGTTCAAATTGGTTCGCCATTGTCGCCGCCGTGGGGTTAATGTACGCCACCTTAGCGATTGTCAATCTTCAACTTTGGTATTCAACGTTACGGTTTGTCACAAGTTATGCGTTTTTGTCATGCAAGACTTGCGCTTTGTGCATTTCTCTGCTCTGGTCTCAGCGAACCACACTTCAAAGCGAAGGGATCCCTTGAGCAGTTCAGCCCTTTATTGAAGCAGGCGGGGTGGAACACCCAGCCTTCCGGCGGGCGTTAAATCTTGAAGGGGAGGAATCGGGTCACAATCGTAGAGGGTTGTCCTGTAGCGGTAAGTCCGCGGGGCTCCGCCATTGAAGCGAATGTCGCTAATTTCAAAGTCGTAGTCTCGGTTGGGCTGCACAAAGCCGACGGAATAGGTGAGGGTGTCCAAACCAAAGGCGGGATCCCCAACTCGAATGTTGCTCACCGGAACGGGATCCCCGGTTTGGGCGTCCGTGATCCGCACCTGTGCCTGGCTGAGATCGGATGCCCCCCCACGGCTGGGCACGGAAAAAGACCAGCGGTACGCATTCAGGGGTTGATTGGAAAACCCCTTTAGGCGGTAGAGGTAGCCATCTTTTTCGGGAAAGGCGATGAACTCCGGATCCGGAACGCTCTCATCGAAGCCGAAGATCCAGTTGGCATTGGCCTGGGTTACTCGTCCGGCGCGGGGATCGTAAACAATGGCATAGGCTCCTTGGCGGTACTGGGGGTAAAGATTCCAGCGACGGTGCCCCACATCGACGACATTTTCTACCCCGGGCTCCGCAAAATAGATATCCACCTGTCGGGCCAAAATGCGCCCTGGATCAGGGCCATTCAGCTCCAAAATCGGGCCAATTGCCAGATTGCTAAATCGGGATCCCTCTTCTCCGGCCGGGGTAAAACACCGCCAAGAGGGGGGTGGCGTATGGCTGAGGGTTCCGTTGGCCACCTGCATCAGGGCAGCTTCTTGAGCCGCCTGCAAAAACTCAGCATTCAGATCCACCGGGGGCAACAGATGCAGAAGCCGCAGAAAGTTTAGGCGATCCATCATCTTCTGGGCTGCGGCTGCTGTCAGGCGACCCGGATTACAGGTGGCCGCATCTGGGGGCACGGCGTAGATTGGCCCAGAAAAGGTGCGGGTCTCCCGATCCAATTGACACAGCAGGCTGGCAATCGGCGCTTCCCCGGCAGGGGGTGGCCCCAATGAAAAGGGGGATCCCTCGCCCCCCCCACAGGCAACCAGTAGGCAAAGGCAGAGGATCCCCAGGAACAAGTGCTTCCCAAGTCTGGGCAGCCGGTGCAAAACCATGCAAAAACCAGATGGAACTATTCGCTAGCAGGGGTGGGGGTGATGCTTGGGGGGCTAACCGTGCTAGAACCACCACCCTCATCACAGGCGGGCAAAAGCCCCAGAAAAACGAACAAGGCGAGGGCAGCCAGTAGCTGGCGAGTCACCCTAGGTTGCAATGAAGCCATCACAACAAACCTCCTAAACTCTGCCGGGTTTGCCCTTGTTCTATCATTCAGCCAGACGGGTTGCAGGAGGGTAGCCAGGGCCAGCAAGAGCCTAAGTCAAGAGATGCTCATCAAACCCAGGCAGCTCTACTAGACCTAGAACGTGACCTCAGAGCTACCCCTACCGATAGCGCCCTGACGGATTCCTGCAACTCTCCTTACGCTTGAGCGAAAGATTACCTCCTTCAAGTCACCTTGTTCATCTAAGAACCGCTGTAGGATGCCTCGGTGAGCGAGGATCCCTGATAAACACGGGTAGGGGGCGGAAAACCGTAGGCGGTGCCATCCTTGTGAATTACCTGATCTTCCCAGGGCAGGCGATAGACCCCCTTCACCAAATCCTGCATGTAGGTGTAGGGGCAATCTTGGGCTCCCCCTTTTACGGCCACATAGCCCCGATGCCCAAATTGATAGATGTTGTTCTCCACCCCCCAATGAATGCGAGCTTCCCGCACCAAATCTGGGCGCACTTCGGCGGTAATAATCTCATCCGGGCGATGGGATCCCATCACTAGGGGGGTGCCATCGAAATTGCAGATCATCCCCTCCCCCATCGAGTCAAAAGTACCATCGGATCCGCACATACACACCGAAGCCGTGACCATCAAATTGCAAAAGGCATTGGCCTGATTGGTGATCTGCCAGCTATGGCGAATCGGGGCGGTATATCCAGCTGTGCGCAACATGATCTCGGCCCCTTTGTAGGCACATTCGCGGGCCATTTCCGGGAACATGCCATCATGACAAATGATCAGGGCTATTTTTGAGCCATTGGGGCCATCACAGACCGGGATCCCTAAATTTCCCGGTTCCCAAGGTTCCACCGGGATCCAGGGATGCAACTTGCGATAGTACAGTTGCAAGTTCCCTTGGTTGTCGAGAATGATGCCGCTGTTGTAGGGGTTGCCGTGGGGATTGTACTCCATGATCGAGAAGCAGCCCCAGATATTGTGCTCTCGACAGGCAGCACTGAAAGCCGCCACCTCCGGCCCATCCAAGCGGCACATAATCTCTGGGTTGGTATCCATGGACAGGCCGTGCAAAGCATACTCTGGAAAGACCACCAAATCCATGCTGGGCATACTGCGGCGAGCCTTGCCCACCATGCTGACCACCTTTTGGGTTTGCGCCGCCAAATCCTCTGGGGTGACGACATTGGGCAGTTGCAATTGCACCAAGCCCAACACCACGCCATTGGGGGTTTTGTTGAGGCCGCCAAGTCCGCTCATGTTCAGAATCCTTTGTCAAATGAATGGTGAAATGGGTTAGAGAGTGGCTCGAATGGATTTAAGCACTTGCAAAAGCCGATGGATGGATTTGCGATCTAGCAACCATAGCTTGGGCAAGTAATGATAGGTGGGGGGAGAGCCTCGCTGCAAGAAAAAGAATTGATAATCTTCACCATTGGTAGCCAATCCCCAAACATGATCTTGAGATTCAATTCCTCTGTAGGCATAGGTTAACAGCTGTGCTGTTGCCAGCCTAGTCGACCCAATACCTGCTTTGGTCTCAATCACAAGGATCCAGAAGGATTTTTTTTGCTCCCGCTGTAGGACTAACAAATCCATTCGTCCTGTGATCAGGAGATTCTCATCGTCTTGACGAATGTTGATCTCTTCGATATTTTCTTCTAGATCAATATAAATCTCTTCAGAGAAAAATCCTGCCAGTTTTAACAGTGGAGAAACAAACAGAAATTTGACTTGCCCTTCATTCAAGGTACCCTCTGCCAGATAGCTGAAATACAGATCCTGCAGTTGGGTAAGCTCGGCAATTTCCTGTTCAGTCAGAGAGGGTAAGTCCAGTTTCTCCTCGAACTCTAAAGAGTCTCCCCGGCGTAAACCCAAGAGCTCGTGGACTTCTCTCAGAGTCAGGGTATTGGCAGGCCGGGTTTGCACAGCGGTCATAACAAGGGGATCCCTTGATCGGGTTACTTCGACTATAGCCAGTTAACCAGCTCGGGGTTACTTCCCTGTCCCCAAGGCTCCGGGCATACCCGCCAAGGTGCGCCGAGGAGAACTGGTGAGGATCATGATCCCCAAGGTTAAGACATAGGGAGCGGCATTCCAGAGGTAGTAGTTGGATTGCACCCCCACCGACTGCAGGGCTGGCCCAATTGCTTGGGCCCCCCCGAACAAGAAAGCCGCCAACAAACACTGCAACGGGTTCCATTTGGCGAAGATCACCAACGCCACCGCCATCAAGCCTTGTCCGCTGGAGATGCGCTCAGTCCAACTGCCGGGGAAATAGAGAGATAGGCAAGCCCCGCCCACGGCTGCCAATAGGCTGCCCACCATGATGCAGAGGGTGCGCACCTTCGGTACCGAGATGGCCATCGCTCTTGCTGCTTCAGGGTTATCCCCTACCGCCCGCACAAACAAACCCCAACGGGTAGCTCGGAAAAACCAGTGCATCCCGAAAGCCAGAAGGGTCCCCAAGAGTAAGAGGGGATTCAGCTTCAAAGCAGCCCGAACGGCAGCATGGCTACTCCATCCCCCCAGTTCAAAAGCAGGCAACTGGGGAGCGACCGGCTGGATAAAGGGCTTGCCCAGATAAAAGGCCAGGCCACTGCCGAAGATGATCATGGCAATGCCCACCGCCACATCATTCACCCGCGGCTGCTGGGCCAGAAAGGCATGGATCCCCCCCAAAGCCAACCCGGCGAACCCCGCCACCAACACCCCCAACCACGGAGCCATCAGCGTACCGGCAGTGTTTTGGGTGAGGAAGGAAATGGCATAGGCGCTCATCGCCCCCATCAACAGGGATCCCTCGAGGCCGAGGTTGATTTTGCCGCTTTTTTCCGTCAGGCATTCCCCCAAACTGACGAATAGAAAGGGCGCACTCCCCCGCAGGGTTCCTGCCACCACCGCCAAGGGTACCCCCCACCATCCCAGTGCATCTGTTGTCATGTCCGGTTTTCTCCTTATTTGTGATTGAGCTGAACTTTACAAAGGCAAATACAGGACGATTCCCTCCCATTCCGATTGCTCAGTACAATTCACCAACAACACCATTTCATCAATTACCTGTTGAACTGAGGCCCGATTATGCACGATAAACAACCCTGGCATCAGTTGGCCCTGAAGCAAACGCTCGTAAGCAAAACTGGGCATCGTTGCACGATCATGAGTTAATAAAATTCGATCATTCCTTGCAGCCCAATCCAAAATCAACGGATCTTCAACCTGTCTCAATCCCACATCCTGAACTCGCACCAGATCGAGCTGAGGTTCCAGCAGGAGCAAACCACGGACGATATCGCCATTAAAGTTTTCATCACTGAGCAATCTCAACACAAATGGATTTACAGCTTTTTCCAGCGTTATCTGCTATGGCTAGGTCGGATCAATTCTTTGCCCAACAGAGGTTTGGCTAAACCTTAGTCTACATAAAGTCGGAAAAGGCTGTATGGCTTAGCAAGCCAGCATCCGTTCACGAATCCAACGAAGATCGGGTTGTGTACTGTTAATCTTTTGTCGGACTGAGGCAGCCATCGATTCCCTCTCTTGAAGGTAACTCTCTACAGCATCTGGATGTCGCAGATAATAAGCAATTGCTCCATAGACCTCAGAAAGAGACAGAGTTGGGTAACTCTGGAGAATTGCTTCTGGAGAAGCTCCATCTTGAAAGGCATGAACAACCAGCTCCAACAAAACTCTGGATTGACCCACTCGAATTGCACCAGAGCTTTCTTTGTTCAGCAGAGGCATTTCCTGTTCGAAAACTAGACTCATGACATACTTCCCCATCCATTGCTTCTGATCCTAGCGGCACTAAAGAATCTTTCTCCCAAAACCCAGTTTCCCTAAGCCGGATCCGAGGATTCCCGATCCCGGAAAAAGTCGAAGCGTCCGTACAGCGATTCACTGTAGAGGATCAACAAAAAGACGATGCCCTGAAACACCAACACACTGGCATCCGGCAAACCGTGGGCTCGCTGCAAAATGCTGCCACTGGCCAGGATTCCCCCCAGCAGGATCGCCATCACCACCGCGGCGGCGGGGTTTTGCCGAGCGATAAAGGCCACCAAAATGCCGCTATAGCCGTAGCCAACGCTCAAGGACTCATTGGCCCGCCCATGCACGGCAGCCACTTCCACCATGCCCGCCAACCCGGCGCAGGATCCGGCCAAGAAGGTGATCAGCAAAGTCAATCTGCCCACAGCAATCCCCACCATGCGGGCCACCTTGGGGTTCCCCCCTATCGTCCGCACCGAAAAGCCCAGGGTCGTGTGCTGAATCAGCACATAGGCCAGCAGGCAGGCGAGGATGCCATAGACCAAGCCAAAGTGGATGCGCGTGCCAAACAGACGACCCAACATATTCGCTTCATCAATGGCAAAGCTGGAGGGCTTGCTCAAGAAACCGGGATCCCGCAACGGTCCCCCCACCAAATGGTTCATCAGGGCGATGGCGATATAGTTCATCAACAGGCTGCTGATGGTTTCGTTGACGCCCCGGTAGTGGCGCAATGCCCCCACCGCCATGATCCACAGGCCCCCCGCCACCATGCCCGCCAAGGCCATGAGAAACACCACCACCGGCGGAGCCAGGGATCCGGCCCAGAGGCCCATCCCCACCGCCGCTACACCCCCGATCACCAGTGCTCCTTCGTTGCCGATGATCACCAACCCCAAGCGGGCCGGCAGGATCGTACAAAGAGAGGTCAACATCAGGGGTGCCGCCCGTTGCAGGGTATTTTGCCAAGAAAACCCGCTGCCAAAAGCGGCCCGGTAGATGGAGCCGTACACCGCGAAGGGATTGGCCCCCGCCAGCGTGCAAAGCAAACCAAAAATAACCAGGGAAGCCAACAACGCCCCGCAGGGCAACAGAATCGGCTCCAGGCTAGACCGCCACCGTAGAGGGGCCGAACGAGGAATAGCAGAAGTGGTGGTAGCCATTAGCTGGAGGTACTCCCAATCACACCTTCCACCAAGTAATCCATGGATTCCAACTCAATGGCCCGCTGACCGTATTCCGCTCCGGCAGGAATGACCTCTTGACCGGTGTTGTCCTTGAGGGGGCCTTTGTAGATCACCAGGGATCCTGCCTGCAGTTGGGCTAGAGCCTCTTCCCCGGCTTTTTTGGCCTCCTCGCTGGCAGCGGATCCCCAGGGGGAGACCTTGATGAATTTCTCCTTAATGCCCCCGCGAATCAGGTGGGGGATCCCTCCGTTCATGAGGGTTTTGCCCGCTTGGATAGCTTCGGCAAATTGGGTATACACGCTCGTCCAGTCGTATTCTGCCCCCGTCAAATAGCCATTGGGAGCCAAGGCCGCTTGGCTGGTATTGTGGCCACAGCTCATCAGGCCGCGTCGTTCTGCCGTTTCGATGACAATCTTGGGGCTATCCACGTGGCAGGTGAGCACGTCAATGCCTTGATCCGCCATGCTGTTGGCCGCTTCTGCTTCTTTAACCGGCAACGCCCAGTCCCCGGTGAAGACCACCTGGGTGCTGATGTCAGGGTTAACACTTTTGGCCCCCAACGTAAAGCTGTTGATGTTGCGCAGCACCAAGGGGATCGGTTTGGCGGCGATAAACCCGAGGCGGTTGCTCCGGGTCATGGATCCGGCCAGCACACCGTTGATGTAGTGGCCCTCATCTAGGTAACCGAAGTAGGTACCGACATTTTTCGGGTGAACCCCCTCGATGTAGAGGCCGCCCGCATGGAAAAACTGCACCTCAGGATATTCTTGCGCCACCCGCAACACGTGCGGATCGTAGTAGCCGAAGGAAGTGGGGAAGAGCACCGTCGCTCCATCCTGCTCGATCATGGCCCGCATGGATTCCTCCACCGCCACCGTCTCCGGCACGTTTTCCTCCTCGACGGTCTTCACCCAATCCAAACCCGATAGGCCCACGTTCCCCTCCGCATGGGCCTGGTTCCAGCCGAAGTCATCCTTGGGGCCAACGTAAATAAAGCCAACGATAATCTCTTTGTTTTGGGCTTGGGCACGCCACAGTTGTGAAGTCAGGGTCAAGGCAGTGGCGGCAGCAGCGGTGCGGATGATCTGCCTGCGAGTGTAAAGGTGTTGGAACGGGGACTGGCTCATCTTGGGCATCCTATGGGTGAAGGAACTTCCGACTCAAGGGCTGAAAGCAGCGGACAGCGTACAATTCTGACAGGGGAAGAATGCGGTAAACCCGGATCTGCTGCTACTGGATTTAATGACCTCCATCCATAAGTTTTCGTAGCCCTGGATACAATCTCCGGGATTCACGGCGCTGATGCTTCCCTTGTGTTAGCAGAACGCTGTTTTGCCAGCAAAGGTTCCTGTCCAGCCTTAGGTTTCTGACCTCTCCAAAGCATGAATGTTCATTTTCAAGAGGGTGTGGTTCTGGCCGGCCCAGAGCTAGCTCCCCATCGTTGCTCCCATTTTGCGGTGGAACAAGACACAATTACCCGCATGGAATTGGGGGATCCCATCCTCAGCCTGGAACAGGGATCCTGGGTGATTTTACCGGCCTTCACCAATAGCCACACCCACATGGGGGATAGCTGCTTGCCAGATGGGGCAACGGGCATGACCTTAGAAGAAGGGTTTTTCCGGCCCAATGGCTACAAATATCGAGAATTGGCCAAACAATCCCGTCAGCAACACCTAGAGCACATCACCGCCCACCTGCACTACATGGCGGCAACGGGCACCATCCGGCACATCGATTTTCGAGAACAAGGGGTTTATGGCTGCCAACTGTTGCGGGAGGCGGCAGCCCAGACCGGGATCCACTCGGTAATCTTGGGCCAGTTTGAGAGCCTCCCTTTTGATGATGCGCAATTGCGGCAAAATCGGGATCCCTTGAGCCCGCAAGCCCATCAAGAACTGCAGGACATCCTGGCGGTGGCGGATGGGTTTTCCGAAAGCACCCTGAACGACCTCACGGAGCCCGCCTGGAGACAAATTCACCACCTCACTGAACACATGGGCAAACTGCGGGCCATTCATTGTCTGGAAAATGAGGGCTATCGAGAGGTGAGCCTGGCCATTAGCGGACGGGGGGACTTGGAGCGGGCTCTCGATTTCTATCATCCCCACTTGGTGATTCACGCTACAGTCGCCAATGCAGCCGAAATTCAGTTGCTCTCCCAGCATCGGGTCAATGTGGCCCTCAACCCGCGGGCCAATGCCAACTTGGGCCTGCCCTTACCCCCGATTGCCCCCCTCCTGGAGAGTGAAGCCAACCTGCTGCTCGGCACCGACAATGGCCTTTTGAATAGCCCGAACCTGCTGCCAGAACTGGACTTTACCTACAAAGTTGCCAAAAGCCAATTTGCCGATGCGCTGCGCCCCGATCCTACCGAGATTTTGAAAATGGTGACCAGTAACATCCGACATTTGCGGCCCCTGCTGGGATCCGATGTCTACGGCTACTTGGATGTGGGGTTACCTGCGGATTTGCTCCTCCTGGACTTCACGCGTCCGCATTTGCGGGCTAGCCGCCATTTGATCGCTTCGATTCTCACCCGAGTTACCCCGGCGGATGTGGTGCTGACGATGCGGCAGGGCAAGGCGCTCTGGGGGGATCCCAACTCGATTAACTAATGTCCATCAAGGTCAAAGCCCCTATTTTTCGAGATTCACGGGTTTGGAGTTCTATTGATATTGTTGATATTGATATGAGCGATATAAGCTCGCCAGCCCCCCCAAGCGGTAATTTCCGGTTGCCCTTCGCACAGGTAGGGTTCTGCCAGGATCCCGAGCACTTCTTCCCCATCTGACAAAAGGATGCGGCCTACCGATAATCCTGGCGGCTCTTGCAGAAGAAGCTGACTCAACCCCAGGGCAGGGATTTCCCAAATTTCCAGGGCGATTGTAGAACCTCCCTGGTGAACCCGCACCATGCCGGGATGGATATCGTTAATCGACCAAAGCCGGTAACAAGCTGCCGTTTGGGCTTCTCGCACAAAGTGTCCACCCATCTGGAGCAGGTTCCCATTGAGGGCCAATCCCCGCATCAGAGTCCCATTCACGGCCAACTGAACTGAATTCACTGCGCACCCCACTGGCTCAAGCAGGAGGCAGGCTATCATAGTCAGGGTTCAGGAGAAAACCACATGGATGCAAAGTCGATCTTGGTGGGGATTGCCACGGCACTCTCTCTGGCAGCTTTTTACTTTGGCACCCGCAACGGCTTCTACAATACCGACAAGTATCACGGTAACGGCTCTGCCCATTGAGTCTCACCTTCTTTGTTGGGGATCAGCCGTGGATTCGCCGCCCACCCGCACCTCCCTTCAGAAGACAGGCGATGCAGGAGAAAACCGGGTAAGACACTATCTCAGCCAGCAGGGTTGGCAGATTTTGGCACAGCACTGGCGCTGTCGTTGGGGAGAATTGGACCTGGTGGCTTGTCGGGCGGGGGTACTGGCGTTTGTAGAGGTGAAAACCCGCAGCCCCGGCAGTTGGGATCAATCGGGGCTGTTGGCAGTCGGGATCCCAAAACAGCACCGTTTGATCCGGGCGGCCCGAGTGTTTCTCAGCCAGCATCCCCATCTTTCTGATTTGCCCTGCCGATTTGATGTGGCGCTTGTGGAGCGGCAGGCCGGTGAGCAGGGGGTGAGCTATGCCTTGGTTGAATACTTGCAAGAAGCTTTTGAAATTTGCTGAGGATCTTGGGGCTCTAGAAGTTTATAGGAATTTCCCCTTAATTCCTGTTGTCATGGGTCAACCTGTAAACTCCAGGATCCCTACCTCATCCTGATGTTCGCCATGTCAACCCCGCTTGAATCTCTGCCGCCGTTGGTATCTGCCAAAACTTCTCCAGCCTCCTCTGGCGAAGGTGAACCGGTTCTGGTGATGGGTGCCGGGTTGATGGGCCGTCTTTTGGCCGCAAGTCTTACGGAAGCAGGGCATCCCGTTCGCATCGTGGATGCTGCCCCCGGTGCCGCTGCGGGTAGCAGTGCTGCCCACGTGGCTGCTGCCATGCTTGCTCCTCTGGCGGAGTCTGCCGTAACAGAACTCAGCGTGGTGGCCCAAGGTTCTTACTCGCTGTCCCGCTGGCCATCCCTATTGGCTGCCCTGCCCCAGCCGGTCTTTTTCCAACAGGAAGGTACCCTGATCCTTTGGCATCGGCAAGATCAAGGGGAGGCCAAACGATTTTCAGCCTTGTTGTCGGATGCTCTTAGCCGCCTTAGTCTTTTGCCCACGCCTCAGCTTCTTGATGCCGAAGCCTTGGCGGAGATTGAACCGGCGGTGGCAGGGCGATTTGTCCAAGGCCTGTACTTGCCCCAAGAGGGCCAGCTTGACAACCGCCAATTACTCTCGGCTTTATTGGCCAAGCTGCGTACCCACAACCTAGAGGTAGAATGGGGCCGCACCTTGACTTTGGAGGAAGCCCAGGCTTGGCAATACCGCACAGGGGGTTGGGTTCTAGACTGCCGTGGTCTGGGAACACGTGGTCAGTGGTCTGCAGGTGGCCCCTTGCGCGGTGTGCGGGGGGAGGTTGTGCGTCTGTATGCCCCTGATGTTACCTTGCGGCGCCCGACCCGATTGCTGCATCCCCGTTACCCGATCTATATTGCCCCCAAGCAAGAGCATCTCTTCGTAGTTGGGGCCACTGAGATTGAGGCTGATGATTTCTCTCCCATCAGTGTGCGTTCTACTCTGGAGCTGCTCAGTGCCGCCTACGCGGTGCATCCAGCCTTCGCGGAAGCCCGTATCCTAGAGTTGGGAAGCCAGTGCCGACCGACGCTGCCCGACAATCTGCCGGCAGTGGTCGAGCCTTCACCCCGGATCCTGCAGATCAATGGCCTCTATCGCCATGGGTTTATGATCGCTCCTGCCATACACGACGCAGTTCTGGAGTACTTACACCAAGGGACACAGAACCTAGCCATGCAGTTGGGGATCCGGTTTCAAGTCGATACTGTAAGTAGCATCTCTAGGAATTAGTACCTCCCCAATGCGTGTGTTGATCAACCAAGAGCCCCATGAATTGCCGGAGGGCACAACGTTGGCAGATGCCGTGCTTACCGTGGGTGCTAACGGCCCCTATGCAGTAGCTGTCAACTTAAACTTTGTGCCGCGTACTCAGTATGCCCAAACCCTGTTGCAGGAGGGCGACCACGTTGAAATTATCACTCCCGCTGCTGGTGGCTAGACCGTAGGCTTTCCGATAACGCAATGTCTGCTTTGATCCATTCCTCTCCCTTGAATCTGGCCAATGAGGATCCCTTAACCCTCTACGGCCAACCCATGAAAAGCCGCCTCATGCTGGGCACGGCTCGCTATCCGTCTCCAGCTGTTTTGGAGCAGGCGGTGGCCTGTGCTCGCCCTTGTCTGTTGACGGCTTCGCTGAGACGCCAGGGGGCGCTGGGGCCGGACGCCTCGCAGGGGTTCTGGGCTCTCCTGCAAAAGATGAATGTTCCGATCCTGCCCAATACCGCCGGCTGCCACAGCCTGCAGGAGGTGATCGCTACGGCGGAGATGGCCCGGGAAGTGTTCTCTACCGACTGGATCAAGTTGGAACTGATCGGGGACGACTACACCTTGCAACCGGATACCGTGCAACTACCCGCTGCGGCTGCCGAGCTGATTCGGCGAGGGTTCAAGGTTTTGCCCTACAGTACAGACGATCTAGTGCTTTGCCAGCGTCTTCTGGATGTGGGTTGCCAAGTGGTGATGCCCTGGGCGGCTCCCATTGGCACGGGGAAAGGCCCCCTCAACCCCTACACCCTGCGCATGCTGCGGGAACGCATCGAAGTTCCCCTGATCATCGATGCGGGATTGGGTTTGCCCTCCCACGCTTGTCAGGTGATGGAATGGGGTTTTGATGGGGTATTGCTGAACACCGCCGTGGCTTTGGCTCAAGATCCAGTGACCATGGCCAGGGCATTTGCCGATGCCGTACATGCCGGTCGCCAGGCCTACCGCGCCGGGGCGATGCAACCTCAAGAGGTGGCCCAACCCAGTACGCCTGTCTTGGGTACTCCTTTTTGGCATCAAGGTTAAATAGGTATCCCAGAAGGGATCCTCTACCAACACCTGAGAGCCTACTGCAAAGAACTAATGCGAAGAACTAAGCAGAGGGCTTCTTTGCCTGGATCACCTGTAAGGCCCCCCATGCATGCAGGGTTTGGCGAATATTCTGCCAGCCCCGCTGCCGCAAATGCTCCGGCAAATCCAGCTGCAACAGTTCCCAGGCGGTGTCGGTTTCAAAAAGCGCCAGAAACAGGGCCAGCCCTGGCCAAATCAGGGGTTGCCGGGGAGCATGCAAATCCAGAATCAACAGCCCTCCTCCGGGTTTGAGCACCCGCCACACCTCTTGCAGCACCTGCTCCAGGTCGGCATAAGGCAGTTCATGCAGGGCCAAGCTGGTATGAACCCAATCGAAGCTAGCTGCCGCAAAGGGCATGTTCTGGGCAAAGGCTTCCACAAACTCAACGGTGGGCAGGCGTTTTCGGGCCGCGGCCAGCGCTTTCGGCGAGGCATCCAACCCGGTCACCCGTTGGCTGAGCTCCGCCAAAACTGGGGTCACTTCCGCTGGGCCACAGCAGAGATCCAACACCCGATCCTGTGGACCAATCGGGATCCCTTGCAACGGGAGTCTGCGCAACCGCCCGTAGCCCCCCACCGCCAACGCCGCCCCCCGGCTGATGCTGCGGTAAAGCCAGGGGAATTGGTAGCTCCAGTCTCGTAGGAAGGTGGCCATTGCCCGGGATCCCTTAGGTGGGTTCTTTCACCCTATCTTCCGAATCTTCCGATATGGGTTCGAGTGGGGTCGCCACAGAGGCTTCTCGTTGCGATTGGATCAGCACCACGGCCATCAGGATCAAGCCCAACCCCAGCACCTCCTTTGCCCCCAGCACGCCACTCACCAGTGTGGTAAAGCCAAACTGCTCGATCAGCAGCGAAAACCCCAACTGCCCGAACACAATGGCAATACCCAAGGCCACCAACCCAATGCGTGGCAAGGCCAGCAAGCTGAGAACAATCGAGCAACTGCCGGTGGCTCCCCCCAAAAAGGACCACCAGGGGGCCTGTCGCAACGGGGTGGTATCCCACTGTCCCCCCAACCCCACCAGGGATCCGACAAACAAAAAGGAAATGCTGAAACTGATGGCGGAGGCCGCCAAGGGACTGTGAATGGAGCGGTGCAACCGGCTATTAAAGGCAAAGGCCAAGGTAAACAACACTCCCCCTACCCCTGCCGCCAGTCCCGCCTGCCAAATTTCCAGGTTCATCTGCGCACATCCCTCAACTGAGAAGCAACACCACCGCCACCACCAAGAGGATCCCGGCCAGCAGCCGCTGCCAACTCAAGGGCCGCCGTTCTAGTCCCAACCAGCCGAAATGATCCACCAACAAGCTGCTCAACATTTGCGTGGCAATGCCAATGCCGATGGTCAGGGTGGTTCCCGCTTGAATTGCCGCGTAGGTCACCAGCAACACGTAGGATCCCCCCGAGACTCCCCCCAGGTAGCTCCACCAGGGGCTGACGCGCACCCCGCTCCAATGCACCGTTCCAAATCGGCCCGAGAGCAACAAAGCCACCAGTACGGCTGCCCCGACAAAGGTCGATACTACCCCCGCCATCGGCACCGAAGCCGTGGCTTGAGCCAATTTCCCGTCCAACTGGTAGCGAATCGGCAGTAGGGCGCCACTCAAGATCGCCATCACCAGAAAACTCAGTCGCCACATTTATCCCCACATCCTGATCGGGATCCCTTCCAACTCTTGCATCTGACCGCAAGTGAGCTTGCCCCACCTCCATTCGGAATAGGCGGAGAAGGTCGTTCTGGATCATCCACCAAACTCCGCCCAACTTTCAAACCCTAATCATTCAACTCGCTAGAGCTTAGGGTAAAACGATTTGGATCCATGCCATTTGGAACATACCCTACACCTCCTTTTCCGAGCTTTGGGGTTCAGGCGGAACTCTCCTGCCCCCAGAGCAGTCATAGTGCTCAAGTCCTTTCAGCTTTTCTGGGCGATCCTCTCGATTCCTTTTCCTCTATGACTCCCCCAGAGTTGCCTTCCACCTCCCAAGACCAACCGGCTCAGCACAGCTTGATCTGGCTGGTTGCGGCTGCCGGTCTGACGGTTTTGCTTTGGCAATTCCCCTGGGGCAACTACATTCTTTACCCCTTCACGATTTTGGCCACTTGGTTCCACGAAATGGGGCATGGTCTGACAGCGCTCTTGCTCGGTGGGGATTTTCACCGTCTGGAGATTTACTCCAATGGTTCGGGGCTGGCCTTTCACAGTGGGCGATTGTTTTTGGGGCCGGTGGGTCGAGCTTTGGTAGCTGCTGGCGGGCCGATGGGGCCACCGATAGCCGGGGCCGTTTTCATTTTGGCTTCTCGGCGCAAGGGTACAGCCCGGCTTGGGTTGTTGTTTTTGGGATCCCTGCTGTTGCTGTCGGCGGTGCTCTGGGTGCGCTCTGGGTTTGGATTGCTGTTCATTCCCGCCATGGGGCTGGGGATCTTAGCGCTGGGACTGTGGGCTTCCCCTTGGATGCAGGGCTTTGCCATTCAGTTTTTGGGGGTTCAGGCTTGTGTGAGCACCTATCGCCAGCTGGATTACCTGTTTACTGCCAGCGCCGTGATCAATGGGCAGGTGATCCACTCCGATTCCAGCCAAATTGCCCAGAACCTATTCTTGCCCTATTGGTTTTGGGGCGGGTTA
Source organism: Thermostichus sp. DRC_bins_24 (assembly GCA_039794845.1). GTDB lineage: Bacteria > Cyanobacteriota > Cyanobacteriia > Thermostichales > Thermostichaceae > Thermostichus. Next base: position 103,508 of record JAUQVK010000101.1, read on the forward strand.
ATGGCGGTGTCTTCTTTGGTATTGCTGATCACCAGTTTGCAATTGGCTTTCCGTGACTAACTGGTATGGGGCAAAGCCGCAATTTTGGAAGTGATTCACATCACGCAAAGATCCGTCACAAATCACTGCCCAGCTGAGAAAACCGCCGCTACAGTAGTGGGCATGAGGAGTGAGGAGTCCAGGAGTGCATCATGTGGCGAGACATCATCGGGCTGGCCCTAGCAGCGACCCTGCTGTTGATCAGCAAAACCACGGCGGATACGGTTGGTCGGGGTCAAGTGCAAATGCTAACAGAACCGGCGCCCTATTCTTTCCCGGTGGAATGAGTTTTTGAGTCTGCTGCTTAGAGTCGTACCAGCATTGCCTTTTTGTGCAACACTCATCCTAGAGTCTTTTCGTTAAGCCTGGGATCCCTGATGCGCATAGCTCTGTTCACGGAGACGTTTCTGCCCAAGGTAGACGGCATCGTTACCCGGCTTTGCCACACGGTTCGTCACTTAACAGCCCGCGGCAATTCTGTACTGGTGGTTGCGCCTCAAGGGGCTCCCAGGCGATTCGCGCGGGCACGGGTTTACGGGATCCCGGGCCTGCCTTTGCCGTTGTATCCAGAGCTGAAACTGGCTGCCCCGGGCCCGGCCATCGGCAAGTTGCTCAACCGCTTCCGGCCGGATGTGATCCATGTGGTGAACCCGGCGGTGCTGGGGTTGGGGGGCCTTTACTACAGCCAAACCATGGGGATCCCTTTGGTGGCCTCCTATCACACCCACTTGCCCAAGTATCTGAAGCATTATCGGCTGGGTTTTCTGGAGGGAGTGCTGTGGAACCTCCTGAAGCTGGGACACAATCTGGCCCGGGTTAACCTCTGTACCTCTACGGCGATGGTGCAGGAGTTGAGCGAACACGGTATCGAGCGGGTGCAGTTGTGGCAGCGGGGGGTGGATACCGAGCTGTTTCACCCCGAGGCGGCCAACCCAGAAATGCGGGATCGCCTGACAGCAGGGCAGCCGGAACGGCCCCTTTTGCTCTATGTCGGGCGGCTCTCTGCCGAAAAGGAAGTGGGGCGGATCAAGGTGTTGTTGGAGCAGATCCCCCAGGCCCGCTTGGCGATTGTTGGGGATGGGCCGGAGCGGGGATCCCTGGAGCAGCATTTTGCCGGTCATGATGTGGTCTTCACGGGTTATTTGCAGGGGGAATCCCTGGCGGCGGCCTTTGCCTCGGCGGATTTGTTTGTGTTCCCTTCCCGTACCGAGACCTTGGGGCTGGTCTTGCTGGAGGCTATGGCTGCCGGTTGTCCTGTGATTGCCCCCCGTTCCGGTGGCATTACCGATGTGGTGGACAGTGGCCGCAATGGTTTTCTCTTTGATCCCAGTTCCGATAGCGATTTTGTCCATGCCACCCAGCAGCTTCTGAGCAGCACCGGGCAACGGCAGATGTTTCGGCGGCAGGCCCGCCAAGAGGCAGAGCGCTGGAGTTGGTCGGCGGCCACCCAACAGTTGGAGGATTACTACCGGACCGTCATCGATGGGATCCGCTGAACTGCCCCAAGCCCTGCAAACCCTCCTTGAAACCGTGGGATCCCCCGGGCCCCGCTTTGACTGGCGAACGGATCCCTGGTTGCCTTTTTCCTGGTCGGTGCAAGTGGGATCTTGGGGGATGCTCTACGGCGAAGTGGAGGCCCCTGAGATCGAATGGGCCAGAGCCCTCTTGCAACTGCGCCTCTCCCACCCCCCCATCCCTGTGGCGCAACCTCGGAACCCCCAAACGGCTTCTGCAGCGGTGCTCACCTATGCCTGGGGTTTGAATCGGGTTGCCCACGGGATCCCCTTGGATCGCGCTTTGGCACAACTGGGCTACGATCCCAACGACAGCAAAAAGTTTACGAAAGAACAAATCATCACCCAGTCCGCTCGGATCCCGGACTACATCAAAGTCCTACTGCTCTTGGAATTGCTCTATCGCGGCATAGAAATGTCCTGGCAAAAGGAGTTGCAAGCCGCCTGCGGAGAGGATGAAATGCGTGCGGCCCACCAACTGAATATGGCCTGCATTCGCCCCGAAGATCCCGATCGCACCCTGCTCCAGATTCATCACTTTGGCTTGAAAATCAGCGGCTCTGATGAACCGGCCCTGCGAACGGGGGTGCAGATTCAACTGTCGGATGGCCGCCAAGTTTGATCCTCGAGCTTAAGCAGAGACGGGATGATCCCCCTCCACCGCCCGCACCTGATCCACAAAGTATTCCTCCAACGACTGCCGTTGCAGATGCAAATCCGTAACCGTAGCCCCCGCCTGATTGAGGATCCCCAGCAACTCCGACAGGGATCCGCCCCACTCCCCTGACCAATGGGATCCCTGGAGATGAAAGTGTTGGAGGCGATCGCGGAATTGGTTGACATCTCCATCGTGTCCGCGCACCACATAGGTTTCCGTCTGCCCGAGCAGCTCATCCAACGTGCCCTGCTGCACCAATTTGCCGCCGATGATCAGACCGACCCGGTTGCAGATTACCTCCACATCGCCCAAGATATGGCTGTTGAAAAAGACGGTTTTGCCCTGTTGCTTGAGAGAGAGAATGATCTCGCGCATTTGGTAGCGCCCCATCGGATCCAGTCCAGACATCGGCTCATCCAGAAACACCAGCTCCGGATCGTTGATCAGAGCCTGGGCCATGCCGGTGCGTTGCAACATCCCCTTGGAGTAGGTGCGCAGTTGTTTTTTGCGGGCGGTATCAATAGAAAGCCCCACCAACTCCAGCAGTTGCGGGATCCGCTCTTTCAAAACGCTGTTGGGCAGCCGAAACACTTCTCCGGCAAAGTGCAGAAACTCCCACGCCGTTAGGTAATCGTAAAAATAGGGGTTTTCGGGCAAGTAGCCTACCTGTTGCTTAATGGAGCGATCCCCCAACGGTTTGCCCAGCAAGGTACCGCTGCCACTGGTGGGATCCACAATCCCCAGCAGACATTTGATGGTGGTGGTTTTGCCAGCCCCATTGGGCCCCAGCAGCCCAAAGGTTTCTCCGCGGGCCACCGTTAGGGAAAAATCCTTAAGGGAACTAACCACTTTGTTCATCCAAAAGCCCGTGCGATAGGTTTTCGTCAGATCCCTGATGGCGATGGCAGGCTCGGAATGAACGACAGAAGATTCTTGAGACGGAGCAAGGGTCTCGCTCATGGGTACAACAGGGCTGAGGGAGAGGATACTAGCCTTCCTAGTTTACCCACTGTTTAGGGCGCCCTTATAAGCAGGGCAATCCCATACGAGAACATATCATTCAACACACATAAATGGGGATGATTTGCTAAGGTGACCGAGTTTCGCTTCGTAAGCCTCTATGCCTGCTCAGAACATCTCAGAAGCGCTGTTCGCCTGTTTTGCCGATTGGCCAGATCCGCGCCGTGGCAACGCCATTCGTCATCAACTGCTCGATACAGCCCTCTACGCCTAGGGCACGCTGGCGCGTTCGCCCATGGCGGCCCCTAGGGCACCGCCAGTCCCATATAACAACCGTGGAAGTTGAGATCCACCCCCTAGGGCTAAAGAAGCACAAGCCCTGCCGTAGAAAACCCGCGTAAGGGCTGTAATCGCATGCGGTTGCCCTGTTCGATGTGTCCTTTCTATGGTAAGGTTTTATACATATCAAGTCGAGAGGTACTTGCTCATGAGGTTAGCTTTATGAGGTTAGCTTTTCTCGCTGCTTTGGTTTCCGTAGCAACTGTGATGGGAGCTTCTGTTGCTCAAGCCCAGGTTTCAATTCGTGATCTCCAGAGAAATCCAGGAATTGCAATCTCAGGTGTCATTCGTAGTGTTGTTGGCAATGAATTTATTTTGGATGATGGGACCGGACAGATAATTGTTGATGCCGGACCACTTTGGTACCATCAACTCAATTTCACTCCTGGAGAGCGTGTCACCGTTGTTGGTGAGTATGATGGTGGAGATTTTGATGCTTACACGATTACTCGTGGTAGCGGTGAAGTGATTCAAATTCGCAATGCAGGTGGGCCTCCACCTTGGGCAGGCGGTCGCGGGCGCAGAGTTGATTGGGTACAGCCCTTCACGCCTAGGGCACGCTAGTGCGTTCGCCCACCATAGGGCACCGCCAGTCCCATATAACAACCCATATAACAACCGCGGACGGGCGAAATCTGAGCTACCCCCGCCAGACCCTCTCCCCAGGCCATTGGGTCTAGCATCTACCCTGTGGGCAGACAAACTCAAGCAAAGGCTGAAGATGCACCGGCGAACCTTACGGCTACGTTTCTGCCCCCGGAACCTAGTTATGGATATCCTGCATGGGTCGTCACCCCTACCGGTGCGTGCTCAGCCTAACATTGCTGCCAGTGCTCCCTGCGGTTGCCCCCCGCTACCCCACCCCCTAATCGCAATGCACCATCTTGCTGCGCAAGGTGCGGAGCACCATGGGCGGAGCACTGCGGCGGATCCTGGTAGTGTCGGCACGAAGTGGGCAAAACGGATCCCTGTCATAGCGCTCGTCGTCTGGCAAGCGTTTGTGTTGGGGTTTTTGACCCTAGCTGGTGTCGAAAATCGGATCCTGCTAGCTCTGGCTGGGATGGCCGGGGGATTGAGCCTCCTGTGGATCGGCGGTTGCGGAGTACTGTCCCTCTTCGCTCGCAATCCCATTTACCGTGCCATTCAACGCATCCCCTTGCCATCTAGCGTTACCTTCTTCGGATTCGTCACTCTCCTTGCACTGGTTGAGGAAGCGGTTGCCACGCTGATGACAAACTGCGCGCCGCTATTTGGGGTCCAAGTGGGGGAGGTCTACATCACGGCCTCGGCTGATTATCTCGATGTCGTGCTTTTCCATAGCGTGGTGGCTTTCCTTGGGCAGTTCGCAACATGGGCTTGGATGCTCTCTCGATACGCCTTCTCCCCGTTCAGTGTTTTCCTCCTCTATGGCCTCACCGGGTTCATCAACGAAACACTCTTCGTCGGGATCCAACCCTTGACCCTCGCTCAATGGATTCTCATCTATGGGCTGATGATTTATCTGCCCGCCTACTGTTATCCCAAGATGCCCCGGCGGGTAGTGCGCTGGTGGCACTATCCACTCGCGGTCGTGCTGCCGATCGTAGGATCTATGCCTGTGGTCGTGTTGATGGTATTCGTGATCGCACCGGGTCACCCGAGCATCCATTTTCCGCTGATGGGAAGCCGGTAAAGCACTCCCGGGTTACCCAAGCGGGCCGCCCCTAGCCCTGGCAGCGATAACGAGGTAGGACAGATTTCAGGGATATTGATGGCTCACCGGCCCCGGTATAGCGGAGCGGGTTCGCTCGGTGATATTGAGGATCGAGCAACACGAATGGGCTGTAGCAGGGCGGTGACGCAGCACCCGCTCACAGGATAGGAAATAGCCAATCCATTGCCAGCTTCCAATACCCATGGTGGGGAAAGGCCTCATCCGGTGGTCAGACAACCAACATCTGCACTGTTTGGTAAACTGAGGGGGCCTTTTCGTTAAGGTAGGCCTTGTTGATAGTAAAGAGCCTGCTTTTTTACCACACGAAGGCGAATCCCTTATCCCGTAAGCTTTTCACCCACCTTTGTTACCCCGTCAGGGAGCAGACGGTAGCCTTTGCCAGAGAATAAGATGGGCCTGAGTCAAGACCCATAGTTGCTCAACCTCAGATCCTTCCTAAGGATCCCTAAGATCTAAGATCCCTGAGATTTGTCCCTCAACTCTGTGTACCTGCGTTCCCTGCATCTGTGGCACTTTCGCAACTACGACGATCAAGGGATCCAACTGAGCTCGCCCAAGACGATCTTGGTGGGGGATAACGCCCAGGGGAAAACCAACCTGCTGGAGGCGGTGGAGCTGCTGGCCACGTTGCGCTCGCGGCGTGCCGGTCGGGATCGGGAGCTTGTGCGTACCCCTGACTCCCAGGCCCAAATTGCGGCCATCGTCGAACGGATGGGGGTGGCTCATGAGCTGGTAATGGATTTGCGCAGCAGTGGCAGGCGATCCTTGAAGGTGAACGGGCAACCGCTGCGTCGCCAATCGGAGTTTCTGGGCCAGGTGAATGCCGTTGTGTTCTCTAGCTTGGATCTGGAGTTGGTGCGGGGTGGGCCAGAGTCTCGGCGCCACTGGTTGGATGGGGTGTTGATTCAACTGGAGCCCATTTACACCGGGCTGCTGGAACACTATCGCAGGGTGCTAAAACAGCGCAATGCCCTCCTGAAGGCGCAACGGGATCCCTTTCGACCTTCCACCGGCGAGGCTGCGACCGAAATGGCCTTTTGGGATGCAGAGTTGGCCACAGCAGGCAGTCGGATCATGCGGCGACGGGCGCGGCTCCTGCAACGGCTTGGCCCTTTAGCCAATCATTGGCACCAGGCCATCAGCGGAGGCCGAGAAACCCTCACCCTGGCCTACCGATCGCAAGTGCCTCTGGTCGGTTCACAGATTCCCCCGGAAGGAATCCCAGCCCTGAGCCCCGAACAGGTGCAGGCTCTGTTTTTACAGGAAATTCGAGCCAAGGCGGCAGCAGAACTGGCTGTGGGTAGCTCCTTGGTGGGGCCCCACCGAGATGATGTGGACATGAGCATCAACGATACGGCCGCCCGCGCTTACGGATCCCAGGGGCAGCAACGCACCTTGGTTTTGGCCCTGAAACTGGCGGAGCTGGAGCTGATCGAGCAGGTGATCGGGGAGCCGCCCTTGCTGTTGTTGGATGATGTGCTGGCGGAACTGGATCTGCATCGGCAAAATCAGCTCTTGGATGCCATTCAAAACCGCGTGCAAACCCTGGTGACCACTACCCATCTGGGATCCTTCGATGCCCGTTGGCTCAGTGCCGCACAAATCTTTCAGGTCCAGGGGGGGCAACTCTCTCCCTTCAAAGCCCGGGATCCGGTTCCCATGGGCGAGGCGGGATCCCTTTAGGCGTTGGCCTGATCTCCCAAGGGGGCAGGGGATCCGCGAAACAAGGCGGATGGTTCTCCCCCAATCCCCAGACTTGACAATTGACTCTGCAAATGGGGCTGTTGGGCCAAGAGCCGCTCTACTTCGCCATTGAGCTGACTTTCCGTGAAGGGTTTGGTGAGGTAAGCCGTTGCCCCCGACCATTTGCCACGAATGCGATCGAAAAGGCCATCCCGCGAAGTGACCATGACGATGGGAATCGACTTAAACTCCTCCAAATTGCGCACAATCCGGCACAACTCCAGCCCATCGATCCCCGGCATTGTCACATCCATCAACAACAAGTGGGGCCGGTGCTGAAACAACAGATTGAGCACTTCGGAAGGGTTGCCCGTTGTAATCACGTGATACTTGGGCAGTGATTGCCGTATGATCTCCTGCATCACCACACTGTCATCTACTGCCAAGATGGTGATCGGGTTGTGGCGCTTGGCTTGAAGCAATTCGTGGGGGGTTTGCAGGCTGATCAAGCCTTTTTTCAGCCATCCGGCAAAGAGAGTGGCCACATCCAGCCGATCGCGGCAGAGCCTCTTGGCAATTACCTCCAGCGACTGGCCATCCTTGGTGAGGTTGTGGAGCTTTTGCCGCTGTTCTTCGGTGATGCGATAGCGATTAACGCGCTCCCAGTTAACCACAGGCACTGCCAGCATTGTTGGGATCGCCACCTTCAGGGCCACCCATTGATCCCACCGATGCGCTGCCTCCTGCAGCAGTGGCCCCAGCTCAAAACCACCAATCGGGGTATCCTGGGCCACCTGCTCCTGCACCTCAAAACGACAGGTGCCCGCCCGCTCGAATAGGTAACGGTCAAAGTCCGTGAGCAGGTTCAGCCACAGCGCATCTTCCACCTCCCCCGGCTTGAGCAGGGCCAGTTGCGTCATGGCCTCGATCAACTCCTGCAGGGAATTTTCCTTCATCAAGCGCTCTTGCACCACCCGGATCGCCCGCTGGGACCATCCCAGGTTCAGGCGCGGAATAAAGCGGGACAGGCGTTTCAAAAAAATTTGGATATTGAGGGGTTGATCGGCGGAGAAGATCAGCCTGCCATGGTAGTAGGTGAGCACCCAGGGCTCTGTGCCCTCTGAGGGATCCGCCCCCTTCAGGTGCATGCGTAGGTACCCGGTGGTAAACTGTTGGCTTTGCTGCCTGAGCAGCGGGGCAAGCTCCTGGGATCCAAACACAAAACGGGACATGCAGTGTTCTCCGGGTCAACTTAGGTCACCATTCGCCTCAGCCACACACTCACTCAACCCCCTCTGGGGGAATCTTCACACATTCGATTTATCTTAACGTTCTCTTTGTCCCTGCTACAGCGAGAAAACCCTGTCTTGAGGCCATTGCTTTAATACAACTTGAATACAACTTATGGGCCGGGTTCCAAATGTAAGGCTTGCCGTTGGGCTTGGAGCAATTCTTGGATCCCGGCTTGGGCCATATCCAGCATCTGCAACAGTTGCGGGCGGCTAAAGCAGGTGGCTTCGGCGGTGCCCTGGATTTCGATGAAGGATCCCTGCTCGTTCATGACGATGTTCATGTCCACCTCCGCCTGGCTGTCTTCGAGGTAACAGAGGTCGGCGATCACCTCGCCCTGGACTATTCCCACCGAAAGGGCCGCCACTTGATGCCGCAAAGGGGATCCCTGATCGGGATCGAGCACCCCCTGTTTGTACAGCCAGGTGATGGCGTCGTGAACTGCCACATAACCCCCCGTGATCGCGGCGGTGCGGGTGCCCCCATCCGCCTGCAGCACATCAGCATCCAGGGTAATGGTGCGGGATCCCAGCTTGTGAAAATCCAAGACGGTGCGCAGGCTGCGCCCAATCAGCCGTTGGATCTCAGCAGTACGGCCCGACAGTTTCATCAGCTCGCGCGGTTGCCGGGGTTGGGTGGCTCCGGGCAACATGCGGTACTCAGCCGTCAGCCAACCTTGGCCCTTATCCCGCAAAAAGGGGGGGACTTCTTCGGCCACACTGGCGGTGCAGAGAACGTGGGTATGGCCAAATTTGACCAACACCGATCCAGGGGCATAACGGGTAAAGTGCCGCTCGAAGGAGACCGGGCGCAATTGGGCAGGAGTACGACCATCTGGGCGTTGCCAGCTCATGAGAAGTCCAAAAAGGGATCCCTCGCATTGTCAGCCATGTAGACCAAAGGGCTCTCAGGGCTTGGGATCTTTACAGATGTAGGTGCAGATGTTGACAGGTCAGCGGTAGGGATCCCCGAAGGAACATGGGGCAGACAGGCTACAGTAAAAAGACCATTAACATTCCTTCACGCATGATCCCCCTCCTGCTGCAACGGCTGCACGGACGTATTTCTACCCCACTGCGGGGCATTCACTGGACACCGGAGTTGTTCGGGATCCTCTTGGTGTATTTTGTGCAAGGGGCGGTGGGCTTGGCGCGGCTAGCCACCAGTTTTTACCTGAAAGATAGCTTGGGCCTCAGTCCGGCACAGGTGGCAGCATTGACGGGTCTGGCCATGATCCCCTGGACCTTGAAACCCCTCTACGGCCTGCTGTCGGATACCGTTCCTGTGGCGGGCTACCGGCGCCGACCCTATTTGCTACTCTCGGGCCTTCTGGGATGTGGGGCTTGGCTGGGCATGGCCCTGTGGGCTCCCACGGCTGGGTGGGCGACTTTGTGGGTGGTGTTGGGATCCCTGGCGGTGGCGGTGGGGGATGTGCGCGTTGATTCGTTGGTGGTGGAGCGGGTACGGGAGAGCGACTGGGCCGGTACAGGCACGCTGCAATCGCTCACCTGGGGGGCAACGGCCTTGGGATCCCTGTTGACTGCCTACTTGGGGGGGGCCCTTTTGGCCCAGTATTCGCCCCAGGTGGTGTTCGGGGCGACGGCCTTTTTGCCCTTGTTAATCGCCTTCTCGGCCTGGGTAATTGCCGATCATCCGGTGGCCCTGACCCAAGGCTGGGATCCGCTGCAACAGCAACTGGGGGCGGTGTGGCGGGCGGTGCGGCAGCCTGGCATTTTGTTGCCCGTGTTGTTCGTGTTTGTCTGGCAGGCCACCCCCAGCTCGGATGTGGCTTTTTTCTACTTCGTCACCAATGATCTGGGCTTTGGGCCGGAATTTTTGGGGCAGGTACGGCTGGTGACGAGCATCGCCAGTTTGATCGGGGTGGGGATTTTTCAGGCTTATCTGCGGCGGATCCCGTTGCGACCTCTGTTTGGCTGGATGACGGTGATCTCGGCGGGGTTGGGGCTGACCAGCCTGATTTTGGTTTATCACCTCAATCGCGGTTGGGGCATTGACGATCACTGGTTTAGCTTGGGGGATAGTTTGGTACTGACGGTGGCCGGACAAGTTGCCTTCATGCCGGTGCTGGTACTGGCTGCACGCCTGTGTCCACCTGGGATCGAGGCCACCCTGTTTGCCCTGCTGATGTCGGCGTTTAATTTGGCGGGGGTTCTTTCTCAAGAGCTGGGATCCCTGCTCATGCACTGGCTAGGAGTCACCGAGCAGGATTTCACTGCCTTGGGGATGTTGCTGATCTTGACCAACCTCTCGACGTTGTTACCTTTGCCCTTTTTGGGGTGGCTGCCGGAAGGGATCCCTGTGGGAGGAGCAGACTTGGAGGCTGAAGCTCACACCTCTCTAGAGAGTTTGTTGCAGGAGGTAAGAGCCGAAGAGGCTCAGGCAACCTTGGCCATGAACCCCCTGCAGTTGGGAGAAACAGATACGGCCAGTTCTTGAGTTGAAGTTGCAGACAAGCCGGAGTTCAAAACGCAAAATGAGCTGGGTCTTGATCCGGTAGAGCCATGGCTGGATAGGAATCGATAGCCCATGCCTTCTATCCTATTTCGCTGAAACTGACAAAAGAGGCATAGTCAAAGTCCAGCTTGGCATCCTTCTGTCAATATGACATCATGTTGTCTCATGAGCGGTTCTAAATCGAAGGGAGATGTTTTCACCGAACTGATTCTTGAAGTCTTTCGGTTGAATGGCCT
>JAUQVK010000102.1:0-17894 GCA_039794845.1 Thermostichus sp. DRC_bins_24
ACGGTAAGTTGTCTACCCAGTTTAATATCGGTGGCCTGGTTGCAGCTTCTACCAATCCCAATGACCAGAGAATTCGTGTCAACACAACCTTTCGGGCAGTCAATACCGACGACGAAGGACGCTTTTTGGCAAATTTAAGCCTCACAGTACGGCGTATCTTAGTCAGCACCAACGGCAATCAAATTGTTCTAGAAGGTGATTCTGCTCTCATTGTACGTACCACTGGGGTGTTGTTTGAAGATGGTGGCCCTGGCCCTGAAGGCGAGAACCTAGCAGCAGGATCCTTTGTCAATCCAGACGACGAAGGCGTGACGGCAATTATGCAGACAGGCAGTTTCTCCGCTAGCTTTGTCGTTCGGCAGCGTGGCATTGCCGGTGACGGGGGAGGGGAAGATCCTCTTTCTCTGCTGGCACGCCTAAACTTCCAGCCTAACCAGGCAGAAATTGTGTATCGTCCAAACCAAGTAGGAACACAATCTGTTCTCTTTGCCCCTGATCCAACCCGCCCCAATATCCTAACCAACCAGCTGGTTCAGATTCGTCGCTTACTCAACGGACGAGTACAAGCAGAGTTTGATCCGGCCAATACCAGCACAGTTTTGAACTTTGTACAGGTCAGTCCACCTCCTGAACCTTTCCCTACCCCGATTCCACAGTTACCTCCACCTGCTCGACCTGGAGCACCTACCGCCTTTGACTATTTCTTCTCAATGCGAACAGAGCGTTCTACTGGAACTCTGCCAGGTAGCCCAGTTGAAGGCACTAATTTGAGCCCTGTCATTATTCAGGGGATTGTGCCGACCACCGGTGATTTTCTCTTCCGTAACCTTGCCGGGGTTCAAATGGCTGGGCCATTTAACCGGGCTGATATTGGTGGATCCTTACTGAGAGGCAACTTAGTTCTTGTCTTTGATTCAACAACTTCCAGCTCTGATATCTCTGGCCAATTCTTTATTGAGCAAGAGTTTCCCACTGACAATCAAGTAATAGGGCCGAATCCGCCAACCGGAGATGGAGATACAGGTTCCCCTGATACTGGAGGGGTTATTTTGATCATCCGCGGGTTCTTTAATGGTGCTCAGGTTCGCCTTTGATACTCAAGTAGCAACTTGTTGTCCAGTTCAAGATATAGTTACTCCAAATAAGAGCGATACACTTTTTGATTCTTGACTCCCCTCTCCCGCTCTGGGAGAGGGGCTAGGAGGTGAGGGATCTGCTTCAGCCTCAATTGCAATGACTATATCTTTAGGCTTGGTCACTGTGGCTGAGCCTTTTGTATTGGCTAAATCTTGGGCATATCCTCCAACACCACCTGCGCACAATTATGGCCAGGGATCCCGGTTACCCCTCCGCCGGGATGAGCTCCTGAACCACACAAATAAAGACCCGTTAGGGGAGAGCGATAATCGGCAAAGCCGGAGATGGGCCGCAGGGTGTAGCTTTGGTCAGGGGTAATTTCTCCGTGAAAAATGCTGCCCCCCATCAGGCCAAACCGTGCTTCCAGGTCCACAGGCGACAACATCTGCCGCGCAATGACTGCATTTTTGATATTGGGGGCAAATTGGGCAATTTTATCGATCACCCGGTCGGCAAATTCTTCTCGCAGGCCATCGTTCCAATCTCGCCCCTTGGGTTGATAGGGCACAAACTGACAAAAACAAGAAAGGATATGTTTGCCCGCCGGGGCCATCGTTCGATCGGTGGGAGATTGGCTATAGATCTCGATAAAAGGATCCCGAGAAGGGATCCCGTACTTGTAGTCATCCCAGGCCCGCTCCAGGTAGGCCACCGAAGGGGCAATATCCACCGTTGCCGAACTCACCACCTCTGGGGCAATCTCAGCTGGGGCAGCCGTATAGCGGGGCAGTTCTTCCAGGGCTAGGTTCAGCTTGTAAACGGGGCCAGAGGTGCGGTAGTTCCGTTCCAGGTGGGCCCGAAACTCTTGCGGCAGGGATCCTTGGGGGCAGAGTTTCAAAAAGGTGATCTGGGGATGGGCATTGGAGAGTACAACCCGAGCGCGAATCGTCTCACCCGATTCCAGCACCACTCCGGTGGCTTGCCCGGCCTCAACCAAAATCTCTCCCACCGGCGCAGATGTGCGAATCTCCACTCCCAAATCCAAGGCTGCCTTGGCCATCGCCTGGGTAATCGCCCCCATGCCCCCCCGCACATAGCCCCAGACACCCCGCATCCCGATCGCCCGACCCACCGCATGGATTAACCAAACATAGGGAGTGCCGGGAGTCATCGGCCCAGCCGCCGTGCCAATCAAAGATTGTGGCGCCATCGCCGCCTTCACTGGATCCGACTCAAAAAACTCATCCAGCAAATCTGTGGTGGAGAGCAGCATAATGCGGCGAAAATCATCCTCATACCCCGCCTGAGCGAAGCGATCCGCCAGTTGCCCCAGTGAAATGGGAGGCTGCATCAGGGTGGGTTCGATCACCTCATTCACCCGATCCCAAAAGTCTTCCCAGCGGTCGTAGGCTTCGGCATCTTTTACGGAAAACTTGGCAATTTCCTCCTTGCTTTTGGCGCGGTTGTCGGCGTAAAGGAAGAGGTGTTGCCCATCCGGGAAGGGCATGAAGTAAGAGGGCTGCTTGGCATACACCTCAAAGCCGTAGTCTGGCAAGCGCAAATCCCGAATGATCTCGGGCCGCAACAAACTGCAAGAGTAAGAAGCCACCGACACGCGAAACCCGGGGTGAATTTCTTCGGTAATCGCCGCCCCACCGACGGTGTGATAGCGCTCTAGTACCAGCACTTTTTTGCCCGCCTTGGCCAAATAACAAGCACTGACCAACCCGTTGTGGCCACCCCCGATCACCACCGCGTCGTAGCTCATCAGCCATCCTTCTACAAGTTCTTCTTCACCCACAATACTCCCGGCTGCCCGACGTTGACCTACTGAAAAAGGATCCCGTGCTCGATCTGAATATCCAGAATCGGATCCTGAATTACGCCGGCCGTAAAAATCTGTCGGGAGTCAAGGGAGGTGTAAATGGCCACCGCTTCCAAAGTGGGATCCACCAGCCAACAAGAACGGATCCCCAGGGCAAAGTAAATCTGGAACTTTTCCAGGATTTCATCGGATCCCTGGCGGGGAGAGAGAATTTCCACGGCCAGCAAGGGAACTTCCCGCATTCGCAAAACATCCCGGGGTCGGCTTAACCCCCGTTTTGGAAACAGGCACAAATCCGGCTTCACCTCATCCCGATTTTTCAACCCCAACGCGTCCCAATCGAGATGACTCAGATCTAGACTCAACTCCGCGCAGGCAGTGTATTGCTCATTGTCCAACAGTTTGCCCAGCCGCACTTGCAAATAGCTGTGATTAAAGGATCCCATCTCCGCATCGGTAACCTGTGCCACATCAGGACTATTTGCCGTCAACTCAGCCATCGTATAACCCCAGCCAGTCAATCTCGCTTGCTTAAGCTAGCACCGCCAAAAAGGGGATCTCCAACCAAGGGATCCAGCACGGAGCTAGGGCGGAAGATGAAATCTACGTTTGCTTCGCTGTTTCGCTCTTTTTAGACCTAAAGATCTCCCAGAGAACATGCAGCAACTTGTAAGTGGGAAGCAATAGCAAGAACGCTAAAACCTTCCAATGGCCGCGACTCAAAATAATATCAATTGGGCAACGGCAGAATACTGCCCAAAAGACCAATATAGAAACAAAGGGAGTTAAGGCAGATGCAACTGACTTTGAATATCGATAGCTCCAGTATTTCGAGAGTTTATCTAGCCCCCAAGATGCCAAATCAGAAAGGAGAAGGGCAAAAATTAAATGTAGCAGAAAGGTACGAGCTAGGGGATATCCTGCCACCCAGAGGAATAAACCTCCAACTGCCACAGATGCTGACGTGATTAAGATTTTTTCAACGAGACTAACCAAAAGACTGGTCAAAGTATTTTTCTGGCTTTCATGACCTTCTGACAAGGTGCCCAACATTTTTCACTTTCCTTAGCTGCAATTGTGATATGTATCAACAAAATGCTTGGGACTAGCAGACTAGAAGCCTGAAAAAACGTCGTGACAGACGCCGGTTAAAAATCACCACATGCCCGTTGAGCAAACTGAGTAGTAAAAGTCCTGAAAATTCATTGGTCGCTGGTAATCAATACAGTAGGACGAAGGCACAGGCTACCCCGGGAACTTTGCTGAAGAGAGAGCGAGTCATCATGCAGTAGCCTCTCCTACATCTGATAATTGAGACTTTTACTCAATAAGGTCAGTCTATTTAGGTTTAGACAAAAGATCAATCGGATTCCGTGAAACTTGATAGAAACTTAACATTTAAATCCTTACGACCCTTTACGCCGAGGATGCACCAGCACGTTCGCTAGCACCAAAAAAAGGGATCCCCACTCCATGGGGATCCCCTTAGGCTTTATTCAAATCGGGATTGACCCGCTAGCCAAACTGTGAGGCCGTCGAAGCAATCACAAAGGCCGCGTAGGTCAGCACGTAACCCACCGTGAAGTGGGCCAGACCCACCAAACGACCTTGTACAATCGACATCGCCACCGGCTTATCTTTCCAGCGGATCAGCTTGGCCAAGGGGGTACGCTCGTGCGCCCACACCAAGGTCTCGATCAGCTCTTGCCAGTAACCGCGCCAGGAGATCAAGAACATGAACCCGGTCGCCCACACCAGGTGACCGAACAGGAACATCCAGGCCCAAACCGCCAGGTTATTCATGCCGTAGGGGTTGTAGCCGTTGATCAACTGAGCAGAGTTGGCCCAGAGATAATCCCGCAGCCAGCCCATCAGGTAGGTGGAGTTTTCGTTGAACTGGGCGGTGTTACCACTCCAAACCCCGAGTTGCTTCCAGTGCCAGTAGAAGGTGACCCAGCCGATGGTGTTTAGCATCCAGAACATGGCCAGGTAGAAGGCATCCCACGCAGAGATATCGCAGGTGCCACCCCGACCGGGGCCATCACAGGGGAAGCTGTAACCGAAGTCCTTCTTGTCGGGCATCAGCTTAGAGCCTCGCGCATCCAACGCGCCTTTGACCAAGATCAAAGTGGTGGTGTGCAGACCCAAGGCAATGGCATGGTGCACCAAGAAGTCACCGGGACCAATGGGCAGGAACAAGGATCCATTGGGATCATTGATGGCCGACAGCCAGCCCGGCAGCCAAACGTTGCCGTAATTGGGCCAGGCGGTGGATGCAATGCTATCAGGGTTGGCCAACAACACATCCATGCCGTAGATCAGCTTGCCATGAGAAGCCTGGATGAACTGAGCAAACAGCGGCTCAATCAAAATCTGCTTCTCCGGCGTACCGAAAGCCTGCATGACATCGTTGTGGACGTACAGCCCCAAGGTGTGGAAGCCTAAGAACAGTGAAGCCCAGCTGAGGTGGGAGATGATCGCTTCCTTGTGCTCCAGAACCCGTGCCAGTACATTGTCCTTGTTGGCCTCGGGGTTATAATCCCGCACCAAGAAGATCGCGCCGTGGGCAAAGGCCCCCACCATCAAGAAGCCAGCGATGTACTGGTGATGGGTGTAGAGGGCTGCCTCGGTGGTGTGATCCAAGGACATGAACACATAGGGGTTGAGGGAGTACATGTGCTGCGCCACCAGCGAAGTCACCACCCCCAAGCAGGCCAAGTGCCAGCCCAACTGGAAGTGCAGAGATTCGTTGTAGGTGTCGTAGATCCCTTCATGGCCCCGACCCAGCAAGCCCCCAAACGGGGTGCCCTTGGGGGGGTTGTGGGCTGCCATAATCTCCCGCATGGAGTGGCCGATACCCCAGTTGGTGCGGTACATGTGACCGGCCACGATGAAGATCACCGCGATTGCCAAATGGTGGTGGGCCATATCCGTCAGCCACAGGGACTGAGTATTGGGGTCAAACCCACCCAAGAAGGTGAGAATGGCCGTGCCCGCACCCTCAGCAGTACCCCAGACGTGGCTGGTGGTATCTGGGTTTTGGGCATACACCCCCCAGTTGAGGGTGAAGAAGGGCTTCAGACCCGCCGGGTGGGGCAGGGTGGTCAGGAAGTTATCCCAGCCCACGTGCTGTCCCCGGGACTCCGGGATGGCGACGTGCACCAGGTGGCCGGTCCAAGCCAAAGAACTCACCCCGAACAAACCTGCCAAGTGGTGGTTGAGACGGGATTCGGCGTTCTTGAACCAGCTCAAGCTGGGACGGAAGCGGGGCTGGAGGTGCAACCAACCGGCAAACAGGAGGGTAGCCGCAAACAGCAGCAAACCGACGGCACCGGCGTAGAGATCCGCATTGGTGCGCAGACCGATGGTGTTGAACCAGTAATACAGGCCGGAATAAGCGGCATTGACGGGGCCGCCGCCACCGGGCTGGGTAAAGGCTTCTACGGCTGCCTTACCAAACTGGGGATCCCAGATGGCATGGGCAATGGGGGTGACCCCACTGGGGTTGGCTACCCACTGCTCGTAGTTGCCTTGCCAGGCGATGTGAAAGACGTTGCCAGACGCCCACAGGAAGATGATCGCCAGATGGCCGAAGTGCGTCGCAAACAGCTTTTGGTAAAGCCGCTCCTCGGTCATGCCATCGTGGGTTTCAAAGTCGTGAGCGGTGGCAATGCCGTACCACAAACGACGCGTGGTGGGGTCGCTGGCAAGGTCTTGGCTGAACTGGGGAAAACGTGTTGCAGTTGCCATGGTTCAATTTCCTCCTTGCCTTAGCCGAGCGCGGCGAACCGTGCCAGGAAGAACGCCCAGGTGGTGACGATTCCTCCCAACAGGTAGTGGGCCACACCGACCGCCCGACCCTGAATAATGCTCAGGGCACGGGGTTGAATGGCCGGAGCCACTTTTAACTTGTTGTGGGCCCAAACAATGGACTCAATCAGCTCCTGCCAGTAGCCGCGACCGCTGAACAGGAACATCAAGCTGAAAGCCCAAACAAAGTGAGCGCCCAAGAAGAGCAACCCATAGGCCGACAGGGCCGAGCCGTAGGAGTTGATCACCTGTACCGCCTGAGCCCACAGGAAGTCCCGCAGCCAGCCGTTGATGTTGACCGAACTGGCCGCAAAGTTGCCGCCGGTGATGTGCTCAATCGTGCCGTCGGCGTTGACGGTGCCCCAGATGTCGCTCTGCATTTTCCAGCTGAAGTGGAAGATGACGATGGAGATGCAGTTGTACATCCAGAACAGGCCGAGGAAGACGTGATCCCAGCCGGAGACTTGGCAGGTGCCACCACGACCGGGGCCATCGCAGGGGAAGCGGAAGCCCAATTTGCCTTTGTCAGGAATTAAGCGGGAAGAGCGGGCAAACAGCACCCCCTTGAGCAGGATCAACACCGTGATGTGGATGGTCATGGCGTGGATGTGGTGCACCATGAAGTCGGCTGTGCCCAACACCATTGGCATCATGGAAACCTTGCCACCGATGGCCACAATGTCGCCGCCGAAAATGGGGCTCACCGAAGCACCGGCGTAGGGAGCCGTGCTGGCAATGGCGTTGGTGTGCAAAGACTGAATCCACTGGGCAAAGATCGGCTGCAGTTGGATCCCGGTATCCGAGAACATATCCTGCGGACGACCAAAAGCCTGCATGGTGTCGTTGTGGACGTAGAAGCCAAAGGCATGGAAGCCCAAGAACAGACACACCCAGTTCAGGTGGCTGATGATGGCATCCCGATGGCGTAGCACCCGATCCAAAACGTTGTTACGGTTCATGGCGGGGTCGTAATCCCGCACAAAGTAGATGGCCCCGTGGGCAGCTCCACCCACCACAAAGAAACCGCCCAACCACATGTGGTGGGTAAATAGAGAAATCTGGGTGGCGTAGTCGATGCCCATGTAGGGATAGGGGTTCATCGCGTACATGTGCTGGGCGACGATGATGCTCAGGGATCCCATCAAAGCCAAATTAATAGCCAGTTGGGCGTGCCAAGAGGTGGTGAGCACTTCGTACAGACCCTTATGCCCTTCGCCGGTGAAGGGGCCCTTGTGAGCTTCCAGGATCTCCTTCATGGAGTGGCCAATGCCCCAGTTGGTGCGGTACATGTGACCGGCCACAATGAAGAGCACGGCAATCGCCAAGTGATGGTGGGCCTGATCCGTAAGCCAGAGGGCACCGTTTTGGGGATCCAAGCCCCCCTTAAAGGTGAGGAACTCGGCGTACTTGCCCCAGTCTAAGGTAAAGAAGGGCACCACCCCACTGAAGATCCCCCAATCCACAGCGGGGAACATCTCCTTCATCAGAGCCGGGTTGAGAATGAACTCATGGGGCAGCGGCACTTGGTCAGCCGGCACGCCTGCATCCAACATCTTGTTGATGGGGATAGAAACGTGGATTTGGTGGCCGGCCCAAGCCAATGAACCCAACCCCAGCAAGCCCGCCAGGTGGTGGTTCATCATGGACTCCACATTCTGGAACCACTCCAACTTGGGGGCCCGTTTGTGATAGTGAAACCAACCGGCAAACAGACACAGGCCAGCCATCACCAAACCACCGATAGCGGTGCAGAGGAGTTGAAACTCGTTGGTGATGCCGCCGGCCCGCCAGAGGTGGAAAAGACCTGAGGTGATGCGGATCCCTTCGAAGCCACCGCCCATATCCCCGTTCAGGATTTCCTGACCAAAGATGGGCCAGACCACTTGGGCGCTGGGCTTGACGTTGACCGGATCCGCCAACCAAGCGGAATAGTTGGAGAACTGCGCTCCGTGGTAGTACATGCCGCTCAGCCAGACAAAGACCACCGCCAGGTGGCCAAAGTGAGCGGAAAAGATCTTACGAGAGACGTCTTCTAAGTCGCTGGTGTGACTATCGAAGTCATGAGCAAGAGCATGGAGGTTCCAGATCCAGGTCGTGGTCTTGGGTCCACGCGACAGGCTGCGATCGAAGTGCCCCGGCTTGGCCCATTTCTCAAAGGAAGTGGGAACCGGATCCACGTCAACCGACACCTTGACCTTTGGCTCTCGCTCCTTTGGCGTAGTTGTCATCAAGAACTCCTCTCTTGCGACAAGGAACGAAGCATTCCCGCCCGTCGGCAGCCGTGAAGCTTGGGGGATTTCCCCAGGGCAGGACTTACAAGGCATTATAGGGCAGCGTTTGTGAACCCCCGGATGCTTCACAATAATTAAACCAGGGATCCCTTGCTCTGTCGGGATTACAGCAGGTTTGGGATCGATTTTTCGATCATACTTGTGAATATATGTAACAGATTTTCAGCAGATTCGGATGGGATCAACGCCAGAGGTCGATTTGGACCATGGATCGAAAGGGATCCCCTGGGCAGGGATTTGTGGTAGAACCCTGGCAGCCCTTTGTACAGAAGCCAGCCATCTCATGACCCTAGAGATTCCTCGTCGTCAATATGTCAGCAACTACGGCCCCACCGTGGGGGATCGGGTGCGCCTGGCGGATACGGAGTTGATCATTGAGGTGGAGCAGGACTTGACCACCTACGGCGAAGAGATCAAGTTCGGGGGCGGCAAGACGATTCGGGACGGCATGGGGCAATCGCCCACGGCGACGCGGGCAGGGGGAGCCTTGGATTTGGTGATCACCAATGCCTTAATCCTGGACTGGTGGGGCATTGTCAAGGCGGATATCGGCATCCGAGAGGGCCATATTGTCGGCATTGGCAAAGCGGGCAACCCCAACATCCAGTCAGGGATAACGCCGGGCATGGTGGTGGGGGCCTGCACGGAAGTGATTGCCGGTGAGAATTTGATCCTAACGGCGGGAGGGATCGATGCCCATGTGCATTTCATTTGTCCGCAGTTGTGTGAGTTTGCCATCGCCTCGGGACTGACCACCCTTTTGGGCGGCGGAACCGGGCCAGCCACCGGCACCAATGCCACCACCTGCACCCCCGGATCCTGGAATTTGGGCAAGATGTTGCAGGCAGCGGAGGGGTTTCCCGTCAATTTGGGTTTTTTTGGCAAGGGGAATGCTGCTTTTCCAGAAGCGTTGCGAGAGCAAGTGGAGGCGGGGGCCTGCGGCCTGAAAATCCATGAAGATTGGGGATCCACCCCGGCGGTGATCGATAGCTGCCTACAGGTGAGCGACGAATACGATGTGCAAACCCTGATCCACACCGACACTCTAAATGAATCCGCCTTTGTGGAGGACACCATTGCCGCCATCAATGGCCGTACCATTCACACCTTCCATACCGAAGGGGCCGGAGGCGGGCATGCGCCGGATATCATCCGCATTGCCTCGGAGCCGAATGTGCTGCCCAGCTCCACCAACCCCACCCGGCCCTTCACCCGCAACACCATCGAAGAACACCTGGATATGTTGATGGTGTGTCATCACCTCAGCAAGAATGTGCCGGAGGACATCGCTTTTGCCGAAAGCCGCATTCGCCCCCAAACCATTGCCGCCGAAGACATTTTGCACGACATGGGGGTGTTCAGCATTATCTCCTCTGACTCCCAAGCCATGGGCCGGGTGGGGGAGGTGATCATTCGCACCTGGCAAACCGCCCACAAAATGAAGGTACAACGGGGATCCCTGCCCCAGGACTCCGCCCGCAACGACAACTTCCGGGCCAAACGCTACGTTGCCAAGTACACCATCTGCCCCGCCATCGCCCAGGGCCTCAGCCATGTGATCGGATCGGTGGAGGTGGGGAAACTGGCGGATCTGTGTTTGTGGAAGCCGGGATTTTTCGGGGTGAAGCCGGAGCTGGTGTTGAAGGGGGGCCTGATTGCCTATGCCCAAATGGGGGATCCGAACGCTTCTATTCCGACGCCGCAACCGGTGTATCCCCGTGCGATGTTTGGGGGCTTTGGTCGCGCCATGACGGAAACCAGTCTGTTGTTTGTTTCCCAAGCTGCCCTAGAGCGGGGGATCCCGGAACAACTGGGGATCCAACGTCCGGCAGTGGCGGTGAAGAATTGTCGGGACATTGGCAAAGCGGATCTGAAACTGAACACCAGCACCCCCCATATCGAGGTCAACCCAGAAACCTACGAAGTGCGGGCGGACGGAGAGTTGCTCACCTGTGAACCGGCGGAGGTGTTGCCCATGGCCCAGCGGTATTTTCTGTTTTGATGCCCTAACCGTCTCCAGCTTGGGAGAGTCATCACCGGGGGCAATCGTAATCGCAGCGTGGAAAGGGAGCAAAGCTTTTGACGTCTACTCGTCGGTAAAGTCGGCCTCCACCACACTCGAGGCACCGCCGGAGTCAGCGCCGGCGGCCACTGCCCGAGCCGGAGCCGACTGCACCACCTGAGGTGGCTGCACAATTTGGGGCGTGAAGATGAACAAGTTAAAGACCGTGTTGCGGCGGATGTTGTCCATCATCTCCAGGAACAGCTCGTAGCCCTCGTTTTTGTACTCGATCAGGGGATCCTTTTGGCCGTAGCCCCGCAGCCCCACCGCTTCCCGCAGCGCTTCCATTTGTTGCAGGTGCTCCCGCCAGAGGGTATCCACCTGTTGCAGCAGGAAAAACCGCTCCGCCCGCCGCATCAAACCGGGCTCAAAGGTATCTAGGAAAGCCTCCTTGGCCTCGTAGGCAATTTCCGCCTGTTTGGTCAGGTAGTCCAGAATTTGCTCAGAAGAGAGATCCTGGAGATCCTGGACTTTCAGATTGTCCTTGAGCAACGGCACAAACTCCTGCATTTTGGCAGTAAGCTTATCGATTTCCCATTCCTCTGGGGGCAGCTCGGGGTTGACATGGGCGCGTACGATCTCAGCAACGGTTTTGCGCACGTACTCAAGAATCTTGGTTTTGATGTCTTCTCCCTCCAAAACCCGGCGGCGCTCGGAGTAGATGGCCCGCCGCTGATTGTTCATCACCTCGTCATACTCAAACACCTGCTTGCGCATGTCGAAGTAGTAAACTTCCACTTTCTTTTGAGCGTTCTCCAGGCTGCTGGTGAGCAACGGGTGCTCGATCGGCATATCCTCGTCCACCCGGAACACGTCCATCATCCGGGAGACGCGATCTCCACCAAAGATCTTGAGCAGGTTGTCTTCCAGGCTAAGGAAAAAGCGGGAGGAGCCCGGATCCCCTTGGCGTCCGGCCCGACCCCGCAGTTGGTTGTCAATGCGTCGGGATTCGTGGCGCTCCGTACCGATGACGTGGAGGCCCCCCAGCTTCACCACTTCCTCATGCTCGGCATCGGTGACTTTTTCGTACTCAGCTTTGATGCTGTTGTACACATCCCGCAGCTGCAGAATCAACGGATCCTGCACCGGCGCTTTTTCTGAGGCCACCGCGATCAGATCCTCCACCGCCAACTCCGGTAAACGGTTCAGGCCGTACTTGGCCACAGCCGCCGCAACCGCTTCCTCCAGCGCCTGGCTCACTGGCTGAGAAAGCTCACAGGGATATAGGCTGGCCGAAACCACCGCCCAGGATTTTTTCGGCTTGGGGGCTGCTTCCCCAAACCCTTGGCCCCCGCCGCGTCCGCCGAGCTGCACGGATCCCATCGGGTTATCGGTATCCAGTTGGGCCAGCTTGGGCATCAGCCGTTCCCGCACCTTCAGCCGGGCCATGTACTCGGCATTTCCCCCCAGGATGATGTCGGTACCGCGGCCAGCCATGTTGGTGGCGATGGTAACAGCCCCTTTGCGTCCGGCTTGGGCGATAATTTCCGACTCCCGCTCCACGTTCTCCGGCTTGGCGTTGAGAAGATTGTGGGGGATCCCCATCTCCTTGAGGATGGCCGAGAGCCGCTCCGATTTTTCCACACTGGTGGTTCCCACCAGTACCGGACGGCCGCGCTCGTGCATCTGGGCAATTTCTTCCGCCACCGCCTGCCACTTGCCGGCTTCGGTTTTGTACACCAAGTCTGGGGCATCTTTGCGGCGAATGGGGCGGTTGGTAGGGATCGCCGTTACCTCAAGGTTGTAGGTTTTGCCGAACTCCGCTTCTTCGGTGCGGGCCGTCCCCGTCATCCCCGAGAGCTTCGGGTAGAGCAGGAACAGGTTTTGGTAGGTGATGGTGGCCAGAGTTTGGCTTTCGTTTTGGATGGGCAGTCCCTCTTTGGCTTCCACCGCTTGGTGCAGGCCATCCGACCAACGGCGACCGGGCATCACCCGTCCAGTGAACTCGTCCACAATCACCACCTCTTTGCCCCGGATGATGTAGTTGACATCCTTGATGAAGAGTTCTTTGGCCTTCACGGCATTAAAGACAAAGTGCGCCCAGGGATCCTTGGGATCAAACAGGTCGGAAACCCCCAACAGGCGTTCTGCGGCTTCAAAGCCTTCATCCGTGAGGATGACGTTGCGGGCTTTTTCATCCACCTCGTAGTGTTCTTCTTTGATCAGCTCCCGCGCCACCTGGGCCGCCCGCATGTACTTCTCCGAAGGGCGAGCCACTTGGCCGGAAATGATCAGCGGGGTACGGGCTTCATCGATCAGGATTGAGTCCACTTCGTCGATGATGCAGTAATTAAAAGGCCGCTGCATCACCTCTTTGATGTCATTGGCCATGTTGTCGCGCAGGTAATCGAAGCCCAGCTCACTGTTGGTGCAGTAGGTAACATCACAGTTGTAGTTGCGCCGCTTTTCTTCGGGGGACATGCCCTGCTGAATCAAGCCCACCGTCAGGCCCAAGAAGCGGTGCACCTGCCCCATCCACTCCGAGTCCCGACGGGCGAGGTAATCGTTGACGGTTACGATGTGAACGCCTTTGCCGGTGAGACCGTTGAGGTAGGCGGGCAGGGTGGCCACCAGGGTTTTGCCTTCCCCGGTTTTCATTTCGGCGATCTGGCCTTCGTGCAGTACCATCCCACCGATCAACTGCACGTCGTAATGCCGCAGATTCAGAACCCGCTTGGCGGCTTCCCGCACCACCGCAAACGCTTCCGGTAACAGCTCATCCAGAGATTCCCCTCTGTCCAATCGCTCGCGGAACTCGGTGGTTTTGGCCTTCAGCTGTGCATCCGAAAGAGAGGCGATCTCGATCTCCAGCGAGTTGATCAGCTTGAGGGCAGGACGGTACTGCCGCACCTTCCGATCGTTGGGATCGCCGAGGATCTTTTGTAGGGTTTGGAGCATGGGGCAAGCCTGGGCCGATAGGATTGATTATGTGTCGATTTTACCATTTTGCCTTGGTCGGCCAGGAAGAGGCTGCCCCGCAAGCATCCTTAAACTCGCCCAAAACTCACCCCCAAGCCCAGGATCCCGGCCAACCCCAGGTAGTAGAGCAGCGGAGCCAACAGCCGCCGCATCAGTAGCCCCTCCCGCCCCAACAGACCCACCGTTGCCGCCGCCGCCACAATGTTCGACACACAAATCACATTGCCTGCGGAAGCCCCCACACTCTGAAGGGCGATAATCCAGGCCGTCGGGGCACCGATCTCCTGGGCTACCCCAAATTGGAAGAGAGAAAACATCATGTTGCTGACGGTGACGCTGCCCGCCACAAAAGCGCCAATCATTCCCACCACTGGCGCAAAGAGGGGCCACGTTTGACCGGCCAAGGCCGACATCCCCTGGGCCAACGTTAGGGGCATACTCGCCAGTCCTGCCCCATTCACCTCGGAATTGATGAACACCCGCGCCATCAGTACCGCCGCCCCCAGGGCCAGGGTGGTTTTCCCCAACAACGGAATGGCCTCTGCTAGGGCACCTTTGAGCTCAGCGGGCTTCATCTCGTGCAAAAAGTAGGTGATCAGCACCACCCCCAAAAACAGGGTGGCGGGCAGATAAAGGGGTTGGGTGGAAACCGTCAGATCGGTGCCAAACAGGTTTGGCCAACTGAGGCGCACCCGTTGCAACCATCCCCGCAGCGGCAAGGCTTGCAGCCGAGAGACCACCAGCAATAGCCCCAACAGCAGATAGGGCAGCCACGCCTTCACCACCGTCATGGCAGCCGGGGCCGTGCGCAATTGGGGCATCAGGGATCCCGTCCATTCCGCGGGCCATTCTCGGGCAAAATCCCAGCTGGTTTTGGGGAGCAGCCATCCCCGCCGCAGGATCCCCACCACCAGACCCAACCCCACCAACCCCCCGATCAAAGAAGGAAACTCCGGCCCCAGAAACACGGCGGTGAGGGCATAGGGCAGAGTGAAAGCAACTCCAGCAAAAAGGGCAAACTTCCACATCGCCAAGCCCTCCTTCCAGGAGGACTGTTCCCCAAAAAAAAGCGTCAGGGTCAACACCAGAATCAGAGGGATGCCACTGCCAATCAGGGCGTGCAGGATCCCCGCTTGAGCCGCCACCTGGAGCAAAAAGCCCGTAAAAGAGAGATCCTGAGCAGCCAAAGCCACCTCAACCGTCTCGGATCCCCCCAGCCCCGTCGCTACCCCAAACAGGATCGGGGTGCCCACCGCCCCAAACGTGGAAGGAGTGCTCTGGATGATCAGGGCTGCCATCACCGCCGCCATTGCCGGGAAGCCAACGGCCACCAACAAGGGCACACAAATCACCGCCGGAGTGCCAAAGCCCGAGGCCCCCTCGATAAAACTGCCAAACAGCCAAGCGATCAAGATCACCTGTACCCGACGATCCGCCGAGAGGCCGAGCAGGTTTTGCCGAATCACGCTAATCGCCCCCGAGACTCGCAGCACATTCAGAAGCAAAATCGCCCCAAACACGATGTAGAGGATCTCCATCGCAATCACGGATCCCTGCACCAGAGAGGCCGCCACTTGCCCAAACGGCACCTGCCAAATGAGCAACGCCACTACTAAAGTCACTCCCAACGCTGCCGGCATCGCTTCACTGGCAGGGCGACGACCCACCACCAGCAACAAAAACACCGTAAAAATCGGCAGCAGTGCCACCAGAGAATAGACCACCAAAGCCATTGGAATAGGGGAGTGTGCTTGCGGTTAACAGCGAGAAGATGTCAGTCTAAAGAATCGAAAGGATCCTACTTAACCGTACTCTGCCAGGGCTCATGAATTTTTTGGGTATTGGACTGCCGGAAATGTTGGTCATCTTTACGGTGGCTCTACTGGTCTTTGGGCCGCGTAAGCTGCCCGAGATCGGTCGTACCTTGGCCAAAACCCTGCGCAGCTTACAGGACGCATCCAAGGAGTTCGAGACACAGCTCAACAAAGAGGCCCGTGAGCTGGAAAAAGCCACCCGCGCTGCAACAGCTGCTGCCGCTGCTCCCAAGGCTTCTACCGCAGCCACCAAGGCTCAGCCCAAAACCCAATCGGAGGAGGCCCCGGCGGAAACGCTTCCAGCCCCCTTGGCAGAGGCAGAGCCGGCTCCCCTGAGTTCGGACTCATCTGCTTCTGATGCAGAACCGGCGGTCGCTGCCGTCCCCGAAGATGTTGCTCCCCCTCAAGCGGCAGACGCTGCTTGACCCACTCCCATGGCCCGCTTCAATCCGCTTTGCTTTGGCATGGAAATTACCCGCATGTTCGAGCAGGGGCAGTCCTACTTTGCCCCTTCAAAGGTGGAAACTTGGTTGCGACAGCACGGTCAAAACCCCTCTGATTACGAGATCTCCTTTTCTTCAGAATTGCCCCCCGCCGGCTCCTCCGCAGTCATGTGGATTTGCGTCGATCTGAAGCGTGTGGATGGCCAGCCGGTGGATCCCTGGTTGTTGGAGGAGCTCAACCGCGTGGACTGAGAGCTGGCGTGTACAGAATTGCTCCGGCAAGTTCCCACTTTCTGCCTCCTACTACACTCTCCAAGCAAGAATGGAGTCATCCCAGCCCAACAAAAGGACTGCCAGGATCCAGCTCATGCCCTATGACAACCTCTGCAAAGCCCTGGTGGAAGCCAATCCTCTTCCCTTTGTGCAGTGGTTGGTAGGACAAACAACAGAACCCATCCAAATCCTGAAAACCGAATTGTCCCTCGAACCGGTGCGCGCCGACTTCGTCAGCTTTCTGCAACTCGGGCCTCAAGTTTTGCACTTGGAATTTCAAACGGATCCCGACCCGGAGATGCCGTTGCGCATGTTGGACTACTTCGTGCGGCTGCGGCGGCAGTATCGCTGCCCGGTGCTCCAGATCGTGCTGTTTTTGCGCCAGAGTGGTTCAACGCTGGTGCAACTGGACCACTTTGAAGCAGAGACCACCCGGCATGACTATCGGGTGGTGCGGCTGTGGGAGGAACCGGCTGAGGAGCTTTTGAGGGATCCGAGTTTGTGGCCTTTGGCAGTGTTGGCCAAGGCGGAGCAGCCTGAGGAGCTGTTGCGGCAAGTGGCGACAGGGATCCAGAACATCTCCAACGCCCAGGAGCGGGCCCACTTGGCCACTTACACCTATCTGCTGGGTGGATTACGCTTTAACAAAGAGCTGATGCGGCAGCTGTTGCGGGAGGATGTGATGCGGGAGTCGGTGACCTATCAGGCATTGGTGGCCGAAAGTGAGCAACGAGGGCTCCTCCGAGGGATCCAAGAGGGTCTCACTCAAGGAATCCAACAGGGGGAGGCAGAACTGACTTTGCACTTGTTAAGGCGCAAAGTGGGCTCCCTCCCCGAGGCACTGGAAACTCAGATTCGGTCGTTGCCGGTGGAACGTCTGGAAGAGTTGGGCCTAGCCTTGTTGGAATTCCAGACCTTGGCCGACCTCACCTCCTGGCTGGAGGGAGTCACCCCTTAAATACTTCTTCTTCTTCAAACTAAGCCTTGATGTAGCACATCGCCAGAGGCAAATCTAAAGATTGACTCAGTGTGTTGCAGAGCACGTGCAATACATTGAAGTTGGGACTAGGATTGACCCGGGTGAAAGAGTTCAGATTGTCTCTTGGCCCCGCAGGGTGATGAATGGCCGAGATGGCTGGCTAGGTTGACCCGTCGGGTTTCCTAAATCCTGTGCAGGGTAGATAGCTCCCTGAGGCGGTGGGGGGAGCGGTTAAATTTCCTGAGTGCTTCTGACTTGCACGTATTGAACAGCTACAACAGAGGCCCATCAAGCTTTTCAAGGTGCTACGGATGTTGCTGCTTTCTTCGGTGTTGATGTTGCTCTGTAATTGCAGTGGTGGGGGAGGTTCGGCCAGTTTGCCGGGAATCGTCCAGCCCACG
>JAUQVK010000103.1:0-78883 GCA_039794845.1 Thermostichus sp. DRC_bins_24
CGGATCCCGCTGCAACTGCCGCACCGCTTGCCGAATCACCCCCTCTTGCTCGCCCCCTTTCATCATCGGCACAAACGGCAACAACGTCGGGATCGGCTCCGAAAACACTCGCTCCACTTCCACTTCACTCAGCTGAATCACCCGGTAATCTTGACGGGCTTGGATCCCTTGCAGGGTTGATTCATAGGCCGTCACAACTTCTGTATTTTCGGCCACGGGCAAAATCACCACCAGCACCGGATAAACCGGCAGCTTGAATTTTTCCTCTGCCAAGGCGGCATAGGCCCGCATCCGCCGCGGCATCTCAGGGGAGTAGCGCAGTTGAATCTCGTTGGCAATGAGAAACTCCCCGATATCGGGATCCCAAGCCCGAATCAGGACATCCCCCTCCCAGCTGAGCCACTGAAACTCAGAATCCAGCATCTCTTGAACCTGCACCTGCGGGTTCTGGGTCACCCAGCGGCTCCAAGACTGGAGATCCAGGCCAATCAGGCGTTTGCTGCCGATATCGGCTTTTTTGCTCATGCCGGAATCCTAGCCGAAGCAGGGGATCCTGATGGATTGTCTGTAGCATCTGGAGAAGCTGTGAATCCCAGCGTGAGAGCAGCCGACGCCACAATCGTGGGCCGGACAATTCCCGGCAAACTTGCCGGTGAGGAACCTCCCCCACCACTGCAATTACAGAGCAGCAGCAATATCCGTAGCACCTTGAAAGGGTTCATGTGCCTCCGTTCTAGCTGTTCAAAAGGGCTCCGTATGTCTTGAACAGGGGGGACGCTCTCACCTACGTGGGCTGTGTCTGTTCCAAAATCTTGTGGTGGTGCCGTCGGTGAGATCTCTGTGGTGCAGAGAAAACCTCGCCTGGGGATCGTGCGAATCCACATAGAGATAGTTCAGCCCCATTTAAGACCCGACAGCAACATCAGTTGGGGAAGGCTCCTGCCGTAGGGTTCGATCTTTAACCTCCTGCAAAGCCTCGGTTAGACTCATGGGCCAGGGATCCGGCTGACGCAGTTGCCGAACGCCTTTGGGCAGGCTGAGCACGGCGGCACGGCTGGTATGGGCGATGGTTTCCAGATCCGGCAAGGGATCCAGCAGCACCCCCCCTGCCATGATTTTGCGCAAAAGCGGCTGAAAACCAGGAGGAGGCACTTCGTCTGCGTGGCCCAGCAGGTCGTCTGTGCTCCCCCGGAAGATTTGCTTACGTCCCGGGATCGTCGCCTTGGCAAAGGAGGCTTTGGCCACCGGGATCCCGTTAATTTCCACCAATTTGTAGACCCCATTCACCCCGTCGCCACTCACCAAGCGGGTGCCCACCCCATAGCCGTTGATTGGGGCTTGGGAGCGATGCAGCCGTTCGATCTCGTATTCGTCCAAGTCGCCGCTCACGAAAACCGGGGATCCCTGGGGCAAAATCTGCTTCACCTGGCGAGACAGATCCTCCAAATCCCCGGAGTCGATGCGCACTCCACCAAATTCACCCCGTGAACCCAGCGGATCGGGGTTCTCAGAGGCGAACAGGCGTGCTGCCGTGCGGGCTCCCTGAATCGGATCGTAGGTATCGATCAAAAGGGCCGATTGGGGAAAATAGCGCTGAAAGGAACGAAACGCGCTGGTCTCATCCCCCGAAAGGGCCGCGATCGCCATCACCAGAGAATGGGCCATTGTCCCTGCCGGTTTCCGCCCCAATTTCAGGGCCGCCAACACATTGGAAGTGGCGTTAAACCCTGCCGCCAGGGCTGCCCGTGCCGCCCACAAGCCCGCCTGAGGGCCAAAAGCTCGCCGCGTCCCAAACTCCAACAAGATCGACTCATCTCCCGCCGCATCCCGCATGCGTGCCGCTTTGGTGGCGATCAGGGTTTGGTAGTTAAAGGTGGACAACAAATAGGTTTCCACCAGTTGCGCTTGCCAAAGCGGGGCCTCGATACGGATCAGGGGCTGGTTGGCAAAAAGAGCGGATCCCTCCGGCACCGCCCAGACATCCCCCTGAAAACGGCAATTTTCCAAGAGGGCCCAAAACCGTTCCGGCGCGTCGGCGAAGATCCCAGTTGCCCGTAAGGCCGCCAGCGCATCCGCCGTAAAGTGGAGTTGCTGGAGATATTCCACCGCCTGAGTCAAACCCATGGCGATCAGATAGCCATAGTCGGGGGGCAAGCGGCGCACAAACAGCTCAAAGGCTGCCGGTTGAGCCTCCAACCCTTCCCCTGCATAGCAAGCAGCCATGGTGAACTGGTACAGATCCGTCAGCAGGCCGTAGTCTTGGGGCTGCAACGACGAAAAATCAGGGGCCAACATGAGACGACCTCAGGGGTAAAGGCAGGTTATTTATAGTGAAACTTACCATAATTAAATTCTGTTGTCAGGGATCCGCGAAGGGCTACGGTTCCCTCCCGAAGCTAGCCAGAGAGCGACCTGCAAAAGATGAGCATGCGGCATCTGGACAAAGCTAAGGGCTCGACTTATAGTGAAAACAACCATAAATACCGAACCAACCTAAGCTCGGCACCCGAACCAGGGCACCGCTGCGGGAGGATACCATGAACACCACTGTACAGGGGTTAACGGTCGATGCCCCCTCTGGGCAAACCCTTCCCCTCCCCCCTCATTTCAATCCGGAACGCGTGGGAGAGATTTGGCGCGTGCCCTACCAAGAGCGGGCTGTGGAAGCGGAAAGTTGGGCCCAACAGTACGGGATCCCGCCGGCCCAAGTGGATCGGGTACGGGTGGGTTTGCTGCTCATCGACGTGCAAAACACCTTTTGCATTCCAGGGTTTGAGCTGTTTGTCGGGGGTAGCTCTGGCCGGGGAGCTGTGGAAGACAACCGGCGCCTGTGCCAATTCATTTACCGCAACCTGGCCCACATTACCCAGATCCTCCCCACCCTCGACACCCATACGGCCATGCAGATCTTCCACCCGATTTTTTGGGTGAACGAGAAGGGATCCCATCCCGATCCGGCAACCCCAATCAGCGCTGCTGATATTCGTGCGGGTCGCTGGCAAGTGAATCCCGCCGTGGCCGCCAGCCTCACCCGGGGGGATCTGCCCACGTTGCAGGCCCATGCCCTTCACTACGCGGAGCAACTGGAGCAGGGCGGAAAATATCCCCTCATCGTCTGGCCCTACCACTCGATGTTGGGGGGAATTGGCCATGCCTTGGTGCCTGCGGTGGAAGAGGCGATTTTCTTTCACAGCATCGCCCGCTTCAGCCAGGCCAGTTTGGAGCTGAAAGGGGCCAATCCCCTCACGGAAAACTATTCGGTTCTCAGCCCAGAGGTGCTGACCGGGCCAAATGGGGAGCCGATCGACGAGAAAAATGAACCTCTGATCCGCTACCTGTTGCAGTTCGATGCTCTGATTGTGGCGGGCCAAGCCAAGAGCCATTGTGTGGCCTGGACGGTGAGCGATCTTTTGCAAGAAATTCAGGCGGAGGATCCCAGCTTGGCGGGTAAGGTCTACTTACTGGAAGATTGCACCTCAGCGGTGGTGATCCCTGGAGTGGTGGATTTTAGCGAACAGGCGGAGGCCACTTTTGCCAGGTTTGCCGAAGCGGGCATGCACCGGGTGCGCTCTACCGACCCTCTGCAAGATTGGCCCGACTTTCCCAAGGCTCTCACCTGATTACAGCCCTTGCGCGGGTTTTCTGCAGCAAGGATTGTGCTTCCTCAGCCTTCTAGAGAGCGGATCCTAACTCCCACAGTTGTTATACGTGACTAGCGAAAGGGCTGTAAGGCTATTGCTGCTCCTGCAACTCCGGTATGATGAGGGCTCAGCCCCCCAACACACCCGGCTGGATCCCTTGCCAGAGCTTACCCGTGTACGACTCAGACTCCCGCGCCGCCGTCGGTTCTACCGCCAGCCCCAGTAGTCTACGGCCACCCACCGGGGCCCGGGATCTGTTGCCGCGGGAGGTGCAGCGGCGGGAAAAGTTAGAGGCTCAGTTGAGTCAGGTCTTCCAACGCTATGGCTACCAGCGCATCATCACCCCGACCCTCGAGCGGCTAGAAACCCTGCTGGCGGGGGGATCCATTCGGGCGGAGGCGGTGCTGCAACTGCGGGATAGCGAAGGCACCATGCTGGGGTTGCGCCCAGAGTTGACGGCCTCGATTGTGCGGGCGGCGGCCACCCGTCTGGCTGCTGGGCCCTTGCCCTTGCGCCTTTACTACCACGGCAGCGTTTTTCGCAACAGCCAACGGGAGGAGGGATCCTGCAGCGGTCAGGAATTTTTCCAGTCGGGGGTGGAACTAATTGGTGCCGGGGGATGGCTGGCGGATGCGGAGATTCTGTCCCTGTTGGCAGACAGCCTCAAATCCGTCGGGATCCCCACGTGGACCTTGCTGCTGGGGGATGTGGGCATAACCGAAAGCCTTCTCAGCCCGATTGCCCCCACGGCTCAGGCGGCGGTGCGCCGGGCCATTGCCCAATTGGATTATGTCTACCTGGAGTCGGCGCCCCTACCGGAATCCGCCCGGCAGATCGGATCCCAGATTTTGGCCCTGCGCGGTCAGCCCGGTCGAGTACTATCCCAGTTGGCCCAGTTGCCCGTGCCAGCCGAACGCTTGCGCCATTTGCAGCAGCTTTGCCAAGTTTTGCAGGAGCAGCAGCTGCAGGTGGTGCTGGATCTGAGCTTGGTGCAAACCCTGGCCTACTATACAGGGATCATTTTTCAGGCGGTGGTGGGGGGTGAGGTGATCGGATTGGGGGGCCGCTACGACCAATTGCACTCCCTCTACAGCCCCCATCAGGCGGAACAACCGGGGATTGGCTTTACCCTGCTGCCGGATACACTGCTGCGACTGCTGCCCTCCCTCACCCAACCGGAAGACCTGGCCTGTAAGCGCCTGATTGTGCCGCTGGTGCCGGCTGGGATCCCTCAGGCTCTGGCTTTAGCAGCGCTGTGGCGGCAATCCGAGCCTGTGGAGTTGGAGCTGCTGGATCGTTCGCCTGAGGAGGTGGAAGCCTATGCCCGCCAATGCCGCATTCCCGAGGTGGCCTGGGTGCAAGCGGATGGCAGCTATCACATCACCCACCTGACCTGAGCAAACCATCCGACACCATGCCTACAGCAGGCTATGCCAACACGCTGCAGTCCTAAGTGAAGTGCAAGTCTTGCTGCAGAAGACCCGTGTAAGGGCTGTATTGGGTAGAGCGCGGATCTCTCGTGGAGTTGCGGTGATAGGGGAGACTTTGCCCCTGTGAGGCAGTGAACCGGTCTTGGTCGAGTTGAGCGAATGCACCCTCGACCCAATGCGCCGCCGCTCTCTGTCAAACTGGAAAGCAGTAGTCGGGCTAGGTTTTGGATTATGGCCTTTGATTGGTTTCGCCGCCGCTTCACCGAACCAAGTGAGCCAGAAGCTGGATCAGAAAAGCCTGCAGGTCAGTCGACACCAACGCCGTCGGCATCCTCAGACCCTGCACCTGCCGAGATTGCCCCGGAGGACTACCTTGCCTTCGCCAAAGCAGCCTATGCCAACTTAAAAGCCCGTGAAGCCTCTCAAGCGGCCGTGGATGTGCCCCCATCCCCAACGGTCGAGACGGCAAAACCGGCTTCAACAACCCCAGAGAGGATTCCGGAAACAGAGCCTACCCCTGCCTCAGCTCCCGTAGCCATCCCGGAGCAAGAGGGATCCCTCTCCCCCCAGCCCAGCCCTCCGGCAGGGGAGGAGACATCCGCTGAGTCTACTCCTGTGCAACCGGTTGCGACTCCTTCCTTTTTCGATCTGGCTCCCCGTGCCGCCGAGCGTCTGCAAGCCCTGGAAGCCAATGCCGTTGTCGAGCCCGAACCCCCACCTGTAGCTGCTGATGTTGCCGCTCCTCCAGAAAGCACGGCCCAAGGGCTGGTTTTCGATGAGGGTTTTCGCTGGTCGGCCGAGATCCTGGCAGCCCAAGGGCGTCGACCCGAGGAAATCTCTGTCGAAGAAATCTCCTGGTTGCAAAAGCTGCGAGAAGGGCTGGGCAAAACCCGCCTGAACTTGATCAACCAACTGAAAGCCCTGGTGGGCCGTGGCCCCATCGACCAGGATGCCGTCGAAGAAATTGAGATGGTGCTGCTGCAGGCGGATGTGGGCATTGATGCCACCGAGCGGATCATCCAAGCCCTGCAAAAACGCATGCGCGAGGAGGTGTTGCCCCCGGAAGAGGCGGTGAAATACCTGAAACAGCAAATGCGGGCCATGCTCAGTGTTGGGGATCCCACCTTTGCGCCGCGACGAGATCATCTAAATGTGTGGTTGATCGTGGGGGTGAATGGGGCGGGCAAAACCACTACCATCGGCAAAATTGCTCATGTTGCCCAGGGATCCGGCTACAAATGCCTGATTGCTGCTGCCGATACCTTTCGAGCCGCCGCCGTAGAACAACTGAAGGTTTGGGGTGAACGCGCCGGAGTGGAGGTGATCGCCAATCCCGGACAAAACACCGATCCGGCAGCGGTGGTGTTTGACGCGATAACAGCAGCCCAGGCCAGGGGCACCGAATTGCTGCTGGTGGATACGGCAGGCCGTCTGCAAAACAAGAAAAACCTGATGGATGAACTGGCCAAGATTCGCCGCATCATCGACAAAAAAGCCCCCGAGGCAACCGTGGAAGGGCTGCTGGTGTTGGATGCCACCCAGGGCCAAAACGGGTTGCGGCAAGCCCAGGTGTTTGCCGAGGCTGCCAAATTGAGCGGCGTGATCCTGACCAAGCTAGATAGCACCGCCAAAGGGGGCATTGCCCTGGCCATTACCCAGCAGATGAACCTGCCGATCCGCTTTATCGGCGCTGGGGAGGGACTGGAAGATCTGCGGCCCTTCTCCAGTTACGAGTTTGTGGAGGCGCTCTTGAGCGAGTATTAAGGCGCCCCCTCATTTCGGAGAGCCGATCGTGAAGGAGATGCCCACGGCCTCAGCCCTGGTTCCGCCTCGCCGCTATGCGTTGCCCTGGAGCGCTTGGGGGGTGGGAGTGGGCCTGTTTCTGGCGTTGGGCGGGCGCTGGTTGGTACAGGGTGGGGTGGATCTGGCCCTAGCCGAGCAAATTCAGGATACGGGCGCTTTACACGAATTTGTGGCCACCTTGGCGCAGGTGCTGTCGGGGGTGCTGGGGTTCACCATCTCGGTAGTGGCGATCGTGGTGCAGCTGAGTGCGGATCGCTTTACCCCCAAGGTGACGGAGCTGTTTTTGCGGGAGAAGGTGAATTTCTACATCATCTTTTTCCTGATTCTGGCCAATGTGGTCAGCTTGTGGAGTTCCATGGCCCTGAGCATTTACGAGCGTCCGGCGTTGCTCATTGGCCTGAATTTGGTGCTGGGTACGGCCTCGTTTCTGGTGCTGATCCCCTATTTCAACTTTGTGTTTAACTTCTTGCAGCCAGCCTCGATTATCCGTCGCATCGAAGAACAGGTGCAGCAGGCGGTCTTGTCCTCCCTCAGGCCTGAGTGGTGCCCAAAGCACACGCCTGAGGGATCCCCGTCATCCCAATCTTCACTGGCCCATCAGCGCTGTCTTTCCGCCCTGGATGAGATCAAAGGCATTGCCACCAGCGCCATCCGCCAGCAGGAAGGAATCATCCTTTTGGATGCTCTAGACAGCCTCAAGGCCTTTTGGCTATTTTATGCTGCCCGTAAAGAGCAATTGCCCCGCGACTGGTTTCTCCTCACCCCAGCGTTGCGGCGGGATCCAGACTTTGTCTCGGTGGATGAGGGGCTATTGCGGCAGATCGAGACGGAGGGCTCCTGGGTGGAGCTGAAGATCCTGCGGCAGTACCAAGCCCTGTTTGGGGAGGGGCTCAACGGCATGCGCCAGGTGAGCACCCTGGTGGCCATTCACAGCCGGGAACTGGGGATCCGGGCCCTACAAACCCAAAAACTGACGGTGGCCGGATGGGTGGTCAAGTTTTTCAATACCTATCTGCGGGCCGTGATCAACACGCAAGATATCCGCACCGGCTACAACCTGCTTAAGCAGTACCGCATGGTGGCTGAGGCGGCGCTACGACACCATCACTCTGCTTTGGTCTTGGAGATCGTGGGCTACTTTCGTTACTACAGCCTCATCGCCTACAAAGCGGGCCTCTTTTTTCTGTCAGAAACTTTTGGTTTTGATTTGGGGTTGTTGGTGCAACTGAGCTGTGCCCTGCAGTCGGAAACCACCGAAGCAATTTTGCAAGTCTTGTTGCGCCTTGACCAAGATCCCGAAAGCGAGCAACAGGAGACCACCCTGCGCGGGATCCGCAAAACCCAGGTGCGACTGGCGGCCTATTTCTTGAGTTGTGGGCGGGAGGATTTGGCCAAGTTGATCTATCTGGATATGCACCATGAGCCCCTGGTACGCTTGCAAATCATCCGCCAAGAGCTGCAATCCACCACGGCTGAGTTTTGGGAGTTTACGGATCGGGGCGAAAATTTCTACTATCTGGATCCTGCGCTGCAACCCTATGCCGACCAGTTTTTCGGATGGTTTCAGGGCTTTGTGCCCGAGATCAAAGGCGGTCGGGGCCAGGGGCCGGTGAATTCTAGCGGCCGGGGATCCCTGGAGCTGCCCTGATGTAGACCCAGCGGTAGGGTTTAGGGTGGGGCAAGGCCCAGTGCCACCGCTCGTTGCTGTTCCAGATGGGTTGTCCCATGCGTCATTTCGATAGCCAAAACAGACTCGGTGCTTCTCCCCAGGTAGGGATGGGCTACCCCTTTAGGGGATCCAGCGCGTTTGTGCAGTTTCGCCGCGATCCCCATTTGTTGTCCTTTTTGGGCCTGAGCCTGCTGATCATGGGGTTGGCTGTACCGCTATTTTTGCTGTCAGGGGCGGATCCCAGTTTGGATGGCTGTGATGAGAGCTTTTATGCCCAGATGGCCCGCGAGCTGTTGCGGGGGAGCGACTGGATAGGACCAACCTTTTTGGGGGAACCTTTTTTCGAGAAACCGCCCCTCCTGACTTGGGCCGTAGCCCTCAGCTTCGCCCTGCACGGGGTGAACGAGTGGGCGGCACGGCTGCCGGGGATCCTCTGCGCCTTGCTGTCTATCCCGCTGATCGGTTGGATAGGTCGCTTTTTTTTGCCGGTGCGGGCAGCCCTTCTGGGTATGGTTACCCTGCCCTTGTGTTACCTCTGGGTACAGCAGGGGCGGCTGGTGGGCCAGGATGTGCCCCTCACCTGTCTGGAATTGATCGGGATCTTGGCGCTGGTGAATGGCATCCATGGTCACAAGCGTTGGTTTTGGCTGACGGGGCTGGCCTTGGGGTTGGGTCTGCTGATGAAAAGCGCCATGATCCTGTTGCCCGGGGCGGCTCTGATCCCCTATCTGGTGCAGCAACGGCGACACTGGCTCGGGTCAGCTCAGTTTTGGCTGGCGGGCTTGCTGGGGTTGGGGGTTTTCGGGCTGTGGTTGGGGTTGGCGTTGCAGGCACATGGCCTGGAGGCCCTCACCACCTTGGTGGGCAAAGTGCGGGATTTGGGGGCAGAACCCTTTCACGCAGATGCCACGGGCTTGTACTACTTCTGGCATATTCCGGTCCATGGCTTTCCTTGGACGGTTTTGGCGCTGCTGGGGGGAGTGCTGCTGGTGCGCCAGAAGCCGGGGCCAACCCTGCTGATTTGGTCTTTTCCCCTGTTGCTGCTGCTGCTGTTGCAGGTGTACCCCACCAAAACCCCCTATTACACCGTGCAGCTCTATCCTTGGTTGGCCCTCTTGGCCGGCGTAACCCTAGACCAAGCCCTACAGATGCGAGAGCAGCCCCGCTTCACCGGGATCCTCTCTTGGGTGCTGGCGGCGGTGGGGCTGTTGCTCCTGGGCTTAGGGGCGGCGGTCATGCTGGAGGTGGAGGGGCTGGAGCTTTTGCAACCCCATGCCGGGCCGCTGCTTGTGATTGGCATTTTGTACACCCTCTTGCCGGGGATCTGGAGTTGGCGGCGGGTGCTCCGTTACGCTGGCGGACTGTGGCTGGGCGCGTTGCTATTCGCCGGGATCCTTACCCTGGGCACGATCGTGTTGCGGCCCGATTTCGGCAATTTCAACCCCGCCTTTGCCCGGATGGACTGGGAGCAGATGTTGCCCGAGGCCCAGGAGACGGTGGTGGATATCGGGCGTAGCGGCTTGGTGGACGTTTGCCAGGCTCAAGCCGTTGCCTTCTATACACCCAGTCCCGGCGTTTGGGTGGATGATCAAGCTTTGATCCAAGGGGAGCACGGATCCCACCTTTGGCTGTCGCCGGTGCAAGCCGAACAGGTGGAGCCTGCCTCTTTGGGGCTGCAACCCTTGGCGGAGGTGGAGGGCTGGCAACTGATGCGCCACCTTGGCCCTACTCCGGAGACTCCAGCCATCTGAGGAGCCCACCCTAGAGGAGAAACTGCCATGTCCATCTCGATGTCGTCTGTACAGCGCACCTGGCTCATTCAAGGGCTGGCATTGCTGGCGGCGCTGTTGTTTGTGGCGGGGGTGATCCTGTTGGTGGGGGCCTCCCCCCTACAGGTGGCTGTCAGTATGTGGCGGGGGGCGTTTGGCACAGAGGCTCAGACCGGGTCAGACCGGGCGGGTTCTGGCTACCTTGGCTCCCCTCACCCTCTGCTGTTGTGGCTTGGTGTTGACCTTCATCGCGGGCCTCTACAACTTGGGTATCGAAGGCCAAATAACCGTCGGGGCAATCGCGGCCACCTTTTGGTTGCGGCTTGAGGATGGACTGTTGCCGCCGCCGCTGGCCATCACCTTGGCGCTCCTGGCAGGGATCCTGGGTGGGGTGGGCTGGGGGTTTTTGGCGGGTATTCTGAATGTATTTGGGCGGGTCAACGAGATCTTCGCCGGGTTGGGGCTGAACTTTGTCGCTCAAGGTTGGGTCTTGTACCTGATTTTTGGCCCTTGGAAACGACCCGGTGTGGCTTCCATGAGCGGGACGGAATTGTTGGATCGCAGTTTGTGGCTGCCCACTTGGGGGCGTTCGGAGGCCAGTCCGGTGGCCTTGTTGCTGGCGCTGCTGGCTTTGGCCCTGACGGTGATGGTGGTGCGCAACACCCGCTTTGGTTTGCAACTACGGGCGGTGGGGAAAAATCCTTTGGCGGCCTTTCGGCTAGGGATCCCTTCCACCCAGCGGTTGTTGATGGCTTTCAGCTGCTGTGGCGGGTTGGCAGGGTTGGCGGGGGCCTTGCAGGTTTTGGCTTTGTTCCATCGCTTGATCCCGAATATCTCCAGCAATTTGGGCTTTTTGGCTTTGTTGGTGGTGATGTTGGCGGGCTTTAATCCGCTGCTGATTTTGCCGATTGCTTTTTTCTTCAGCAGCCTCAATATCGGCAGTTTGCAGTTGCCCCTTTCGCTACAGTTGGAATCTTCTTTGGCAGGCGTGATTCAGGGATCCCTGGTGTTGTTTTTCCTCTTGGCACAGGGAATCAGCCGCCACTATTCGTTTCTGGATAGAAAGAACTAACTCGCGGCCATCCCCATCTCCCGAGGCAGGATAGCGGGTAGATGAGCAGGCTCGACGCCTACAAAGCTACCGATTATCCCCTGGTGTGAGAGCGGATGTATTGCTCAAGGACGGAGAGCAGAGCACCACCAGCAGAGGGAATACATAACCGGTCGCCCCATAGCCCCTTACTCCAGTTCTTGAAATGGGGTCTTAGTTCCGATTCAAACTCTTTGCGTAGGATGCGACTCGTCGCTGACTTGTGACTTGATAGACCCGAGCAGGGGAGAGACGTTGTTGCCAGCGTGCAAGTCTATCCGCAGGTGAACGTGGTCATCCTCGCCCTTGCATTCCACAGTAGACACTGATTTTTGACCAGCACTCTACCCGCTATCTCTTGTATCCGCTTAACCATTGCGCGAGTCAGCACCTTGCGTCGATAGGCCGTCACAAAATAGTCACGAAATAAACGTGCAACTGAATTGAAAAAACGCAGTGCGCTCCTTTCCTGCACCGGGTCACCATGCTGTTCAACTAAGCCATAGATCCCGATGGTAACTCACCGCGTCACGTTGAAGCTCTATCCGACCAAACAGCAAAAAGCGAAGCTGTTTGAGTGGCGGCGGTTGCACCAGTAGTTGTACAACACCTGTCTGGAGCATCGCATCACCGGTTACCGGAAGGTGGGTAAATCAATCGGCTACTCTGACAGCAAAATCTGTTGCGTAACGTCTTCCCGCCGCTGACGGCTTACGCAGCACAGCGCGGGCTTTCCAAAAGCCCTTCAGTAGCCCTCCGGCTATCTCCTTCAACCCACAAGATAACCAGGAGCCTCCAGGCCGTATTACCGACAGCCCGATTATTTTATAGGGTTGGCCCCGTTAAAAGCCCCATCCCCCTGCCAACCCCAATGCCCACACCCAAACCGCTTACCCCTCCGATAGAACTTATCGACATCCGGGTGAATACGCAGACATCGGTGGCACGTTTGACCGGTGTAGGCCGGATTGACCGCAACAACCTTCACACCCGCCCTCAAAGCCTTGTACTCAATGAACCCCCTCAACCGGTGGAACGCCCAACTGTTCAGCATTCCCTGTTGGTAATTGCCGATGGCCAACCCAAACCGCTCACGCCCATCAACGGTGGTGAGTGAAACTGTGCTCGCCCGGCTCCGGCGAGCCGTCCGGTCTTTTTCCCGAAACGAGAAAATGGGAGCGTCGTAGGTAACAAATGCGTCAGTATGTTGGTGCCGCTAGGCATTGCGTCAGGTAGTTTACAAGGAATCTTCCCCTTAGATGGTCATTTCCATTGGTTTTGGGGCAGATCCCCCCCAGGTGTCGCCTGCAAAGGGGATCCCGGACGACCGAGCCCCGACGCCAACTCACAAATTGCAGCTCTTTCGCTAGCTGGCATAGTACAGCCATGCCTCAGCTTCTACGGTTGTAGGTAACCAGCGGAAGGGCCGTAGCGCAACCACAGCCAGGTGAAACCCAAAGTGAGCACCGTCAGAGGCAATCCGAAGCGCAGATGCTCCCCAAACGTGAGGGTATAGCCCTTTTTCGCTGCTGCCTCGACCGTAATCAAATTCGCCACCGCCCCAAACAGGGTCAAATTGCCCGCCAAGGTAGATCCGGCCGCCAGCAATAACCAGGCCGTGGCCTCCTCCCGTGGGATTAACGACTGCAACAACAACACCGCCGGCACATTGGAGATCACGTTCGACAACACCGCTACACTGCCCAACAAACTCAAGGGGGATCCCACCAGACTCTCCGCCAAAGGTCCTAAGCTCGCTCCCCATTCGCTCCCCGCCACCAGCTCCCGCGTTGCCCGTGTCAGGATAAACAGCCCCGAAAACATCACCAACAGGTTCCAATCGACCTGCCCCAAGAACCGTTCCGGCTTCAACCTGCGGGTGATCAGCAACAGGGCCGCCGCCACCAAGGCAGATTCTGCCAGCGGCCGCCCGGCCACAAAGGCCACAAACAGCCCCGCCGTAATCACCACACTCTTGCGCAACAGGGGTGGATAGAGGCGCAGCGGCATCCAGGGTACCTCTGCAAAGGGTTTCAACGAGCGCACCTGGGGGTAGTAGAGCCACAGCAACCCCACTTCCAACACCAGCCCCACCACCGCAACCGGTGTCATGGCCCTGGCAAACTCCAGATAGCCAATGCCTGAGAACGAACCGATCAAAATGTTTTGTGGGTTTCCACTCAGGGTGGCGACGGAGCCCAAGTTGGTGGCTGCGGCCAACGCCAGGAGGTAGGGGATCGGATTCAGCTCCAGCACCGTCGTCACCTGCAAGGTTAGGGGAGTAAACACCAGCGCTAGGGTGTCGTTGAGCAAAAAGGCCGAGAGCAACCCACTGCCGAACACCAACATCAACAACAGACCAAAGGGGCTACGGCTGGCGCGAATCAGGCCCAGCAGTACCACCTGAAAGGCCCCTCCGTAAAACAAGCTGGCATTCACCACCATCATGCTCAGCAAAAACACAATCGTGGTCGGATCGATCGCCCCCCAGGCCTGGGGCAGTGGCAAGGCTCCCAGCCCAATCAGCAGAGCGGCTCCCACCAGAGCAATGGTGGCCCGGTTCATGCGCAATCTGGGCAGGGATCCCAGGCCCAACCCGACATAGCTCAGGCCCAGTACCAGCCAAGCCAACCCTTGCACTCCCAGCCTCCCATGCACTGATTTCAGGATCCCTGATTTGTGAGTTAACTGGGTAACGACAGCTCCACTCTTCTAGGAAATAGGAAAGTGTGGGGACGAGCTGGCTTGCGGGTCATTCGGCAGAGCAAAAGGCACAGCCCAGAGGAGAGTCCATTTCGACCGGAGGGGTTGGCTGCTAATCTAGTCGGTTAATCCTACTGGCGAATCTTTACATGTTTCGGATCCCGGCTCTGCCTTACGAGTACGAAGTTCCCAGCCTGTCTCAGTTGGCCTTGGTGATCGTTGATATGCAGCGAGATTTTCTGGAGCCGGGCGGTTTTGGAGCAATGCTGGGCAATGATGTAACGCAACTGGGATCCATCGTGCCCACCCTGAAGGAGCTGCTGGACTTTTTCCGACAACACGGGCTAACCGTCATTCATACCCTAGAGTGTCACCGGCCGGATCTCTCCGATTGCCCCCCCAGTAAGCGTCGACGGGGGAAGGGATCCATGACGATTGGGGATGAGGGGCCAATGGGACGAATCTTGATTCGGGGAGAAGTGGGCAACGGCATTATTCCTGAGCTGGCACCGATCGAGGGGGAGATCGTCATTCACAAACCCGGCAAAGGGGCTTTCTACGCCACCGAACTGCAGGAGATTCTCCAGAAACGGGGGATCACCCACCTGCTGTTCACCGGAGTAACGACAGAAGTCTGTGTGCAAACCACAATGCGGGAGGCCAACGACCGCGGCTACGAGTGCCTGGTGGTGGAAGACTGCACCGCCAGCTACTTCCCGGAGTTTAAGCAATCCACTCTGGACATGATCCGGGCACAAGGGGGCATTGT
The DNA here is from genome assembly GCA_039794845.1 of Thermostichus sp. DRC_bins_24. Taxonomy (GTDB): domain Bacteria; phylum Cyanobacteriota; class Cyanobacteriia; order Thermostichales; family Thermostichaceae; genus Thermostichus. Next base: position 14,875 of record JAUQVK010000103.1, read on the forward strand.
TGGCTGGACGGCTCCTGCTCAGGCAGTCCAGAAGGCTCTATCAGGTTTACAGTGAGGATTAAATTCACATGAGGCTCGGCTGATGACACTGGCTCAGGATGTAACCGCCCAAATCCCCGTCTTTTGTGATGGGATCCAGTATTTCGGGGATCCCTGGCCGGAATTTGAAAGCTTAGGCCGGATCCCAGCGGTGGATGCTACCACAGGCCGCTTGACGGATCCCGGCAGTCGGATGGCCGCTTACCAAACCTTGCTGTATGCCGATGCCCTGCGCTATCTGGTTTTGCAAATGACCGCCAGCAAAGCCTCGGGCCATCCGGGGGGATTTGCCAGCCAAGCAGAGGCTTATGCCGCTCTGGTCTATCTGGGCCACAAAAATATTCCCACAGAGGTGGGCCACCACGCGCCGGGCTTTTATGCCGCCATGTTTTTGGATGGATCCCTGGCGGGGATGGGGATCCACACCGTCTCGGAGTTGCGGGCCCGCTTTCGGGAACGGGAGGGATTGTTGGGGCACCTATCCGGCTACATTCCCGGGTTGCTGGCTCCGGCAGGGCCCTTGGGGCAGGGGCAACATTTTGCCATGGCGGGGGCCTTGCTGTACCCGGATCGCCTCTTCCCGGTAACCATTGGCGATGGTGGCTTGGGGGAACCCTACGTCATGAGTTCCATGATCCACTTCCACACTGCCTTTCCCCAGCGAACCAACTTTCTGCCGGTGCTGGTGTGGAATGGCTACAGCCAAGAGCACCACAGCATGGTTTCCACCGCCAGCAATGCCCAAATGGCCGACTATTGGCGGGGCAACGGCTTTGAGAACGTAGTGCTGGTGGATGCCAAAGACTTTGATGATGCCAACCAGCCCGGGCCCTATGTGGACAGCACCCAGTTTTCTCTAGAAGGGCGGATCCGCTTTGCGCAGCAGGTGCTTACTGAAGTCGAGCGGGCCGCCCAATCGGCGATGGCGGGCCATCTGACGGTGTTTATTATCAAGCAACTGAAGGGATCCGGTGTGCACGCCAAGGGATCCAAATCCCACAACCTCTACGGCCACCACACCCTGGAAAACCCCGATATCGTCACTGCTCTGCGGGCGCGCGCCCTGGATCCGGCTGCCTGGGCCTTGGTGCGACAAAACTGTGAACGGGCGGCAGGGGGCCCGGCAGCCAAAGTGGCGGTAACCGAATCCATCCGTCCTTTGCCAGAGCTGGGATCCCTGAGTTTGACCGAGTTTCCCCTCGGCGATAAGCAGGTTTCCACCACCGCCATGGGATCCCTGGTGGTGCAGGTGGGGCAACAGGATCCTGCCTTTTTGGTGGCCAATGCCGATGGCAACGAGGCTTCCGGCATCGCCAACATCAACCAGGGCCTGAAGGTGATTCACCCCACGGTGGATCCCCTCTACAACCAGCAGCCGCAAGGACAGGTCTATGAACCCCTAAGTGAAGATGCCTGTGCAGGGCTGACGGCAGGTTTGGCCCTGTTTGGCGGACGGGCCTTGTGGTGTTCCTATGAATCTTTTGCCATCAATGGTCTGCCCATCTGGCAGACGGTAACCCAGGCGATGGCGGAATTGCGCCGACCCACCCCCTCCTTGATTGCCCTCTTCACCGCCGGGGCCTTGGAGCAGGGGCGCAACGGTTGGACCCACCAACGGCCAGAAATTGAGGCCTACTTGGCGGCCATGATGCGCAACGGCAATGTCTTCCCCCTCTTTCCACCGGATGCCAACTGCACCCAAGCCGCCTACGAGTGGGCCCTAACCACCCACAACAAAGGGATCCCGATTATTGCCAGCAAAACCCCCCTGCCCATCCGCACCACCTTGGAGCAGGCCCGCCAAGCGGTAGAACAGGGCTGCACCCTTTTGCAGGAGATCCCCGGATCCCAAACGGTAGTCTTTGCCGTGGTGGGGGATATGATCCTCCTGCCGGTGTTTGCCGCTGCTGAACAGCTCAAAGCCCAAGGGATCGGATGCAAAATTGTCTCGGTGGTTAATCCCCGTCGTCTGTATCGCCCCAGCGATGTAGCTTGGTCTACCTGTGCCCAGCCGGATGGAGGCTTTATGGCGGAGGAGGATTTTGCCACGTGGTTTGCTGGAGATGCCCTGATCGGGGTGACAGGCGGGGCCAGCCTGATGTTGGAGCCGCTGATGTTGCGCCACTCTGGCCCACGGGATTTCTTAGCGTGGAAACGCGGCGAAACCACGGCCACCCCTACAGAATTGATGGACTTTAATAGCTTGACGGCGGAGGAAATGGTGGAGCGGGCCCTGCGGTTGTTGGGGTAGCATTTGATACCTACAGCTGGCCCGCCAACGGAGCTGGCTCTCTATCCAGGGATCCAATGCGCAAATAAGGTGAGAAAACTGTAACCTAGAATTCCAAAGCGGCGAAGGTAGTGTACTAAGGTCAATCGTGGTCAGGGGTGGTCAATCGAACTCCCCATCCTTTGACCTACACCATCGGTGGACAACGCGAGCGGAGAAGACCGTGATGAGCACTCCAGATCGTCCCTTGAAAACCCTTGGGATCCCTCCCAATGCTTGGGCTGTCAATGCGGAAATGGCCGATATCACCCGTCCGCCCTTGGAGCCCCGGCCTATCCTGTTGCCCACCTCCACCAAAACGCTGCGGTTGGATCTGGCCAAGGCGGCGATGATCGTCATCGATATGCAGAACGATTTTTGCCATCCCGATGGCTGGTTGGCCGGTATCGGTGTGGATGTCACCCCAGCCCGGGCTCCGATTGGCCCACTGAAAACCCTGCTCCCCGAGTTACGGCAAGCCCGAGTGCCAATCCTCTGGGTCAATTGGGGCAACCGACCCGACCTGCTGAACATCAGCGCTGGGCTGCGGCATGTGTACAACCCCACCGGCGAAGGCATTGGGTTGGCAGATCCCTTGCCCAAAAATGGTGCTCCGGTTCTCACGAAAGGCAGTTGGGCTGCGGCTGTGGTGGATGAGTTGGAGATTAAACCCGAAGATATCTGTGTCGATAAGTTTCGCATGAGCGGCTTTTGGGATACCCCCCTCGACAGCATCCTGAAAAATTTGGGGCGTACCACCCTGTTTTTTGGGGGTGTGAATATCGACCAATGCGTCATGACTACGCTGCAAGATGCCAACTTCCTCGGCTACGACTGCATTCTGCTGGAAGACTGTGCCGCCACCACTTCGCCGGAATACTGTCTACAGGCCACCCTGTACAACGTCAAGCAATGCTTCGGGTTTGTCGCCTCTTCACCCGATTTGCTTGCGGCTCTCCCCCGTTGAAGCTTGCTAGCTTCTGCCCTTTCACCCGGAGGATCTCGATGAAAACGCTCTCCCAACACTGTGTGATCCCGGTTATCAAAACCCCAGCCGACTATCAAGCCTTTCGCATCAGTCCCCACGACAGCAATCGGCTGGCCATCGTGTTTGATCCTTCCCATTCGCAAGTCTCCCTCACCTTCTGTGTGGAGATCTTTGATGAAGGTGGCAAAACTCCTCCCAATCGCCATCAGCTGGCCGTAGAGATGTTCTTCATCCTCAAGGGCGAGGGCATTGCCATTTGCGATGGGAAAGCTGCCCCCATCAAAGCTGGAGATAGCATTTTGGTTCCCCCGACGGGGGTGCATGAGCTCCACAACACCGGCCCCGGTCGTCTCTACGCCCTGTGCATCATGGTGCCCAACGAAGATTTTGCCGAGTTGATTCGGGCCGGTACCCCGGCGGCTCTGGACGAGGATGACCTGCAGGTGTTATCCGGGGGCTGGAGAACTGCACTGTCCATAGCTTAGTGTCTATGGCCTAGCAAGAGCGGGTTTGGCCATTGCAATCCCGATCTCTCTCTCACTCAACAGACTCCTCCCCTCAACGATTCAGATACCGTTCTAGGCGTCCCTGAAAAAACGACAGAACCAACGTCAGCAGCCAGTACCACAGTGCAGCCACCACCAATGCCTCAAAAAAATGTTGCCTCGGCAAACCCGCTTGGCGAGCTCGCCCGATCAACTCCTGCAGAGCAATAGCGCTGGCCAAAGCAGTATCCTTCTGCATGGCGATGAATTGGTTGCCGATATCGGGTAGCACAATGCGAAAGGCCTGCGGCAGGATAATCTGCCATAGGGTTTGCCAAGGTTTCAGTCCCAGGGCATAGGCGGCTTCCGTTTGTCCGCGATGAACGGCTTGGATCCCGGCCCGGAAGATCTCGCTCATGTAAGCGCCGTAGTTGAGGGTGAGCGCCAGCACTGCGGAGGAAAAAGAATCCAGGACGAGGCCCAATTGCGGCAAGGCTTGGTAGATAAACAGAAATTGCAGAAAGAGGGGGGTTCCCCGCATTAGAGACACATACAAAGCCGAAAGGCTATTAAGGGGTGCAATCCGGGAAAGCCCCGCCAAGGCCGACAAAAAGGCCAGTGTAGTGGCACAGAAGATGGAAACCAGCGACAGCTGAAAGGTGATGCCCACCCCCTGCGAGATAAACCACCACCACTCCCGGACAAAGTTTCCGTTCAAGCGCAGGGTGCGAATCGGGATCCCTGCCAATTCAAATCGCACTCCACTGAAGGTAAAGGCCAGCAACAACAGCCATATTCCTAACCACAAAGCCCGCGCCACCGGGAAAGGAATCCCTTTTTGAACTGGGGGCGGTGGCTGAATGTCGACAGGGTTCCCCAGGGGGATGGAGTCCTTGCTCACCGGACTTTCTGGGTTAGATCGATGCCGTAGTAGCGCTCCGAGAGAGCAGTGAGGGTGCCATCGGCGTGCATGGCCTCCAAAATAGTCGAGATTTCGGCCTGCAGACTCTCGGAGTTGGCCGGGCTGGAGCGATCCAACGCCACCGCCAAGGCTTCGTAATAAACGGGATCCCCTAGGGTTTTGAGCGGCAGGCCCTCTTGAATCGCATTTCCCGCGGTCGGCAGAGCTGTGAGAACCGCATCCAACCGGACACCATCTCCGAGGGCCAGATCCTGCAGGGCCAAGCTGTCGGTGTCATAAATGCGGATATCCACCCTGGGGGCCGGAACTTCGATGGTTTCCCCCTCTAGGGTGAGGGTGCCCTCCAAATAGGCTTGATAGGTGGTAGCAGTGCCAACCCCGACCCGTTTGCCCTCCAAACTGGGAATGTCAGCGATGGTGGAGGTTTCATGCACCACAAAACTGGCGGGGGTGTAGTAGTAGGGAATGGTAAAGAGCAGAGCCTGTTGACGTTCGGCGGTCACGGTCATGGAGCCGACATTCACATCCCAGCGGCCATTCCAGGATCCGGCGGTAATCACATCAAAATTGATATCCAAAAATTCCGCTTCTACCCCCAAGCGACTGGCAATCTCGCGGGCCACATCCACATCAAAGCCCTCCCAGGTGCCGTCGGGGTTAAGGTAGCTTTGGGGACGATAGTTGGCGTCGGTGGAAACCCGCAGCACCCCTCGTTCTTTCACTTGGGCCAACAGATCGCTGCTTTGGGCCATCAAGGATCCCGGCAGCACTCCCAGGGTGAGGCATCCGGCTAGGGTAAGAAAAAAGGCTTGGAAGGATCTGCGTCGAGAAAAAGACATCGGCAAAACCTCGGCTAATTTTGGTGAAGAGTAACCCTATTGGGATCGATCTAAGATACCAAAGGCTGCCACAGTCCCTGCCCTAAGACGGTATCACCCGACACGAACCCTTACAGCAGGGATCCCTGGCGGATCCCCTAGGAATGGTTTGCTCGCAGAATTTACTCATTTCATTGGTGATCCTGTAAGCAGGAACTCTTTACAGCTCTTGCGCGGGTCTTCCAGGACAAGGCTTGTGCTTCCTGTTCTCGCTCCGCAAGGTGCGGAGCACCAGCCCTCCAAAGTGTAGTTGTTACATGTGACTGGCGGACACGCCGGTGTGCCCTAGGCATAAAGGGCTGTAAACTTTCTCAACGCCTTTCGGCATCTCTCTGACACCAACATCCTTCCTTCCACCAAGGTATGAAGCCCGTACCACCAGCAGTTTCTCTTCCTCAACCTTCAGCTCAGGAAAAAGCCTCGACACTTACCCTGAAGAGGATGAGAGCATTCTGGTCAACTCACCCGGCAAAAACGCTTCCGACTTGTGAAAGATTGGCCAGGAATTGAAATGGCCTTTCTCTCACTACCGGCGGGTGCTCCCTCCCTACAGCCTCTCCCAAGCCTCGCTCGCCGCTTCTGCCAGCACAGCCAGACTTAACCCAGGCATAACCTGCTCTTTACTTCAGTTCGAAGGGCAAACGGTAAGGTGTTGTCAGGAACACTCATCCTTCGCCACGAATTCAGCATCGACGGCAGCTTATTGCTGTTGGTCTGCAGGAGGAAGCCCAACGACCAGTGTGCTCAGTTTGCCCTAGCGGAGCCAATCCATGCCTGAAACGATGCCCAACCATGCTGCTGCCAGCTTGCCCACACGGGAGCGCCAACTGCTGGAAGACCTCTACCGGGGCCGCAGTTTATCCCCCTATACTTCTGGCCAAACCATTCCTTTGTCTCCGGATGAGTGGGTCATCGTTTGCCGGGGTGTGGTGCAACTGACTACCCTTTATCCGAATGGCGGTGAGGCGTTGTTGGGATTTGCCGGGCCCTCTATGCCTCTGGGATCCCCCTTGACAATGTTGGATCCTTACCAGGCTACGGCTCTGACGGCGGTTGATGTGTTGCGGCTGCCCGCAGCGGAAGTGGAAGCTTCAGAAACCCTAAGCCAGGGCTTGCTCAAACAGGTGCTGCGCCGGCTGCGACAAACCGAAGCGTTGCTGGCCTTGGCCGGACGGCGACGGGTGGAGGATCGGCTGCGCCAGTTGCTCTCCCTTTTGGCCGTAGAACTGGGATCCCCGACAGCAGCGGGCATTCGGATTAACGTGCGCCTTACCCATCAGGATTTGGCCAATGCCATCGGCACCACTCGGGTCACCATTACCCGCCTCTTGAACCGCTTTCGGCAACAGGGCTGGATTACTCTGGATAAGCATCGCCACCTTGTGATCAAGCTCCCGAATGCTGCCTAGGATCCACTAGACATGGGCCGAATTTACTGTCCCCTAGACATGGGCCGAAGCTCGTTCCCGAGCCTTAGCCGGCTCACCTATAGCCCTCAGCTTGGTGTTTCCCCCGCGTGCTCCTTCTACATTGCAGGTGGATTGGGCCAGTCTGCTCCGGCACCCTCCAAGATCCGTAAAGACACCCCCACCCGGGCTTGTGGGGTTTTGCTGTTGTTGGGGTGAACAGCGGACTTTGCCATGGGCAAGAGCACAGTATCCTGAGAAAGTCAGGGGTTGAGAGTGCCAATGGTGTCTGAATTGGGAAGCCATGACGACAATCACAACGCAACGGAGATGGCTATCTCCTTGGAGGAACTAGCCGTAGACTTTGTTCGCCATGGCATCGCCGAAGAACCGCAAGCGGAGATGGAGGATGCTTTCCGGGCCTTGACAGACGAAGGCCGCAAGCGCTGCCGTAAAATTGCCCGCCAACTGAAAGAGATGGGCTGGAGGTGGAGTGCCATCCTCACCAGTCCTCTCGTACGCGCCCGCCAAACGGCTGAGATCTTCTCGGATGAGGGCCTTGCCAAAAGCGTAGAGGTATTTGAGCCTCTGGCCCCAGGGGGAAGTTTCGCCGATCTGGTGCGCTGGCAGACCCAGCAGGATCCCCTCACCTCTTTGGCCTTGGTGGGTCACCAGCCGGATCTAAGCCTATGGGTACAGTCGGCCATCGGGTTGCGCCCGACCAACAGCCAAACTCAAGCGATCACCCTCAAAAAAGCAGGTCTGGCCCAAGTGCGGTTTCCTGAAGGGCGTATTGACTACCGACAGGGATCCCTGACTTTGTTGCTTTCCCCCAAGGTGCTGCTGCGCTGAGAGGGTGAAATCCATCCATACATATAGTCACTCCAAATAAGAACGATAAACTTTCCGACTCCCCTCTCCCGCTCTAGGGGAGGTTCTGCGGCTGGTGACACGCTGCGCAAAGGGGGTGAGAGTAGGTGTTGCAAACTCAACTCAAAGGACCCTAACACTCATCCCGATCACCTCATTGGGCAAGCTCCCCTGTGGAGCTTCGATGGTGTCGGGGCAAACATGGCGGCCTTCGTTAATTTTTGTTAAGGTTGTTGTGCGAAGTGCAACATTATGGAGCATTCAATCATGGCGAAGATCTTCACTCCCGAATTCAACCAGTTCGAGACCATCAACGCCACCCAAGCGTGGTCTTTGTTTTTTACCATCAGCTCTTCTGATCAACTCTTGGGTCAAAATCCAGCTATCGGTCGTTACATTACCTTGGCTCTGTTCAGCGGTATCCTCACGGGGATCCTGAACGTGCTGGTGGCCTCTGTGTAGTTGATGATAAGGCTCCGCTAGGCATTCCCTTCCGGGGATCCGCCGCTTAACCTGAGAGGGAGGATTCTTTCTCTCAGGTTTATCGTTTTTGAACAGTGAACCCCTTCCATGAGTGCTTCTGTAGAAACCGCCCCTTCTTCAACGGTCTCTGCCCAGCCGTGCAGACTTCCTCTCCTTCTCGCCCCAGCCGGAGATTGGGATTGTGCCAAGGCTGCCGTTGAGAATGGGGCCGATGCCATTTACTTCGGGTTGGAACGGTTCAACGCACGCATGCGGGCCCGCAACTTTACGGAAGCGGATTTGCCGGAATTGATGGCCTGGCTGCACCGGCGAGGGGTGCGCGGCTACGTTACCTTCAACACGTTGGTCTTTCCTTCTGAGCTAACCGAAGCAGAAGGCTATATCCGTTCGATTGTGGCAGCGGGGGTGGATGCAGCGATTGTGCAGGATATCGGCATGGTGCGCCTGATTCGTCATCTGTCGTCGGATTTTCCCGTTCATGCTTCTACCCAAATGACGGTTACCAGTGGGGTGGGGGCGGAGTTTGCCCAGCGGTTGGGCTGTGAGCTGGTGGTTTTGGCCCGCGAATGTTCCCTAAAGGAAATCGATAAAATCCGCACTCACCTGGTTCAGAAGGGATCCACTCTATCTTTGGAAGTCTTTGTGCACGGGGCTTTGTGCGTGGCTTATTCCGGGCAATGTCTGACCAGCGAATCGTTGGGGGGCCGCTCCGCCAATCGGGGGGAATGTGCCCAGGCTTGCCGTATGCCCTACGATCTGGTGGTAGACGGGATCCGCCGCGACTTGGGGGAAAAACGCTATCTGCTCAGCCCACAGGATTTGGCGGGGCTTGAGGTGTTGCCGGAGTTGGTCAAGGCCGGGATCCACTGCCTGAAGATCGAGGGGCGGCTTAAATCGGCGGAGTATGTAGCCAATGTAACGCGGGTGTATCGGCAGGCGTTGGATGCCCTGGGCTCACAGCGACCGCAGCAGCTTTCTCGTCAGGATCGCTACGAACTGGAAATGAGCTTTTCCCGCGGTTTGTATACGGGTTGGTTTCGGGGCATCAACAATCAGGAGCTGGTGCACGCCCGCTTCGGGAAAAAACGGGGGGTTTATCTGGGCCAAGTTCTCCGGATCCTTTCCGATCAAGTGGAGATTCGTCTGGAGGCCCCCCTCAAGGCGGGGGATGGCGTGGTGTTCGACCAAGGTCAGCCCCACTTACCCGAACAGGGAGGGCGAGTGTATCGCGTTGAACTGAAGTCAGGCCGGGCCCTGCTCAGCTTTGGGCAAGGGGATATCGACCTGAACAGCCTCCGCGTCGGGGATCACCTCTGGAAAACCAGCGATCCAGAACTGGAAAAACGCCTCCGCCAAAGTTATGCCGGGGAGCACCCCCATTTTCAGCGGCCCATTCATATGCAAGTTCATGGCCAAGCGGGATCCCCTCTCACCTTGATTCTGCGGGATGAACAGGGCCATACCGTACGGGTGGATTCCCCGATGCCGTTGGTGCCCGCCCACCACAAACCCCTCACCACCGAAAAACTACAGGAGCAATTGGGCCGCCTCGGATCCACCCCTTTCAAACTGGGATCCCTGGAGAATTACCTCGAGGGAGCGGTGATGTTGCCCGTGAGTGCCCTCAACCAAATGCGGCGGGAAGCCGTAGAACACTTGCAAGCTTTGCGGGCTCAACCCCTGCGTTGGCAACTTCAGCCTGAGGCCCATTGGCAAGACCTGATACCCGCCAAGATAGATTCCACAAATTCCGTAGAAAGTTCAGGAACCGGATCCCCACATTTGTCGGTTTTGGTGCGGGATCCGGCTCAACTGCAAGCGGCGATAGAAAGCGAAATCCAGCAGATTTACCTCGAGTTTGAGGATCCCCGCCGGTATCGAGAGGTGGTTGCGCAAGTCAAGGGCCAATATTCACAGGTGGAAATTTGGGTGGCCCCACCCCGGATCACCAAACCGGGAGAAACCTGGATTTTGAAACAGGTGCTGGCGGCGGCGGCGGATGGCTATTTGGTGAGAAACTATGATCATCTGCAGTTTTTTGCCGGGGAGCGGTGCATCGGAGATTTTTCCTTGAATGTGGCCAATCCGATTACGGCTCACTATCTAAAAACTCAGTACAAATTAGAACGCTTGACCGCTTCTTACGACCTTAATCACGACCAGCTGGGATCCCTGTTGCAAGCTGGCCCCGCCCATTGGTACGAGGTAACGATCCATCAGCACATGCCCATGTTTCATATGGAGCACTGTGTGTTCTGCGCCTTTTTATCCAGTGGAACCGATTACACCAATTGTGGCCGCCCTTGTGAAAAGCATGAGGTGAAACTACGCGACCGGGCCAATAGCGAACATGTTTTGAAGGCGGATGCAGGCTGTCGCAACACCCTCTACAATGGCAAAGCTCAAACGGGAGCAGAATATGTACACAAGTTGCTGGATCTGGGCTTACGCTATTTGCGGCTGGAGTTTTTGAATGAATCGCCTGCACAAGTGAAACAAACCCTGCACAGTTATCAGCAGCTTTTACAAGGCAAGATAAGCGGATCCCGGTTGTGGCGAGAGCTGAAGCTACACAGTCAACTTGGGGTCACTCGCGGGACTTTGGAGGGATAGAGAGCAAGAGCAGGGTACTGAGCTCGACAACTACCCCCTAGAGACCGGCTTTGTGCGAACGAACATGCAGATAGATCCTCAAAGCCACAATCCATCAGCAAAAAACCTCCCGAATGACTTCTGGTAAAGGCTTTGGCTTGTTTGTAGCCCTCAGGCGGAACATACGACTCGGTGCTTGTGGCATTTGTCTTGGCGCCAGTTATGTGCTCAAATTTGCTGCGTTTGATCCTCGGGTCAAGGCCATTGCCCTGATTGCAGGTGCTTACAATTCCCCACATACTATGCGCCGCCTCATGGGATCCGAGCGCTATCGGGAGCGTCTGGCGTACTTTGCCCACATGCGTGAACATGCGTGAACAGTATTGGCAGACGGGTGAACTGCCTTACCTTCCTGCGGTTTCTGAGAGCGGATCTGCAGCCATGCCAGGGGCAGAGCCCTACGAATACTACGGTACTGCTCGCTCCGCCAGTCCCCACTGGGTGAATCAAGTCACAGCCCTTTCCACCTATGAATTGATCACATTGGAGGCAGCAGCGGCTGCCGATTTTATCTCCCCAACGCCAATGCTAATGGTGCATGGACAGGTGGATGCCTATTGCTCCCCCGAGAGTGCCCAAGCCACTTACGAACGGGCTGGGGATCCGAAAAAATGGGTTTGGCTACCCACCCACAATCACATCGATCTTTACGATGTTGAAGACTACGTTGGCCCTGCCGTAGCAGAAACTGCCCATTGGTTTCAGACTTATCTGGGGTAAAGAACTTATCGCTCAGGGTAACCAAGGAAATTGGCGAAAATCGGGGGGGCGCTTTTCCAAAAAGGCTCGTTTGCCCTCGGCGGCTTCTTCGGTCATGTAAAACAACAGCGTCGCATCGCCTGCCAGTTCCTGTAGCCCCGCCTGCCCATCACAATCGGCGTTGAATGCAGCCTTGAGGCAGCGAATCGCCAGCGGACTTTTTTGCAGAATTTCCTGGGCCCAGCGGATCCCTTCTGCTTCTAGATCTTCGACGGGCACTACCGCATTCACCAAGCCCATGTCTAAGGCTTGTGCCGCTGTGTATTGACGACAGAGAAACCAAATTTCCCGTGCTTTTTTTTGACCCACCACCCGCGCCAAGTAGCTCGCCCCAAAGCCCCCATCAAAGCTGCCCACCTTTGGGCCGGTCTGACCGAAAATGGCGTTGTCTGCGGCAATGGTGAGATCACAAATTAAATGCAAAACATGGCCGCCCCCAATGGCATAGCCCGCCACCAAGGCAATCACCACCTTGGGCAAGGAGCGGATCAGCCGTTGCAAATCCAACACATTCAAGCGCGGGATCCCGGCCTCATCCAAATAGCCCGCCTCACCGCGCACGCTCTGATCCCCGCCAGCACAAAAGGCATATTTGCCATCGCTGTGGGGGCCAGCCCCGGTGAACAGCACCACCCCAATTCGGGGATCCTCCCGCACATTGGTGAAGGCATCGATCAACTCCTGAATGGTTTTTGGGCGAAAGGCATTGCGCTTGTGGGGGCGGTTGATGGTGATTTTGGCGATGCCATCGCTTTTTTCGTAGCGGATATCTTCGTAGGTTTTGGCGCTGTGCCACATGGCCGGGGATCCTCTGACGGATCCGTATTATCCAACGGTTCCGGCGGTCTGGATCATGGCTGCTACCAACCCCTCCAGGGTATATTCCGCCGCTTCGATATCCACCCGACCCAGCTCCGCTCGACAGGTTTCTGCGGTCTTTGGGCCAATGGCGGCAATTTGCACCGGCGGCTCCCAAACCTTCGCATCCAGCCCTGCTTGCCGGATCAACTGGGCGAAATGGTGCACCGTTTTGGAGCTGGCAAAGCTGAGAATATCCACCTGCCCCGCTTCTAGGGCAGCGATCACCTGGGGATCCGGCTGTTTCGGACAAGCGGATTGATAGGCGGCTACCTCCAGGACCTGCGCCCCCCGCTGTCGCAACCCCTGCACCAACACCTCTCGCCCACCCGACTCGACCCGTGGAAACAGCACCCGTTGCCCCGCCACGGGTTCTGGCCAAACCTCCAACAGGGCATCGGCAACAAACTCCTGGGGCACCAGATCCGGATCAATGCCGTACTGAGCCAGCACCGCCGCCGTTTTGGATCCCACCACCGCCACCTTGAGCCGATGGAGCGCCCGGCTGTCTTGCCCCTGATGGCGCAGCCGCTCAAAAAAATAGGTGACGGCATTGGCAGAGGTGAGCAGCAACCAGTCGAATTGCGCTAGCTGTTGCAGGGCTTGATCGAGGGGATCCCAGCTTTCCGGGGGTTGAATCACCAGCGTGGGCATTTCCAGCACCCGCGCTCCTTGGGCCTGGAGCAGTTCCCGAAAGGCTTCCGATTGCCCCTCCGAGCGCGTGACCAAAATCGTTTTTCCCCCCAAGGGGGCTGGTTCTGGCAAGGCAGGGATCCCGGGCAAAAATGCCGGTCGCAGGTTCACCACCTCCCCAACCACCAGCACTCCTGGCCCAGGAGCAGCCGGTTCGCAGGATCCGCTTTTTGCTGTGGCCAGCTCTGCCAGGCAACCCACCCACACCCTTTGCTCCACCTGGCCCGCTGACCGAATCAGCGCCACAGGCCGTTCCGCAGGGCAACCCGCCTCCATGAGCTGGGTCGCAATCTGGTCTCGCCGCCGGGATCCCATCAGGATCACCAGCGTATCCAGTTGTGCCAATGCCGACCAGGGCAACGTTTCCAGCTCGTGGGCCGTCAGCACCGCAAAAACTCGACTGAGATGTTTATCGGTCAGCGGGATCCCCGCCCACAGGGGGCCAGCCAAGGCAGAAGACAACCCCGGCAGGATCTCCAACGGGCACCCGGCTTCGGTGAGGCTCTCGACTTCCTCTCGGGTACGACCAAAAATCAACGGATCCCCAGATTTGAGGTGAACCACCTGTTTGCCCTCTTGGCAGCGTTGGATCAGCCACCGGATCCCTACGGATAAAGAGCCTGCCCCAGATCGTCGCCAAACCTGAGCCTGCCCCGGCAACTCCGCCAGCAATCGCTCATCCACCAGCTCATCGATCCAAACAGCATCGGCCTGCCGCAATACCTGCAGCGCCCTAGCCGTTAGGCCGTCGCGTCCCCCCAAACCCGCCCCCACCAGATACACCTTGCCCATGCCGGATCCCCTGTGCTGTTTTTGATCCTGCCCCAAATGGGGGATCCCGAGGGAGTCTTGACACCCCAGCGGCCACCGGCAACAGCATTTCAGATTAGGCTGAAGACATGTAAAGTAAGTTCTCAGGTTGTATGACCTCGAACCTGAAGATTCAAAAAATTCTCTACGTGCGGCTACCCTGCAACCCGATCTTCCCGATTGGGGTGGTCTATCTGGCGGATCACGTTCACAAGCTGTTTCCCAATGTGGAGCAGCGCATCTTCGACATGGGTACTTTCCCGCCCCTGGATTATCGGCGCCGCATGCTGGAGCAGATCGACCAGTTTCGGCCAGATTTGCTGGTGTTTTCCTGGCGAGATATTCAGGTGTATGCGCCGGTAAATGGGCGGGCGGGCAACCTTCTGCAACACTCCTTCGAGTTTCTCTACTCCCCCAACCTTCTGAAAAAAATCCGGGGCTCCCTGAATAGCCTCAAGTTGGTACTGGCTTACTACGGCGAGATCTGGCGGAATACGCGGCTGGTGTGGCAAGGGATCCGCCGGGCCAGGCGCTACAAACCGCAGGCAGAAGTGGTCCTGGGGGGCGGGGCGGTCAGCGTTTTTTACGAACAACTGGGCCGTTTTCTGCCCCAGGGTACGATCATCTCCGTCGGGGAGGGGGAAACGCTGCTGGAAAAAGTGATCCAGGGGCAAAGCCTTGCTGCTGAGCGCTGCTATCGGGCCAGACTCGAACAACCTCGCCGGGGCATGGTACACGAACCGCCGCAACCCCTACAAAAAACCGCCTGTGACTACACCTACATCGAAGGGATTTGGCCGGAAATGGACTACTACCTAGAAGGGGGAGATTTTTACATTGGGGTGCAAACCAAGCGCGGCTGTCCCCACAATTGCTGCTACTGCATCTACACGGTCATCGAAGGCAAACAGGTGCGCATTAACCCCGCCGATGAAGTGATTCGAGAGATGCTGCAGCTGTATGAACGAGGGGTGCGGAATTTCTGGTTTACCGATGCGCAGTTTATCCCCGCCCGTCGCTACATCGAAGATGCGGTGGAATTGCTCCAGAAAATCCTTGCAGCCGGCATGACCGATATTCGCTGGGCCGCCTACATTCGTGCCGACAACCTCACCCCCGAGCTGGCGGACCTGATGGTGAAAACCGGCATGAGCTACTTCGAGATTGGCATCACCAGTGGATCCCAGGAACTCGTGCGCAAAATGCGCATGGGCTATAACCTGCGTACAGTCTTGGACAGTTGCCGCTACCTCAAACAGGCGGGATTTCACGAGCTGGTGTCGGTCAACTACTCGTTTAATGTTATCGACGAGCGGCCCGAAACCATCCGCCAAACCTTACGGTATCACCGTGAGTTAGAAGCCATTTTTGGCCGTGACAAAGTAGAGCCAGCCATTTTCTTTATCGGCCTACAACCTCACACTCACCTAGAAGAGTATGCTCGCAAAACAGGGGTGATCGACGATCACTTCAACCCCATGCACATGACCCCCTGGACGGCCCGCAAATTGCTCTGGAACCCGGAACCGATGGGATCCTTCTTTGGAGAGGTGTGTCTAGAAGCCTGGGATCGCAACCCCTATGACTTTGGCCGCGAGGTGATGGATATTTTGGAGCGTCGTCTGGGTCTGGCGGAGTTGGAGGAGGCCCTAAGTGCGCCTTTGGCAGGGGTTTATGTGTCCTGACCTCCCCCCAGAAGCCTTCCGGAAATGGCCGGGATATGCTGGTCGGAAGCGGGAGGGGAGGGATCGCTGTGGGGATGACAGTGCCAGCGGCTGCCCACCGCACTGTTCTGCTACCGACGGAGCCGGATCCCATGTCTATTCCGCCTACTCCCTTTACCTATTATCAGCAGTTGGGCATTTCCCCCCAAGCCAGCCTGGACGAGATCAAAACCGCCTACCGCAACCGGGCCCGCCAAGTTCACCCCGACAGCCTGCCCGCCGATACCCCAGAAGTGCTGCGGCAGCTGGCCCAGCGGGAGTTTCTGCAGTTACAGCGGGCCTACCGAGTTCTGAGCGATAGTCAACAGCGTCAGGCCTACGACCTTAGCCTCAAACCCTTGCCCTCCCGTCCGCCGGTGCAGGTGGTGCCCGTGCCGGAGCCTCCTCCTACCCCCAGTTGGCCGACCGTGTTGAGTGCTGGATTGGCGGGGGCCGCTCTCTGTCTAATGGGTCTGGCCCTTTGGAACGGATTGAGCCCAGTCCGAGGCTTGGATATGGCCAGTAAAACCGCTGTCGTCAATGCCCTGGACTCTCCTTCTAACCCAGAACCGGCTCTGGCGGCATCCTCCCCGGCGATGGCCAGGGTCGGCAGCTCTCAAGTGGATGGGGCTTTTCCGTCAAACCAAGCGGAATCCGTAACCTTGGCCCAAGTTCCCCTCCCTGAGCCGGAGGCTCCTTTCCAACCCTCTCCGGAGCAGATCAACCGCTTCGCCCGTGCCCTCCTGGAGGTACAACCCCTCCTGGAAGCCACCCAAAATCGCCTTGAACAGACCAATAGCAGCGAGGAACGGCAGCAAATTGAGCAACAGTTTGAGACGGCTGCCAGCAAGGTGATCGCCGCCCATCAACTGACTCCGGAGGAGTATCACCGCATCTTCGCCAGCACCCAGTCGGATCCGCAGGTGGCGGCTTCGGTAACCGCAGCCGTGCGCCGTTGGATGCCCTGAGCCCCAAGCCGTGGGGAAAACACCTCGTAAATGACGGTCAAGGGCTCCCCCTTGTGCAGCAAAAGGTAATGCCTGGCCCAGAAGGGGCCCCTATGGCCCAGCAGATGGGCAATAGGTTCCGCTTGGCCGCAGTAAAGGCTGCGCAACTCCCGAAAGGTTTCCAACCGTTCTTGAATCAAATTTTGGCCGATGGGCTTTGCCGGATCCGGCAGATGCTCCAGCAGATGCTCGGAATTCCACCAGGAGGTGGCGTAGAGCAAGGGCTGTTGAGAGACCGCCCCACTGAGCCAAACCCGTCGCCGCATCAAGGGAGATCCCAGCTGTGCCAAATCCTCCGCCAGCTGTTGCATCGGTTGGGGGGTCGCGTTTTGTTCCGCCAACAGATCCACCGGCCCTGTGTCGAGCAGGTGGGCCTGAATCGGTTCCTGGGTGAGAGCAGCGAGGTTGCGGGTGGTGAAGCCATCCCCCAGAAGCAGCAGGCGCAACAGGGGGTCTACCTGTGCCAACCGGAGCTGCACCGGATCCGCCTCCCCCTGCCAGTGCAGTTGCAGCGGCCACCAATCGGCACCGCTCGAAGGCAAGCCTTCCCCAGAGGGGATCCCCGCAGCGGGGGCCGAGGCCCAAGCGGAGCCCGCTTCATCGGCAGAACAGGAAAATGGAGAGGGGAAGCTTTCCAAAATGGCGGCCCAGTTGTTAAGTTCTGTATCGCCCCTTCAGTTTAACCCACCCCATTGTCTTTGCCGGTGTTTTTGGCGGAGGGATCCAAATCAGCTTGTGCCTGGTTGTACCAGCAGTCGCACCACCCAGGGCACCACCACGATGACGCTGATCAGACGGGCCAAATGCATGACCACCACCGTACTGGTTTGAGCCCCCATGTCTAGGGCGATCAAGCTCATATCGGAAATGCCCCCGGGGGCGGTACCCAGAAGCGCCGTTAGGCGTTCGATCCCCAGCCAGCGGGAGATTAGGTATCCCGACAGAACCCCCGTGCCCACCGCAATCACCGTACAGAGCAGGGCCGGTCGCCACAGCTCCTTAAGGGCAAACAACGTGCCGGCAGTGAGCTTCGTGCCCAAAATCGTACCCAAAACCAATTGCATGGCGAAGCGGATCCCCGCCGGAGGGGTGGGAATCGGGATCATCCCCCAGACATTCACCAGGCCCACCGCCACCATGGAACCCACCAAGGCCCCTGCCGGAAGCTTCAGCTTCACCCCGATCAGGGCACCCGCCAACCCGATTAACAGTGTCCAAAGATAGCTCAACATGTTGACTTGGCCTATAAGAAGGGGGATCCCTGTGGACCAGTGCTTGGCTTACCCTCTCCACGGCATTGTGCACAGGTGCCGTAGAAGTCAAGCACATGGTACTCGATCACAAATTGGTATTGACCAGAAAGTTGTGCCTCTAACTCTCCTACGGGGCAACCCGGCAAAGGCACCACCTGTCGGCACTGGGTACAAATCAGATGGTGGCGGTTGTGGCCGTTGCTGGGTAAAACCTGATAGTAGGTCTGCTGATCCCCCAAATTGACCGACTGCAGCTTGCCCTCCTGGCGAAGGGCATCCAAAATTCGATAGACCGTGGCCAGCCCAACGGTGTGGTTGGCGTTGCGCAACTCCAGAAAGATCTCCTGGGCGGAGAGCGGCTGAGAACGATGCTCTAGCACGTCCAGGATCAATTTCTGATTACGGGTCTGGCGAGAGGAGGACATGTTCAACCCTTCCAATCCTTCGGGTTAGCGCTCAGATTCCGCCTCGGCCTTCATGCGCTCCAACGTCCGATTCATGTGGTCGAACATCTGGCTGGGAGAGATCCCAAAGCCACCCAGCTGGGTTTGCAGTTGTTTGATGGTCATTTGGGCCATAAAGTCGTCGGAGAGCTCCAGCCGTTTCATGAAAATGCGCTGGCGCTCCAGCAGTTCCTCCATCCGTTCAATGAAGATTTTCTTGCCTTCTCGGTCGAATCGGCCGTACTGCCCGCCAAGCTGCATCAGATCTTGAAAATCCTGAAACAGTCGCTTGGCTTCCTCCTGCACGATCTCAGAGTCGAAGAAGCTCATGGCCTTCCGTCTGCCCTGGATAAACTGTATGTGGTGTTCCCATCCTAGCCGATCTCAGCCGTCTTCCCGCGAGTACGGGATCCCGCTCTGGCATAGATGGATTTCTGGCTTGTCCGGCACGGTGTTTGCCATGCTCCCATTTCCTTGTGTGAAGGCTTACACTCAGCTGCCTTTGGCCCGGCAGTGGTGTGAACGGGTGCAGGGATCCCTACCTCTGTTTCTGGCCTGCTTGGGGTTTACGGAAACCGCTCTAATTCCGGGCATCTCCGCTGCGGGCGCCACTCCCTCCTTACGACGCTATACCGCCCTTGCGGATGGGGAACTGTTGCTCAAAGGCCACGCTCACCGGTTGCCCACCTCCCCCGATGGCTACCCTTCTCCGGTGGTGATCAGCTACGCGATCCTGACCGAGTTGGGGATCCCCTACCATGTGTTCAATTGTGGCCTGCCGGATCCCTTGCCAGGGGCGGAAACTGTGGCTTCCGGGGGGATAGCCCGCTGCCTGAGCACAGGACAGGCTTTGCCTTTAGAACGGGTGGGATCCCTGTGGCAGGAGGGGTTTGAACGGGGCACTCAGCTTGGGCAGGGCTATTGGGTGATCGGGGAATGTGTGGCGGGGGGCACCACCACGGCTTTGGCCCTGTTGCTGGGGTTGGGCTGGGGGGCGGAGGGTATGGTGAACAGCAGCCACCCGGTTTGTAACCACGCGCAAAAGTTGGCTTTGGTGCGGCAGGGGTTGGCCCATGTGCCTGCAGGGGCCTCTGCCCCGGAGGTGGTGGCCGCCGTTGGGGATCCGATGCAGCCTTTTGTGGCGGGGTTGGCGATGGGGGCGGCCCAGCGGGGTGCGGTGCTCTTGGCCGGGGGTACCCAAATGCTGGCGGTGGTGGCCCTGATGAGGCGCTGGGGGCAGGAGCAGGGGATCCCTTGGCCCCAGGAGAATGTAGCCGTGGGCACAACCCGTTGGGTTGCGGAGGATCCCTCCGGCAATACGGTGGCCTTGGCGCAACTGCTGGGTACGGTGCCTCTTTTGGCCACCCAGCTCAGCTTGGCCAACAGCCGCCATGCTCCCCTACAGGCCTATGAACGGGGCTACGTGAAAGAAGGTGTTGGGGCGGGCGGATTGGCCATCGCCAGTAGCCTTTACGCCACCTGGGGCCAGAGGGAACTGTTGGCGGCGATCGAACGCAGTTACGAAAGGCTGGTGCTTCAAGCTGCCTCTAAGGGGGCCATGGTCAAGCCCTCCTGAAGCAGCTGCTGGTGGTAGAGCTCCGCCTGTTCTTGGGGGCCAACCCAGACGATTGCTTGTCCCTCGGCATCCACCTGCACCGTCAGTTGCCGCGCTAAGGGCAGAGTCATGCCAGGAATGTATTTCAACAAACACTCGGTAACGTGCTGGAAGGTGTTGAAGTCGTCATCCAGGACGATCACCTTGAACTGAGGATAGGGTTTGCGAACCCGTGTACTCGATGGAGACGACTGCTGCGCAGGGCGGGTGGGGGCTTCCGTAGTCATAGCAGAAGGAATCGAGACAAACCTTAACGAGCAACTTGCCAAATCCAGAAAAATGGCTCTTCTTTAAGCTTAATGTTTGCATCATAGTTCACCAGCCCGCCTCTTCCCAACCTGTTGGGGATCCCCTAGCTCAGTTCCTCTCGCAGCGAGCGGCGGGGTTTGTGCTCACCGAAGTTGCGCTCGAAGTAAAGAGCAGTAGCCTGATGCAGGATCCCGGCTTGGGCGAGGGCCTGACACAGGGATCCACCAGGGGGTAGGTGTTTCTGCACCTGTTGGATTTGTGCAGCACTGACCAATCCGGAGGCCTTGAGGTAGTCGGCCACATGGCGCCCTCCCGACAAGCCAACGGAATAGCCCCCTTCGCTGAAAACTTTGGCCGCGTCTTTGACCGTCTCGGGCTTGAGGTGGCTGTGGTGAGCCAACACATCCGTGAAGGTCCCCCCTTCCTTCTCCCAAGCATAAATCACCGTCTCGATGCCGGGGTTGTCGATGAGGCCAGCCGCTCGCAATTGTGTCAATACCCGCTGTACCCAGGGGGTAGCCCGCTGTAAGGCTTCCAGATCCTCTTCGCCTAGATATCCCTGTGGGGGCAAATCGGTAGGTTCGGCTACAGGGGTGCTCATCTCTGCTGCCAATTCAGCAATGGTCAAGGCTGCGATGTCCTCTTCCTCTTGGGCGGGGGTAGCCGCAACTGGAGCTGGAGAAGTTCGCCGGGCTTGGGCCGCTGCTGCCGTTAGGGCACGGTTTTCCTCCTGGGCTTTCTGAAGCTGGGTCTGGAGTTGGCGCACCTGTGCTTGGGCATTTTGAAGCTGGGTTTGGACCTCCTGGTACTGCCTCTGCAGGCGGTGGGTGACCTCGGCGGTTTCTTCGCGGGCTTGGGCCAGGTCGGAGACCAAACGATTTTTGGTGGATTGGGCCAGTTGCAGCTGATGTTGGTGCTCCTGCAGGGTGTGGTTAAGGGCAGCTATTTGGGCTTCTGCCTGTTGAAGTTGCCGCTGGAGCTGGGCTTGGGCCTGCTGGGCCTGTGTTTGTTGCAAGTGTTGCTGGTGCTGCAACTGGGATCCCAGCTCTTGCAGCTTGTGCTTGGCCTGGGATTGCCATTCCGTTAGGTCGTGGCAGCGGCGGCGTAGGGTTTCCAGTTCTGTTTGGGCGGCTTGCAGTTGCTCGGCCAAGGCCCGGGTTTGGGCGGATCCCTGGGCTTGCTGAGCTTGGAGTTGGCCTTCCAGGTCTTGAATGCGCTGCTGAGCCACAGCCTGTTGCCGGGCTGCCTGTTCGATTTGGGCGGCTAGCTGGGCTTCCAATTCCGCAATGCGCTGCTGCTGTTCGTGCTGGCGGGCTTGATAGTCGGCAAGCTGCTGCAGCGATTGGCCGGCCATGGCCCGTTGCTGTTCCCGCTGCTGTTCCAGCTGGGCTTCTAGGGTGGCAACTTGCTCTTTGTAGCTTTCCAGTTGGGCTTTGTACTGCAGGGTGGCTTTGTAGGCGCCACGAGCTGCCTGCAAAGGGGAGGCGTAGAGCGGGGGCTGATCGGGAATGGTAGACCAGTGCTCCAACATCACTTCCCAGCTATTGCCCGCTCCCGCTTGGCGGCGTAGGTGCTGTTGTTTGTCAAGCGCCCAGTCCAACCAGTGGGACTGGATCCAGCCCTGTTGCACCAGGATCTCCCCCAGTTTGTGCTGGGGTTGCTGCTTCTGCTGGATCAGCGCCTCACGGATCTGCTCCAGCTCCAGATAACCGTGCAACATCAAAATCTCGCCGATGCGCACCAACTCGATCGGGAGGAGGGGGTAAAGATCTTCGGGGGCAACCCAGCCGTGCTGCATGCACAGCTCCCCCAACATCAAGGGGGTGTCGGCCTTTTCCCACATGGCCTGAGCCAGTTGCGCCGGGGTGAGCAGTCCGGCTTTGTTGAGGGCTTCCCCTATCCGGATCTCAAGTTTTTCCCGGTCAATCGCGGCTGGGGCAGGGCTGGTCGACCGATTCATTGGGCCTCTCCAGTGGGAGGAGCAAACTTCGTTACAACCATCATAGTGGAAAACCCTCAGAGGAATGGAATGCAGCTGCCGTAATCAAGACTGGGCAAACAAGCAATTCATTTGGGCACTAACCGTTAGGAAGAGGAGTGTTCTTGGCTTTGGGCAAACTGTTGCAACTGCCGTAGGATCAACAACTGTCCCATCCCCAGGGGCAGAAGGGAGACTGCCTCCACCCGTAACTGCACCCAGCCATTCCCCCACAACCAATCACAGTAGCCGTCGGCTCCTCCCCACATCAGCAGGCGCAGTCGCTCTGGTAGGAGGGTTTCCACTTGGTGCATGATCGAAACGGGGCCACATTGAGCGTTGAAGGTGCTGCCCATTTCTAAGCTTTTGGGCAGGGATCCCTGCAACTGCTGAGGCCAAATCCATTGACGCAACAGCTCCACTTCTGTCAAGCAACGCCGTAATGTCGATGAACCCGCCTCGACCTCAACCCGAATGGTAGATGATTGTAGTGTTCCTAACATAGCTGTCCCACGTGGGCCATCTTGTGACTTGGCAGTTGTCTGTGCCACTGCCTTTTCAACACAGCTTGACTCTATTCTGGTCGATTTGCTGGCTTTGCCTACTGTTTCCCTGAGACTTTCCCTTTGAAGGCTCCCCGTCCGCATCTGGTGGCCATCTTTGCCCAAAGCCTGGATGGAAGGATTGCTGCCCACCGGGCGCAAAGACCCCACTTCAGCAGCCCTGAAGACTATCGGCACCTGGAAACCCAGGCCGCCCAGCAACAGGCCTTGATCATGGGGGCAGCGACGCTACGAGCCTACGGCACCAGCTTGCGTATCAAGGATCCCGACCTGCTCGAACGCAGAACCCAACAGGGCCTATCCCCACAACCTTTGACGATCATCTGTTCCGGCAGTGGAAACATCCCCCCTGATCTGCCCTTTTTTCGCCAGCCCCTCACCCGCTGGCTCTGGACAACGCCAGCCGGATTCCAACGGTGGCAGCAGCAACCTGGCTTTGAGGACATCTGGGTGGCCCCCAACTGGGATTTGCAAACACGGCTGGCGCGTCTACGAGATTTGGGCATTGAACGGGTGGGGCTGTTGGGCGGGGGGCAGCTCTTGGGGGCGTTTCTGGGGGCACAGGCTCTGGATGAGCTGTGGGTGACCCTCGCGCCGGTGCTGTTGAGTGGATATCCTGACTCGCCCGCTAGCATTGAGGGTTGGCAACTGGCGGGATCCCCCCCCCGACTGCAGCTGCTGGAGTGTCGTCAGGGTGCGCCAGGATCTGGCGCACAGGGATCCACAGAGCTGTTTTTGCGCTACCGCGTCGAGTGGCCCTGAGGGATCCCCGCCCCAAAAATTTTTGGACAACTCCAGATTTCTCAGAAATCCACAGGTTTTCCCCAGACTTTCCACAGGGTGACGGACAGTTTTCCACAGGAGCATTCTTTTGGGAGGGAGCATTGGAGGTTTCTGTGGAAAAGTTGAGATGAGAAGGTTCAGCCGAATACATCCACAAAGAAGTAACGAAATTGGGCCGTTTTTGCCGATCCCATCAAAATCATTTGGGACCTTTTGCAATCTTTGTGCCCGTCCACAGGATTGACATCCCCCATGGGGCAGAGGGCAGAATAGCCCCACCTGAGGGTGAGGGGTGTGGAGGTTTTCCCCAACCGGATCCCCAAAGGCAGACAACAGGTTGTCAAGGACTCTGTTCCGCTTCTGTGCCTGGGGCGGGCTTAGGGGCGGTAGTGTTCCCTTTTCCTTTTTTATGTTGGTCGCCAGGCTATAAGTGGCCTGGTTTTGCTCTCGCCCGTTGGCGAGCCTCTGCCTACATTTAGGATTTGTTGTTTTGGATTTTGCCTGTTTGGGCGGCTTTGGCCATGCCCATGGATTCTATTGGTTTCACCCTTCGATCTCGAGTGAAGTGAGTAGTTGGACTATGAATTCTCCCAGTGTCAGCATTTTGAGCGAGATTCCGGAGGAGCTCCACGACACCCTCAAGGGCTACCTCTCTCGTCATCCCGATTGGGATCAAGACCGAGTGGTCACAGCGGCCCTCTCGCTGTTTCTGCTCCAGAGCGGCGATACCGACCGACGGGCCGCGCGGATCTACCTAGATAGCCTGTTCCGTCGGAGCTGAGTCTTGGGGTTTCATCTGGCAGAATGAGGTGGATCAGAGTCTTCTGCTAGCCTGAGCTTGGGAATCGGCGAGGGGAAAGACGTGCCACGCGGCTTTGGGCAGGGGAAAGGTGACCGGCAAGCGGGCCCACAGGGCTTTGGAAAGTCTTCCCAACCTGCACCCTCCTCTTCCCCTCCAGAGGCCACTTTGGCTCTGGCCCGACAACATCAACAAGCAGGGGATCTCGGGGCCGCTTTTCGCCTCTGCCAGCAGCTGATCCGTGCTCATCCAGACCGGTTTGAAGCCCAGGCTTTGCTGGGATCCCTCTACCTGCAACTGGGGGATCCCCGACAGGCTCTGATCCACCTGCAACGGGCTCTGAACCTACAGGAAGATTGGGTTCCGGCTTGGCGGGAGTTGGGCCAGGCTTGGATGAGGCTCGGCAACCTTGAGGAAGCGGCGCGGGCTTATGAGCAGGGCCTGACTTTTGCCCCCGATGATGGGCAATTGCTCCTGGGTTTGGGCAGTTGTCGGCTTACGCAAGGGAAAGCGGCTCAGGCAATCTCGGTGCTGCGACAGGCGGCGATGGCACAGCCCTCCCATCCCTATGGGTTGGCCACCTTGGGAAATGCTCTGATGTTGAATGGCCAAGCTGTGGAAGCAGAGCGCTGGTTTCGTCAGGCTCTGGCTCTTGCACCCAAGGACGGTCGAATTCTCGTGAACCTCAGCCATTGTCTGCATTTACAAGATCGTCTGGAGGAGGCAGCCGATTATCTCGAGCAGGCGATAGCGTTGTTGCCAGGGGATCCACAGCCCCACAACAACCTGGGCACCGTCTTGCAAGAACAAAACCAACTGGAAGCAGCCATTGAGTCTTATCGGCGTGGCCTGCAGCTGGCCCCTCATTGGGCCGAGATCCACTGGAACCTCGGCACAGCCTTGCTGAGTTTGGGTCGCTATACGGAGGGTTGGCGGGAATACGGAGGGTTGGCGGGAATACGAGTGGCGGTTGCGGCGGCGGGGGGCGGACTATCCAACCTTCACCCAACCCCTCTGGATGGGCTCCCCTCTCCACCAACAAACGCTGTTGATTGACGCCGAGCAGGGGCTGGGGGACACGATTCAGTTCGTGCGCTATCTGCCGTTGCTGGCTCAGGCCCATCCCGAAGCCCAAATCCTGCTGCGTTGCCAGGAGCCACTGGTGGAGCTTCTGAAGGACAATTTCGAGGGCCACTGCATCCGGGTGTTTTCGCAACAGGATCCCTTGCTACCCTTCGTTTACCACCTTCCCCTGCTCAGCTTGCCCCAGCGGTTGGGGACGACGCTGGAGACCATTCCCGACCGGATCCCTTATCTCAGGAGCAGCTCAAGCACCCCCTCGATCGAACCCCTTGTAGACCTTGCCCCCAGGACGTCCCCAAAGGTGGGTCTGGTGTGGGCCAGCGGCAGACGCGCCCATCCTGAACTGAACCGCATTCAAAGGCTAAAAAGTTGCCCGATTTCGCTGCTGCTCGAACAGCTCAACCTACCCACTATCCAGTGGGTGAGCCTGCAGGTGGGGGAAGATCTGAGCGAGATCGGCTCCCTGCTGGAGCAGCATCGGGTTTTGGAGTGGGGATCCCGTTTTCGTAGCTTTGTTGATACGGCAGCGGCCATTGCCCAGCTGGATCTGGTGATCAGCGTTGATACAGCGGTGGCCCATTTGGCCGGGGCGATGGGCAAACCCGTATGGGTGTTGCTTCCGTTTGCCGCCGATTGGCGCTGGCTCCTCAACCGTCCAGATAGCCCCTGGTACCCCAAGGTGATGCGCCTGTTTCGACAGGGAGCTCCTGCTGACTGGTTGGGAGTGTTGCAGCAGGTGCGGGCGGCCCTCCAGGACTGGCTAGAAGGGATCGATCCCCGCTACTCTTCCCCCTGAATGATGCGCTGAAACAGATAGCCCGTGCCCCGTGCCGTTAGGATCAATTCCGGGTTGCTTGGGTCATCTTCTAGCTTTGCCCGCAGCCGAGAAATGTGCACATCCACCACACGCGTATCCACATGGCGCTCAGGGGTGTAGCCCCAGACTTCCTGCAAAATCTCGGAGCGAGAGAAGGCTTCCCCCGACCGGCTGACCAGCAATTCCAACAGGCTAAACTCCATCCCCGTCAGGCGAATGCGCTCATCCCGCTTATAAACCTGGCGCTTGTTGGTATCGATGCGAATATCCCCCACCTGGATCACCCCGGAGCTGGGGATCCCGTCGTGAGCCGCCCGTGCCACCCGCCGTAGCACCGACCGAATGCGCGCTTCCAATTCCTTAGGAGAAAAGGGCTTGACCACGTAGTCATCGGCCCCCAATTCCAACCCCGTGATCCGGTCGGCCACATCCCCCAAGGCAGTCAGCATGATGATCGGAATATCCGATTCTTTGCGCAACTCCTGACAAACCCCATAGCCATCCAGCTTCGGCATCATCACATCCAGAACCACCAAATCCGGATCCTGCTTGTGAAAGACATCCAGCGCTTCTTCCCCGTCCGAGGCCGTGACCACGTCGTACCCGATCATGGAAAGACGGGTTTCCAAAATGCGTCGAATACTGGCCTCATCATCGACCACGAGAATCCGTTCTTTACGCTGTGCTTCCACGGTGCTGCAACTCCTGAACTGCTATAGGGATCCCGAAAAAGGAAGGCTAAAGCCAACGGATGGCTGGCCACTCCAAAATCCAAACGGCTTAGACCATTGAAAGCAGACTACCCCCAGAAACTTCAATACCCTCAAACCCTTGCTTAGCAGTCCTCAAACCCACCCTTAACCCCTGTGCCTGGGGGGGAAAAGAGGGAGGATTAGAGGAAGGTTCTTGGGGGAGTTCGCTCAATCTTGTTAAAGCTCCAACTTCAACTTTACCCAATACTCACACGCAACACGCGCACAACACGTGAAATCCACTCCTGCACAACAACCATCTCGGTTGGCCGCCACTGAGCCTGAGGAGTCTTCGCAAGAAGTTACTTTCCACAACCTAATTTATCATCCAGAAGCGGCTGCCGGCCCACCTTAGCGGTCTATTCTCCAATTGTTTTACCAATCTTGATACATACCTTCACAACTTCTTCAGGAAACGTCATCCCCCCATCAGGGGATCCCTGACCGTTTGAAAGAGAGGCTGACTCTTCAGAAAGGGCCAAGGCATAACAACTGGCCAACAGTTGTGCGGAGCGAATTTCCCGCTCGGCATGGTGCTCCAAAATGCGCCGCAACAGACGTTCTGCCCCCAGCCAAGCGGCCAAAGGTAGGGAATCTTCAGACAGGGGCAAGGTGGGGTTGGGAAGGGATCCCAATGCTTGTAAAACCGTAGCCGAGACCCAAGAGATGGGGTTAGGCCGCTGCGCCACCCGACAGGGCTCACAGACCATGCCCCCGGAATTGAGGCTGAAAAAAGCACCGCCCGCTAGCCTCCCCCGACAGTAGTGACAGGCTTGCACCTGAGGAGCAAAGCCGGCCAGTGCCAAGAGGTGATACAGCCCGTGGGTGAGTAGAGGCAAGACCTTTACGTCGGAACTGGCCTGTTCCAGACGCTCCAGATGTTCCACCAGCAACACGAATAGATCCTCTTGGGTTTGTTCGGGCAGGGCCAAAATCAGGGTGACCTCCGCCAGGTATTGAGCCGCCGTGAGATGGGCCAGACTGCGGCTGAGGCGGGGAAAACTTTGCAGGGTTTCCGCTTGGGCGATGCGTTGCAACCTCTGGGAGGCATCGGCTTGGGTTGGCCAACGCCCCTGGGCAATAAGCAGGTCGTTGATCACAAAAGGTTCCATGCGTCCCCCCAGTTTGGAGGGCTGCTTGCGGGCTCCCTTGGCTACCGCCCGAATCAACCCCTGCTCGCGGGTAAGGATGATGATGATCCGATCCGACTCCCCCAGTGGGATCCCTTTCAAATTGATGCCCGTAACCCGATAGGTGCGCCCACTCATGCGCTGGCCGCTCCTTTGGCGTGGAGTTCTTGCATCAGCTCCAGCCCCCAGGAGGTGCCAATGCGACTGGCTCCTGCCTCGATCATCGCCTCCGCCTGAGCCACCGTCCGAATGCCCCCCGATGCCTTAACCGCCACCTTCCCCTGGCTCAGTCGCCACAGCAGTTGCACATCCGCCACCGTCGCTCCCCCCATCCAGCCGGTGGAGGTCATTAAAAAGTCCACACCCGCATCGATGCACACCTCTGCCGCCAGTTTCTTTTCTTCTTCGGTGAGGAGTGCGGTTTCCAAAATGGCCTTGATACAGACCCCCGTCTCTTCTACCAATTGCGCAATTTCGGCATGGAGGCGATCCAACTCTCCCGCCTTCAGCCAACCCAAGTTGATGCGCACATCGAGCTCTTGGCAGCCCTGCTCTACGGCTACTTGCGCCTCATAAAGTTTTACCTCTGCCGTTGCTGTGCCCATCGGAAACCCCACCACCGTGCTCACCCGTACCGGGGATCCGTGCAGACGCTCGACCGCCCGCGGTACATAACAGGGGGCAATGCAAACACTGGGGAAGCGATAGCGCAGCGCCACCTCACACGCCTGATCGATCTGCTCTGGGGTAGCCATCGGCAGCAATAGGGTGTGGTCGATGTATTCCGCCAAATGGATTGGGCCATCCACAGCGCCCTTGCGCTCCAGAGAGAGCATTTGTTAATCCCACAGCACCGCCAACCTCCACTCTAGCGCCAGGCTCTGGCCTTGGGGATTCCCGCAGAAGATAGGCCTTTTTCCCTTTTTGGCTGCAAAAGTAGCAAGCACAACTGCTCGCTTCCAGAGAAGCCGCTACCCTACCGCTATCCTTGGCTGGATCTGCCCATGCTGGTGACGCAACAACCTGTCTTGAAGCGGTTTTGGTATCCGGTGATCCCTGTCAGCCACCTGCAAGCGGGGCCAAAGCCGTTTGAGTTGCTGGGGCAGCGAATCGTGCTCTGGTTGGATCCAACGGGAAAACCCGCCGCCGTCGAAGATCGCTGTTGCCATCGCACGGCGCGACTTTCGCAAGGTTGTGTGGTGGAAGGAAGGATTCAGTGCCCCTACCACGGCTGGCAATTCGATGGCTCCGGGGCCTGTGTCAAGGTACCACAGCTGACGGCAACAGAACGGATCCCGAGCAGCTATAAAGTGAGGGCTTTTCAAACTCAAATTCGCTACGACTACGTTTGGGTGTGTTTGCATGATCGGCCCCTGCAGCCCATCCCCGATTTTCCCGAGGCGGAGGATCCGGGTTTTCGAGTCATCCACCATTTTTATCAGCGCTTCCCGTGCAGTGGCCTGCGCATGATGGAAAACCTCTTGGATAATGCCCATTTCAGCATCGTTCATACCCAAACCTTCGGAGATACCAGCAACCCCATCCCCCCGCCGATGGAACTAGAAGAACTGGAATGGGGCTTACGGGCTCGCACCGCCATACCCGCCACCAACCCGCCTCTACAGCAGCGAAACCTGGGCATTTTCGAGGAGAAAACCATTCGTTATACCGATGCAACTTGGTTTATGCCGTTCGTGCATCGCGGCCGTATCACTTATCCCAATGGGTTAATCGCCGTGCTGTTTATGGCTGCTACCCCCATTAACGATCGCGAGTCTCAGTTGGTGCATTTTTGGATTCGCAGCGACCGAGAAGAAGATGTTCCTGCTGCGGGGATCATCGAGTTCAACCGCATGGTGGTTCAAGAAGACGAGGCCATTTTGCAAACCACCACCTGGGATACTCCCCTCAGCATCGAAGCCGAGCAACACCTGGCCGCCGATAAGCCAGGGATCCTGATGCGCCGCAAACTGGCTGCCCTCCTCAAGGCTCACGGAGAAACCGAGCAACGGCACCAAGCTTCAGGGTAATTCCTAAACCCATACGGCTCTTTAACTTCTTTAACTAATGAGGGGTAAGCCTGCGGCACGCTGCGCTACAGGGAGCGATGACCCTCCGGGTCGTCCGGAGGACAATGACCCTCCGGGTCGTGCGGAGCACGATAGGTCCCGTGCTCTGCCCCCTAGGGTCAGCGTCGGGATACATGGACTCCCCGCGCTTGTCGATTCCCCTGCATGGGCAGGAGACAACCATTCACTGTTCAGTCTGGTGAGCGGTAGAACACAGCTACGCTGACCATGAACTACACCTATCGCATCTATTCGAATCCATCCCAATGCCCCACAGCAGAGTCCTCTGCGGTCGGGGCTTGAACCGTGCAGAGGCCTGTATAACTACGCCTTGCGCCAACTCAAAGACCGGATTGCCTCGCGTAAGTGTCCGATAGACCGATGCTCGTTGGACAAGGAATACATTATTCCTGCCGATGAGCTGTTTCCGTCTTATCACCGTCGGCAAAACAACCTGCCCAAAGCCAAGGAGCAATTCCCACATCAAGAAGCAGTTCCCACATTGGGGTGTGGGATCCAATCCTTCCCCAAAACCGGGTAATTGGGTGGGGATCCCTGACGGGTTAGACTACTTCTCTGTTGGGCACTTCGATTACAGCCCTTGGGCGGGTTTTCTACAGCAGGGAGCGTGTTTCCTGTTCTCGCTCCGCGAGGTGCGGAGCACTAGCCTTCTAGAGAGCGGATCCTAACTCCCACAGTTGTTGTGCGTGACCGGCGGACACGCCGGTGTGCCCCGGGCGTAAAGGGCTGTAAACGATACATACACTGGGATCCCCATATTCCTTTCCTAGCAAGAGATTCACAGGCTGAAATAAAGGGGAGTCGTTGGTTCAATTCCAGCACAGCCCACATCTCCAGAATCTGTTGTTCGGCTATTCGGCCGGTTCTTAGCACCAGTGGCTTCACATCAGCCCCGTGCAAGGTCGGAGCTTTACTCAGCCCAATCTCGGGATCCTCATAAATCCAGACCATTCGGCCAGGCTTGTGCTTGCCAATCCACCTCGAAACACTGCCGCGCCACCCGCAAAAAATGGTCGATCAAGCCCGGGATCCCGGGCGCCTCCGGGCAAATCTCGTGAATCCCGATCACCTGAGAACCTGGCAAATACTGCCCCCAAAGCTCCAGATTGGGCCGCAGCAAAAGGGATCCCTGTTGTAGGATCCCCCAGGGTTGCCACAGTTGCGCACTGCCCATCAGCTTTTTGCCCTGCCAGCTCAGATCGGCCCGGGTGCGGGTGGCGAAGCAACTGGTTTTGTTGAGGTAGAGGCGTTCGTGGGTCTGGCATTCGGGAGAGCTCGGGGGATCCACAGCAATGCCCAACTCCGCCAACCCCTGCACCCAAAAGCGGCAGCAGTAGTCGTACACACAGGCCCGCTTCAAGTTGGGCAACCTTGCTTGCAAAGAGGACAGGGGCATAACCAAGCTGTAGGTGAGCTCTGCCGCATCCTCAGCCGCCTGATGCAACACCGCTCGCCCCCCTGTAGGCCGCTGCACCGTTGGGATCCCTGGCGGCGGATCTGACCAAACTTGATGTCGCCCCAGCGAGAGGGTGAGCCGATCCCAGCCATAAAAGCGTAAACAGGGCTGTGGATCCCGACGGAGCCTGTGCAAAAGCTGGCGATCCTGCTCCATTTGCCAAGTGCCAGAGGCCACCCGATAGGGCAGCCAGTACCCGTGGGATCCCATGTTTGTTGGCAAAGCTAGGGGTTAAGCCTTCGGGAACTCGGTTTGTAGAGGCTCATCGTATTCATCTGCCAAGCTGGCCACGATGGTGATGGCACGAGAAATTTCACCCGCGGTGATCCCTTCCAGGGTGCGGTAGTAGTTGAGCACCACCTGATCATTCCAAATGCAAAAGCGGGCTTCGAGGGTGTCGCTCCAGTTTTTCTCCAGCAATTTTTGCATCAATTTGGCCGGCTCTGCCACGGGTAGGGTTAAGACTGGCGACCACACCGAAAGGGTGTCTTCTACAGATTCGCCGCTCAAATGGACGAATACTTCCACCGTGCCGTAGGTGAACTTCCAGGTGTGCCCCTGCTCATGGTTCTCGTAGGCGGCATCCTCCTTGAGGCTAGAGACCACTGCTGAGACGATCTCGGCGTAGTGGATCGGTTCTTGCGAGTCCAGAAAAGTTTCTGGAGAACGGTCGAAGGCGCTCATGAGCGGCTCACTGTAGACCATGGTCTTGTTCCCTACTCCCTATCCAACCACCTCAACTATACCGCCTGGAGATCCGACCCATCCGGTCACCCACTTTGAGGCCATTCTCGAGCCAGAATAAAACTGTTCGTGGTCGAGGAGGTTCTCCGATGCCGCAGATCCAAGTTCAAGAGCGTACCCTTTCCTGTGGGGAGGGAGCCAATCTCCGCCAGGTGTTGCTAGAAGCTGGGATCCCGCTTTACAATCCACCGGCTCACATTGTGAACTGTCATGGGCTGGGCACCTGTGGTACCTGTGCGGTGCAGATCGAAGGAGACGTTTCCCCAATGGGCTGGCGAGAGCGAACCCGTCTGTCTTTGCCCCCCCATCAGCTCTCAAAAGGGTTGCGCTTGGCCTGTCAGGTGCAGGTGCTGGGGGATCTCAAGGTAACCAAGTGGCCGGGCATGTGGGGACAAAACATACCCTCGGCAACGCAAGCGTAAAGGATAGACCTGTGAACTCTTGGCAATCTGATCCCCTTCAGTCTGCTCCTTTTGGCGAAGGGATGATCGGCATTCTCGGGGCCCTGCCGGAAGAGGTGGCCATGCTCACCGAGGCGATGGAAACCCTCTCCACCCAAACCCATCTGGGACGGCAATTTCATCAGGGATCCCTGGCCGGACAACCGGTGGTGGTGGTGCAGGGGGGGGTGGGCAAGGTGAGGGCGGCAACCACGGCGGCCCTGTTGGTGGCGCATTTTCCGTTGCGGGGCATCCTTTTCACGGGGGTGGCTGGCGCTTTGGTGGAGCATCTGCAGATGGGGGATGTGGTGCTGGCCCACGCGGCCATTGAGCACGATTTCGGCACCGGACGGGAGGAGGGCTTTGTGTTGGGCATTGATTTTATTCCTGAGTTACGGCACCCCTTGGCCCAAGCCGATAGCGCCCTTTACGACCTGATCGTGGCCCATCCCGAGAAGATTCCCCTCCACCCTCTGCAAGGGCGGGATCCCGTCATTCATCAAGGCTTGGTGGCAACCGGGGATGTGTTTGTGGCCCATGCGGGGTTGCGGCAAGAGATCCAAAAACGCACGGGTGCGCTGGTGGTGGAAATGGAGGGGGCAGCGGTGGTGCGCGTGGCCCAAGAGGCCGGGATCCCCTGTTTGCTGGTGCGCTCCGTCAGTGATGCCGGGGATGATACGGATTTTTTGAGCTTTTTTCAGACAGCAGCTCTCAATTCAGCGGCAGTGGTCAACACCGTGCTGCAAAACCTGCCCTAGCCCTTCTTGAGCCAATCTTGAATTTCCTGCGCCAACCAGCGGCACTCCACCCAGCTGAGGGGATAGCCCCCCAGTCGGTAACTTTTAATGCCCACCTGCAGGGTTACCCAGTGGCTGTTCACCGCCCAAGGCACCTGTTGCCCTTGTTCGTGGAAAGCGCCCAAAACGGCGGCGGTCGGCTCCTGTCGCCGCAGGTAAATGCCCAAAAACCGCCGCTCGATCTGAACCTGATCCCGCCGCAGGGTAAGGCGGGTACGGCCAAACGCCACCTGGAATCCCCACGCGGCCACCCCCCACAAGGCCAAGGCAAACGGCCAGGATCCCAGGGATAAGATCACCGCTGCAAAGACAGTCCAAAGCCCCACCGGAAACAGATCCCCCCAGTAGAGTCCTCGTCGGGGCAAGCAGATCTGCACCTGTGCGGGGGTGGCCTCCAGTTGGATGCGGCAGCCGTAGGGTTTCGGGATCCGTTGCGGCATCGGGTTCCGTCTGGAGTCGGCAGAGAGGGGTTCGCCACGGGCAGCGGTGAAGAAGCACTGGGGGTAGTGAATCTTCTGCAGATGGGCAAGGAGATGACCTGCTGTGAGCTGGGTGAGATCCCGAGGGATCCCGTCTGAGCCATCTGAGTTGGGGAGCTTGGGGTCTGGGGGTGGCTCATCGGGGTGCAAACTCTGCAAAGCCTGCAGTGCTGCCAAGGCAGTGCGATAGCGGTTTTCCGGGGCCGGTTCGATTAAGCGGTCGATCCAACGGGCCAAGGCCGGGGAAATGCTGATGCGTCCGGCGAACTGGATCTTCAACCGGTGCTGTGGCAAATCGGCAGGAGGGGTGCCGGTGAGCAAATGGATCAGGGTAGCCCCCAGCGCGTACAGATCCGAAGCGGGTACGGCCCGCCCACCAAATTGTTCTACCGGAGCATAGCCGTAGGATCCCACCACCGTAAAGCTCTGGCCAGGACTGGGGCTGCGATCCTGTACCGAGCCAAAGTCCACCACATGGGTGCGGCCCCGGTCATCGGCAATCAGGTTGCTGGGTTTGATATCCCGATGCAAGAGGGGCGGGCTGAGTTGGTGCAGGTAGACCAAAACCGACAGCACATCGGCTGCAATCCGCCGCACCTCTGCCTCGGTGAAGCGATGCCCCGCCTCCAGAAGCGCCTTGAGGGAGTGTCCCGGCACGTAGGTCTGGGCCAAGCCAAACCAGGTGGTGTGGTCAGGGGTGGTGAATTCAAATGAGTCGCAATAGCGGGGGATCAAGGGGTGATCCAGATGCTGCAGCACACGTGCTTCCCGCTGGAACAACTTAAAATCGGCCCACTGCAAGCCCGGTTCAAAGGGCAACAGCTTGAGCACCACTTGAGTGGGGTGGTGTGCCCCGGCTCCCTTCTTGCTTTCGGCCAACCAAGTGCGCCTGCGATCATTCTGGGCCAACTGCCGCAGCAGCCGATAGGTTCCCGCCAGAATGGCCCCGGTTTGCAAAAGGTTAGCGGGCGGATCCTGCTCTGACTCCTGGGAAGGTCCCGACAATACACACACCTGTCGCCACTGGGGTTTTGCCCCTTGCCCCCCTGAGATCTCCGCTGAGATCTCTAACGTGTCGAGGCCAGGGATCCCTAGGCGCAAAAAGCCCGCCTGCAGGGAAGGGATCACTGCAGCCGCTGCAACACTCCGCTCGGTTTGCAACTGGATGTGCAGGGTGGAGCCCCTCCGAGTCAGGAGGGGCCGGATCCCTTTCGGGCCCAAAGCACGGTGCAGCAGTTGAGTAAGGGCGGCCAGATCCCCCTGTCGCGCCGGTTTTATCAGGTCAGAGTGGTTCATTCGCGGTACCCGAGCCTGATCTCTAGGGTAGGCTGACGACGAGCTACGAGAAGGGCGATTTTAGGATTTGCCCAACGCGCCCCAGTGGGGGATCCCGGCGGGGTCAGGGTTGGGCCGCTGCTGCTTGCCGTGCCAAGACCCACTCCACCAGCGTGCGTACCCCGTAGCCCGTAGCCCCTTTGTTGTTGTAGCCGGAGTCTCGCTCCGTCCATACCGGGCCAGCCACATCCAAGTGGGCCCAGGGGGTTTTCTCTACAAATTGCTTCAGGAACAGCGAGGCAGTGATCGAGCCGCCCGGACGGGGGCCGGTATTTTTC
Source organism: Thermostichus sp. DRC_bins_24 (assembly GCA_039794845.1). GTDB lineage: Bacteria > Cyanobacteriota > Cyanobacteriia > Thermostichales > Thermostichaceae > Thermostichus. The sequence goes on from JAUQVK010000103.1 coordinate 50,781, forward strand.
ATATCCGCCACGATGGAGCTGAGCCCCTCGAAGTAGCTCTCCTCCATCGGCATCCGCCAAATTTTCTCCCCCGAAAGATTGGCTGCCTGCTGCAATTCCTGAGCTAGGGTCTCATCTTGAGTGAACAACCCGGCAATTTCTTCTCCCAATGCAATCACACAAGCGCCCGTCAGGGTGGCCAAATCGAGAATGGCATCCACCCCCAACTTTTCGGCAAACACCAGCGCATCCGCCAAGGTGAGGCGACCTTCCGCATCGGTGTTGTTGATCTCGATGGTCTTCTGGTTGGAGGCGGTAAGGATATCCCCTGGGTGCATGCCGTGGCCGCTGATCATGTTTTCGGTAGCGGCGACGATAAAGTGCAGCTCTGCCTGAGGCTTGAGGGCGGCCAGGGCACGCGCTGCCCCCAAGACCGCCGCGGATCCCCCCATATCGGTTTTCATCATGGCGATGCTGCGGGAGTCGGTTTTGATGTTCAAGCCGCCGGAGTCGAAGGTGAGACCCTTGCCCACCAGCGCCAACTTGGTGACGGGATCCCCCTGTTCGGGCTTGTAGGTGAGGTGAATAAACTGCGGCGGCAGATCCGAGGCTTTGGCCACCCCCAAAAAGGCTCCCATGCCCAGGGCTTCGCATTCTTCCTGGCCCAAAATCTCCACCTGTAGGCCGTACTCCTGGGCCAGTTGACGCGCAGTCTCCGCCAGCGTGAGGGGGGTAACAATGTTGGCGGGGGCAGCCACCAGTTCCCGTGCCAAGATTGTGCCCGCCGCCAGTTCGATAGCCCGTTGCAGCGCGGCTTCGTAGTCGGGGCGAGCCTGGGCCAACCCTGGTACCAAGAGGGTTACCTCCTGCACCGAAAACCCACTGTCTCCCTCACCTTTGGGCTGCGACTTAAACCGGACATCTTGATGAGCCACCAACAGGCTGGCTTCGGCCACCGCCTGCACCACCCGCACCCGATCCAGACCGGTTTCCGGCAAAGACAGCATCACCTGCTTGGCTTTTAAGCTGTGGGCCTGGCGCAGGCCGTTGGCTGTGGCCCGGCGCAGGGCTTCTAAGGTGAGGGTGGCGGGATCCCCCAACCCCACCAACACCACCTTGCGGATGTCTCCAGTTACTCGCAGCGCGACGCTGCTGTTGGGCTTCCCCTGAAATCCCTGCTCCTGGACGACTTCCGCCAGCAGTCCCGACCACACTTTCTCATCCCAAGGGGCGATCTCGCCAGGCAAGGAGAAGTTGCCATTCCCACCCGAGGGGGCAAAGCAGTAAACCAGGGCACATTCCCCCTGAGTGAGCGGCGGATCGCTGAGATGGAGCTGCATGAGAAACCTTTTGCCAATCTGTCAACAGAAGATTTTCAGTTTATCCAATTCCACTTATCCAATTCCACCGGCCTCTGGGGTGAAGGGATCCCGCCCCTTGAGATTGGGTCAAGAATGGCAACCCCAATGCCCCTTGTGAAGACAAGCTGCGGTAGGTTGAGAAGACTTGTGCAACCGTTGCCGGAGGGCATTGAGCATGGTCGGGATCCCAATCCCAACTTTCATGACGGATTCAGGGCTTCTCCTCAGTTGGTCACGGGCTTATTGCGGCTGGGTGTGCGGAGCGTTGGTGCCTGCTTGTTTGCTGATTACCTTGCAGGTTTTGCTGTTGACGGCATTTGGGTATCCCCGACGCTGGATCCCGGCCTTGGCTTGTTGGTTCTGGGTTGGCCTGCTGGAGGCCCATGTGCTGAGCTGGTTTTGGGTGGGGGTGGTGCGGATCCCGACTTTTGTGTTGATTGGGCTGGGGGTGCTCTGTCTGGTGTTAACCGGTTGGGCAATGGTTTTCCCCACACCATTGCAGCGTCTGGGCCGGTGGACAAAGAAGTGGCTGAGGGGCAGGCCTAGCCCTCTAGTGGGCAGGTCGGAAAATGCCGAAACAGGAGGTATAGCCATGTAAAAAGGTGGATCCCCCAACGGGGCCGATCTCGCCATTGCAAAAGAAGCCCCCCAAAGGCAGTTCCCCGAGCAATTCCCGAAACTGCTGTGAATCAAAGTTAGGGGTGCCGTACAACCCTTGTCCGCGCCCCAAACAGGAGAACATCAACGCTCCACAGGGATCCGGCCTTGCTGCCGGCGGTTGCTCTTGAGAACGACTTTGACCCAAGTTGTGCTCAGCACCATACCGGCTCAGAGCCCAGCGCAAATCCTCCGCCGAAGTTTGGGCATCCCGCAGATGAAATTGCACCGTCTGGCCGGGGCGCACCCGATCCCCGATGGCCATCGCCCCCACCCGCGGGTCAATTCCCAAAATCACCCGAATCAAAAAATCGCCCGGCGTTGGCTCCGACTTGAACTCGTTCATGAGCAGGCCAATGAAGAGAGAGTGGCGGGCCAGTTGTTGATCGGCGGGGCTGAGTCGTTCTGCCAACTCCTGCAGAAGGGGTAAAGGGGCACGACCCTCGAGGCCGAGAATCACATTTCCCTCTGCTTCTGTCACCCGCAGAGGAATCCCGATCGGACGGCAGCCCTGAGCCACCACCGCCTCCAGCATCACGTTGCCGTAGAGGGCTAACCCCACCGTGCCTTCTCGATGCATTTCCCGCCGAGGAGTGGGGGTACGTGCATCCAACAAAAACAGGGCATTGCTGTTGGGGCCACGGCCCCCACTGGCCAATCCCCCCACCTTGACGGCACCAGGATAGGCAAAGTCCAACCCCTGCAACAGCTCAGAAACTCCCGAGGAAAAGCCATCCGCCAAAATCAGGAAATGGGGCTTGGTCTGGGGCGAAACCCCAATGAGGTCGATCCAAGCAGCAGGAGCCGCATCCAGATCCGGCAGCTGATGGCTCCGCACATGGAAAGGATGCACCACCACGTCCGGCATCACGGCCAAAGACAACGATAGAGCCGGGCCATCTTCAATTTCATGCCCCCCACCGACAATGCCCCCGCCGGAGCAGCCGATCAACACCTCCACCTCCAGCAGATCCGACAGCAGTGGCAACACCCGGATGTATTCGCTGGCAAAAGCCCCCGAAACAAATAGGATTCCCAGCGTGGGTCGAGGGGGTTGAGGGGAGACATACCCTGTTAGCACCCCCGGCAAGCTGCCGGATCCCACCGTTTGGACCTGCCGAGTCAGGGCACTTTTCAGCTGGGCCGCCTGAAGCTTTACCTTAGCCTCCTCCACCACTTGCCGCAGAGCCGCTTCTAGGGAAGGAAGCTGAGAGAGCGCATTCACCCACTGCATCGGCGTGTTCCTAGGGTATGAAGCTTGCTGTCTTTAGGCTAACAAGTTATAGCTGTTATGGCTGGACCGGCTCAGTTTAGGGGAGAAAGGGCCGTGGATCCACAGGCGCGCCTCCACCGGGACGTACTTCAAAGTGTAGGTGAGGACCGGTACTCCAACCGGTGCTACCGCGGCTCATAATCGTCTGTCCCTGTTGCACATACTGACCTTTGGAGACATAGATCTGGTGGCCGTGGGCGTAGCGAGTAACCAACCCATTGGGATGGCGAATATCGACGCGGTTGCCATAGCCATCGCCACCGTTGCCGGCAAAAATTACCGTTCCTTCCATCACCGCCAAAATCGGGGATCCCACGGGGCCGGGAATATCCACCCCAGCATGCAGACGACCGCGACGATAGCCGAAACCAGAGGTAATTTGCCCAGATACCGGCCAGATAAAGCCACTGCTACTGCGCCCCTGGGGAGGAGCCTGGGAGGGAGCCGCCGGCACAGGTTGGGGCTGCGCGGGAGCTGGGGGGGCTGCGGCTGCGGAGGGCTGGGTACCCGGCGCAGGGATGGTAAGGCGTTGGCCAATCCGCAACCAATGGGGATTCCGCAGGTTATTGGCCCGGATAATCGACCGCTGAGTGACCCCGTAGCGGGCGGCAATCCGTTCTATCGTGTCGCCGGAGCTGACGGTGTGGGTCAGGGATCCGCCGGCCAGGAGGGCTGCTTGGGCCTGGCGTTCCTGTTCCGCCTGTTGCCGGGCCTGCTCTGCCTGCCGTTGACGTTCGGCTTCCCGTCGAGCCTCCTCCTCCGCACGGCGTCGGGCTTCTTCTTCCTGGCGGCGGCGTTCTTCCTCTTCGCGGGCTTTCTGGGCGGCGATCATCTCCTTCTCCCGCTGGATCAACTCCCTCACATCGCCGGGAATGAGCAAGTGCTGGCCAATGCGCAAGTATTCGGGCCGATTCAGAGGCGTGGCCTCGATGATCCGCTGCTGCGAGACTTGGTAGCGGTTGGCAATCTCCTCGAGGGTGTCCCCCTGTCTGACGGTGTAGACCAAGCCCGGCTGACTGGGAATGCGCAGAACTTGCCCTGGCTTCAGTTCCGTACTGGCTTGGATACCGTTGGAGACGGTGATGGCGGCAGCGTCAAGTTGATACATTTGGGTCAGCTGCCAGAGGGTCTCTCCGGGCCGAATTTCGTGCTCCAAGATGCCCTTTGGCCCTTCGCCCGTCGGTATCTGCCCTTCTTGAAAGGCCTGCCGCATCTGAACCTTCTTCAGATCGTAGTTCTGCTGCAAAGCACCAGAGAGCGTATGCACCGAAGGTGGGATCCGTTCCACCGCAGGAGGCAGAGGAGCCAAGGGCTGGCGATTCGGCTGTCGTTCCTGCAGGGTAGCGGCTCCGGCCAAACCCAACATCAGCAAAATGCCGGTGGCCCAAACCGGATAGCCCCGACGAGGGGAGGAAGAGGGATCCGGATTCTCCGGCTCGACGGTCTCTGGGCTAGCGGGAATGGCCCGCTGCGGATCCCGTGCCCCCACTTCCAAGGCTTCTGAGTAGGGATCCGACTCCAACTTCAACAGCCACACCAGACTCGCTAGGCCAAGGGAGAGGGCCAAGCCTGCCCACCTTGGGCTGGACTGGGCAACAGGTACGACCGAGGTCCACTTCAAAAGGGATCCCTCAGGTACAGACGGATCTTGAGAGGCTGAGGCCACCCCAGAGGGGATCCCTGTCGAACCGTCAGGATCTGGGGGGGAGAGGGTACTCACGGCAGCACCACGAAATTCTAGATCCCCATTGCGGGGATTTGAGAGGGTGGGTCTCAAGGGCATCCTCACACGAACAGACTGACACTAGAGCGCAAGAGAAGAGATGAAAATAAAGAGCACAGGCCCCTCAGGACTGAACACCACTAGGGCGCTAGAACCAGAGTGGAGTTCGATAATGAACGGGTCAATTCGCACTCAGGTTAGAGTACCGTAGTTAACAAATCTAGACAAGTCTCTGCAGATGATTTTCGCCATAATGCTTACCTTGCAATGATCCCAGCCGTTGACTCGGTGAGATTTTCTGGCGCCTGATTCCGATCTGGGACAGGACTGGCCACTGTATTCTTCTGGAACACAGAGCCTATTTTGCTGTAGCTGAAACTACAAACTAGGAATCTCGATGAATTTGGTTGTCTACAACACATTAACCCGCCGCAAGGAAGTGTTTCAGCCTCTCTCAACTGGCGGATTTCAGAGCATTTCGGATTCACAGGGTGGGCCAGATCCCGGCCTGTGGCACACCTCAGCTTCCGCCGATGCTGAGAAACCTCTGGTGCGTATGTATGTGTGCGGAGTTACCGTCTATGACCTTTGCCATCTCGGCCATGCTCGTACTTATGTGGTCTGGGATGTGGTGCGTCGTTACCTCGAGTGGCGTGGGTATCGGGTGCAGTACGTGCAGAACTTTACGGATGTGGATGACAAGATCCTCAAACGGGCATTAGAGCGAGGAGAATCCATGCAGGCGGTGGCGGAACGCTTTATCGAAGAGTACTTTCAGGACATGGATCGCCTTAACATTCAACGGGCCAATCTCTACCCAAGAGCCACACAATATCTTCAGGCAATGTATGAACTGATCCGATCTTTAGAGCTCAAAGGCTTTGCCTACCAAGTTCGGGATTCAGGCACAAGAGATACCCCACAAGACTTTTCCCTCGCAGCCGATCTGTCAACAGCCCAGGTAACTGAGAAGCCAGCCTACGACGTATACTATGCCGTCCGTAAATTCCCGGATTATGGCCAACTTTCGGGACGGAAGCTGCAGGATATGGAGGCTGGGGCCAGCGGTCGGGTGGGAGAAGAAGGGGCTGACAAACGGGATCCCTTCGACTTTGCCCTTTGGAAAGCGGCTCCCGCCACAGAACCGGGGTTTGAGTCCCCTTGGGGTTGGGGGCGACCGGGCTGGCACATCGAATGTTCCGCGATGGTACGAGAGACCCTTGGGGATCACATCGACATTCACGCCGGCGGAGCCGACCTGATCTTTCCCCACCACGAGAATGAACTCGCCCAATCGGAACCGATCACCGGCAAACCCATGGCCAAATACTGGCTCCACAATGGCTTCCTGAATATCGACGGTGAGAAAATGTCCAAATCCTTGGGCAACTTCACCACCCTCAGACAAGCCCTCGCCATCTATCACCCGATGGCTCTGCGCCTCTTTCTGTTGCAGACCCATTACCGCAGCCCCATTGATCTCACCGACGAAGCGATGCAGGCCGCCGGCCGGGGTTGGGAAACCCTCCAGAAAGGGATCCACTGCGCACGGCAGTTCCTCACCCCTTGCAATCTGACCAATGACTCTGTCCCTTCCACCCCCCATCTGACAGAGCATTCGGCGGGGTTGAGCGCACAATTGGGATCCCCGGAAGCCCGCCAAGCATTTCAAGCGGCCATGGACGATGACTTCGGCACCCCTGGAGCCCTGGCGGTAGCCTTTGAACTGGCCAAAGAATTGATCCGCGAACACAACCTTCTCACCCACCAAGGCAAGACCCACCTAGAAGCGGCCCCCTTGAGTCAAAAAAGTGCTGCTCTGTTGGAGATTTTGGAAACCTTGGGATTCCGTATAGATGTGGCCAAAGAGACCAATGTTACCGGAGATTGGGGGGCCGAAAATGCAGAAAAGGGGGAAATCGAGATCGAGGAGAGAAAAGGGGGAAATCGAGATCGAGGAGCTGATCGCTCAGCGCTTGGCAGCTCGCAAGGCGAAAAACTTTTCAGAAGCAGATCGAATTCGGGAGCAGCTGAAACAACAGGGGATCACCTTAATCGACCAAAAAGATGGCACCACCCGCTGGATCCGCGAATAGGACACTGACGCTCTCCCTCCGGGTACGGGGTGAGAGACCTTGCTTCGGCAGCTCACATTGCACCAGAGACCCCTGAGTGAGAAGAACAGCTGCACAAGGGATCCCCCCAATCCGGTAGGATCAAAGACGTTAAGCTTCCAGGAGAACCTGCCGTGACGCTGACGGTTCGTGTGATCACCCCCGACCACACCGTTTGGGATGCCCCCAGCGAGGAAGTAATCCTTCCGGCCACCTCTGGTCAATTGGGCATACTCACCGGGCACGCCCCCCTTTTAACCGCCATCGGCAACGGAGTTATGCGGGTCAAGGCGGGTGGAAAATGGTCGGCCATTGCCGTCATGGGCGGCTTTGCGGAAGTGGAGAATAACGAAGTGACCATCCTGGTGAACCGGGCCGAGATGGGAGAGAAGGTGGATAAAGCAGCAGCTCAGGCACTTCTGAGTGAAGCCAGCAAAGTTTTGAACACCAGCAGCGACAAGCAAGAGCGGTTGCAAGCCAAGTTGGATCAACAACGGGCCACCGCCCTACTCCAAGCCGCCGAAATGGGCACCAAGAAGTAAACTACCCAACGCAATGCCCAACGGCAGGCTAACGCCGACATGCTACGCATAGAGCGCGGGGCTCCTGCGAGTCAGACTGAGGATTGGATGATACGACTTGGCTGGGGGATCGATCGGGAAAATCACCAAATGCAGCCCTTACGCGGGTCTTCCAGGACAGGGCTTGTGCTTCCTGCTCCCGCTTTCGCGGGGCCCGGAGGGCTAGCCCTCCAGAGGTTAGAACTCAACTTCCATAGTTGTTACACATGACTAGCGGTGCCCTATGGTGGGCGAACGCGCCAGCGTGCCCTAGGCGTAAAGGGCTGGACTGTGCTAGCTAATGAGCGAAAGGGCTGTAAGCGCTCAGGCCATACAGCACCACACCGTAGGCAGGCACAGCGACGGGATCCCCTTGGGTTTGTAAGGGCAACTGAGAACCAGCCCCCAGCCAATCTGGGTCGTGGCTATCCAAAACTTTTTGCCAGGTGCCAACGGGCCACCCAGAATAGGTTGCCGCATGGTCTGGGCTGAAGTTGAAGAGGGCAAGGAGGGTATCGGATCCCCAGCTCCGTTGCAGAGCGAGGCCGCCGTCTGCAAAAAGATGAACCTGTACCGACTCTCGCTGAAAGCTTTGTAGGGCGGGGGATGTTTTGCGCAGCTGAATCAGGGTTTGATACCACCGCCAAAGGGTGTGATGGTGGCCGGAGGTTTTCAGATCCCAATTGAGTTTGGAGCGGTGAAAGGTCTCTTCTGACTGTGGATCGGGTACTTCTCCCTTCCAGGCGAAGGCGCTGAACTCCCGTCTGCGTCCCTGCCGCACCGCTTCCACCAAGTCGGGATCCCCGTGGCTGACAAAATATTGAAAGGGAGCAGTTTCCCCGTATTCTTCCCCCATGTAGAGCATCGGTAGCATCGGGGCCAACAGCAGGGCTGCCGCCGCCAGTTTTAACCCCTCAAAAGAGGTGAGCTGACTGAGGCGCTCCCCTAACATGCGATTGCCGATCTGGTCATGATTTTGGATGCAGATCACAAACTGGGATCCCGGTCGCTGGGCGGCAGAATTGCCATAGCGTCTGGCTCGGTGGGGCGAATATTGGCCGGAAAAAACATAACTTTCTCGGTAGGATTTGGCCAACTGCTCCAACTGGCCGAAGTCTTCGTAGTAGCCCTCTTTCTCGCCGGTGAGCAAGGTGTGAACACAGTGATGAAAGTCATCGCACCACTGGGCGTCGATGCCGTAGCCCCCCTGCTCCCGCGGGGAGATGATCTTGACGTCGTTGAGGTCGGTTTCGGCGATCAATTGTCGCTGCCAGCCGGTGCGTTGCCCCAGTGCCTCCACCCGTTCCGACAGTTCCCGCAAAAAAGGGCGAGCGCTGAAATCGTAAATGGCGTGAATGGCGTCCAGACGCAGCCCATCTAGATGAAATTCTTCCAGCCAGTACTCGGCATTTTGTAAGAAAAACTCGCGTACCCCATCGCAGTAGCGATCGTCGAAGTTGAGGGCGGCTCCCCAAGGGGTATGGTATTTGTCGGTGAAGTAGGGGCCAAACTCGCGCAGGTAGTTTCCCTCCGGCCCCATGTGGTTGTAAACCACATCCAGGATCACCGCCATTCCCACCTGATGACAGGCATCCACCAACTGTTTCAGGCCCTGCGCCCCCCCATAAGCCGTTTGCACCGCGTAGGGATACACGCCGTCGTAACCCCAGTTGCGTCCCCCGGGGCATTGGGCCACCGGCATCAGCTCCAGCACGTTCACCCCCAGGTCCAGCAGCTCCGGCAGGCGGGGAATAATGGCGGCAAAGGTGCCTTCCGGGGTAAAGGTGCCCGGTGCCCACATGCAACTCGTAGAGGATCCACTGGGGCAACGGGATCCCTTGCCAAGCCCCATCCCGCCAGTCAAAGCCAGGATCCAAAACGCGGGAGGGGCCGTGCACCCCGTAGGGTTGCCAGCGGGAGGCCGGATCCGGTCGTTCCACCTGACCTTGTGGGCCGTGCAGACGGTACAGATACTCCACAGGCCCCGCCGGGATCCCGTCCAGCTCCGTGTGCCAGTAGCCCTCCTCATCCTGTTGCAGGGGTAGGGTTCGTTCAACAGGGCTGAGCAGCTTCAGCTCCACTTGTTGCAATAGGGGCCCCCACACCGAGAAACGGTAGCGGCCAGAGCCCAGCGGATAGGCACCCATCCGTCCAGCGGATGCACGTTGCGGAGAACCGGCGGTGGAGGAAGAAACGTCTAGCACGAAACCAGGCCAGGAAACACGGTTTCTACTATAACGGACGGCTTCTACTACAACGGGGCCGAGTATGGCGAGGCCGGGGGTTAAGCCCAGGGATCCCCACCGGACAAGGTCAAACCCAGGCTGCCCTTTGCCTTTGCCATAGTGGAAATGGCCTTCATCTTGTGCTTCTATGCTCAGCTATCCCCCTACCCGCCCGGATCCCACGATCGTCGATGACTACCACGGCCAGAAGGTGGCGGATCCCTATCGGTGGCTGGAAGACCTTGATTCTGACGAGACGCGGGCTTGGGTGGAGGCGCAAAACCAGGTGACCTTCGACTACCTGAAGGGGATCCCGGCGCGGCAACGGCTGCAAGAGCGCTTGACCCAGTTGTGGGACTACGAAAAGTACAGCCAGCCCTTCAAAGAAGGCAACCGCTACTTTTATTTCAAAAATGACGGCCTGCAAAATCAGAGCGTTTTGTACACCCAAAACCGCCTAGAGGAGGAGGCCAGAGTGCTGTTGGATCCCAACACCCTTTCGGAAGATGGCACGGTGGCCCTTTCGGGAATCGCCATTAGCGAAGATGGTCGCTACTTGGCCTATGGGCTCTCCAGCTCCGGCTCCGATTGGCAAGAGTGGAAGGTGCGAGAGATTGAATCCGGACAAGATCTAGCCGATCACATTCGCTGGGTGAAATTCTCGGGCGCCAGTTGGACGAAAGATGGCCAGGGCTTTTACTACAGCCGCTACGATGAGCCCGCGGAAGGCACCGAATACGAAGGAACCAATTATTTCCAAAAACTCTACTACCATCGCCTCGGCACATCCCAATCGGAAGACCTCTTGGTTTATCATCGACCCGATCAAAAGGAATGGGGATTTGGTGCCGGGGTCACCGAAGATGGGGCTTATTTGATCATCTCCGTCTGGCGAGGCACCGATCCGAAAAACCTGATCTTTTACAAAGACCTCAGGGATCCACAATCGCCCGTGGTGGAGCTGATCCGGGACTTTGAGGCGGAATACAATTTTGTCGGCAACGACGGATCCCTCTTTTGGCTCAGCACCGACCTTAACGCGCCCCGCAGCCGTTTGGTGGCCATTGATGTTAGGCAACCTGAGCAAGTCCAGGAGGTGATCCCACAAGCGGAGGAAACCCTTCAGGGGATCAGCCTGATCAACAATCAATTTGTTGCCTTTTACCTCAAAGATGCCCATACCCAGATCAAACGTTTTGCCTTGGATGGCAGCTTTTTAGGAGAAATCCCCCTGCCAGGCTTGGGATCCGCCGGTGGATTTGGCGGCAAGCGCTACGATACCGAAACCTTTTATACCTTCACCAGCTTTACCACGCCCCCCACCATCTACCGCTACGACTTTGCCACCGGCACGAGCACCCTTTTCCGTCAGCCCCAGGTGGACTTTGACCCGGAGGCCTATGAGGTCAAACAGGTGTTTTACACCAGCCCAGATGGCACCCGCATCCCCATGTTCATCACCCACAAGAAGGGCCTGCAACTGACGGGGGATCATCCCACGTTGCTGTACGGCTATGGGGGGTTCGGGGTGTCGTTAACCCCCAGTTTCTCCACTGGTTTGGTGGTTTGGCTGGAGATGGGCGGTGTGTACGCCCAACCCAACCTGCGGGGTGGCGGCGAATATGGGGAAGATTGGCACCAGGCGGGCACCAAACTGAACAAGCAAAAGGTGTTCGACGATTTTATTGCCGCTGCCGAGTGGTTGATCGCCAACGGCTACACCAAGGCCTCTAAGCTGGCCATTTCTGGGGGTAGCAATGGCGGCCTGCTGGTGGGGGCCTGCATGACGCAACGGCCCGACCTCTTCGCAGCAGCCCTGCCGGCGGTGGGGGTGATGGATATGCTGCGGTTTCACAAATTCACCATCGGCTGGGCCTGGATTTCCGAGTACGGATCCCCGGAAAACCCGGAAGAGTTTCAAGCGCTCTACGCCTATTCGCCCCTGCACAACCTCAAACCGGGTACTGCCTACCCCGCCACCCTAATTACCACCGGCGACCACGACGACCGCGTTGTCCCGGCCCACAGCTTTAAGTTCGCCGCAGCCCTGCAGGCGGCCCACCAGGGATCCCAGCCCGTGTTGATCCGCATCGAAACCAAAGCGGGGCATGGAGCCGGCAAACCCACCGCCAAGATCATTGAAGAAGCCGCCGACCGCTGGGCCTTTTTGGTGCAGGTGTTGGGGATTCCGCTGGAGTGAGGATCTGGGCTAGTGCCTCTTGAGGCCCAAACCCGCCCGACCGGCGTAAACCGCCGCTTCTCCCAGCTCATCTTCGATGCGCAGCAGTTGGTTGTATTTGGCAATGCGTTCGCTGCGGCACAGGGATCCGGTTTTGATCTGCCCGGCCCGGGTGGCTACGGCCAAGTCGGCGATGGTGGTGTCTTCGGTTTCGCCGGAGCGGTGGCTGATCACGGCGCGAAACCCCGATTGGCCGGCCAGTTGAATGGCCGAGACGGTTTCCGTAAGGGTGCCGATCTGGTTCAGCTTGATCAAAATGGCGTTGGCGGCACCGCTATCGATGCCCTTCTGCAGACGGGTGAGGTTGGTCACAAACAGGTCATCCCCCACCAGTTGCAGCCGGGATCCCAGTTGGGCATTCAGGGCCTGCCAGCCCGACCAATCCTCTTCCGCCAGACCATCTTCAATGGAGAGGATCGGGTAGTTGTCCAGCAGTTGTTCGTAGTAGGTCACCATCTCCGCAGCGCTGCGGGCTTGTCCTTCAAAGTGGTACTGCCCATCCTGCAGCAGCTCGTTGGCGGCCACATCCAGCGCTAGGGCGATATCTTCCCCCGGTTTGTAGCCCGCCTGTTCGATCGCCGTGATCAACAGATCCAACGCCGCGGCGTTGGAGTCGAGGTTGGGGGCAAACCCGCCTTCATCCCCGACACTGGTGGTCAGCCCCTTCTGGTGCAACACTTTCTTCAGAACTGTAAACACCTCTGCTCCGTAGCGCAGGGCCTCCCGAAAGCTGGCCGCCCCGACGGGCACGATCATGAATTCCTGGATATCGACGTTGTTGTCGGCATGGGCACCGCCATTGAGCACGTTCATTAAGGGCACCGGCAGCAAATTGGCAAACGGCCCACCCAGATATTTGTAGAGGGGCAGGCCCACCGCATCCGCCGCCGCCTTGGCTGTGGCCAGAGACACCCCCAAAATGGCATTGGCCCCCAGGCGAGATTTGTTGGGGGTGCCATCCAGGTCGATCATCAATTGGTCGATCCGAGCTTGTTCCAGGGCATCTTCCCCCTGCAACTCCGGCTGAATTTCGCTGAGGATGTTTTCTACTGCCTGCAATACGCCCTTGCCGTCGTAGCGCTTCGGATCCCCATCCCGCAGCTCGTGGGCTTCAAAGGTGCCGGTAGAGGCGCCACTGGGAACCTGTGCCAACCCCGTTGCCCCATTGGCTAAGCCCACCAAGGCCTCCAGAGTAGGTCGTCCTCGGGAGTCGAGGATTTCATGGGCGGTGATCCACTCGATAGCAGTTTCCACAATGACACCTCAGCGACAGCCGGAACAAAATCAGATCCCCACACAGATTAATAGATCCCCGTCTGGGATCCCGTTAGCCTCCAGAAATCCTTAAGAGAGGGTAGGATAATCACGGAGCTTTCTTGCAAGCGACATGCGTGTGCGACCTGGGATCCCTTACCTGTTCAAGCTGACTGTGCTGATGGTGTTGCTTTGGGTGGGGTTCAATGCCGTTTCCGTCTCGGCCCGCCCGCATTCTTCCTATGATCTGCTCCTGGCACAACAATTGGGCAAAGAAGTGAAAACCTACGACAGTCCCCCCCCGATGGTGATCGATCCGGCTAAGTCCTACACGGCCACCCTGGAAACCACCGCCGGAACGATGACGCTGGAACTGTTCCCGCAGGAAGCTCCCCTCACCGTCAACAATTTCGTCTTCTTGGCCAATGACCATTTCTATGACGGCGTGATTTTTCACCGCGTGATTCGGGGTTTTATGATCCAGGGCGGGGATCCCACGGGTACGGGGCGCGGTGGGCCGGGGTATCGCTTTCAGGATGAGCCCGTGAAACGCCCCTACAGTCGCGGCATTTTGGCGATGGCCAACGCGGGCCCCAACACCAATGGCAGCCAGTTTTTCATCATGCACGCCGACTATCCGCTGCCCCCCAACTACACGATCTTCGGGCAATTGATCGAGGGGGAAGAGGTGCTGGATGCCATCGCTACCGCTCGCACAGGCCCTCAGGATCGCCCGGTGGCTCCGGTGGAGATCACGTCGATTACCATCTCCGAGTTCTAGGTTCGCCTCCCCAGGTATGGATTTCGCCAGACCCCAGCGAACGTCCCCCCGCATTCTGGCTCTGGATTTTGATGGGGTAATCTGCGATGGGCTGGCGGAGTATTTCGTCAGCTCTTGTCGGGTTTGTCAGCAGGTGTGGGGGCTGGCGGAGGCTCAGTTGGATCCCTTACGCCCTGCTTTCGATCGCCTGCGCCCCTTGATCGAGACCGGTTGGGAAATGCCCTTGTTGGTGTGGGGGCTGTACCAAGGGATCCCTGAACCAGACCTGCGGCGGGATTGGCCCACCCAACAGCAGCAACTCTTGGAACAGGCCGGGATCCCCCCCCAGTCGTTGGCCCAAACTTTGGATCAGGTGCGGGACGAGTGGATGGCCTCGGATCTGCAGGGGTGGTTGGCCTGCCATCGGTTTTATCCCGGCATTGCCCCTTGGCTACGCCAGCTGAGAGCCGCCGGGGATCCACGCCTGGTGATCCTCAGCACCAAAGAGGGACGGTTTATCGAGCAACTGTTACAGGGAGAAGGGATCCAACTGCCGCGGCACCAGATTTTGGGCAAAGAAGTGCGCGTTCCCAAGGCCACCACTCTGCAACGGCTGCTCTCCGCCGCCCAATTGCCCGCCGCCGATCTGTGGTTTGTGGAGGATCGCCTCCAAACCTTACACCAGGTGTTGGCGGTTCCCGAACTGGAGGAGGCTCTTTTGTTCTTGGCCAGTTGGGGCTACAACCTACCGGAAGAACGGGAAGAGGCCGTCTACCACCCCCGCCTGCACCTGCTCGATTTGGAGCAGATCTCCCAGCCCTTCGCCCACTGGATCGCCCTTCGGGCCGTGGAAAGCACGATGCCCCCTCCTGTTGTGGATCCCTTGCCGCGCCTTTCCATCGCTCCAGCCCGACCGGAAGAGTTGAGCGAGATGGCCCCGTCGGGATCCCAGATCGCCCGCTCACCGGAACGCCCCGAAGCGGGTTTGGCTTCCTTGGTGTTGACCCTGGTGGAACTGTTGCGGCAGCTCATGGAGGCACAGGTGGTGCGCCAAATGGAGGCCGAGCGCCTTTCCCCGGAACAAATTGAACGGGCCGGAACCAGTCTGCAAACCCTGCGGGATCAAATTTGCCAAATCTGCACCATTTTCGACCTGGATCCGGCGGACTTGAATGTGGATCTCGGAGAGCTGGGCACCCTCTTACCCCGCAAAGGGGACTACTACCCCGGCCAGCCCCACCGTGAGGGATCCCTGTTGGAACTGCTGGATCGGCTGATCAACACAGGCATCGTCATCGACGGCGAGATCGACCTGGGGTTGGCCCAGTTGGATTTGATCCATGCCCGCCTGAAGCTGGTGCTCACCTCCAGTGCCAAGCTCTATTGAGATGATTGAGAGATACAAATGAGAGCGGCAAATAAATCGCGGTATGCTGGGGGCAGATTGCCCGTAATCTCTCTTCACAGATTCTCCCCATGGATATCTTTGCCCCAACCGCAAACCTGAATGCTGGTGCCATCTGGCCGGAGGTGGTCGTTACCCTAACGCTCCTGTTGGTGTTGGTGGTGGATCTAGTGGGTGGCTCAACGGTGCGCAAAAGCCTGCCAACCCTCTCGATTCTGGGTTTGGTGGGAACTTTGGTCACTCTGGTGTTGCAGTGGCAGCAGCCTCAGCCCGAGAGCTTTTTGGGTAGCTTCGCGGCGGATCCCATCAGCATTTTGTTCCGAGGCCTGGTGGTGGGTACGGCTCTGCTAACGGTAATGATGGCGGAGCGCTACATCCTCCAGTCCGGGACGGCCACGGGCGAGTTTTATGTGTTGTTGCTCACCGCCACCTTGGGGGGCATGTTCCTCTCCGGTGCTACCGATCTGATCATGGTCTTTGTTGCCCTCGAGACTTTGGGCATCGCCAGCTACCTGATGGCCGGCTACACCAAAAAAGACCCTCGCTCCTCTGAAGCAGCTCTGAAGTATCTCTTGATTGGGGCCAGCAGTACGGCCATTTTCCTCTACGGCATGTCGCTGCTGTACGGTCTGTCGGGTGGGCAAACCCAACTGGAGGCGATTGCGCTGCACATGGGGGATGCGGGCCTGGTGGGGATCATCGCCTTGGTGCTCTGCATTGGGGGCATTGGCTTTAAGTTGGCGGCGGTGCCTTTTCACCAGTGGACTCCTGATGTTTACGAGGGATCCCCGACTCCGGTGGTGGCCTTCCTCTCGGTGGGATCCAAAGCGGCAGGGTTTGCCTTGGCCGTGCGGTTTTTGGCGACGGTGTTCCCGGCCATGACGGAAGAGTGGCACGCCGTTTTGTCGGTGCTGGCGATTTTGACCATGGTGCTGGGGAATGTGGTGGCGATCACCCAAACCCGCCTCAAGCGGCTACTGGCCTATTCCTCGATTGGGCAGGCGGGCTTTGTCATGATCGGGCTGGTGGTGGGCACAGAGGCGGGCTATGCCAGTTTGATTTTCTACCTGCTGGTCTACTTGGTCATGAACCTGGGGGCCTTCTTGTGCATTACGTTGTTCAGCCTGAAAACCGGCACCGACGAAATTAACGAGTACAGCGGCCTCTACCAGAAGGATCCCTTCCTCACCTTATGTTTAAGCATTTGCTTGCTTTCGCTGGGTGGGCTACCTCCTCTGGCGGGCTTCTTCGGCAAGCTGTATCTGTTCTGGGCCGGTTGGCAGGCAGGGGCCTATACCCTGGTGTTGGTGGGGCTGGTCACCAGCGTCATCTCCATTTACTACTACGTGCGGGTGGTGAAGACGATTGTGGTGAAAGAGCCACAAGAGATGTCGGTTTCGGTGCAAAACTACCCTGAGACCAACTGGCAAGCGGAAGGCATGCCGGCTCTGCGGGTGGGCATGGTGTTCACGTTGGTGGCAACCATCTTTGCCGGGATCCTCTCCAACCCCCTGTTTACCCTTTCCACACAGGCGGTGGAGCAAAGTCCTTTCTTAGGGTTCCCGACGGCGCAGGTTGTTGAATCCACCGGTCTCCAGGCTGCGGTGGATGAGGCTTCGGGGGCTTTCCCGATGGTCGAGGGTTGAGGGTTCTCACCACAGGGATCCTCCGGCTGAACTGTTGTGGATCCCTTTATTCCCAAGATCTCTTGAAGCCCCCTCAGGGCTCCACCAGGCTGACCACAATGCGTCGATTCTGTTTACCTTTGCTTTCGATCTTGCTCACCAGCAACTCGCCGATTTCCCCGGTTGCCCGCACATGAGTACCCCCGCAGGGCTGTAAATCCACACCCTCAATTTCCAACAGGCGCACCTGCCCTTGGCCGGTCGGGGGCTTAACCGACATGGTGCGCACCAAGCTGGGGTTGGCCGCTAGCTCCTCGTCGCTGACCCAACGGGGCCTTACGGTGTGGTTCCCCTGTACCAAAGCATTGAGACGCGCCGTCAGGGTTTCTTTGTCGGGTTTTTCCCCGGGGATGTCAAAGTCCAGGCGGCTTTTGCTTTCCCCCACTTGTCCTCCGGTCACTCCACCCTCAACCACCGCGCAGAGCAGGTGCAGGGCGGTGTGCATGCGCATGTGACGATAGCGGCGTTCCCAGTCGATACTGGCGCTGACCGTCTCCCCCACCCTCAGGGGCGGGGATCCCTCGGCTGGCACATGAACAATGCCTGCTTCTCCCTTTTGGGTATCGACAATAGGAATGACACGACCATCGGCTGTGGTCAGGGATCCCGTATCGCCCGGTTGCCCACCCCCTGTTGGGTAAAACACCGTTCGATCCAGCAGGATCCCGGTCTCTGAAAGGGCGATCACCCGAGCTTGGCAGGTGGTGAGATAGGCATCCGCCCGAAACAGTTCTTCCGTCATGGCCGCAGCAGGCATACCGTAGCAAACTGCCTTCTACCCTAGCTGAATCTGAGGATTCGATTCCCCGAACCTGAACCAAACAACAGGCTTTAGGTGAGCGCCTGGCGGGCCTTGGCAGAAACCCACTCGCTGATAAATACAGAAATGAAGATGACAATCAGGATCATGCTCACCTGATCCCATCGCAGGGTGTTGATGGAAGCATCCAGTTGCAGGCCGATTCCACCTGCACCTACCAGACCCACCACCGTGGACTCGCGCAAGTTGATATCCCAGCGGTAAACCGTGACCCCAAGGATGTTGGTGATCACCTGCGGCCAAATGGCGTAGCTCAGCACCTGAGCACCGCTGGCCCCCGTGGAACGGATTGCTTCTACCGGCTCTTCGTTAATTTCTTCGATGCCCTCGTAGATCAGCTTGCCCATAAAGCCCACGGAGCGCAGGGCAATGGCTAAAGTTCCGGCCAATACCCCCGGCCCCAAGATGATCACCAGGATCAACGCCCAGATCAGGGAGTTAACGGAGCGGGTGCCCACAATGATGAACAAGGCAATATAGCGCACCAGCCGATGGGGGGTGGTGTTGCGAGCTGCCAAAAACGCCACCGGCACCGAAATCATAAAGGAGAGGGCCGTACCCAACGTGGCAATGGTGAGGGTATCCCAGAGAGGACGCCAAAGTTGCGACATATAGCTCCAACGGGGCGGTACCCCCCGCGAGAGCATCTCCCCCCCCTGACGGGGTGCATCCAGCACAAAGCTCCAGGTGGTGCGTTCGGCAATGAACCTGGCACAGGCAAACATCACCAGCAGCAGCACCAGCCAGAAGGCATACTCCAGCAGGGTTTGCTTTTGATTGCGCCACTGCCAGGTTTTGATCCCATTGCTTTCCAGAACAGGCATTATTGCACCCTCTTGCGAATCCAACCGGAAGTCAATTCCACCACCATCACCAAGGTGATAATCACAAGGATGATTGCAGAAGCGGTGTCGTAGTCGTAGCGACGAAGGGAGGTATTCAGGGTCGAGCCGATCCCGCCGGCACCGACAATCCCCAAAATGGCTGCCTCACGAATGTTGATGTCGAAGCGATACAACGTCAAACCGATCATGCGGGGCAACACCTGTGGCACCACTGCGTAGCTAACCATTTGCAGCCAGGAAGCCCCTGTCGAGCGAATCGCCTCCACCTGCACCGCGTCAATTTCTTCGATGTCTTCAGCCAAAAGTTTGCTGAAAAAGCCCAGACTCCCAAACGTGAGGGTGAGCACCCCGGCAAAAGGGCCAAAGCCAAACATGACCACGAACAGGATGGCGATGATCACCTCCTGAAAGGTGCGAGACAGGGCAATCAGGCCACGACAAAATAGGTAAATTGGCATCGGCACCAAATTGCGGGCGGCGCCGAACCCAACCGGAACCGCAACGATGAAGCCTGCCACTGTGGAGATGGCCGCCATGGTCACGCTTTCCATCATTCCGGTGAAGATTAGGTTGCCGCGGGTGGTAAAGTCCGGATGCAAAAAGGCCAACAACAGCCGACCACTGCGCTGCATGCCGCGGGCTACCCGTGCTGGGTCAAAGTTGAGGGTGGAGACGGCGAAGATTAGGTAGATCACTGCCCCAAGAATCAACCCCCAGCGAACCCAAGGATTCTTAATCAGAGGCGGCGGCGACCACTTTCGCCCACTTGGTATTGTTGCCTGTGCCATGGTGTGCTCCGCAATGCTGACTTCTGCAAGGGATCCCTTAGTGAGCGGCTACTGAGACAGCTTCGCTTTCTTCGGCGTCTTGGGCGGGGCCGGAAGCGTTCCAGTCTTCTTCGCCGTAGATCTCGTTCAAGACACTGGGGGTGAGGCGATTGGGGGGGCCATCGTACACCACCTGTCCGAAACGCAAGCCGACAATCCGCTGCGCGAACATTTGCGCCAAAGGCACATCGTGAATATTGATGATCACCGACAGGCCCCGCTCCGAAGCCAGCTCGTTGATCAGGCGCATAATTTGACGGGAGGTTTTCGGATCCAAACTGGCGGTGGGCTCATCCACCAGGAGCAGCTCAGGGTTTTGTAGCAGGGCCCGCGCGATCCCCACCCGTTGCCGTTGCCCCCCCGAGAGAGCGTCTGCTCGCTTATCGGGAAACTCCGACAACCCCACCCGATCCAACAGGCGGAAGGCTTCATCAAGGGTGGCCTGAGGAAACTTGCGGAACCAGCTTTGCCAGAAATTGACGTAGCCCAACTGCCCGGAGAGGATGTTCTCCATCACAGTCAGGCGTTCCACCAGGGCATACTCTTGAAAGATCATGCCGATCTTACGCCGGGCTTGCCGCAACTCGCGGGTATTCAGCCGGGTAAGGTTGACCTGATTGAGCCAAACATTGCCACTGGTGGGTTCCACCAAGCGGTTGATGCAACGAATCAGCGTACTCTTTCCGGCACCCGAAGGGCCGATCAAGGCCATCACTTGCCCATCGGGAACTTCTAGGGTCACCCCTTTCAGGGCCATATCGCCCGTGGGATAACGCTTACTCAGGGAGTCGATACGTAGCATCTTGATAACCTGCTTAAAATGGACAACTGTAGTTGAATTCCTCGGGATCCAAACCTTGGGAATGTTGGAACAAAAAGGGATCCCCGATGGCTTGCTCTCAACAAAGGATCCCTGCTCTATTCAGCTCCCCTATTGGGGAGGGGCATTCTCCTGAATCAACCGGATCACCTCCCAATCTTCCTTGTAGGTGATCGGGGCAAAAGAAGCGCGGTCAAAGGCTTCTGCCAACTTGGTCCCTGCAAAGTCAAAGGTGTAGAAAGCCTCACGGATCTTCTCCTGCAGCTCCGGATCCAAATTGTGGGCGTAGCCGAATGGGCCGCTGGGGAACGTTGCAGATTTGTAGAGGGTACGGAACTGATTGCACTCCACTTGTCCGGCGATGCACATACGGTTGAGCACATCGTTGGCAATGGGGGCGGCATCGTAGTCTTCGTTGTACACACCCAAAATGGAGTTTTCGTGACCCCCAGAGAAATTGGCCTCGTAGTCCACATCATCCTTGAAACCAGTTTCCGCCTCGATCAAAATGCGGGCGCTGATGTAGCCGGAGTTGGAGGAGGGTTGAGTAAAGGCAATGCGGCGACCTTTGATGTCTTCTAGCTTTTGCAGGTCGCTGTCGATGCGGGTGATCACTTCCATTTCATAGCCAAAGCTGCCATCTTCCTTGGCAAAAATGGCGAAGGGCACATAGCCCGCTCGGTTTACGGCACGGGGGGTACAGCCGGTGCAGGTACCCATGATGTGCAACCGTCCGGCCCGCAGCGCTTCTGTTTGAGCCGCTTCAGAATCCACAGGCACAAACTGTACGTTTCTGCCGGTTACCTGTTTGAGGTAGTCGGTGAATTCCTGCCAAGTTTCCGCATAAACCGCCGGATCTTCGGAAGAGGTGTAGGAGATCAGCAAGGTATCAGGGTTAACAATTTGTGCCGGATCCGTAGGGGTATCGGCCACTAAGTCTCCATCAGCGTCGCAGTACCGCTCATCCATACCTGCTGGACGAGGGCAAGATTGCGCCTGAGCCGATTGATAACCTGCAATTGCCAGGAGCACCGCGGCAAGAGCCAAGCTCTTGGACAACAGACGAGTCACAGAGTGAGACGCCAACATTGCAAAGATCTCCTAATTGAGATGAATTTGAAACCCGAAAGGGCCGAGTTTATCAAGCACAAGTACGTGAATCATTCATTCAAAACCCAGAGCCCTGTTAGGCCAAACCCAGAACGAATGCGTGCCAGCAGAACTTTTGAGGCTCGGCAGAACTCACGATGCTTAACGAAACTCAATAACACAGTAACGCTGTTTGCCTCAGTCTGAGCTAAGAGAGGTTTAATAGAGGGTTAAGGAAAGGTTATCTGGCACAGATGTTTTCTAGCGGGCGCAGATTTTAGTCCTTGTTTTGTCTTTCCCAGAAGGGTTAAGGGATCCCTTGTTCAGGAAAAGGCCCTTCGGGATCCCTTGGGTAGAACAACTGGGTAATTAGACCCATTTAGCATTTAGAGGGTGTATTCCACCCCTTCATCTTCCTGAATACGGCGGATGATCTCCCAGTGTTCCTTGTAGGTAATGGGTGCAAAGGCAACCCGGTCGAAGGCCTGCCGCATGGCCGTGCCTTCAAACTCAAAGGTATAAAAAGCTTCTCGAATTTTTTCCGCTAGCTCGGGGTGCAGGTTATGGGCATGGCCAAAGGAGCCGCTGGGGAAGGTCTCAGATTTGTAGAGGCTGCGGAATTGGCTACAATCCACCTGCTCATTGAGGCACATGCGATTCAGTACATCGTTGGCAATCGGGGCTGCATCATAGTCTTCATTGAACACGCCCAAAATTGAGTTCTGGTGGCTGCCAGAAAACTCTGCGATGTAGTCGCCCGCCTCATCATCCAAGCCGGTTTCTTGCTTGATCAGAATGCGGGCGCTGATGTAGCCGGAGTTGGACGAGGGATGGGTAAAGGCAACACGGCGACCGGCAATATCGCTGAGGGTTTGAATATCGCTATTCACATGGGTGATCACCTCCATCTCGTAGCCGATGGAGCCGTCCTCTTGCTGAAAAATGGCAAAAGGCACAAATCCTGCCACGTTCACCGCTACGGGCGTACAGCCGGTGCAGGTACCCATAATGTGCAACCGCCCGGCACGCATCGCCTCGTACTGAGCAGCGTGAGAATCCGCGGGCACAAATTGTACTCGTCTGCCGGTGACTTCCTCAAGGTGGGCGGTGAAGTCGGCCCAAGTGTCGGCATAAACAGCAGGCTCTTCTGAAGAGGTATAAGAAACCAGCAATACATCGGGATCCACCCACTCAGAGGGATCCTCCGGCAAATCGGCCACCAAATCCCCCACCCGATCACAGTAGCGGGCATCCATTTGAGGGGGACGAGGGCAATCCGCTCGCGCCTGGGAGAGGTTGCCGCCCAATCCAAAGGTAACAGCCCCGACCAATCCAGCTCCCATCACCACTTTTCCCAGAGGGATCTGGGCCCAGAAAGAAGATAGCCTTTTCATTGTTTAAGATCTCCCAAATATGAAGAACGACAAGTAAATTGCAAAGCACCATGAGGCTGCAGATTTTACCTCTGCAAACCTCAGAATCCTTGCTTGGAAAAGAAAAACCATCCCAAATATATTGAGAGGGTTTGTTGTCTTTATTATTTATGACAGACTATTGTTAAGAGTGATTTAACAACAGGCTTAAATCTGGTTAAGCCCCACGGATCCACTGAGCAGTGGGATTTACAGCCTTTACGCGGGTCTTCCGGGACAGGGCTTGTGATTCCTCGTGGGGCCCGGAGGGCCATCCCTCCGGAGAGTAGATCTCAACTTCCATATTTGTGACCTGTGACCGGCGGTGCCCCATGGTGGGCGAACGCACCGGCGTGCCCTGGGTGTAAAAGGCATAACATGCCGAGACCGCTGCTACTTTTCCTCAAACCAATTTTTTGCGCAAGAAGCTACTCAAGGTATCCACCACAATCACAAACGCCACAATCACCAACAAAATCGTGGAAATTTCTTCCCAACGGCGGAACTGAATGCGCTGCACCAACAGCACCCCCACACCGCCTGCCCCCACCAAACCCAAGGTGGCCGAGGAACGTAGATTCACCTCGAAACGATACAGCACCGTCGAGAGAAACTCCGGCAAAACCTGTGGGATAACGGCATAGCGAAAGACATGCAGAGGAGAGGCTCCTGTCGCCAATAAAGCCTCACTCGGCCCCGGATCAATACCTTCGATGATGTCGGCAAAGACCTTGCCCAAAAAGCCAATGGAGTTGATGCCGACGGCCATGATCCCCGCCAACTGCCCTGGCCCAAAAGAAGAGACAAAAATAATGCCCAACAGCAACTCAGGGAAGGTGCGGATCCCGGCCAGAAAGGCCTTACCTGGAATTGCCAAACGTCCGGATCCCAGCAAATTAGAAGCGGCCAGAAACGAAAGTGGAAAAGAGAGAACGCCCCCGATGGTGGTGCCGACCACAGCCATGTTAAAAGACTCAAACATCCGCTGTACCGCCAAATTGAAAACCGCTCCCGAGGGCCGACTGAAGCCCCGCAGCAATGGGGGCAAGTTGCGTTGCCAACCACTCACGACTCGGTTCCAATCAACGGATATGTTGAGGAGACAAAGGGTCATCAGCACCAACACCGTCAGCAGGATCATCCACAGCACTCGTCTGGTCCAGCGCACTTGTGCGGGCGGCTCCGGGATCCGTATTTCATCCAGAGAAATTTCCATGGAGGAGTTAGGGAAGCTTCTAGGCGATCATAAAGCAAGAGTCCTGAGGATGTGGGGCAGAGGATGTGGAGGTTTGAGTTTCGCCCCTATCAACGTCCCTTTCGGCACCCCTTGCGAACCCATCACGGTCTGTGGTCGATCCGAGAAGGGATCCTGATTCGGCTCACCGATCTTGAAACAGGCCGCCACGGTTACGGAGAAATTGCCCCCATCCCTTGGTTCGGCAGCGAAACCCTGGAGCAAGCTCTGCAGTTTTGTCAGCAGTTGCCCCGCCAGATTTCACAGATCCACCTGCTCGGGATCCCAGAGGAGTTGCCCGCTTGTCAGTTTGGGTTTGAATCGGCTGGGTTGGCCTGCCAAGACCCGGATTACTTCAGTAGGGATC
Organism: Thermostichus sp. DRC_bins_24; assembly: GCA_039794845.1. Lineage (GTDB taxonomy): Bacteria > Cyanobacteriota > Cyanobacteriia > Thermostichales > Thermostichaceae > Thermostichus. Next base: position 75,430 of record JAUQVK010000103.1, read on the forward strand.
TATCCTTGCTCTCCTTTTGCAGCCTATTGGGAGCAACAGCCCACGAGGGATCCCCAAGGGTGTACAAGTGGAAAATCGGCGTAGACCCTATCGGGCAGGAGTTGCACAGGTTGACTCAATTGCTGGAGCAGTTGCCTCCGGGAGCCCGTCTGCGGTTGGATGCCAATGGGGGACTGACCCTGCCAGAGGCCCAAAGGTGGTTGGCGGCCTGTGATCGCATCAACCAAAACCTTCCCACAACGATCGAGTTCATCGAGCAGCCCCTTCCCCCTGAACAGCACTCGCAGCTGGTTCAGCTCAGCCAGGAGTTTCAAACCCCCATTGCCCTAGATGAATCGGTGGCCCCGTTGAAGCAGTTTAAGCGGCTCCATCAGTCGGGGTGGACGGGGATCCTGGTGGTGAAACCGGCCCTGAGCGGCTCCTGTTTGGCGTTACGAGACTATCTCAATGAGCATCCTGAACTGGATCTGGTTTTTTCTTCGGCCTTAGAGACTCCAATTGGCGCTTGGCATGGCTTGGCTTGGGCGGGATCCCTGCAGCCCAAAACGGCCCGCCCTAGAGCTTTGGGGTGGGGGGTGGGGGGGCTTTTCTCAGAATGGGATCCAATTCAGTTGCAAACCGCCTCTCCGGCGGAACGAGCAGCCCTGATGCAGCGGGTTTGGGAGACCTGGAGCTAGAGTTTTCTCTCTAGACAGCGGCAGGTTCTTTGGCGGTTTCTTGCCGCAGGTAAGCATGGATAAAATGCATCAGCTCGCTCGGCTCCCCTGCCATGAAGGCCTCGACGTTGTAGGTTTCGGCGTTGGTGCGGTGATCTTTGATCAGCTTGTAGGGATCAAACGTGTAGGTGCGAATGCGCCCGCCGAACCCTTGAGTCACCATGTCACCGCGGATTTCTGCCAGCTTTTGTCGCCGTTTTTCTTCCTCGATTTCGATCAGTTTCGCTTTCAGAATCTGCAGGGCCCGTTCTTTGTTTTGCAGTTGGGAGCGTTCTTCAGTGCAGCGCACCGCGATCCCGGTGGGCTTGTGGATCACCCGTACCGCCGTTTCCACCTTGTTCACGTTTTGGCCCCCTGCCCCACCGGAACGGGAGGTCTCGAACTCCAACTCCTCCATTTTCAGCTCGTACTCGTTTTCCGCTTCCAAAATCGGCATCACCTCCACCCCGGCGAAACTGGTTTGCCGTTTGCCATTGGCGTTAAAGGGGCTAATGCGCTCCATGCGGTGGTTGCCCTTCTCGGCGGAGAGGTAGCCGTAGGCATAGGGGCCTTCGATCATCAGGGTGGCCGACTTGATCCCGGCTTCGGCGCCTTCTGAATATTCCGACAGGCTGACTTTGTATCCTTGGTTCTCGCCCCAACGAGTGTACATCTTCAGCAGCATCTCGGCCCAATCCTGGGCATCGGTGCCCCCGGCACCCGCCGTAATCGTGAGAATGGCACCATTTTTGTCGTAGGGGCCGGAGAGCAGTTGTTGCAGTTCCCATCGGCTCAGCTCTCGATCCACCACCGCTAGGGCTCCCTCGGTTTCGGCAAACAAATCGGGGTCGGGTTCCTCCTGCAACAGCTCTAGGGCACTACCGGCATCTTCTAGCTGCTCCTTCCAGCGATGCACCTGATCCCAAGAGGCTTTCAGGCTGCTTAGCTGTTGCATCTGCCGGCGGGCCGCCTCTGCGTCGTTCCAAAATTCTGGCTGGGAGGCCTCCTGCTCCAGGATGGCGATTTGTTGCTCTAGGTTGGGCAGGTCAAAGATAGTCCTGGGCATTGCCCAGGCGTAAGGTGAGCGATTCCAGGTTGCGTCTCAGGTCGGCAAGTTCCATAAGGCGTATAAGGTTATCTAGGCATGGGATCCCATCCTAACCTCTGGCTTGCCCGCTGCATCAGAAGCTCAGTCGGTAGGTCGTGGGGTGATTTTGGGCAGGGGGTTGTGCCTCCAGGCTCCTGTCAGGGTTCAGCCTTGGGGGAGATCATCCAAAATAGGGATCCCTTTTCTGGAGTCAGCTATGCTGAAAGCCTTCTCACTGCTCTCTGGCTTGATCTTGGTGGGCGGAGTTACCGCTTTGGCCCTTACCAACCCCACCTTAGAAGAGTACGGGGCCTATGCCGGCGAAACATTGGCGGCCTACGCCACGCAGGAGTATTGTGCTCAGATCCCCGCTTTTTTGAATACCTTAATTGGGGAATGTCAGGCATTGGTGCGGGAATTGCAGCCAGAATTGGAAGCCCTGTTCATGCGGCAAACCCGTCGCCAAAACTTCTTCTTGTTCAGCCTTTATACCACCGATTTATCTTTGGTCAATTTCGGCCCTTTGGGGGGATCCCTGCCCACCTATCACTTTGAAACCCTGGCAGGCGCAGGCCGTTTTTACACCTACGAAATTCGAGAAACTCCTTAAGCTGAGAGAGTAGGAGCCTTCTGGAGAGTTCATTACTGCTGAGAATAACCTTCCTACAGGCCCAAGTCCGATACAGCCCTTGCGTGGGTTTTCTACAGCAGGGATTGTGATTCCTTGTTTCATCAGCCCCTGCTCGTTAAACTCCCAATTTTCATTGCCGTAGGAGCGGAACCAATGGCCAGAATCATCGTGCCATTCATAGGCAAAGCATACGGCAATGCAGTTATCTGTGGTGGCCCATAGCTCTTTGATCAGGCGATAGTCCAGTTCTTTGTTCCACTTACGGGTGAGGAACTGAACTGCACAATTTGTTCCCGACCTGTGAGAAATTCCGAGCGATTTCTCCACACACTATCGACAGTGTAGGCCAAGGCAACTTTTCGGGATCCCGGTTATTCCAGGCATCTTCTGCCATGCGCACCTTTAGGGCGGCTGTTTCCAGATCAGAGGGGGAAAAGAGGGTTCGGCTCAGGTTGAGGCTGCATAAAACCAAGAATAAAGTTGAGAAGAAAGGCTGAGCATAGAAATCTCTATCTCAGCCACTGTTAGGTCTTCAAAAAGAAAGCTCCCTGTAGAGGTTTCTCCCCCTCCTACAAAGAGAGGGCACTACCACTTCTTGTAGGGTAAAAACTTACCTGACATGATCACCTTGACGCGATCCCCCTTAGGATCCTCCTCCTTTTCCACATTCAAGGTGAAGTCGATCGCGCTCATAATACCATCACCAAACTTTTCATGGATGACGGTTTTAATCGGCATGCCATACACTTGCATGATCTCGTAAAATCGGTAAATCAAAGGATCCGTCGGCACTACTGGCCCTAAGCCTTTTACCGGGCATTCGGTTAATTGTTTGGCAACCCCAGCATCCAACCCCAGAATATCTGTGATCTTGCTAGCCTCTTCGGGCGAGGCACTGGCTTGACGATAAAAGACCGCCGCGATCCACACTTCATCTCGGCCTATTTTCTGCTCCAAATCGGCGAAGGTCAAACCTTTCTCGGCCTTGGCTGCCAAGAGCTTTTCGGTGATTTCGGGAATGGCTGTGCTCATAACAAACTC
>JAUQVK010000104.1:0-8630 GCA_039794845.1 Thermostichus sp. DRC_bins_24
AAAATTCGGGCGCCCAATCTTCTCCGGGCTCACCAAAGGAGAGCTGGGCAGAGCGGAAAACAGCCTATCTTAAGCATTTGGAGCAGTTGGATCCCGCGCATCCCCTCAGCGCATCGGTGTTGCTGGTTTCCAATGCCGACAAATTGCACAATGCCCGGTCAATTTTGCGGGATTGGCAACAGGTGGGGGAGGCGGTATGGGAACGGTTTAAGGGCGGAAAAGAGGGATCCCTGTGGTATTACCAAAGGCTGGCCGAGATATTTGGGCGGCGCCCCTCGCCGTTGTCCGAGGAGTTGCAGCGGGTGGTTGAAGCCTTGGGCTTAGGCAACTCGTGCAAGTCGTAAACGACCCGACGCAATGCGCCTGACGGCAGGCTCAAACACCTTACAGGTCGAGCGCGGGGCTCCTGCGAGTTAAGCTGAAGTTCGGCGACTTTCCCGTTCGCTACGGCTTCTCCGGCCGAGATCCGCAGGGGATCCCTGTGTATGATGAGGAAGAGAGTTTAAGAAATGTAAAGTGGCATCTTCTTTATCGCAAGCGGTCATTTTAATCACGGGGGCGACGGGCGGCATTGGCAGCGCGCTGGTTCCACGGTTAGCTCAGGCGGGATCCCATCTGGTCTTGGCGGCACGGCGGGCAGAACCCCTACAGGAGTTGGTGGAAAAGGCCACTGCCCTGGGGGTTGGCTCTGCGACCGGGATCCCTGCCGATGTAACGGACTCTGCCCAAGTGGAAACCTTGGTTGACCAGACGGTGCGACAGCATGGGCGCATCGATGTGCTGATCAACTTGGCTGGAGCCGGGATCCTGAAGCCAACGCCCCAAATCACCCCCGAAGATCTGGAGCGGATGGTATCGGTCAATCTGAAAGGCAGCTTTTTGACCAGCCAACGGGCGGCTAATTATATGCGAGAGCAAAAGTCCGGCCATATTCTCAATTTTCCTGGCATTTTGGGCCGTCATCCCATGGCCATGGCCTCTGCCTATTGTGCCGCCAAATTTGGGGTGGTCGGATTTAGCAAGTGTATGGCGGATGAGCTAAAGCGCTTCGGGGTGAGATTCACCTTGTTTTACTTCGGAGGGATCGACTCGCCCTTCTGGGATCCGATTCACCTGAAAGTGCAACGGGACAAAATGCTCAGCCCTGTCACCGCTGCTGAGGCGATCTGCTTTGCCCTCATGGCGCCCGCCGGTGCCGTACCGAGTGAGGTGGTGTTGCAACCGGAGAGTCACCAGTTCCTCTGAACCTGTCCTAGAGATCCGAACATATGGCGATTCTGCTGGCGGCAGCAGCCAGTGGCAGCGGCAAAACCACCCTGACGTTGGCGATCTTGGCGGCCCTGAAGCGGCAGGGGCTACGCATCCAATCGTTTAAGGTGGGGCCGGATTACATCGATCCCCTGTTTCATACGGCGGTCACCGGGATCCCCTGTCGCAATTTGGATCCCTTTTTAACGGATGAAGCCTACGTGGAGCGCTGCTTTCGCCACCATTGTCAGGGGCGGGATGGGGCGGTGGTGGAGGGGGTAATGGGCCTGTTCGATGGGCGGGCGCCAGACCTGGGAAACGACCTGGCTGCCCTCCCCGATTTTGCCAGCAGTGCCCATGTGGCCCGTTTGCTGGGGATCCCGGTGGTGCTGGTGATCGATGGCAGTGGCGTAGGGGCGACGGTAGCCGCTTTGATCTACGGGCTGAGCCGCTTCGATCCGCGCCTATCCATTGCCGGGGTGATTTTGAACCGGGTGGCCTCCGAGCGGCATGGGCAGATTTTGGAACAGGCGGTGGCCTCTACCGGGATCCCGCTGTTGGGTCGGATCCCTCGGCAAGAGCGGTGGCAGTTGCCCAGCCGACACCTGGGTTTGGTGCCCGTCTCGGAACTCGAGGGGTTCTGCCAATGGCAAGCCGCCTGGGCCAATCTGGCGGAGCAGCACCTGGAGTGGGATCGCCTCTTGCCCCTCATCCGCTCTTTGCCCCCTGCCGTGGGGGAACTTTGGCCAGGGATCCCCTCCTTGCCGGGTCGCGTGCGGGTGGCGGTGGCCCGAGATGCCGCTTTTAACTTCTATTACGCCGACAACTTGGATCTGCTGCGGGCTTGCGGGGCCGAGTTGTTCGAGTATTCCCCTCTACAAGAGGGGTTGTTGCCGCCGGATCCCTGCGATGGCCTGTTGCTGGGGGGGGGGTTTCCAGAGGTGTTTGCGGCACCTCTATCTCAAAAGATGGGCCAGCAGCCGATCCCACCCACCCACCCACCCCTCTATGCCGAGTGCGGCGGACTGATGGTGTTGGGGCAATCCCTCACGGATCTGAAGGGAAAACCCCACAGAATGGCAGGACTGTTGCCGGTGCAGGTGGGTATGGATGAAAAGCTGTGGTTGGGCTACCGCGAGGCCACGGTTTTACGCTCTACCCTGCTGACCCAAGCCGGGGATCGCCTGCGGGGTCACGAATTTCACCGATCCCAAAGTTGGCCAGTTCCTGCCGACCCCATCTACACCTGGGGATCCCCTGCTCAACCCCAATGGGAGGGATGGGCCAGCGATCGCATTCACGCCTCTTACCTGCATCTACACTGGGGATCCCGCCCCGACCTGGCGGCGCAATTATTGCAGAATTTCTTAAGGATGGCCCAGAGGGAATGAACTACCCCGCCTAGAACACGGTGCCGTCGCTGAGCAGTTGAATCGGGGGAACAGCATTGGGCCGGAGCTGGGCCGCGATTTGTCGCCCTGCCGTCCAGGTCCCTCCTTGCAGGATCTTCACCAGGGGCAACTCCTGAGGGGAGCGACCCAGTTTTTCCCGGATTAGGGTGGCAACCTGATCCAACAAGATCACCGTCAGAGCCCGCCATTCCACGATCACCGTCGAGCCGGGGGGATGCAGTTGCTCTCGGATCTCGGGCTGCTTGAGTTGGATCACCCCCCCATCCACAAACAGGCCGCCATTGCGATATTCCGCCAAACCCGTCAGCTCATCCAAACCCCAAATTGGGATCCCTTCCTGGTGCAACGGCTCCAGTAGAGAGTAGGTCATCCATTGGGACAACTTGTGAAAAGGTACCCAATCACTTCCCGGCTCTGTTTGAGGCAGATGCGGGTAGGGCCAAACATCTCCCAAAGGGATCCCTGCCAGCGAGACTCGACCGGGCCAAATCGAGCCGAACCCCCTCAGAACCGCCTGCAACACCCGGGCTGCCCGGATCCCATGGCCGGAGCCTTCTTCGGGCTGGAGCTCTTGCCACAACCGACCTGGACGGGGGAGATCGGCTCCAAAGCGTTGCGGCTGGGATCGCAAAGCCTGCGCCAATCGTTGCAGCAGTTGCCAGCGCCCTTCCAACCCCAAGAGCGGGTTTTCGGATCCCACCTGAAAGGCAGTCGCCAAATCCGCCAGAGTAATGCGTTCTAAGCCCACGGCATCCACCTGCAAAGGCCGCCGGGGATCGCCGGAAAGCCCACCCCGCCAGAACCAATCGAAACTGGCCAAGGCCAACCCCTCAGACCGACCCACCACCTCTCCACTTTCCGGATCCCGGTAGCCCCAAGCGGATCCCGCCCCCGCATCCAACAGAACGCTGATCACCGTCAGATCCCATTGGCACTGCAGCCGCTCTTGCCTATCCAAGCCCCTTAAGTGATTTTCCAAACGGGCCAAGCGATGACCCTCCCTGCCCTGGAAATGCCGCCAACGGCTGTGAAAAGGAATGTCCCCGGTAGGATAGTGGGCCTGCATCGTGGCGATCACCAAGTCAGCGACGGATCCCATCCGGCTCAGATCGAGGCGAAAGTGTTCTGACTCATCAGCCACAACCCGCTCAAATAGCAGCTTGCAGCGATCCCGAATCGCCTGAGGAGTTTGGAAATAAGCTACTCGTTTTTCCAGATCAACTGGCAACAGCATCGAGGCTTTCCTTCACAATCGTCCGTAGCATCACCCAAGCATTTTCTCAGCATAATCGGGCAGGAACCTATCCCAATCCCGACCCGTCTCTGAAGCCAGATTCTCTCACTCCTCCGGGCAGGCCGCACCCTCTCAAAAGCTGCAAACCTACAGCAGGACAAAGTGCAGCCAAATGTCGGGATCCTTACTGGGAAAGGCTTTGGAGCAATCATCCGAGCGATCCCCCCTCAGCACTTGTGAAGAAAGACTGAGCCAGGGATCAGAAGGGATCAGACAAGAACCAATGAACAAGAGTCAAGAAATAAGAGTTCTGAATCGGAGTTAATTTTGGTATCTATTCGGGGAAGAGTGTTGAATACTACATTCCATTGAAGTAAGCTTTGCCTACCATGTGAGCTTAGTCACTTTCTTGGGTGTTTGTCGGCCGTTATGCTAGATGTAGTCTTAGTGCTTAAGCATAAATTACTAGTTAGCATGCTTGCAGCTGGATTAGGCCCCCACCGGGCTACTTAATTAGGGAGGAGTGTGATGTTCACACGGTTAGCGGAACAATACCGCAGCTACGTTCAAGACTTGGTGATGAGTTTGCAGGCCCTGGCCATCGTTTTGGAAAAGCGGGGCTATCCGGCTTCCTGCTACACCTGCGGCACGTCTTTCGAGAGCGCCTCGTTCATGGTCAGTTTGCGCGAGGGGCATCTGATCCGCTTTTTGGTGTCCGAATGCTCCATCAGCTGGACAGAGATGCGGGATGAGCGGGAGTTGATGAAATTGGAAGGAGCAGAGGCGATTCGCCAGCTGCAAGAGCTGGCCGAACTGATCAAGGATGAGCTGTTGGGTTCCACCACACCGGTCGAGGCCTTGGTGGCCAGCGCCTAGTCGACCCCAGTATCGACTTGAGTGAGGATTGCCAGGACCCGTGCCACCCAGGCCAGCCAGTACCTCAGCCCTCTGAGTTGGGCAACCCACGCCTGAGCGGTAGCTTCCCTGATCCGTGCTGGGATCGGCAGTGGGTTTGTGGGTTGATCCCGATCAACCTTATGACTTATGAGCAAACTGTCCAGTAAGGATAAGGATCAAACTATCCAAGGAGCGCGGCAGCCGGGTTGGATGCACTTGCCCAAGTAAACCTGGTTGCCCGTTTCATTCCACTGGACAAAGTCAAAAATTTGCATGAGCAGAAGGGTGCCTCGCCCCGACTCTTCGGTTTCCGGAATGCCCCATCGGCAGCGGTGAACCTCCTGTTGGGGACGAAAGCCAAGCCCCTGATCCCGCACCAACCACTGGTAAATCGGCTCTGAGCTGGCGTACTCAATGATCACCCTCTTGCCGGGATCAAGACCATTCCCGTGCTGGACAGCGTTGATGATCGCCTCTTGTAAACCCAAGCGGATCTCGGCTTTCCAGGCAGGAGGAACCTTCGAGATCAACAGATCAAGGACGGGCTGCGTGTAGAGGGTAGAGGGAAAGCTAATGACGCTCCAGGAGCAATTGGCAGGTTTGAGGGAGAGGGCGATCACGGAGGCAGTCTTCCCGGGGGCACAACGCTCTTCTTCATTCTAGCGAAATCCCCCTTGGCGTCAGCCCAACCAACAAAGGCTGGGCGAGAGCACGGCGGGGATCCTTTTGCCGTACCATCTTGGGTGATGAAATTCTTCGCGGCTATGTTGATCAAAGTTGGGGACAAAGTCAGGGTTCGCTCCGTTCAGGATCGCGGGCAGGAAGACTTGAGCGCGTTGGTGGGCAAAGAGGCAGTGGTGCTGGCGCGGCGGGTGGTGGACGGCAGCGGCGTCGGCTATATCTTGGAGTTTCCCGATCAATCGCGCCAGTGGTTTTTCGAGAGCGAACTGGAACATATCTAGGCAGCTCGGGACTGAATTTTCAGCTCCAGTGGGTGGGCGGGATCCCCGGCCAATTGAATCTCCCGACCATTGGCATGCAAGTGTCGCAGGATAAAGTAGAGGGTTTCGATGCGCTCCGGGGATCCCAGTTTTTCCGCTAGCTCCGGTAGGGTCAGGGATCCCGAATGCCCGCGCACCGTTTCGATCACCCGCCGTTGCAACTCCAGCACGGCGCTGGCCGCTTTCTTGCCCGCTTCCACCCCCGGCTGATGGTAGGCATTGATGTTGATCAAAGAGGCGTAGAGGCCCACCGCCCGTTCGTACAAAGCGATCAGTGCCCCCACCGAGCGAGCCTCTACCCGAGGGAGGGTAACGGTAATGGAATCACGGCCATTCTCGTAAAGGGCTTGGCGAGTTCCCTGCCACAATCCGCTCAAGTAATCGCCACTGGTCACTTGTGGCTCCACAAAGGGGGAAGGGATCCCGGGCTCTCGATCCTGTAACACCTCGATGAAAGTGACAAAGAAGTTATTGATGCCATCCCGCAACTGTTGCACATAGGCATGTTGGTCGGTGCTGCCCTTGTTGCCGTAGACGGCGATGCCCTGCTCGACGCGGTTGCCCTGCAAATCATGAGACTTGCCCAAGGACTCCATTACCAACTGCTGCAAATACCGGCTAAACAACAGCAGACGATCTTTGTAGGGCAAGACCACCATGTCTTTGCGCCCCTGCCCCTGCCCGACGATGTACCAAGCCAAGGCCAAGAGAGCAGCAGGATTCTGCCTCACTTCTGGCACCCGCGTTGCCTCATCCATGGTTGCTGCCCCGGCCAAGAGGGCGCGAATATCGATGCCTTGCAGCGCCGCAGGCAACAGTCCCACTGCCGACGTTTCCGAGGTACGCCCCCCTACCCAATCGAAAATGGGGAAGACCTCCAGCCAGCCCCCTTGCCGTGCCTGGGCTTCCAGCTTGCTCCCGGGGCCGGTAATGGCTACCGCATGGGCAGCAAAAGGGATCCCGACCTTTTGGTAGGTTTGCTCCACCTCCACCAGCCCATTGCGGGGTTCAGGAGTGCTACCGGATTTGGAGGTGATGATCACCAAGGTTTGCCCAAGCCGATCCGCCAAGCGGGCCAGAACCCGGTCGATGCCATCGGGATCCGTATTGTCGATGAAGTGAATGTTCAGGGGGGCAGGTTGAGGGGCCAAAGCCTCCGATACAAATTGTGGCCCCAGAGCAGAGCCGCCGATCCCCACACAGAGAAGATCCGTGAAGCGGCCGCCCCCCGTTGCCGGGATCATGCCGTGATGAACTTTCTCGGCGAAGGTCTCTACTTGCTCGACGCAGCGCTGAATCGCCTGGGTGAGATCCGGAGTTGGGGCCAGCTCAGGAGCACGCAGCCAGTAATGACCCACCCGGCGGTTCTCATCTGGGTTGGCGATTGCTCCCGCTTCCAAAGCCCGCATGGCATCAAAGGCCCGGGCGAAGCGAGGTTGCAAAGCATTCACCTGCTCCGGAGTGAAGCGAATCCGGCTGATATCGACAAAAAATTCGAGGCCGGGATGATAGTAAAGCCAGTCGCAGTAGCGTTGCCAAATCTGGGCGCTGTCCATTGGATCCCTCCCTGCCAAGTTGTTGCCACGTGCCCGCCAAGCCGTAACGAGCTTACCAGAGCAGAAGCCGCCCTAGCTCACCCAATCATAGGACAGACCCGTGGGGAAACCCTCCCAGGAAGGCACCGACCAGGGATGAGGAGCGGATCCCATAGGGATCAGAACACCTAAACATTCAGAATCCGACCCTCAAAACATGATGTCGTCTTCAGAGCGACCCCAGATGCACCAGATCAGTGAGGCAAAGATCGCTATGTAAACCCAGCCCATTGGGCCAAATTGCAACAGATCCATCAATACATCCCTAAAAGAATTGTTTATCTAATCCAATTATTGTGATGTTTCGTTACAGCGTCAACCGCTCTCTCAGGAAAAAACTCCCCCTGAACACGGACTGAACGGGCAACTCTGCCGGTCGGGGATCCCTTGCTGAGCGCGAGTTACAGCCCTTACGCGGGTCTTCCAGAACAGGGCTTGTGCTTCCTGCTCCCGCTTTCGCGGGGCCCGGAGGGCTAGCCCTCCAGAGGTTAGAACTCAACTTCCATAGTTGTTACACATGACTCGCGGTGCCCTATGGGCCGCCATGGGCGAACGCGCCAGCGTGCCCTAGGTGTAAAGGGCTGTAGGTCTTTTCGCCTATTAAAAATCGGCAAACCTTAAATTTCTGAGAAGACCCAAGCTGCCTGAGAAGACGCCACCCGGCTCAGACATTGAAGCGGAAGTGCATCACATCTCCTTCCTGCACCACATAGTCTTTGCCCTCACTGCGCAGCAAGCCTTTTTCCTTGGCAGCAGCCAGGGATCCCGTTGCTACCAAATCCGCATAGGCTACCGTTTCCGCCCGGATGAAGCCCCGCTCAAAATCGGAGTGAATCACCCCGGCTGCCTGAGGTGCCGTTGCCCCGATGGGAATGGTCCAAGCGCGGGTTTCTTTGGGGCCAGAGGTAAAGTAGGTGCGCAAGCCCAACAGCTTGTAGGTGGCACGAATCAAAGATTTCAATCCTCCTTCTTTCACCCCCAAGGAGTCCAGATAGTCTTGCCGCTCTTCAGGGGGCAACTCCAGCAATTCCGACTCCACCTGCGCCGAGACCACCACCACACCTGCACCTTCTGCCTCGGCAAATTGCCGCACCTGCTCCACCCAAGCATTGCCACTGGCCAGATCGGTTTCTGCGACATTGGCGGCGTAGATCACCTTTTTGCGGGTCAGTAACCCCAACCCCTTCACCAACAGCTCCTCCTCTTGGCTAAGGGGCACCAAACGGGCCGGTTTGCCCTCATC
>JAUQVK010000105.1:0-13423 GCA_039794845.1 Thermostichus sp. DRC_bins_24
GCGGCCCACTGATTTATGCGCTCTTTTATGCGCTCTGCCGGTACGAAAACTTGGTGCTTTATCCCATCAATCCACGCATCCAACTACCGCAAAGCCTTTCCACCCTCTCCTGCCAAGTCAGACCCAATGGATGCCCGCATCCTGGTCGAACTGCTGCAAAAGCACCAGGACAAACTTTCAGCCTGGCAGCCGGAAAGTGCTCAGATGCGAGCATTCAGGCAGTGGGTTGAATCCAGACGGATGTTGGTCGGTGAGAAGGTCCGTCTGACCAATCGCATGAGTGCTGCGTAGTGCCATCACTCGTCGGATTGCCCAAATTGCCGCCTCTGGCATTCCCTTAACGAAAGACCCAGGCATTGTCGAACCGATGGGCTCGTGAAACCTTGATCGGTCAGTTAGAGCCGTTACTCCTACGCTGAACGGAACTGACGCTCAAGATCGCTCGTTGTTTCACGGCACTTCCCGATGCAGGTTGGTTTGCAACCCTTCCCGGTGCTGGAGAACATCTGGCTCCCCGGTTACGCCGCGTTGGGGGAAGACCGATCGCGTTTTTGGCATTGGGCCGGTCAAGGAGAGCAGTGGCAAGAAGAATTGGGTCCATTGGCGATGGAGTTATCCGATCTTCTTGTGACAGACGTTTGTGGAATGGGCAAATCAGGGTCGGCATCATTGTGCTTGGGCACAAGCGTATTGTCGAATGCAAAGGAGTCAAGGGCAATTCTCATCCAGCGGCAATGCGGTCGTTCGCGTTCAAGTGGATACGGATTCTGTTTCGTTGTTGGCAGAATCGAGAGCCATAGGATGAGGCGAAGTATGTTGCAACATTACCAACATTACAGTGTACAGCCCTTGCGCGGGTTTTCTGCAGCAAGGATTGTGCTTCCTCAGCCTTCTAGAGAGAGGATCCTAACTCCCACAGTTGTTATACGTGACTAGCGGTGCCCTATGGGCCGCCATGGGCGAACGCGCCAGCGTGCCCTAGGCGTAAAGGGCTGTAAGGGTTCGCCAATTGTAAAGTTGCTAGGTGCAATTTGAGAAGGGAGTTCGGTTTTTATTGGAGATAAAGTTTATTGGAATTGGAGACAAAGTAGGAAAGATTGAAGGGATAGAAAATGCAACCTTGACCCCATCCTCCTCAGAGGCTATGTCTGGAGTGACTATGGCAGCTACAGTTGGCCACTTCCCCCCTCCTGAACCCGGATTAGATCGACGGGGTAGCCAAGGAGAAAATCGGTGGCCTCCAAAATTAGGGTGGGGCCAAACAAGACAAACCCCGCCAGTAGAGCCAACAAGGGCAGGGTACTTTTGAGCATCCGGTCGTTCACAGCGTCCTCTCACACCTATAGTCATTGCCATTAAGGCTGAAACAGCTCCCTCACTCCTTTCGTGCAGCGTGGCACCGGCCGTAGCCTCTCTCCCAGAGCGGGAGAGAGAAGTCAGAAAGTGTATCGTTCCTGCTTGGAGTGACTGTAAAAGGCTGAAAACAGCAGCCCTCTCCCCGCTGTTTCTGTTCTAGCTTGACCGATGCGACGGCCCTTGGCAGCCTACTTAACGGTGTTTCTCACTGCCGAATCATGCAGAATGGGAACAGCCCCCGACTGAATACCATGCCCAAGGTTCACGCTTCCACTGGTTTGCGCATTCTGATCGCGGCCACCCTGATGATCGGAGGTATGCTCAGTTGGCGGCAGGATCGCCTCTTGGCGGTGATGGGGTTGGCCAGTGCAGCGGCCATTTCCGCGTTTACCCGTCCGGCCATCCTGGCCTACAACCGCGGTCGAGAACGGTGGCTGAAACAGGATATGCCGGGGGCGGTCGAACAGCTCAGCTTAGCGTTGCAACAGGATCCCCATCTGACCAATGCCTACCTTTTGCGGGGGAAAGCCTACTTTGCCCTTGACCAAGTCCCCCAAGCCTTGGCGGATTTCAACCGAGCGATCGAATTGGCCCCGCGCCAGCTAGAGCCCTATTATTACCGCGCTCTGATGCGAATTGGCCAAGAGGATGTGGAAGGGGCCATTGCTGATTTCACCCAGTTGGTGGAGCTGCGTCCAAGCGCCACTCATCACCTCAGCTTGGCCCGTTTGCTGGCTCAGCAGGGATCCTTGACCACCGCCCTCACCCATTTGGATGAGGTGATTCGCTTGGATCCCACCTCAGCGGATGTCTATTCCCAACGGGCCAGCCTGCATGGCTACCTGGGGGAATGGGATGCCGCTCTGGCCGATTGGTCGGAGGCGATCCGCTTGGATCCCAGCCCAGCCCTCTACTACAACCGCGGTGTGACTTACTACTGTGCCGATCGCTACGACGAGGCGATTGCCGACCTGGGTCGCAGCCTCGAAGGGGAGCCGCAGCAGCCCAACACCCTCTATAACCGAGGCAATGCCCTCTATTTGTTGGGGGAGATCAAAGCCGCCCTCGATGATTACGACCGGGCCTTTCGCATCGAGGCGGATCTGAACCGCGTCGATCTTTCCGATGAGTATGGTCTGTACGGACGGGGGGTAGCCTACTGCAATATGGGGGATAGGGCGACGGCTTTTGCTGATTTGCAAGCGGCTCTGGCGCTCTGCCGCAAGCACCACAATTTGGCTTTGGCGGAGCACATACGGTGGTTGTTGCTGCGTCTAGGGGATCCCAATCTGGAAGGAGAGCAATCTGCCTAGGAAGAGCCCGGCTCATGACACAATGGTGCAAAAATGCAAAGTAAAGTATTGCCCAGTTCCTTTTCTTTCCACAACCCCTTCTGCTGCCGTGAAACACACCCTCAGCGCCCTTGTGCAGGATCAGCCTGGAGTTTTAACCCGCATTGCCGGCATGTTCGCCCGCCGCGGGTTCAACATTGACAGCCTCACCGTCGGCCCCACCGAACGACCGGGGATTTCCCGCATCACCATGGTGGTGCCGGGGGATGAACAGGATGTAGAGCAGATGACCAAGCAGCTCTACAAGCTCATTGATGTGCTGAAGGTTACCGATATTACCCACGTCCCCTGTGTGGAACGGGAGCTGATGTTGATCAAGGTGAATGCCAGCCCCGATACCCGCTCCGACATTATGGATGTGGCCCAGATGTTTCGCGCCCGTATTGTGGATGTGGCAGAAGAATCCTTGACCCTGGAGGTGACCGGGGATCCCGGCAAAATGGTGGCGATCATCAAAATGTTGACCAACTTCGGTATTCGCGAGATCGCCCGTACCGGTCTGGTGGCTCTCACCCGTGAGTCGGGGGTGAATACGGAATACTTGAAGCAGCAGCCCGTCTTGGCTACGGTTTGATGGTCTTTCTGGTTTGATGGTCTTTCTATTTTCCCAATCCCAATCCGAAAAAGCCGAGGAAACCCAAGGCCCGCCTGTTCGTTCGGCTGAACATCACGAACATCACAAGGAGGAGGCCATGCCTAAGCCAGAGTGGAGCCGTCGCTACAGAAGATGGGCTCTCTGTGTCGTGGCGACGGTGCTGTTGGGGTTGCTGAGCGGCTGTGGCCCTAGGGCCCCGAAACCGATTGTGCAGCAGGCCCTAACTTATCAGATGTCTCATTTGTCGGCCCCTGTGGGATCCCTAGTGGGTAGCGACCAGCTGCCGGCTCGTCTGGAGCTGCGGGATGTGAAGATCCGCCAGGATCGCCGTGAGCCTTTGCTGTTGGCTTCGGGGGAAAAGCTGGAGGGCCATCACCTCTATGGTACTTACACCCTGACCGTAAAGCCGCCGGGATCCCGTCGTGCTTACCGCCGCCAAGGGGATCCCTTTGAGCTCACCCTGGCCCACCAAAAAGCGCAATCTCAAGGTTCTGAAACGCTGCCGGAACGGTGGCTACTGGCCTACAGATCTCCCGATCTCAAAACCTGGGAGATCGTTGACTTCTTGCCCCAGCCTGCCCCGCCACCGGAGCTGCCCCCTGCCGATGAGTCGGAACTCGCCCCCACCGGAACTGCTCCTACGGCAAGGGAAGGAGCACCCGAGCTCACCCCCGAAGCTTCTACCGCCTGAAGACTGAGGGGGAACTGCCCCCATGCCCCAGAAGCGTTACCCCACCGCTTGGCATAGGGTTTCCAGCATGGCCTGTTCCTGAGAAGCCAGCTCCTGAATAGCCTGCTGGTACACCTGGGCGAGAGTGGCTCCTTGGTTAACCTGTTGCAGCCAGCGCTGAGCCTCGTTACCCTGTTTCAGCAGCGTTTGCAGGGGAGCCAAAAAGCAGCCCAGTCCTTGGGGTTGGCCGATGCGCCAAGCTTCCGTGAGCAGTTGCTCGATCCACTCCTGGGCGACCCGTTCATGGCCCGTTTGCCAATCGACCAGAGTAGCGTGCAGGGAGTTACGGGCGGCAGCTTGCTCGTTGTGGTCGCAAATCTTCTCCAATTCCGTCGGGGTAAAGGCCCCCAAGAAGGGATCCAACACCTCAGGATGGGCCAACAGTTGCCACAGCCGCGCCTCGATCAAGGCGGTAATCGCCAGGATCATTACCGGATCCCCCACCAGATCGCAAATGCGCAACTCCACCCGGTTCAGGAGATGGGGCCGTTCCGGCCCGTTGGGTCGCACAGAGGCCCAGAGGTGGCGCACATTCTGCATCGTGCCCAGGGCCAACTGCTCCTGCATCCAGGTGATGTAATGGGCGTGATCTCGAAACAGGGGCACCTGGGCTGGGGTTTTGGGGAACACCTGCCAACGGCTGGAATGGGATCCCGTTACTTGCCCGTTCAGAAAAGGCGAGGAAGCGCTCAGAGCTAGGTAAAGCGGTGCCTCAACGCGCAACAGGCGGCAGGCCCGGAAGATGGACTCAGTATCCGGCAAGCCGACATTGATGTGAATGCTGGCGGTGACCACTTGGGTGCCGTAGGTGCGCTCGATATAGTCGTGGTAGGGGTTGCCCGGATCGGAACGCTCGAAGTGATCGGCACCTCCCAAGGCAAGGGTGCTACCCGGCAGAAGGGTGTAGGGGCCAAGGCTACGCAAAAATTGCCGCAACTGAGTGCGGGGCCGCAAGAGGGCACAGATCAGATCTTCGTAGCGGCGGAGGGGAGGGGTGATGTACTCAACATTGCGTCGATCCGGCTCCCGCACAAACCCCGGCAACGCCTGGCAAATGCGATCCGACAAACCCACCACCTCCCCTGTGGCGGTGCCGGTGTACATTTCCACCTCAAAGCCCTTCGTCAACAGCACAGGCCAGCCTCCAGCCACAGCCTCAACAGTCTAACCTTTCCCCGATGGCGCATCTTCCGGCGCTACCGGATCCACCCCCCGGCTTTTACGACCTATATGATCTACAAGATAATCTCAGGGATCCCCGGTGGACTTCAGCATCATCATTCCCACCTACAATCGTCGCCCCATCTTGGAGCAATGCCTGCAAGCTTTGGCCCAGCAACAGCCCGGCCCCTATCAAGGCTATGAAGTGGTGGTGGTGGATGACGGTTCTACCGATGGCACGGTGGAGTGGCTGCAAACGGCCTCTTTGGGCTTACCCAAGCTGAAGTTGCTACGCCAAGAGCACCAAGGCCCCGCCGCCGCTCGTAACCTCGGATTTCGCCATGCCCAGGGATCCATCATCATCTTTATCGACAGTGACCTGGTGGTGGTGGATCACTTCTTGGCCAGCCATGCCCAGATGCTGCAACAACAGGGGGTGACAGGGGATCCCAACCTTACCCATGAAGGTAAGGTATTTACCTACGGGCGGGTGATCAACACCAGCAATTTTGAGGATCCCCGTTCCGAACCCTTCAAACCCACAGACTTTTCGGCAGCCTTTTTCGCCACCGGCAATGTCGCCATTGCCCGCCATTGGTTGCAGTTGGCCTCAGAAACCGCCGCGGGCCCCTTCGACGAACGCTTTCAGCAGTACGGCTGGGAAGACCTGGAATTGGGGGTGCGGCTGAAACGCTTGGGCCTGAAATTGGTGAAATGTCCCCAGGCGGCGGGCTATCACTGGCATCCCCCCTTTGAGCTGAAGCAGATCCCCGGGTTGATCGAGCGGGAACGGCAACGGGGCCGTATGGGCATCCTCTTCTATCAAAAGCACCCCACTTGGGAGGTGCGCCTGATGATCCAACTGACGCCGCTGCACCAAATCCTCTGGGGTTTGTTGTCGCTGGGGGGTTGGCTCAACGAGAAACGAGTCGAACCCCTGTTGCGCTGGCTGATCGCCCAGGGGCGATCCGAACTGGCCCTGGAACTGTGTCGGGTGTTTTTCTTGAACTGGTACAACGTGCAGGCAGTTTATGCAGCCTACAGAGCAATGAAAGACCGAAACAACGGGATCCACTCCACCTGAGCGGCCAACAGGGCGGGGTAAGCCAAGCGGCCATAATCTTTGCCGGGGATCAACGCCTGCCCCGGATCGGGGTCGCCCGCGGCGAGGGGTTCCCAGATGGCACCTGCCCCCTGCACAATCGCCCACACAGCCGCTACATCCCAAATCTTTGGCGACCGTTCCACCGCTCCCAAAAGGGCGCCAGAAGCCACCGACAGCATGTTGTAGGCGGCTCCCCCCAGCATGCGGGCCTTACAGGGAAATTGTGGGCTGATCCAATGGCTGCTGCGGGAACAGAAATTGAACAGTTGGTTAGGGCCGGGATGGGCGGTACTGGGGCAAATCCGCTTGGGATGGACGGGATCCTGGTCGTGGCGGATGAGAAACGCCGCTGCCGGGGGATCTCCTGGGGAATGGGGACAATAGCCATAAAAGGTTTGGCGAATCGGCGGCAAATGCACACAGCCAAACACCGGCAAGCCCCGGTGCAACAAAGCTAGAGAACTACCCCAGATCGGGATCCCACGGGCAAAATTGGTGGTGCCATCCAGCGGATCCACCACCCAACACCATTCCGTCTCCGGGAAAATGTGGTTGGATTCCTCGCTCAGGTAACCGTGCTCGGGAAAAGCAGCGGTGATCGCCTTTTGAAAAGTGTGATCCGCCCATTCGTCGGAAGGGGTAACCAAGCTGCCATCGGCTTTTTCCGTGGGCTGGGCCTGCCCAAAATCCGCCAAAAGCTGGGATCCCACCTGAGCCGTAATCCGCAGGGCAAATTCGGTTACTTCAAGCCAAAAGGGGGATAGCCCTGGAAGGGCAGTTGCAGAAGGAGCATTCATGCCCCAATCCTAACGGGATCCCGTCCCTTTGGTGCAGCAAAGTGTTGGCAGCGGCCCTTGATCTCCCAGAAACAAGCCTTGAGACCTCAAGCTGACTAGAATCGTAGTTGAGCTATCGACGGCTGGCCGCCCTCCTCCATGAACCAGCGCCTGATTGGACAACTGATTGGCAACCGCTACCGATTGACTTACCACGTCAGCGAAGGCGGCTATGGCAACGTGTTTAAGGCAGTCGATACCCAGTTGAATGACGAATTGGTCGCGGTGAAGTTGTTGCGTCCGCCGCCACCGGATATGGGGCCGGAGTATTATCAGCAACTGCAGCAACGCTTTATGGATGAGGCGAGGGTTAGCGCTTTACTGGGGGAGCATCCCAACATTGTGCAGGTGCGCTCCTATGGGATGTACCAAAACCAGCCCTACCTGGTGATGGAGTACCTGAATGCCAAACCCTACTCCGGCCAGGGATTGGACTATGTGCTCACCCGAGAGGGCCCTTTAGATCCAGAACGGGTGGTCAAGTTGGCCCTACAAATTTGTTCAGCCCTTCACCACGCCCACAACTTCCGGATGGATTTGGGCAAGCATTCGATTCAGGGAGTTATCCACCGCGATATCAAGCCCAGCAATATCTTCGTCCAGAAAGGGCCGGACGGAAAAGAGCGGATCAAGATCCTGGACTTCGGCATTTCCAAACTGATGGGGGAAACCTCCCGTGGCCTCACCCAAACGGGATATTTCTTGGGTACGATGGTCTACGCTTCGCCGGAGCAAATGCGCGGAGAAAAGCTGGATGCTCGCTCCGATATTTATTCTCTTGGGTTGCTTCTGTACGAGTTGCTAACGGGCGTATTGCCCTTCGAGCCGGATACGGATAGTTTGCAGGGCTGGTACCATGTTCACAACTTCCAAAAGCCCCGCCCTTTTCGAGAGCACAAGCTGCCCCACCCCATTCCAGATGCCCTGGAAAAGGTGATATTCAGCTGTCTGGAAAAAGACCCTGCCCTCCGGCCCCCCGATATGGAGGTGCTCAGCCAGCAGTTACGCGCCGTTTACGGGGATCAGATCGCCTCTCCCAGCACGCCAGCCCGCTCTGCTCCCCCCCAAAGTATCCGTCCGCAACGGATCCCGACCGGGTTTGGCCAACAGGCCACCCGACAGCCGTCGGGTCAAGCGGCCCCCAAGGCGGAGGTGGATGAAGAAGATTTTCTGCGGGCGGTGCGTTTGATTGAAGAAGGTGAGTATAAGGTCGCTGTGCACCTCCTCAACCAGATGATCCAACTCGCCCCCAATGAGGCCCGCTACTACCTTTACCGGGGGCTGGCCCACCAGCGGCAAGGGCATTGGGGGCTGGCCCAGATGGACTATCAAGGGGTACTGCGCTTAGAGCCGGATAACCTTTCGGCAGAGCAGGGCCTGCAGGAGGTGGAGCAGCAGGTCGGGCAGGAGTATTTCAACAGCAAATCGGGCTCCCGCATTTTGCATACCCCTCAGTTGAGCAAGGGCTTGGCCTTGGGCTGGTTGGGGGCCAATTTGGGGGCTGCTGGGATCAGCTACCTGGGGCTGGGGGCGTTGGCTCCCGTTCTCGGAACCTTGGAAGCACTCCAAGGGGCTGTGGCCGGGGCTCTCCTGGGCTTGGTGATGGGGCTGCTGCAGTGGGTGGTGTTGCGGCGACGGGTTTCGGTCTGGTGGGTAGCCGCGACTCTGTTGGCAACGGCTGTGGGCTGGATGGCGGCTGATCTCTTGGCCCCTCTGCTGGGGATGGTTAGCCCCACCTTCAACCCGAGCGCTCCTCTGCTCCAAAATGCCTTGCAAGCCATGGGCAACCTGCCCCGCGGTTTGCTGGTGGGGGTTTGCGTGGGTGGGCTGCAGTGGGCTCTATTGTCTCAGCATTGGCAAGGCACCCGGGCCTGGATTTTGGCGGCAGTGACAGAAGGAGGAGTGTCCGCTCTGCTGATGGGTTCGCTGATGGCCATCCCTGCCTTGAACAGTGGATTGCTGTTGATACTGGGGCTACTGACCCAAACACGCCCCCTCAGCGCAATGATGCTGGTGAATCTGCGACGGATCCCTGCTGCCGAACGCAAGAAACACACTGCCAAATCCGGTGTGGATCCCACTCAAAACAATCGCAGGCTCAAGTAGAATCTTCCTCGTCACTGGCGATATCGCTTCAGATCCTACCGAATCATATCCAAACAGCAAAAAGACCCTCATTCGAGAGCCCTTTTGAAGATCCTATTGCGCCGTTTTACCGCGGTTTTCGACCTGGGGAATCCAGTTTAGGACATCGGGGATGATTGTTGATAGTTTCCAAACTGAATTTGGCTTACTGCTCTCACATCCACATCCCATCCTACTTGTCGAAAGGTATAGATCGGAAAAACATAACGGCAGTCACCAACGCCGCAGAATCCTGCCCTGATCATACCTCATTCCTTCCTTTGGCAAGGTCGGGATCCGGCATCTGTCCGGCTGATCCGGTTCCGCAACCATTCGGGCTACGATGAGAGGCGGTCGGATCCTCTTTCTGCCATGCTCGACTCTTTGCTCGACAACATCTACGGCGCTTGGTTCATGCCAGAGCGTACCTTTCGGGCTTTGCGGGAGCAGCCAACCCTCTGGCAAGCCTTTGTGGTGGTGGGGGTGCTCAACGTCCTTGAAGCCATTCGCCGCTCCGGGGCAAGTCTGCCGGGTATGGTGCTGGCGGTATTGATGGGATCCCTGGGCTGGGTGACCTTAGCGGCTTTGTTGCAGTTGTTGGCTTTCTGCTTTGGGCGAGCCGCCCCTTCTTTTGCAACGCTGCTCTGCCTGACGGGGTTTGCGGGGCTGCCGTGGCTGCTGCTGGGGCCGGCTCAATCGTTGGGGGGTGTGGCGGGATCCCTGTTGGGGTTGGCAGCCTTGCTGTGGTTTGTGGTTTGGCAGGTGCGGGCGGCGGCAGTAGCCCTGGATTTAGAATGGTGGCGTTTGGCTGGCCTGATTCCGCTCACCTTTCTGGGCGGGATCCTGGCCTTGAGCTGGTTAACCAGTAGTATCGTGGCGCTGGCCTCTTTGGGATGAGGTGAGGGGTGAGCGCTGTTCTCTGTTCATTGAGTTGAACTTAGCTTAACTGGGTACTCGCTGAAGGTGGGGTTGTTCTTCGGGCAAAATAGCACCCTCCACGGGGCAGACCTGTAGGCAGATGCCGCAGTCGATGCAGGTGGAAAACTCAATCCAAAAGTAGTCGGTGCCCTTGGCGTTTTTGCTGTCGCCAGGATGAATACAGGCCACCGGGCAAGCTTCTACACAATCAGCAATGCCCTCACAGATATCGGTGACAATCGTATGCGGCATGGCTCTCTCCCTCAGTAATCCTAAACTCGGCCGGCACAACGTCCGCTTGCCCATCACCTGCGCCTTGCAGATGGCTTCGTCATTTTAGGCCAAAATTTGTCCCCCGATGAGCGGCTTCCCAGATTCGGCAGATTTCAAAACCCTTTGAGCGTTGTATGAACCACCCCGCGCTACTTCGTTGAGTGCGGAGTTTCTGTCGTCTCTTCATCCCAACTTGCTTCATGCTTGCGCAGGAAGTAGAGGTTGGCGACTCCACGACTGCTGGGACAAGTTCCTGCACCAGTGCCCAGGCAAAGTTAACCTGAGCCGCATTTACAGCCTTTTCCGACTTCATGTAGACCTAAAGCTTGGCTAAACCTCTTTCGGGCAAGAGATTGAACTGCACGTGCTCTGCCTACAGCACCCTTTTGCCCCGCAATGGCGGGAACCGCACGACCCGGAGGGACACCAGCTGTAGTAGATAACGCTGGAAAAGGCTGTACGTCGCGGTTTTCACGATGACCACAAGCAGGATTTGAGCAAACATGAATCCGGTCTACCAAAGTTTTGGGCGTCAACTCCCAGCACTGGGCACATCGTTGAGAGGGCTTTAGTTGTTGGGTGGGCGACTCCAAATAGAACCCGCCTACCTCAGCAGACCTATAGGACAAGAATTGTCCAATCAGCCCAAACCCCACTTCCAGGATGGAGCGGTTTAGCCCGGACTTTTGACATTTGCGCTTCCCTGTTTTTGCCCTAGCTGTCATCGCCTTGACATGGAGCTTTTCCCCGGCAATCAGGCTGTTACGGCGAACTGTATCACTGGTCAGTTTATATAGCCAGTCTCCCTCTGACGAGCAACTTTACGCTGCAACTTTGAGACTTGCTTCCTTGCTTTTTTCCACCTCCGAGATGTTTAACCTTTTTGTTGCAGTTCGGGGCACGTTTGTAATGAAGTTGCTCAGATGCCGATTTCACCCAGTGCATGACCACCGAGTTCCTGATACTCGACCCACACCCTCTTGAACTCAGGCAAGCTATTTTGCCGCTCAAGGTAATCGACGGAATGCCTAAACTTTTGATACTGGGTTTTACGGTTTGCCAATGCAGCGTTGTACAACGTGCAGTGCATCCTTCGTGCCCAGCGCAGCTTCGTTTCCTTTGTCTTATTTAGCTTATTTAGATTTATTTAGATAGAGTCGATAGATCGCTTGGCATGTTAGCATAATCGAATCTTACTATACAGCCCTTTACGCCATGGGCACGCTGGCGCGTTCGCCCATGGCGGCCCATAGGGCACCGCCGGTCATGTATAACAACTGTAGGAGTTAGGATCCGCTCTCTAGAAGGCTAGTGCTCCGCACCTTGCGGGGTGAGAACGGGAATCACAATCCCTGCTGTAGAAAACCCGCGCAAGGGCTGTAAGAGGTTAGTTGGCAGTCTTCAGGGTATTGTGCCCTTCAGCCTGTCCGCTATCCTGCCCCGCCTTGCTTCGCGGGATAGCCGCGTATTGTTCTTCTAGCATTTTCATCGAAAATGACCGAGATTGTGTGGCCTGAGAGCAATCCTTTTCCCTAAATCTGGAAGTAGAGTGCAAGGTAATCCAAAATGCTCTAGAAGACTATGTGCAAGGCTACACCCAAGGGATCCTTATAACAAAAGCCAACAAGCCGGGATTCATAGCAAGGCTGAAATGCTTGGGGGGGTATGGGGTAGGATTTCGCTTTTCTCGATAAATATCTGACTTCATCGACTTCATCGCGATGTTCTGGCAAACAGATACACCTCATCCTGCTGATACAAAAGCTGAAAATGATCTGCCTGTTGGAGGTTGAGCACCAAAGCATCAGAAAACGCTCGGCTACTTCGCCAACCCGGATGACGGCTATTCAGCAAAACATAATCAAAGGGATCCCATTGTGGGGAACCCACCTCCAGTGAAGTTTTATTCTCATCTGTGAAGTCGATGATCGCCCGGTGGGTCAGGTGTGGGCTAATTTCATGGGTAGTGAGCACCCCCCCCTTAGAACCCACCAGGGATAGAGCCTGTCGAGTGGCTTGCCAAGTGTCTAGGGAAGTTAAATAAATGGAACCAAAGAAACCATATTTGGCCAGAGCCAAAAAAGCCAGCAATGACCAGATCAGCCCAACCTTGGACAGAGGGATCCAAGCTCGATTCACCCTAAAGCTTTCAATAACCGTCAAGACCAAAAAAGGGATGATGGGCAAGGCGTAGTGATGCACCAGATCTCGATAGGCGGGGTTGCTCGATAAGATATTGAGAGCCAATGTGGGCAATGCGGGAAACAAGGGATCCCAATGCCGCCAAGATAGCCCCCAAGCCAAAGGTACAATCAATAAGAACCCATAAAACAGAGTATCGAGGGAGAAAACTTGGCCCAAGATCAACATCGGCCTCAAAACTAAATTTTGGGCAATCTCAATGACAGATTCGCCCAGATGGCGATAATGAGAGACTGCCGCTGGTTCACCGCCGCTAAACTGAGGAATAATCCAGAAAGTAGCCACCACAAACCATAGGGATCCCACTGCAACAGCAATCCAACCGGCCACCTGGCACCGTTGCTGAAAACCTTCTTGTAATCGGCTGCGTTCCCAAATCAGCAACCACCCCCCAAATGCAACCACAGTGAGAGCTAACACGGCTTTGCAACCGAGGATCCCGATCAAACACAGGCAGAATACCCCCATCCAACCCGCTCGTATGAAAAACACTGCTGCCAAGAACAGAGGAACGGCCAAAACTTCGGGATGAAAGTCAAATAAATTAGCATTAAAAATGGCAGGATAAACCAAATAAGCACCTGCAATGAGTAGGGCATTACCGCGCCGAAGACCTGCTTGTAGAGCTAGATAACAGACAGGCAAAGATCCCAGAGATAAGGCCAAAGATTGCAGCCCAAAAAGCCAATAAACAGACGGAACGATGCGATAGAGCAAGGCAATGGGGTAAAGAATGAATGCAGCATGATCCCCAAGAATATGAATCCCTCG
>JAUQVK010000106.1:0-12842 GCA_039794845.1 Thermostichus sp. DRC_bins_24
ATGCCTCTCTGCAACAGTTCATCCAACATCAGGAAGGGGTGAACGAGGCTTTCCGAGAATCCATGCGGCAACAGGAAGAACGCCTGAATCGCGCCCTAGAACAACAAGCCCAAACCAATGCCTCCTTCCAGGAAAGGTTGGATCGCACCCTAGAGCAACAAGCCCAAACCAATGCCTCTCTGCAACAGTTCATCCAACATCAGGAAGGGGTGAACGAGGCTTTCCGAGAATCCATGCGGCAACAGGAAGAACGCCTGAACCGCGCCCTAGAACAACAAGCCCAAACCAATGCCTCCTTCCAAGAAAAGTTGGATCGTGCCCTAGAGCAGCAAGCCCAACAACTGGCTGCCTACCGGGAAGATCAAAGCCGGAATGCAGAGCGGTTTCAGTCTATGGAATCTATGGTTCAGGGCCATGAGCAAATGATTCGGGAACTTCAGGAAGGGCAAGCTCTGCTTGTCCAATACTTTCAGCAAGAGCACGATGCACGCATTGAGGATCGGCGACGGTTTAACCGATTCATGGATTCCCAGGAAATCATCAACGATCGCTTGCTCTCAACCATCGAGCGCCTTGATGCCGGATTGGCAGAATTGCGGCGCTACATTCGCTTCACTCGGGAAAACGGCAGTGCCAATTAAACTCTCATCCCCCAGCCTACTCAGAAGAGGTCTCCGTCTGGCCCAAAGACAAATCAACAGGATTAAAGCGATTCATTGCTGTCGTCAGTCCTTCTTGTAAACAGCACTCCACCGCCTCCACCGCCGTATTCAACACCTGCTCTAATACCTCTTTTTCTGCAGGGGTGAATCCTCCTAGCACATGCCCGACCACATCTTTGCTGCCCTTCGGTTTGCCTACCCCCAGCCGCAGTCGGGGAAACGATTCGCTCCCCAAGTGTTGAATTAAGGACTTCATGCCGTTGTGTCCACCCGCCGAGCCGGATCCCCGCAAGCGCAGGCGACCGAGGGGTAGATCCATATCGTCATAAAGAACCAGCACCGAGTCGGGATCCCATTTGTACCAATCCAGAACCGCTCGTACCGACTGGCCAGAACGATTCATGTAGGTTTCAGGCTTGAGCAGGCGGCGCTTTCCCCCCAGAGCAAACCCCTCCCCGTAGGTGCCCTGAAAGCGTTTTTCTACACCCAAAGGGATCCCCCAGCGCTGCGCCAGTCGATCCACCACCATAAAGCCGCAGTTGTGGCGCGTATCGGCGTATTGAGCGCCAGGATTGCCCAAGCCAACAATTAGCTCAACGGCAACCCTATCCACGGATTTGGGATTGACCAGGGTCACAGATTTTCTCGCATCCTCGGGCTAAAGTAAGGCATCGGTGTCATTTTTGTTGCTCTACACCGTTCAGAAACCCAGATGAGCTGGGCCGGGCTAGGGTGAGGAACCCTGCCTTGGGGCTGATGACCCCACCACCGTTCCATTGTGAACCGATTCTGACCGGAGAACCAACCATGCACAGCCCGCACGCCAACCCAAGTGTTCACCCCGGTGGAACGGAGTCGGAGACGCTAGGAGCTAACGGTGGGGATGCCTTGCACATGAGCCATCGCCTGATCCAAGTGGGCATTGCCCTTTCTTCCGAAACGGATTTGGGGCGGCTACTGGAGCTGATCGTCCAACAGGCTAGGGAACTCACCACCTGTGATGGGGGCAGCATTTTCCTCCGTGAAGGAGAAGAATTGCGCTTTTTCGTGGTCAGTCGCAACGAGCATCTGCGGGATCTGCGCATGCCCCTAAGTCGTTCTAGCATTGCCGGCTATGTGGTGCTGACGGGGGAAAGCTTGAATTTACCCGATGTTTACGCGTTGCCCCCCCATCTGCCCTACACGTTTAACCGCCAGGTGGATCAACAAATCGGATATCGCACCCGTTCTTTGCTCACGGTGCCCATGCGGGATCCCTCTGGGCAGGTGATCGGGGCTTTACAGCTGTTGAACCGCCTCAAACCCAATCCCCCTAGCCCTTTGGATCCCAGCCGAGTGGCGGAGTGGAGTCAGCCCTTTTCTTGCCTCGAGGCCAGTGTGGCGGAATCGTTGGCTTCACAGGCGGCGGTAGCCTATCAAAATGTGCAATTGCGCGAAGAGTTGAAATCTGCCCATTTCGAGACGATCTTCTGTTTGTCTCTGGCGGCGGAATATCGGGATCAAGACACGTCTTTACATCTGAAGCGGATGAGCAACTACTCCCGCATCATCGCCAAGCATTTGGGTCTTTCCAGCCGTGAACAAGAATTGATTTTCTATGCCAGCCCCATGCACGATGTTGGCAAAATCGGGATCCCAGATGCCATTTTGCTCAAGCCGGGGCGCTTTACCCCAGAGGAACGGCAGATCATGAACCGGCACCCCGAAATCGGCTACGAAATTCTCAGCAAATCCGACTCGGAATTGATGAAAAAAAGTGCTGTTATCGCCCTTACCCACCACGAAAAATTTGATGGCAGTGGCTATCCACGGGGGTTGAAAGGAGAAGACATCCCCCTCGAAGGCCGGATTGTCGCCCTGGCCGATGTGTTCGATGCTTTGGCTAGCCGTCGCCCCTACAAAGAAGCCTGGAATTTGTCGGATATTTTTCAACTGGTGGAAGAAAGCACAGGTAGCCATTTTGACTCGCAGGTGGTGGCTGCTTTTAACCGCGGCCGCAGCGAAATTCTAGAGATCTATCACCACTATCGAGAAGACAGATGAAAACCCCAGCGTTTTTGTTTCCCGGGGCCTGAAGAAGGGATCCCGGGTTCTGTTTTCCGCCAAATGTCGTAGCCGGATAGAGACGATGCAAGGCAAACTGAAGGTGCTGGTTCATCCGCACCAGGCTGACCAACTGATGTGTTGCTTTACACATTTACCCTCAATGAACGCAGAGGATCCCTGTGATGGCCCCCCTGACCAATCCTCCCACCCTCTCGATCGACACTCGACTGCGGGATCTGAGTTTGATCGACTTTCAGGTCAGCGATTCTACCCCCTGTGAAAATATCGTGCGCCGCTTGGAAGACGACCCCAGCCTTTCGGGGGTAATCGTGGTGGATGGCCTATCGCGGGTACAGGGGATGTTGACTCGCCGCGCCATTTTGGAGTGGATGCTGAGTAAGCCTTACGGTTTGGATGTTTTTCTGAAGCGACCGATCAGCTCCATGGTGGAGTTTCATCAGCGGGAGTTTTTGCTGCTGCCTGGAGATAGCGATGTAATCGAGGCAGCCAGCCGTGCGTTCCAGCGGCCCGAAGAGACCATTTACGATCCGGTGGTGGTGCAACTGGGATCCTATGACTACCGCCTGCTGGATGTGCCGGTGTTGTTGGTGGCACAAGCCCAGGTGCATTTGGCCACCCAACAAAAACTGCGGGAACAGCAGCTAGAGATGCAGTCGGTTTTGGTGGCCCTCGAGCAGGAGAAAAACCGCAGCCTACAATACGCCAAAGACCTAGAGCGGCAAAAAGCCGAGATCCTCAGCCAAAACCTGGCCCTAGAAGTGGAACGTCGCCAAGCTCAGGAGCGCTCGGAAGAACTGGCTCGACTCAATGCCCGCATCATTGAGATTAGCTCCGTGCTCTCGGAAAAAGGCCAATCCACCTTTGCCGCCACCTTCAAGGGGGTAGAGGTCGTCCGCAGCCTCACCGGAGAGATCACCGCCAGCAGCCAGGAACTGTCCCGCGAGCTGCGGGAGATCGGCACGATCGTGGACTTGATTGTGGAAGTGGCCGGATATATCCGGTTGCTCTCTTTTAATGCCGCCGTAGAAGCCAACCGCAGCAGCGGCAGTGTCGGCGGGTTTGGGGCCATTGCCCAAGAAATTCGCAAATTGGCGGGGCGTACCACCGAGGCCAGCAACCGCATTCGCAGCTTGGCAGAGCGCATCCAACGCAAGAGCCAATCAACCCTGCAGTCCGCCCAGGCGAGCTCCGAGGTGGTGCAGTCCCTCTATCAGCAGGCACAATCGGCCCAGTCAGCTTTGGATCAACTGCAAACCCTGTTGGCGAACGTCCATATTTGACGGGGATAGGCCGGCGTTAAGGGGTGCGGCTTAAGCGGGATCCACCCAGCGGCCATCGGCTTTGATCAGCTCGATCAGTTCCCTTACCCCATCTGCTTCAGGCACCTTCTTCACCTCTTCTTTGCCACGATAGAGGGAGATGAATCCTGGGTTTTTGCCAACGTAGCCATAATCGGCGTCGGCCATTTCTCCGGGACCGTTGACGATGCAGCCCATCACCGCAATATCTAGGCCCACCAGATGCTGGGTGGCAGAGCGGACCTTGTGCAGCACCTCCTCTAGGTTGAACAGCGTCCGACCACAGGAAGGGCAAGCCACGTACTCCACCATCGTCTTGCGCAGGTTTAGGGCCTGCAAAATGCTGTAGGCAACGGGGATCTCTTTTTCTGGCGCTTCCGTCAGAGAGACGCGAATGGTATCGCCAATTCCTTCGGCTAAGAGGGTGCCAATCCCCACTGCCGACTTGATCCGGCCATACTCCCCGTCGCCCGCCTCGGTCACTCCCAAGTGGAAGGGATAGTTCAATCCGAGGGAGTCGAAGCGCTGGGCCGCCAGACGATAAGCCGCCAACATCACCTGCGGACGGGAAGCTTTGAAGGAAAGGACCAAATTGTGAAAGTCTTGCTCTGCGCAGATCTGGGCAAATTCTAGGGCCGACTCTACCATGCCCTCAGGTGTGTCCCCGTAAGTGAACAGCATGCGCTCCGCCAGGGATCCGTGGTTGACCCCAATGCGCATGGCTTTGTTCTGATCCTTAAGGGTTTGCACCAGGGGGGTAAAGGTTTCGCGGATTTTGTTGCGGATTGCCTCAAATTCGGCTTGGGTGTATTCGGTGCGACCGGGCTGCGGTTTTTCAAAGACAAATAGCCCCGGATTAATGCGCACTTTATCGACGTATTTGGAGACTTCCAGAGCAATTTTGACGCCGTTGTGATGGACATCCGCCACCAAGGGCACCGGCTTGTAGGTTTGGCGTAGCCGATCCCGAATTGCTTCCATCGCCTTGGCATGGGCCATACTCGGGGTGGTGACCCGCACAATTTCTGACCCGGCTTCGTGCAGACGGCGGATCCCGGCCACAGCGGCTTCGATGTCGAGGGTGTCTTCGTTGATCATGGATTGCACCACCACCGGGTGCTGACTGCCGATTAACACATCCGCTACTGCGACTGTTCGTGTGGGGCGGCGGGGATAGACCGGTTCTGGGTAGGGCTGCTGAGTGGAGGGAATGGGCCGATCCAGGGTTTGCATAGCTTGCTTGGGGCTAAAAAGGGCTGCTCTAGCTTGATTGTAGGCGGAAATTGGGGAGGGGCCGGGCGAAAGGCTATGCCATCAAATCTTTGGATATCTCCTTTTGAATATCTCCTGTCTTACTCACGCTGTGAGCCCTTGTTCTGTGATCCCGAAGCGGAAATTAGGCCGCTAAGCGCTTCGACCTAGCTTGGGATAGGCACTGAG
Organism: Thermostichus sp. DRC_bins_24; assembly: GCA_039794845.1. Classification (GTDB taxonomy): domain Bacteria; phylum Cyanobacteriota; class Cyanobacteriia; order Thermostichales; family Thermostichaceae; genus Thermostichus. Next base: position 5,468 of record JAUQVK010000106.1, read on the forward strand.
GGGTTCAATACCGATAATCTCAACGGGATCCCCTACCTTCAGGCGTTTGCCCACTTCGGTTCTCGGGATCCAGGTATTCAACCCGAGGCGATAAAAGTGATCGAAGCGGCTGGCTTCGGCCCAGTCGGGTAAGGTTTTTTGCCGCTGGGCGACGAAGTGTTTCTGAAAGCCGAGATAGGAGGCTCCCGAGATGGGATCCCGGGTGGGAACAATGCAGCGGGCACAGGGGTTGATCCCCAACAGCTCCACTTCACCGATGCGAAAGCGTACCACCTGATTCGCCCGGGCGAAGAGGCAATCCTCCCAAAAGGGCGGACATTCCGATAGCTCGATATTCATGCGAAACCGTTGCCGCACCTCTTCAGAGGTGAGGCCAGGGAACCAGTTGGCCACTACTTCCAGCGTTGGGGTGCTGATCAGTGTGGGGCCGTTGGCATCAGGATCATCCGGGAACCCCCTGATGGGCTCCTCCAGCAGGCGGACCGGAAAGCCGAACCAGTTGCTCAGCCACCTTTGCAAGGGATCCCGTTCTTGTTGCAAATCAAACTGGCCGGCTTGGCCCTCACCCCACAACTGCACCTGACGCAACTGCGGATCGAACTGGGCCCGCAGGCGATGGATCTGGGCATGGCGTTTGCCGTTGACGTGCTTTCCTTGAGCATCTACCAGCGCGTATTGCCGATCTCCTTGCAGAGATCCTTCAGCCGTCAGGCCTACCTCCGACAGGGATACCCCATCCAACGACTTAATGGGGTAAATGATCAGCTCGGCAACATCAGGCATGGTCTGGCTTACCCCATCAGGAGCCCTCGGCCGGCCAATCATCATCAACCGTCGGCTTCGGTGGGGTAGTCAGTGAAGGGTTGTTGGCTGCGAATGAAATCTTTGGGGCTGACGTTCTCCACAAACTTACGAAATGCTTCCCGTTCCTCTTCGTCGGCATCTTGGTTCATGGGAATGGAGGCTTCCGCGATCACCTCTTCTACCGTCCAGATGGGGACATGAGCCCGCAGGGCAATGGCAATCGCATCGCTGGGGCGACAGTCGATCTCTTGTTTCTTCTCGCCGTTCAGGGTGGTGAGCACTGCATAAAACGTGTTGTCCAGTAGCGCATGAATGACAACGCGCTCCAAGGTGATCCCCCAGGTCTCCCAGGAGTTGAGGAGCAGATCATGGGTCATGGGGCGCAGGGGCTTTTGGTCATCCAGGGCCTGCAAAATGGCATTGGCCTCCGCCTTACCCACCCAAATGGGCAGAGCACGACGCTCACTGCTGTCGCGCAGAATAACAATGGGGTTCTGGTTGATGGCATCGACCGCGATCCCAGCCACATGCATCTCGATCATGAGCAACTGCCTCCAGCCATTAGCTTGATCGTATCTATGGGTGTCAAAGTTTGGCAACACAGCATGAATCAACTCTGTAGCCCGACTGCCGTGGCTTTGATCGGCGGCACTGGTGAAAGCCGCAGCCTGGCCCAAGTCCTCAGCCAACAGGGGATCCCTTGGCTGGTTACCGTTACAACCGAGAGGGCCCAGAGGCTTTACCAGGGTTTGCCGGGGCCGGTGATCGTCACGCGGTTTTCGCAGCAGTCTCTACTCCAGTTCTTGCAGGACTGGCAGGTGCGGGTGGTGGTGGATGCCTCCCATCCTTTTGCTACGGAGATCTCACGGTTGGCGATGGAGGTGGCAGCGCAACGGCGGATCCCCTACCTGCGCTACGAACGGCCTAGTTTTCCCCTGGATCCTGAAGTGCGGCTGGCAGCCGATTGGCAAGAGGTGTTATCCGATGCAGTGCTGTTGAGGCGGCGGGTGCTGCTGATGGTGGGGGTGAAGGCTTTGCCGTTGTTTCTGCCCTGGCGGGAGCGCTGCCAACTGTGGGCGCGGGTGTTGCCAGAATCGGTTCCCCAAGCTGTTCAAGCCGGGATCCCTGCCGAACGGGTGTTCGGGATGCGCTTGCCCCTGAGCTTTGATGAGGAGTTGCAGCTTTGGCAGCAGTTGCAGATTGAGGTGGGGATCAGCAAAGCTTCTGGAGAAGCAGGTGGATTGGGGATCAAACAAGCGGTGGCCAAAACCCTGGGGATCCCCTTGTGGGTGATCCGGCGGCCCTTACTTGAGTACCCCTGGTGCAGTGAGGATTTGGCAGCGGTAGTGCAGGAATGTCAAAGGTTGCTAGGAGACGCCTAATTTCTGCCCAATTTCTAAAAATACAAATCCAGAGGATCCGATAGATGAACTTCCGGATCCTCTTAAAGTTCTTCGGAGACTTCTTTAGTCAGGCATGCGCACCGCTTCGACTTCGATCTCTACCAACCAGCCTGGATTGACCAAACCGGCTACTTGCATGGTGGAACGCACCGGCAAATTAGGTTGCTCTTCGGTACCGAAAAACTCCCGATAGCCCTCCATAAATCCGGCAAAATCCATCATGCCATCCATCTCCGGATCCCCCACCAAAAACACTTGCATCTTGACCACATCCGACATGGTCATATCGATGCTTTCCAGGATGTCTTGGATCCGCTGCAAAACCCCTACCGTCTGAGTGTAGGTATTCCCGAAAGCTGCCACACTTCTGGGATCAGCATTGGGATCCACCACAGGGGGCACCTGGCCGCTCAGCATCACCAACGTGGCTCCGGGGGGCACCTCCACCGCCTGCAAAATTGGAAAATCAGAGTTGGGGATAGGATGACGGATGATTTCCTCAGCCTGAGCAGGGGTAAACCACAGGGCCAGCGGCAAACTCAAGGCCGGGATCCAGCTACGGCTGACAAAGGGTTTGATGGTTGACAGCATGATCAATCTCCTAAATAACCTGAATCAATTGACAAAATTGACAAAAATGAAAAGACAGACCCAAAACATGGAATCTGGAATCCGGCTAGGAGCGCTCAGCCACTGTACGGGCTGAGATGTGACGAACTGCCTCATGAGCCGAGAGGATCGCCCCCTCCTGCCAGCCGGTTAAGTAGCTAAGGTGTTCTCCGGCCAAGATCAACCGATCATCCGGCTCATTGAGAATGGGGTAGGCCTGGGCGCGGGCCTCAGTCGACCAACTGGCCCACCCTCCCCGGATGTAGGGCACCTTGTGCCAGGCAATGCTTAGCCCCGTTTCGACCTCCAGCTCCCCTCGATAGCCGGGATGCAGCTTTTCCCCATCTGCGATGGCCAACTCAAGCCGATCCGCCAAAGAGAGGGATCCCACCCGCTCGCCGATATCGTTGCTCCAGATATAGGCTCCGACGAGGATCCCCTTGTCTTGATGAAAACCAGAGGAGGGATACCAAATCTGGGTGATATCCCGATCCGTCCAAGAGATCCCGCCGTAGATGTTGTCATCCTCCTCCCAGAAGCGGCGCTTGGATTGGAAGGCAATCTTCACAGCCTTGACATAGCTGACCTCTTCCATCGCCGCCTGATGGGCCGGCGAAAAATCATTGGGAATCTGAGCCAACACCGACAGGGGCACCGTCACAATCGCGTAATCCGCCTCCAACTCTCGAGTCTCTCCCTCCAGCGCATAGAGAACCCGTACCCCCTGTGGAGTTTTGCGAATCTCTTGGACGGAGGCGTTGTAGGTGATCAGATCCCCGATCTGCCGCACAAAACCGGCTGCAATCTGATCCATCCCTCCAACCGGCTCCAGCATGGTGGCCGCCTGATGCCATCCTTCTGGAAAATGAAGCTTAAAGCCCCAAAAATCCGATTTGAGCAACTCGGCCATCTCCAGCTTGGGACTCAGTTCCCCCGCCTGGGCTGCTGCCCCAGGACTGACGGTGTACCCCGCTCGCCCAGAACCGGTGTACTCAAAATCGCTGTTGAGATCCCCAAAATTGCGCACCATCGCCAAGACTCGCTCTTTGTCATCGGCATCGATGGCCTCGTCCAGAGCATCCGCATTGATGGCTTTGGCCAGCAACTCGGCCAGATACCCCCGCACCGTATGGGTCACCTGCCGATTGAGGATCCGCTGGCCCCCGAAGGCCTCATCGTTGTGAAAATAGGCTCCTCGGTTGTCATTGATGAAGGTTTGCAGCGGTACCCCAAACTTTTTGCAGTAACCCAAAACATTTTCGTGGTGGTAGGGGATCCGAGCCGGCCCCGGGTTGAAATAAAAATCTGCCCCGGTCTCAAAGGTACAGGTTTGGGAGCTGTCATCTTCGGTGATGATATCTCCGGAGCGCACCGTCCAGGTTCGTCCCCCGGCACGCTCCTGAGCTTCCAAAACGGTGCAGTCGTAACCTGCTTGCGACAACTCATAGGCTGCCGTCAACCCCGCTAGCCCGGCACCGACGATCACCACCGACTGCCCAGATCCGGATCCCCGTGGCAAATCAGGAGGCCGGGCGGAAACAGGTGGGTGCAACAACCCCATCGCCTGCATGGTGGCGTAGACTGCCGAAACCCCTCCGGCTCCCCCCACCATCTGCAAAAACCGCCTTCGGCTAGGGGCTTGAAATGAACTTTTAATGCTCATAGCAATTTTCCTTAACCTCAAGCCATTTCTGCAACATCTAGAAACCAAACCTTGTTAACAGAAATAAGATTTGGAAACCTCAGGCAGAATGACCTTGAATGTGAATGGGTTGAACTTATCATCGAATTCCAAACCATTTTGTGTTGAGGGTTACAACTTTTTCATTAGGAGTGTAGTATGAGATAAAAACTTTATTACAAGGCCTGATCTATGAAAAGAATCTAAAGATGATTAGCTTGAGATGACTCAGGTTTTAGGCTTAATCGAGGGCAGCTTGTTTGCTGTACAAGGATGAGCCGTTTGCCTGCAGTTGCAACCCACAGTGCAAACCATATCCCGGTGACTTGAGCAGGGCTGAGTGGGAAATCCTCAAACCACTCCTGCCCAAGACTAAGGGATAATGTCTTCGCTACGCTAATGTGAATGAATGTGAATGAGCACCTCCTCGAAGTAGATCTTCGAGAAGTTTTCGGTGGCAGCTTCTGTGTATACTGAGTCAAATCAATTGGGAAATGATGCCACGCGACAGACTTCCCCGCACCACGGTTCACCCCTACTTTTGCAAGTGGCAGCCCAAAGGCATCTGTTGCCAGAGGCGCAACCCACGGTGCCGAAAACCGTGGCCAAGATGAGCCGTCTGAATTCTTGGTCAGTGCAATTCAGCGGGATGATGGACGGATCTCTGTTGCAGCTGATACTCAAACAACCGGCTGCTTAGCCTTTACAACCCTTGTGCGGGGCTTCCACGACAGGGGACGGGACTTGTGCTTCCTGAGAGGAGAGGTTTCAACAGCCGTTGTACGGGACTGGCGCTGTCCCACGGGCCGCCATGCACGGATGCGCTAGCGCGTCCTGGGCGTCAAGGGCTGTCAGCTGCATCCGCAGACTTGTTGAGGTGCCGAAAATCTCTGCCCTTGAGGACAGTGAAACCCATCAACCCATTCTCCCGAGGGTGCTCAATTCAAGCCGAGCCCATCAAGATGGTTCTTCGGCGGGTAGGTTGGGATCCCGATCTTGACGGGATCCCAGCAATTCCAGCCGATCCACGGCGATGATCGGCTTTTGGCGATCCTCACCACTGTTCTTATCCTTCCAACGGTCAAACTTGAGGCTGCCCGTTACCCCGATCAAGCTGCCCTTGCGCACATATTCCCCTGCCACCTCGGCAGTACGCCCCCACAGCTCCAGATTGAACCAATCGGGTTTGTCTTCGTTTTTGCGAAATCGGTTCACCGCCAGACTGAAGGTACACACCACCTTGCCCGACTCGAAGTAACGCAGTTCGGGATCCATGCCGGCACGCCCCACAAGGGTGACCAGGTTTAGGCTCATGGGCATCTTCTCCAGACGGGCAGTACAGCCTTTGTTGTAGCGTTTGGGAGGGATCCCTGTCATCCAAGTTCATACTTACAGCCCTTACGCGGGTTTTCTACGGCAGGGCTTGTGCTTCTATAGCCCTGGGGGGTGGATCTCAACTGCCACGGTTGTTACATGTGACTAGCGGTGCCCTATGGTGGGCGAACGCGCCAGCGTGCCCTAGGCGTAAAGGGCTGTACCGAGGACTTGCGGAGATTTTTAGGGATTCTTCAGGATTTCTCGTGATCAAAGTGCGGGGATCCCAGTTGATCTCAAGGAAAAAACTCTGCTGTGATGGATCCGAGGCTCGAAACCCGGGATCCGAATCTGTCGCAAAAGTTTACAATGGCAGGAGGAGTTGGTTGATCGACGGCCAGATCGTCTCTTGCTCTCCGCTCAGGTTTAGCAGAACGGTTTCATTCACCGCGAGAGGACACATTCAGAAGCATTTCCTATGGAATTTATCTACGCATACGCCTGGTTGATCCCGGTTTACCCCTTGGTAGCGGCCTTTCTGCTCGGCCTGGGCATCCTGATGTTCAACGCCTGGACAAGGGCCAACCGCTCCTTGGCGGCTTTCTTGAGCGTGTTCATGATCGGGACGGCGATGGTGCACGCCTTCGCCATTCTGGTGACACAGGTACAGGGCCACGAAACCTATCTCGAAACCATTACCTGGGCCCAAGCGGGATCCTTTTCGGTGGAAATGGGCTTTGTCGTCGATCACCTGACGGCGATGATGCTGGTGGTGGTAACCACGGTGGCCTTCTTGGTGCAGATCTACTCCGATGGCTACATGGCCCACGATGCGGGGTATGTGCGCTTCTATGCCTATCTGAGCTTGTTTAGCTCCTCCATGCTCGGCTTGGTGGTTAGCCCCAACCTGGTGCAGATTTATATCTTCTGGGAGCTGGTGGGGATGTGCTCTTACCTGCTCATCGGCTTTTGGCATGATCGGCAGGCGGCGGCGGAAGCAGCCCAGAAAGCCTTTGTGGTCAACCGGGTGGGCGACTTTGGCCTCTTGCTTGGTATGCTCGGCCTGTACTGGATTTCTGGCACCTTCGAGTTCAACGAGATCGGGCGTAACCTGCAGGAGATGTTGGCGTCTGGCTCCGTGAGCACCAGTTTGATTGCTCTGTTTGCGGTGTTGGTCTTCTTGGGACCGGTGGCCAAGTCGGCCCAATTCCCACTGCATGTGTGGCTGCCGGATGCGATGGAAGGCCCTACGCCGATTTCGGCTTTGATCCACGCGGCAACGATGGTAGCGGCAGGGGTCTTTCTCGTGGCCCGCATGTTCCCCGTGTTTGAAGGGATCCCTGTGGTGATGGACATCATCGCCTGGACGGGGGCCGGTACCGCCTTTTTGGGAGCCAGCATTGCCATTACCCAAAACGACATTAAAAAGGGCTTGGCCTACTCCACCATCTCCCAGTTGGGCTACATGATCATGGCCATGGGATCCGGCGCCTATGGGGCGGGTCTGTTTCACCTGATGACCCACGCTTATTTCAAGGCGATGCTCTTTTTGGGATCCGGCTCT
>JAUQVK010000107.1:0-44845 GCA_039794845.1 Thermostichus sp. DRC_bins_24
CGAAACCGGCAACCTGAATTTTGAAATCGGCGGGGAACTGTATGTCTGGAACCGGCAGACGAGCCTTGGCAAGAGTTTCGATTCATCCACCGGGTTTTCCCTGCCCCTCGGCAGCGACCGCTCCCCCGATTTGGCTTGGATCCCCAAAGAAAAGTGGGAGGCTTTGGATCCGCAGCTGCGCCAGGGGTTTTTGCCCTTGTGTCCCGATTTTGTTTTGGAGATCTTGTCGCCGACGGATTCTTGGCTCCAGACCCAGGCCAAGATGCAGGAGTACATGGACAACGGCTGTCGGCTGGGGTGGTTGTTGGATCCGAAGACCAAGCGAGCCATGATCTACCGCGCAGACCAAGTGCCAGAACTGCTTGAGGATCCGGAGACGCTGTCGGGGGAGGAGGTATTGCCCGGATTTACTTTGCCGATTAGAAAACTCTGGTCATCTTGAGGATTGGGCAAGAGACGGGATCCATAACCCAAAAAGAGAATGGCTGGGGATCCATCCGTGAACGGACGGCATCGAATCGGTTCAGATCTGTTCAGGTCTATGATGTGGTGGTTTTCACATTGTCACCCCCTCCATGTCTGAGCCTTATCCCCGCGATCTGGTTGGCTATGGCCGCAAGCCGCCTCATCCCCAGTGGCCCCATCAAGCGCGAGTGGCCGTTCAATTTGTGGTCAATTACGAAGAGGGGGGCGAGAACTGCATTCTGCATGGGGATCCGGCTTCTGAGGCGTTTTTATCGGAGATTGTCGGGGCAGTGCCTTTGCTGGGGGTGCGCCACATGAATATGGAGTCCCTCTACGAGTACGGCAGTCGGGCCGGGTTTTGGCGGTTGCATCGGCTTTTTACCCAACGGGGGATCCCGGTGACGGTGTTTGGGGTGGCGATGGCTTTGGCCCGTAACCCCGAAGCCGTGGCTGCCATGAAAGAAGCCGATTGGGAAATTGCCAGCCATGGCTACCGTTGGATCGACTATCAATACGTAGCCATTGACGTGGAGCGGGAACACATTCAAAAGGCGATTGAAATTCACACCCAAGCTACCGGCAGCCGCCCGCTGGGGTTTTACCAAGGGCGCACCAGCCCCAACACCCGCCGCCTTGTGGTGGAAGCCGGCGGATTTCTCTACGACGCTGACAGTTATGCCGACGATTTGCCCTACTGGGTCACCGTATCGGGGCAAGCTCATCTGGTGATTCCCTACACCCTTGATGTCAACGATATGCGCTTTGCCACCGCCCAGGGTTTCAATGCTGGGGATCAGTTCTACGCCCACTTGCGAGATACCTTCGACATGCTCTACCAGGAGGGCGAAACCGCTCCCAAAATGATGAGTGTGGGGTTGCACTGTCGGTTGGTGGGGCGTCCCGGTCGGGCTTTGGCCCTGGCTAAGTTTTTGGATTATGTCCAAGCCCATGAGCGGGTTTGGCTCTGTCGGCGCATCGATATTGCCCACCACTGGCGGAAGATCACGGGGCAGGGATCCCTTTAGCCCCGTTACAGGATTGAGCGTAAAGCCCACGTGCTTCAGCCGTGGGATATAAGCGACGTGAGCCGTAGGCGAACAGTACAGTCCTTGCTGCTCAATAGATTATATTGTAAGGGGGTTTGTAAAGTTGAGCAGCTTGGAGTAAGAATGCTGGTACTTGAGGCAAAATTGAAGGGCAAAGTTGTACAGTTCGAGGCTTTGGATGAAGCCATCCGGACGGCCAACTTCATCCGCAATTCTTGCCTTCGCTACTGGATGGATAACCGGGGGGTCACGCGCAATGACCTGTACAAATACTGCAAAGTGTTGGCAGACAATCCCGATTTCCCCTGGGCCAAACAGCTGAACTCTCAGGCGCGTCAGGCTCATGCTGAACGGGCTTGGTTTGCCATTGCCCGCTTCTTTGACAACTGCAAAAAGCAGGTTCCAGGCAAGAAGGGCTCCCCCAAATTCAAGAAGTACCAGACTCGCGCCAGTGTCGAGTACAAAACTACGGGTTGGAAGCTCTCTGCTGACCGTAAGCGAATCAACTTCACAGACGGGTTCAAAGCTGGTAGCTTTAAGCTCAAAGGGACTCGTGACCTCAACTTTTATCAAATCGAGCAAATCAAACGGGTCAGAGTAGTGCGCCGCTCTGATGGCTACTATGTGCAGTTTGTGCTGGATGTAGAGCGCAGCGAGCGGCAGGAGCTAACTAAACGAACAGTCGGGCTGGATGTGGGGCTGAACCACTTTCTGATGGATTCTGACGGCAATGCCGTTGAGAATCCACGTTATTTGCGCAAAGCAGAGAATCAGCTCAAGCGGAGGCATCGCAGGGTCAGCAAAAAGCCTAAAGGTTCCAATAATCGGAGGAAAGCTGTTAAACGCTTAGGCAAAGTGCATCTGAAGGTGCAACGCCAGCGTAGAGACTTTGCTGTAAAAACGGCAAGGTGCGTGGTGAAGTCTAGCGACTTCGTGGCGTTTGAAGACTTGCAGATTCGCAATATGGTCAAGAATCGTCATCTGGCCAAATCCATCAGTGATGCAGCCTGGGGCGAGTTTAGGAGGTGGGTAGAGTATTTCGGCCAGGTGTTTGGGGTGGCAACGGTTGCAGTCAGTCCTCACTACACCAGCCAGAATTGCTCGAACTGTGGTGAGACGGTCAAGAAGTCGCTCTCGACTCGCACTCATGTTTGCCCCCATTGTGGGCATGCGCAAGACCGAGATCATAACGCTGCCATCAATATTTTGAGAAAAGGACTAAGTACGGTAGGGCATACCGGAATCCACGCTTGGGGAGAGAACGACCACTATTTGAATCAGGCAACTGCTTCAGACAAGTCGGCTCGCTGAACCAAGAATCCCACGCGCTTTAGCCGTGGGAGTGTCAAACTGGAGGTCAGGATCCCATAAAACTCGAATTTGCGGTGGCTTGGACAACCTTCGGTTTCGCTCTGGGGAGGGCATGGGTCATGAGCCATTTTCAGATCAAAATCATCGTTTTGTGGAATGTCTTTTTGTTGGGGCTACTCTTCCATACGGACTTGGGCTTAATGCCCCTTTTTCATGGTTTGGATGTGGCCCATTCGGATCCCCATGAGGCAACGGCTGATGTGGGGTTGATTTTTTGGCTGATGCTGGCCTTTTTTAGTGTGCCGCTCTGGCTGATGTTGATGACCGCTTTTAATGATTCCCTGAGGTTTCGGAGAGCTCACTTCGCGGTGACGGTGCTGTATTCGGTGCTCAACTTTTTCCACCTGCTGGCGGATTTGATGGTTGTGCCGATCGTTTGGTCCCAAATTGCCCTGATGCTGATGTTGTTTTTGTTTGGATTGGGCCTCAATTGGGTGGGTTTTCAGTGGATGCGAGAAAAACAGGGATCCTATCCGAAAGCCACCCCTGCCGATCTGGCTTAGGGAATCAAAACGGCCCTGAAACTCTATTGTTTCTCAAATAACAGACTGCCGGTTAAAGCAGCGGAGAGGATCCCCCAACGGGATCCCGGTTGATGCTGCGGATCCCCCTTTTTTTGGGATGAAGGCGTTACCCTCTGACCATCAATTTCAAAAAACGTATCTCAAACTACAGAACTCTGGTGGCAGCACTGTATGCTGCATACAACAAGTTCCTGAAGCGCACCCTGCTCGGGCGTTTCGATTCGGCATTTTGCCCCGGTTTACCTATTGCTCACCTACTGGAGTGTTATATGAAGGCTTGGAATCACTCGCGACTGAAGCTGGGTCGTCGTCCTTTTTTGCACCTGGCCGCTGGCATGGGTGCTGCGTTGGCGGTGATGGCAGCTCCCTTTTCCTCTGCCAACCCCTCCGGCGGAACCCTTCGTATTGGCATGACGGCTTCTGATATTCCCATTACCTCCGGTGCTCCCAATTCCGGGTTTGAAGGGGTGCGCTTTACCGGCATGACCCTCTACGATGCCCTGGTAACCTGGGATCTGTCGGTGACGGACAAGCCCCCGCCACTGGTACCCCACTTAGCCACCTCTTGGTCGGTGGATCCGGAAAATCCTCGGGTCTGGACGTTTAATCTGCGGCAGGGGGTGAAGTTCCACGATGGCTCTGACTTCAATGCCGATGCGGTGGTGTTTAACTTCGAGAAGGTTTTTGACGAGTCTGCCCCCCATTACGATGCCCGTCAGGCGGCGCAGGTGGTGGCCAGGATCCCGGCTTTTGAAAGCATTCGCAAAATTGACGATTACACCGTTGAAATCACCACCAAAACCCCCAACTCCCTGTTGATCTACCAGTTGCCTTTCATGTTTTTCTCTAGCCCCGCCCACTGGGAAGCTCTGGGGAAAGATTGGGCGGCTTTTGAGGCGGATCCCTCTGGGACCGGCCCCTTTATGTTGGACAAATTGGTACCCCGCGAGCGGGCGGAATTGATCCCCAACCCCAACTACTGGGATGAAAACCGCCGAGCCCAAGCAGAACGGATCGTGTTGATCCCGATTCCCGAGGGCACCACCCGCGCCAATGCCCTGCTCTCCGGTCAGGTGGACTGGATTGAAGCTCCCCCCGCCGATACCCTGCCCATGCTGCAAAACCGCGGCTTTACGATCACCAGCAATGGCTACCCCCATCTCTGGCCCTGGCAATTCAGCTTTTTGGAGGGATCCCCGTGGTTGGATGTGCGGGTACGGCAGGCGGCCAACTTGGCGATTGACCGCGAGGCGATCCAAGCTTTGCTGGGGGGCAATATGGTGCCCGCCCGTGGCATTCTCTTGCCCGATGACCCGGCGTTTGGATCCCCGGCCTTTGAGGTGCGCTACGACCCGGAAGCCGCCAAAGCCCTCTTGGCCGAAGCCGGTTACGGTCCCGACAACCCCGTGAAAGCCAAGGTATTGATCTCCGCCTCCGGATCTGGGCAGATGCAGCCCCTAACCATGAACGAGCTGATCCAGCAACAGTTGGCGGCGGTCGGGATCCAGGTAGAGTATGAGGTGCTGATCTGGGAAACCCTGTTCAACAACTGGCGACAAGGGGCAGCGGATCCAGCTTCGTTAGGGGCCCATGCCACCAACATCACCTTTGCCACCCACGATCCTTTTGCCGCGATGGTACGCTTTGTGGCCACCAGCAGCAAGCCCCCCGCCTCTTTGAATTGGGGCCACTACAGCAACCCGGAAGTGGATGCCCTGATCGAGAAGCTGCAAACCACCTTCGACCCAGCGGAAAATTTGGCGGTCTACCGACAACTGCACGAAATCCTGGTGGAGGATGCCCCCTTCCTGTTTGTGGGCCATGATGTCGGCCCACGGGCCATGCGCCAGGAAGTCCAGGGCTTTGCCCAGGCCAAGAGCTGGTTTCAGGATCTGACTCCTGTCTATCTGGCCAACTAGCTTCTCACATTTTGAATATGTTCAATCTTGACCCTTTGGCCCAGACCCCTGTGTTAGAGGGTTAAGCCAACCAATCCGGAGGGATCCCGATGGTTTCATTTGTGGTTAAACGGGTGATTTACACCCTTCCCATTGCCCTGGCGGTGGCCGCGGTTTGTTTCTCGTTGGTGCATTTGGCCCCTGGGGATCCCTTGTCGGCGATTATCCCCGCCGATGCCCCGGCGGAGGTGGTGGAGGCGATTACTCGCGCCTACGGCATGGATCGGCCTTTGCTCCTGCAATTCCTGAGCTGGATTGGCCGTGCGATTCGGGGGGACTTGGGCATTTCTGTGTCCAATGGTCGTTCTGTAACTTCTGAAATTGGCTTGGCCCTGGGCAATACCTTTGTGCTGGCGATTGCCGGGGCCATTTTGGGTTTCTTTTTCGGCACCCTCTTCGGCACCTTGGCGGCCTTCTTTCAGGGGCGTTGGATGGATAAGCTCTCCACAGCCCTGGCGGTGATCGGGGTTTCGGTGCCCCACTACTGGCTGGGGCTGCTGCTGGTGGTGATTTTCTCGGTGCAGATGGATTGGTTGCCCTCGCTGGGGGCCGGTTCCGGCGATATCGGCACAAGGCTGCGCCACCTGATTTTGCCCGCCATCACCATGAGTTTTATCCCGATGGGGATCATCACCCGTACGGTGCGCTCTACGGTGGGGGAGATTCTGGGATCCGAGTTCGTCACGGCTTTACAGGCCCGGGGATTGCGCGGTCTGGCCATTGCCAAGCATGTGGCGAAAAATGCCGCGCCGACGGTGTTGGCGGTGATGGGCTTGCAGTTTGGCTATCTGTTGGGGGGCTCGATTTTGGTGGAAACGGTCTTTTCCTGGCCGGGAACGGGCTACCTCCTCAATACCGCCATCTTTCAGCGGGATATTCCGTTGTTGCAGGGCATTATTCTCACCCTGGCGATGTTTTTTGTGGTGCTGAACCTAGCGGTGGATGTGCTGCAAACCCTGTTGGATCCACGCATTAAGCGAGGTTAACCCATGAGCGAAGCAACGACCCCTGTTTTATCCACTGCGGCAGCCGAGGCGGGATCCCTTTCCTCCAAGTCCCGCGGTTACTGGGCCACAGTTTGGATGCGCCTGCGGCGGGATCCCCTCTCGGTGGTTTGTGCCCTCACCCTGGCCTTTTTGATCCTGATCGCTGCTTTTGCTCCCCTACTGGCCCCCTACGACCCTGCCCAGGGATCCATGGTCATTCGCCTCTCCCCGATTGGCGCCGAGGGGCACCTCTTGGGTACCGATGAGCTGGGGCGGGATATTCTCAGCCGCCTCATGTACGGGGGACGGGTCAGTTTGGTGATGGGCCTGACGCCGGTGCTGCTGGCTTTTCTCATCGGCACAAGCTTGGGGATGGTGGCGGGCTTTTTTGGTGGCTTCGTCAACAGCCTGATTATGCGTACCACCGATGTGTTTTTTGCCTTCCCGGCGGTGCTGTTGGCGATCGCCATCTCCGGGGCGTTGGGCACTGGGCCGGTGAATGCCCTGATTGCCCTCACCTTGGTGTTTATCCCGCCGATTACCCGGGTGGCGGAAAGTGCCACAACCCGCGTGCGCCATCTGGATTTTGTCGATGCGGCGCGAGCTTCCGGGGCCGATGCCCTCACCATCATTCGCGCGCATGTGCTGGGCAACGTCTTGGGGGTGGTGTTTATCTACGCCACCAGCTTGGTGTCGGTGTGCATGATTCTCTCGGCAGGCTTGAGCTTCTTGGGCATGGGGGTACGGCCTCCCACCGCCGAATGGGGGCTGATGCTGAACACCTTGCGCCAGTCCATTTACATCCAACCCTGGGTGACGGTCTTGCCGGGGGTGATGATCTTCATCACCTCCCTCTGTTTCAACTTGCTCTCCGATGGATTACGCGGCGCGATGGATTTGAAGCGCTAAGGAGTAAAGCGATGACGGCTCTGTTGGAAGTTGAAGGCTTAAAAAAATACTATCCGGTGGGCAAAACCCTGCGGGGCAAACCCGTGCAAGTGGTGAAGGCGGTGGAGAATGTCAGCTTTGCGGTGGAGCGGGGCAAAACCCTGGGGATCGTCGGCGAATCGGGCTGCGGCAAATCCACCACGGCTCGCTTGCTCATGCACCTGATCCCACCGGATTCTGGGCGCATCGCCATTGATGGGCAGGAATTTGGCGAGGGACGGCGGCCTGTGAACGAGCTGCGGCGGCGCATGCAGATGGTGTTTCAAGACTCCTATGCCTCCTTGAACCCGCGCTTGACCATCGAAGACAGCATTGCCTTTGGCCCGCGCATCAATGGGGCCAGCGAAAGCCAATCCCGTCGCAAAGCCCGTGATCTCTTGGCCCGTGTCGGGTTGGACCCGGATCACTTCATTCGCCGCTACCCCCACGAATTGTCGGGCGGACAACGGCAACGGGTGAATATCGCCCGCGCCCTAGCCATTGAGCCGGAGATCGTGATTTTGGATGAGGCGGTGTCGGCCTTGGATAAATCGGTGCAGGCTCAGGTGCTCAACCTCTTGGCGGATTTGAAGGCGGAGTTTCACCTCACTTATCTGTTTATCTCCCACGATCTGAACGTGGTGCAGTATGTCAGCGACGAGGTGCTGGTCATGTATCTGGGGCAAGTGGTGGAATCTGGCCCGGTGGAGAAGCTCTATGCCAATCCCGCCCACCCCTACACCCGCGCTTTGCTCTCCGCCTTGCCCGCCCAACGCCCGAGCGAGCGCAAAACCCACATCGTTCTCCAAGGGGATCCCCCCAACCCGATCTCCCCCCCTGCGGGTTGCCGCTTTCATCCCCGCTGTCCGGTGGCAGAAGCCGTCTGTGGTCAGGTGGAACCTCCGCTTTCGGATGTGGGCAGTGGCCGGTTTGTGGCCTGTCATATGCGGATCCCGGGATCCGGCTATTCCAATGTGCAACCCCTGGAGGTGGCGGTATGACCCGTGTTGCCGAGAATGTGGTGGAAGTGCGGAACTTGAATGTCACCTTCAAAGGGGAAGAAGGCTCGATCTACGCCGTGACCGATGTGAGTTTTGACCTGGCGGAAGGGGAAACCCTGGCCCTCTTGGGAGAATCCGGCAGCGGCAAAAGTGTCACGTTGAAATCTTTGATGCGCCTGCATCCTCCCCACAAAACCACGATAACCGGGCAGGTGCGGGTGGCGGGGCAGGAGGTGCTCTCGATGGATGCCGCTACTCTGGCAGATATGCGGGGCAAGTTGGTCTCGATGGTGTTTCAAGAGCCGATGCTGGCTTTTGATCCGGTGTTTACGATTGGGGATCAGATCGCCGAAGCGGTGATTCGCCACGAGGGGTGTAGCTACGAGGCAGCCCGCAACCGGGCCTTGGAAATGATGGAGCGAGTCCGGATCCCTTCGGCTCGCAAACGCTTGGATGCCTATTCCCATGAGATGAGCGGCGGTATGCGGCAACGGGCCATGATCGCCTTGGCCCTCTCCTGCCGACCGAAGGTGTTGCTGGCGGATGAACCGACCACGGCTTTGGATGCCACGGTACAAATTCAGGTGTTGTTGCTGCTCAAGGAATTGCAAAAAGAATTGGGCATGAGCATCCTCTTTGTTACCCATGACGTCGGGGTGGCCATTGAGGTGGCCAACAAAACGGCAGTGATGTACGGCGGGCGGATCATCGAACAAGGCCCGATCGACCAGGTCTTGACGGATCCCTGGCACCCCTATACCCAGGGGTTGCTTGCGGCCACGGTCTATCCGGGTATGGATCGGCAGGAGCGGTTGGTGGCCATTCCTGGATCCCCGCCTCGGCTGTATCGCCCAATTCGAGAATGTGCCTTTGCCCCCCGCTGCAGCTACGCCACCGAAGCCTGCAAACAACCCTTGCCACCGCCGATGGTGTCGGAAGGGCGGATGGTCCATTGCATTCGGGCTAAGGATCCCGCTGTGCTGGCAGCAATCCGTTAGCTTTTTCGGCGGGTAGGCCGCAGATCGTTCCTAGCCCCGCACCCTACAGGATGGGTGTCGGGATGAAAGCCGAGTGAGGGAAGCAGCGCGTTGCTTGCCTGGATAAGTTGCCGCAGTAGCAGAGGCAGAGCAACGAACGCCAGGTAGGGAGCAACAAAGCTCAATACTCAAAAGCTCAACACACAACAATCAGAATTGGGTCAGAATTCAGGGGGTTCAACAAACAGGGTTTCAAGTTTGTTGGCGATGGCCGCAATCCAGGCTTGATCCCGCTGGGTAAAGCTGCGAGGCGTATCGCTTCCCAAAATCAGGCAGCCTTTCTGGCCAATGGGCTGGCACAGGACTGCCTGGGATCCCGCAGGCAAAAGGCCATCAAACTCCGCTCGGGCCGGAAACAATTTCAAATCCACCAGATACACAGGCCGTCCTGTTTTCAGCACCCGCTGCAAAATGCTTTTGGGCTGCAATTGGGGAAGGGCTCCTGCCGATGCCAAAATGCCCCGCTGCACCAGGGTTCGTCCATCCAGCCAAATCAGCAGGGTGCGGGCCGCCGTTGTGGTCAATAGGGTATGCGAGGCCCAGGCCAGCTCCAGCTTCTCAGCTTCGGAAAGATCGGGGTGCCAATCGAGGCCGGGGATCCCTTGCAGAGGGACGGTCTTGGGCGGAAGCGGCTGGATTTGCTGCCACAGCAACCCGGTCAGGATCAAAAGGGCGCTAAGGAGGATCCCTAACGCATCCGAGCGAGACTGGCTGGTGGCCAATTCCGGCGTGAAGACCAGCCGATTCATAACCAAGAGGCCGCTCCCCAAAAGGCCGGCGACCAGGGGCAAACGTCTGACCCAGCGATTGGGATCCCTGGAGGCTGGAGTCGGTTCCACCGTCAACGAAGCAAGTAGCATCAACAAGGCCAATTTCAGCTTACAAGCGGCTCCAAATGCCAAGACGATCCTGCTGGGCTTTTTCTTGGAGACCCCTGTAGTAGCTGTCGTATTTGATGTTGTGGCTGTAGGGGACGATACGGGCTAGGCCATTGCGCACCAACATGGCGTTCATTTGATGGCCTTCTAGCCAAACGTAGGCCTCCACCAAGCCCGTGGCATCTTCATTGCGCAGCAGTTTGTCCCCTTCTAGCTTGACGGTGCGGTAAAGGATGCGCTCCCGGATCAGTTCTACCGCTTGTTCGTGATGGGGACTTTCTTCAAAACCAAGGCCTTCGATGCCTGCCAACCTGATCAGGCGCATTTTCTGTTCGCCCTCAATTTGCACTACCAACGTGTCGCCACTGACCACCCGCACCACAACTGCATCTGGGTAGCGATCAAAGCGGTGATTATCAAAGTAAAAGCGGGTATCGGGTACGACCCGAGGCTCTCCAAACCCGTGGCTGGGCATGGCTGGCGTGACCAAGAGCAATCCCGATGCAGCAAAGCCGAGAGCAACACGCTGGAACATGACCTTTCCCCATTCTTCGGATACAGCTTCGCCTCTTGAGCGTCTGCCCTTCGTTGGAGGGAGCCTCTCATGGCAGTATTTAAGGTGTAATGGTAGCCGCTACTGTCCAGAAAACAACTCTGGCCGGCAAGGGATCCTAGCTGGAGGAGGGGCCGCCATTGGCTGAGCTACCTGTGGGTTTGGCTTCTGTTTTGGCCTCTAAAGATCCGAGGCGACTGAGCAATTCCTGATGGCTTTTCTTCAGCTGCTCCAATTCTTCGCGCAATTGCTGGACAGATTTGTCGCCCCCGAGGCGAGATTGCACCTTTTGAACCGCTTCGCTAAGGCGCCGTTCGATGCGCCCATCTTGGCTGCCCATGCTCTGTAAAATCGGGATGGCTTTTGGGCTATTCAGTTGGCTCAGGGCCGTGATCACCGCCATTTGCGTAAAGAAAAAGGTCTCGCGGGCCAGATCCCGCAAACACTCGAGAACCCGCGCATTTTCTTGATCGGCGGCGTAGGTGCCCAGGGCGCGGATGGCGGCCAAACGCAAGGGCTGCGGGATCCCCAACTGGGTGTGGTGCAGAAGCAGATCCAGGGCTTTTTCCGATTGTTTCATCTGGGCCAAACCCGACATCACCCCCGCCCGTACCACCTCGTTCCAGCCGACTTTCTGCTCCAGGGCGGTTTTGAACAGGGCAATCACCTCGGTTTCTTCGGGTTTGGGATCCAGTTGCGACCCGGCGATGGTTCCCAGGGCAATGGCAGCGGCAGCTTCCACTTGGTAGCTGGGATCCCCGGACTCCAAAAAGGGGCGAATGGCCTGGAAGTTTTCCAGAGACTTCTGTTGGCTCAGGGCTTCGATGGCGGCTTTGCGCACATGGGGGCTGGCATCCTGCAGGGCGGCACGCAAGACGGCGAAGGCTTGATCGAGGGGGATGCTCCCTAGGGCTTTGCAGATCTCCAGGCGCACATGCCAGTAGGGCTCACTTTTCAGCACCTCTTCTAGGGTACGTACGGCCTCCAATCCTCCTTTCTTGGCCAAGGCCTGAGCGGCCAGAATGCGGGCAATCGAGTCGGGGGTATGGCGCAACTGGGCCTTGAGTTCTGGGAGCCCGTAGGCGAGCTCTACGGTTTTGAGGGTGTGGTTGCCGTGGTCGAAGCTGAGAAAACTGGGCTTTTGGTCTAGAGGGAAGTAGAAACTTTGTTCGGCCTCGTGAATGCGAACGGTAAACGTTTTCAGGTTGGGAATGGGGCTAGATTCCGAGACAAATCCAAACACAATCGGGATGCGCAGATCAAATAAATACTCCTTCTCTTGGGTTTGGGAAACGGTGACTTTGGCCAGGTTCGCGTCGGGATCCCAGCTGTAGGCCACCTTGTAGTCGGGGTGGCCGCCGCGAAACACGTATTGATCGAAGAGGGGGGCAAGATTACGTCCGGTGGCCTGATCGATGGCACGCAACAGATCGACCGTTTCAACGGTTTGATGGGCGTGATTGTGCACAAAGGTCTGGATCGCCTTGCGAAAGAGGGTATCCCCCAGTTCTTGGCGGATCATGTGATAGACACAGCCCCCCTTTTGGTAGATGTGACAGTCGTACAGCTCGATGGCCTCTTTGTAGATGTGGGTAACCATAGGGCGGCGGTAGCGGCTGCTGTCTTCGTTTAGGTAGGCCTGTTGGTCTTGGTAACGGTGGTAGGCAGCCTCTTCATAGCCGGTGGTGTATTCCTCCCACAAAACCTCGGCATAGGTGGCCATTCCTTCTTTAATCCAGGCGTGGGCCCAATGCTTGATCACCACCAGATCCCCGAACCACTGGTGGGCCAGCTCGTGGGCCACCAAAGACTCCGTCCACAGATAATCCAGCGCTGCCCGCTCATCCATTAAGCAGCGATCGGTTAAGAGGGTGGTGGAGGTGTTTTCCATGCCCCCAAAAATAAAGTCCGCCACGCACACCTGGGCATATTTGGGGTAGGGGTAAGGGTAGCCGAAAGCATTGGAGAAAAACTCGATCATGGCGGGGGTTTTATCCAGGGAACGCTTGGCATCTTCCTCACGCCCTTTTTCAACCCAATAGGTGACCGGGATCCCTTGCCAATGGTCTTGAATTTCGGCGAAATCCCCCACGGCCAAGGTCATCAAATAGGTGGGGTGGACTTGCTCCTGCTGCCAGTGAAAACGGGTTTTGCCCCCCTCAAGGCGATCGATGGCCACCAAACGGCCATTGGAAATGGCTCGATAGGGATCCGCCACGGTCACCACCACTTCTGAAGTGGCCAACTGGCCCGGATAGTCAAAGCAGGGGAACCAGTAGCGGGAGTCTTCATCTTCCCCTTGGGTCCAGACTTGCAGAGGCTTGTCGGGGTAGTGGGGGTTGGGTTTGATGAAATAAAGGCCCCGTTGCGGTTTTTCCAGACGATAGGCGATCTCGAGGATGAGGGGAGCCGTTGTGGTGGGTTGGCTGAGTTGAATCTGTAAAGTCTCGCCCTCTTCTTCAAAAGATTGTGCCGCCCCATTCACCCGTACCGATTGGATCCCGAGACGCACCGCGTCCAGTTTCAAGCTGCGGATCCCGGCCCGAATCGGCTGTAGCTGGATCTGGCAGAGGCCCAAGACGGTTTCAGACTCCAGATCCAACTCCAACTGCAAGCGAATGTGCTGCACTTGACCCGGACGATCTGGGGTGTAGTGGGGCTGGGATCCCGGCAGGGCAAAGGGTTTGTACTTGCTTTCCGTATCCAGTGTGCCGAAGACCAGGTTCCAGGTATGAGCATCCAGTTGGGGCATGTCAGGGGTGAGGGCGAAAGATGCTTCCCATTATCCTCGCCAGGGGTTCTGGGGGAAGGATTTTTAGGGGATCCCTTTAGCTGAGGGGGTTTTGGGAGAGAAATTCCCGGTCTGGGGGCAGGGGGGCGACGGGTTGGCTGAGGGTGAACTGGCCTTTTTCAATCCACTCTTTGAGCAGTTCGGCAATCTGCATGGAACGACGCAAACTGGCCAGGGGGGCGGTGCGCACGTTGCGCCCATTCAAGGTGATCTGGCCAGATTTCAGTTGGGCATAGCTGACCAAGCCAAAGGTGGGCCTGACCCGCCGGGGAATGGAAAAGTCGATCACAGGGGCAACCAGCTCCTCATCCCGAATGGCAATCGGTTCTAAATCTGCGGGAGAAAGAATCGGAATCGGGATCCCGACCCCCAACATTAAACCCGGGCCGTAGTTGCGAAAGTAACAGCCCTTCACCCAGTTTGGCTGCATCTGTTTGGCATCGCCGATCAAAGCCAGGGTGGCGGCGGGGCCGATGGGGGTGTGGTTGGGCAGACGTTTTTGCAACGGAAAATGCTGGGTTCCCTCCCAAGCAATGTAGCCAATGCCCCCTCCCAAAAAGATGCGGCTGCCGATCCCCACCCGGCGCAACAACGGATCGTTGAACAAGGGGGATAGTTCCCCCGGGTTGGAGTAGACGGCATTGCCCAAATGGGGCTCCAGCAGACCCAGGTAGGTATACAGGGGGCGGTCGCCGCCGTTCACCCCAACGATGAAGTTTTGGTAAGCATTGCGCGGATTGAACAAGTAAAACTGGTTGAGTTGCTCCCGGGTCAGGGTGGTTTCGTAGTCGGGGCGCGGGTAGCAGTCGGTCACTTGGCCAATCGCCCGCAAATGCACACTCTTGCCCGCGATCAGGTCGGCGATAACGTGCCCGCCCCCATAGGCTTGATCTGCTGAGTCGCTGGGTTGGGCTGCCCCCAGGTAGAGATCGACGGCCCCAAACCCGGCATAGGCCGCCACCCCGTTGAGCCAGGCCTGACGAATTTTGATCGGCGGATCCGTATGGCCCAAGTTCAGGATCGCCCCGGAAGACTCCATCGACTCGAAGGTGCCGGTGGTGATCACATCCACCTGTTCAAAGGCCGCCGGGATCCCTAGGCTGGCTAGCTTCTCTTTGGCTTCCAGGGCTGTCCACACCCGTACCTGGCCTGCTGTGATGCGCCGGTTAATCTGGTCTAGGGTTCTTTCCATAGGGCAAGAGGTCGGCATGAATGGCTAAAGCCAATCGACAGGATGGAGGCTTATGAATAGCTTAGATGGGCGGGGAGCGCGGCTGGTGTTGCTTAAGCAGTATGGGCCACTTCTGCCTGCGTTGGGGTTGGTGGGGCTGTTGTACGGGGGCGGGTTGTTGCTGGCCATTGCCCAAAGCGTGGGTTGGTATGGGTTGGGCCAGTCCGGGTTTACTTTGCAGGGGTATCGGGAGCTGCTCCAGGATGGGGAGGTGTATGGATCCCTGTTGCTCAGCCTGGGGATTGCTGTGTTGGCGACAGGGTTGGCGCTTGTTTTGGGACTGGGGTTGGCGCTGCTGTTGCGGGGGCTGGGGGGGTGGGCCACCTGGATCGGTCAGTTGACGTTGCCGATTCCCCATTTGGTCGGGGTGGCGGGAATGTTGCTGTTGCTGGCTCCCAGCGGCTGGCTGGCGCGGTTGGCCTTTCAGCTGGGCTGGATTGCCTCCGATCAAGATTTCCCCTTGTGGGTGAACGATCCCGGCTATGTGGGGGTGTTGCTCTACTGGCTGTGGAAGGAGATCCCTTTTGCGGCTTTGGTGGTGTTGACGCTTTTGAAAGGGATCGGCTCAGATCTCCAACAGCAAGCGCGGCTGTTGGGGGCTTCTGCTGGGCAAAGTTTCTGGCACATCACGCTGCCCCTCCTCAGGCCGGGGTTACTGGCCACCGGCATTCTCATGTTTGGCTTTGTCTTCAGCTCTTTTGAGGTTCCCTTCCTGTTGGGGCCAACTTACCCGCGTACCTTGCCGGTGTTGATCTACCAACGCTTTACCCACATCAACCTGGAGCAGCGGCAGCAGGCGATCCTTTTGGGTCTCATCTTGTTGGGGGTAGCGGCGGCGGTGGTGGGTTTGGCGGCAGGATTATTGGGGAAAAGGGATCCCTGACTGAGCAGAGAAAAGGGAGGCAGCTGTGAGAGCAGGCCGATGGATCGGGGGCATTCTGCCCAGAGCCGGGGTGGTCATGCTGGCCGTCCTCTGGTTTTTGCCCTTCGGGGTGCTGGGGCTTTGGGCCTTTACGCGGGCCTGGTTTTTTCCCGACGGGCTGCCACAGGAGTGGAGCCTTGCCGGTTGGCAGTGGGTGTTGAATCCGGGATCCCAGGTGGGGGTGGCCTTTGGTCAGAGTTTGCAAATCGCCCTGCTCACCACCCTACTGGCCCTGGGGGTGGGGATCCCGGCAGGACGGGTGCTGGGAACCTATCCCGTACCCGCTTGGCTGCGTCTGTTGTTGCTGCTGCCGGTTATCACTTCGCCTTTGGCGGTGTTGATGGGGATGCAGGCGGTGCTGATTCGCTTGCGACTGGAGGGAACCCCGGTGGGGGTGGTGTTGGTGCATTTGATCCCGGCGATTCCCTACATGGCGTTGGTGATGGGCAGTGTGTTTGCCCGCTTCGACCGAGGCTATGAGGCACAGGCCCGCAGCTTGGGGGCGGATCCCTGGCAGGTGTGGTGGCAGGTGACGTTGCCCCTGATCGCCCCTGGGGTGGCCATTGGAGCTGTGTTTGCCTTTTTGATCTCTTGGAACGAGTTTTTGCTTACCTTTTTCATCGGAGGTGGACGAGTCCTGACCTTGCCGATGCTGCTCTACAGTTTGTTGCAGGGGGGAAACAATACTTTGGTGGCGACGGTGGCGATCCTGTCGATGGGGCCGGGGTGGTTGGCGCTGGCGGGGGCAAGCGTGTGTCTGGGTCAGGCGGTTGGGTTATCGCCCACGCTGGTTCAAGATGGGGAACATTAATACCCTTTCAGGGCCAAGTCGGGCCGTTGCAGGGCGGATCCCACCCGTTGTATCTGGGTGCGGAAGCTGCCATCGGGCTCTAACCACAGTTGTCGTAGGGCAGGGGGGATCACCTCCAGGCCAAACTCGGCACTCTTGGGGCGAAATTGCACACATGTTGAGGGGCAAGCCAGGTAATCCACCCCCTCTCGGTGGCGGCGTAGGTCTTGGTGAATGTGGCCGAACAACACCAGGCGAACGTGTCTGAACTCGTCGATGACGCAAAACAAGCGTTCCGGTTTCTGCAGGGTACTTTGATCCAACCAGGCAGAATCCACCGCAAAAGGGGGATGATGTAGGGCCAGCAGCACATGGTGCTGAGCGGCTTCGCTCCGTTCCAGCTCCTGTCTCAGCCACAGCAAGGAGCGATCCGTCAGGTAACCGCTGTCTTTACCTGGTACAAGGGAGTTCATCAAAATGAAACTCCAGTTTTCTCGACTGAAGCTTTTCTCCACAAACAGGCGCTTGGCATGCAGCTCCAGGTTCATGTTGTGCAGACGATCGTGGTTGCCCGCCAGCCAGTAGGTATCGATGGGCAGGGCCTGTAGGTGGGTTTTCAAACGGGCGTAGGAGGCGGCACTGCCATCTTGAGACAGGTCGCCGGTGAGCAGCAACAGATCCGGCAGGGGATCCAAACTGGCAATGGCCTTGTGCACCTGCAAAAAAGAGGTTTCCGTGGTCACCCCCAACAATTGGTGATGTGGCTTGGCAAACAGATGAAGATCGCTAATCTGAACCAAGTAAACAGCCATAGAAGAATTTGAAAAGGGCTAAGCTCACCACTTGCGGAAGTGCAAAGCACTACCGTTCTAGCACCAGGTCGGCCAGTTGGATCCACACTTAGTTCAACTCAGGGACTGAACAATTCCGCGGATGAGCGCCTCACCGAAGCTTTCAAGAAACGTTCAAGGAATGGCCAACATTTTTAAAGGTAGCCTCCACCTGCGGCCAACGGGATTCTTGGGTAGAGGCGGTCAGGGTATAGAGGCGATGATGGCGCACGGTTACCGTCACCAACTCATGACGAAGCTGGGATCCCAGGTCGGTTTGATATTCCAGCAGATAATAGGGGTGCTCTTGTCGGCGAAAGGCTTCGGAGGCCAACAACGTGGCAGAGCGACCGGATCCCTCAGGGGCCAAAATTTTCTCCGCCACCAGTTTTCCCACCTCATCGGGCGTACCCAAATCGGCAATGGTCTCCCCCTTATCAAAGGGGGCGATCATCAAGCTGACATTCTCGCTGTCGTAAACCAAATCTCGCAGGAGCACCACCGGCCCTTTCCCCGGCCCCAAGTTCACCGCCACCATACCGTTGGGATAGGCAAAGGCAAAAGCCCCGCTGGGATCGCTGTAGGCACGCAAGTTGGATCCCCCACAGGCGCTGGTGACCAGGCCAAGGCAAACCCAGAGCAGCAGCAACACCTTGGGGAGCCACCGGCTGACTCGGGCCAACTGCCCACCTTGTGCTGCTGACATCGTTTGGATCCTCCGCTCAGATCTGTTGCGCATCTTAACCATCGTAGTACGAGCCTATCCGCTCTAACCATCAGAAGCCGGTTCGGCAGGATTTCTTCTTTTTTGGGTTGGGATCCCAGCACCCATCAGGAGTCGGTTTACCGGGATCCATTTTGATGGTGGCGGGAACGAAGCACGATCACATCGGAAAGCTGGCGCAGCTGGCTCTGAACTTGGGTGAGTTGTTTTTTGTCGCGCACATCGATACAGAGGTCGATCAGGGCAGTGCGGTTGGCAAAAGTTTGGACCCTGGCATTGCGGACATTGATACTCTGGTCGGACAGACGGGAAAGAATGTCCCGCAGAACCCCGACGCGGTCGATCACCTCCAGCCGCAGTTCCACCGGGTAGGTCCGGGCGTTCTGCTTCAGTTGCTCTTGGTTCCAGCGCACCGGCACCAGCCGTTCTCCCGAAACCTGAGCGACGCGGGGACAGTCTTGGTGGTGGATGGTGATGCCGTTGAAGCGGGTCACCACCCCTAGGATGGGATCCCCTGGCAGCGGGTTACAGCACTTGGCCAGCTGATGTTTCAGGCCTTCCACCCCCAAGATGGGCGACTGGGCTTTGCTACGCTGGGGGGCGGTGGCCGAACGGGGCAAGAAGGTGGTAGGGATCCCAGCAGGAGCAGCAGGGGGTTCCGGCTTGGTGCCCTCCTGCAGACGGTTGATCACCAGGGTGGGAGTGGTTTCCCCGTAGCCCAGCCCCGCCAACAGATCCTCGACGCTGGCGTAGTTGAGCTTTTCGGCTACCTTCTGCATCCGTTCCGACTTGAGCAGAGCATCGAGGCCGGTTTTGCCCAGTTCCCGCTCCAGCAAGTGTCGGCCACGGAGCAGATTTTGCTCGCGGTTGGAGCGCTTAAACCATTGGCGAATGCGATTGCGGGCGGAACTGGTGGCAACAAAATTAATCCAGTCCAGGCTAGGGTGAGCATTTTTCTGGGTGATGATCTGGACGATATCACCGTTGCGCAGGCGGGTGTCGAGGGGGACGATCTTGTTGTTGACCCGCGCCCCCGCACAGTGATCCCCCACCTCGGAATGAATGCGGTAGGCGAAATCTACCGGACAGGATCCCTGGGGTAAAGCCAGCAGATCCCCTTTGGGGGTGAAGACGTAAACCTCACTCTCGAATAGATTCTCCCGGATGGTGTCGAGGTATTCTTTGTCGTCTTTCAGGTCGTTTTGCCACTCCAGCAGCTGCCGCAACCAGGTAAAGCGCTCCTCCTCGGGTTTGACGGCATTACTTCCCGACTCCTTGTATTTCCAGTGGGCGGCAATCCCGTACTCCGCCACGCGGTGCATTTCTTCGGTGCGCAGCTGCACCTCCACCGGACGACCCTGTGGTCCAATCACCGCCGTATGTATGGATTGATAGCGGTTGGGTTTGGGCAGACCAATATAATCCTTAAAGCGACCAGGGATCGGGCGGAAGCTATTGTGTACCACCGCCAGCACCCGATAACATTCGCTGTTGGTCTGCACGATGACGCGCACTGCCGATAGATCGTAGATTTCGTGAAACTCTTTTCGCTGCTGCTGCATCTTACGATAGATACCGTACAGATGCTTGGGGCGCCCACTGATCTCGAAATGTTCAAGCCCGGCTTTGATCAGGTGTTGTCGCAACTTCTCGATAAAAACTTGGATCTCGGCTTCTCGTTCGGTTCGTTTGGCATTGACCAGCTCCTGGATTTGCCGATAGGCATCGTAGTCCAAGTACTTAAAGGCCAGATCCTCCAGTTCCCACTTGAAATGCCAGATCCCCAGCCGGTTGGCCAGGGGGGCGAAAATCTCCATCGTTTCTGCCGCAATTTGCCGCTGCTTACTGGGGGCGAGGTATTGCAGCGTGCGCATATTGTGCAGGCGATCTGCCAGCTTGACCACGATCACCCGAATGTCTTTGGCCATCGCCACAAACATGCGGCGAAAATTTTCCGCCTGCTGCTCGGTCTTGCTCGAGAAATTAAACTTCGAAAGCTTGGTGACCCCTTCCACCAGCAGGCGCACCTCGGGGCCAAACTCTGTCTCTAGGGCCTCTAACGTGACCTCTGTATCTTCGACAATATCGTGTAAAAACCCCGCAGCCACCGTCACGGCATCGCCCCCCAGATCCCGCAACAATCCGGCTACCGCCACCGGATGCGCAATGTAGGGATCTCCCGATTTGCGCTTTTGGCCCTGATGCAGACAGTAGGAAAACTCAAAGGCACGGCGCAGCAGATCGGCTTCTTCGGGGGTGTAGACCCGCAGCCCATCGCCGGGATCCTCAGCACCGGCAAGCAAAGCGCGCAGCCATCCCGGCACTTCAAAATCGAGGCTATTCAGGTCGAGACCTCTACCTGAGGTGGCAGCGACAGCCGTCTGACCCATGGGAACCCGAAGAGAAGGGGTAGTTAATTATTGACTATAGTTCATCCAGCTTGCTGCTGAAAGCAGCCAAATCCAACCCAACCACCCAAGCTGCTTCAGCGGCTTCCCAGGGCAGAGGCAAGCATTCCAAGAAGCATTCAGACGCCTTCAGAACAGACCTGCCGGCCAGACCCACCGGCTACCCTTCTCCCCTCCAAAGGTGCTCCCCTAGTCCTCGCGCCACTCCTCGCAACCGCCAATCAAATCACAGATCGGATCCGAAGGACGGTAGTCTTGCAGCTCCAACTCTTCGGCAATCGCCTGCCATTCCCGTTGCGGGAAATAGGGCTGCAGCTGGGCAATAGCCTCAGTGCGACGCAGGGATCCCTGACGGATAAGGCGACGGGCTTCCTCTTGAATGGCCTCAACCGCGTAGTGGGTGGCTTGTAAAGTGGGCATAACTTACCTGATTGTGTGACGAATGCAGCGCAGCAAAGGGCCAGGGGCACAAATCTCGACTTGCCTTCCCACCTCCATCATAGAACTCCGCCTCATTCCGTAGCAACAGATACAACTTTGTGCTGTAGCTAACAGGCTTTCCGCCCAGCCCGAGGCAACGGGGAAGGGGGATGGGTTAGAGGCCCGGGCTCCTCCCAGGGGTAGTGGTTTCAAGTGGAGAAAAGTTAAATTTCACCCCAGAGCCGACCAAATGGGGCTTGCCTTGGAGCATTTGTATTCTCCGTAGGGAGTGCTGCGGAGAAAGAGAATTTAACTAACTTTTAACCAAAGCTGACCCTGAGCAGGGAAAAGTCATCTTCGAAGTCGGGCTGACCCTGGAAGGCTTGGGCTTGACGGATCACTTGATCAAGGCTGCCATCCGCATTCTGACTCAGTAGGGCGATCAAGTTGTCTAGTCCCCAAAGTTCTTTTCGGCGATTGGCCACCTCGTAAACCCCGTCACTGAACAGGTAGAGATGACTGGCCACAGGGATCCGCACTTGATGCATCTGAAAGTTCTGGTTGGGCAGAATACCAATGGGCAAGTTCGGGGTTTTCAGCTCGGTTGGGGTGGGAGCCTGGCAGCTCACCAACAGCGCAGGGGGATGTCCGGCACTGGCAAACTGAAGCAGCCGGGACGTAGGCTGATAGACCCCGTACCAGAGGGTGAAATACATTTCGTTGTGGGATCCCATCTGAAAGGAGTGGTTGAGGGCGCGTAAGACCGCATCCGGCTGGCGGGGATCCGTGTCGGGCAAGCTCTGCAACCGCAACTGGTTCATGACCGATACCGACAGTAGGGCGGATCCCACCCCATGTCCGGACACATCCAACAGATAAATGGCCAAATGCTCGCCGTCTAGCCAGTGATAGTTAAAGGAATCTCCCCCCAACTCCTGCGAGGGCAAAAAGCGCCAGTCGGTGGCAATGTTGCAGTCGGGGAACAGGGCAGGCTCGGGCAGTAAAGACCTGACGTAGCGGGCAGCCTCGGCCAGTTCTGCTCGCAACCTAGCCGTTTGCTGTTGCAGGTCATGGCTCAGCTGGTGCAACCGCAACCCGGCTCGAACACGGGCTTGCAACTCGTTGGGATCAATGGGTTTGCTTAAAAATTCATCTGCCCCCGCATCCAACCCCTGTACCCGATCCTCCACTTCGGTGCGAGCCGTGAGCAGAATAAAAAACGTGGTGGAAAACTTCGGATCCGCTTTGATGCGTCGGCAAACCTCCAGCCCATCGATATCCGGCATCATCCAATCGCAGATGATCAACCCTGGAGCAACCCGATGCGCTTGTTCGATTCCCTCAAGGCCGTTGTTGGCCATCT
This sequence comes from Thermostichus sp. DRC_bins_24, assembly GCA_039794845.1. Lineage (GTDB taxonomy): Bacteria > Cyanobacteriota > Cyanobacteriia > Thermostichales > Thermostichaceae > Thermostichus. The sequence goes on from JAUQVK010000107.1 coordinate 22,226, forward strand.
CGACGGCGTAGCCCTGCCGCTCCAGAGACCGCTTCAACACCAGCCGAATGGTGGGATCGTCGTCAACAATCAAAATGGCCGCCATGCCCCGTGGTTCCCAATCTCGCAGGCTAAAACATCATCCAAATACGATGCTCAAATGTAATAATTTACACATCAATCAAAAAAGCATCGTCCCATCGCCTTTCCAGTTTGGGTGCCAGACCAGAATAGTGAGGGCTCCCTCAAGGGTGAGAAGTCAAGGGATTGCAGAGGTGTGTCCCGTTAGCGATGATAGAAAGAGTCTCAGCAATTTCCCTTATCTCTGGAGTTACATAGAAGTTTACGAAGCTACAGAAACCGTGGTTGCACGATACACAGAAGCCGACCATCCCAGGATACTGATAGCAGAGGATCCTTTTCTTTGCCAATGGCTTAAGCGGTGGAGTACAGCCCTGAACTTAGAGAGCTTACGGATTGACTTCGATAGCGTTCGGCGATTCTTTCCTCCTCTGCCTGTTGTGCCTGTATGGGGCTTTGTTGCATGAGTGTATCTCCTCTATCGGAATCTCCTCCCCCAGCACAGGATCCCCGCGCCACCCTGCCTCCTGTACCGCTCAAGGTTCCGGATGGAGAAGTTCGACTGGAGGATTTGGACAGGAAGCAGCTGCTGGCCAGCTTGTCTTTGGTGGTACTAAACCAATCTGCCTGGAGCTGTTTCAGCCTTAGCGAAACCAGCCGCCTGTTGCGCCCCCTGCAAATTTGTCCCGATATCACCGGCACCCCCGTTCTTTCTCAGGAGGCAACCGCCGAGGTTGTCTACAAGTTTTTGATGAGCAACGGTCGGATCGGAACCATGAAGGGATTGATCTCCATCGAAGATTTCCGTGGGGATCGGCTGCGCTCCGTCTTCGACCAACTGCATATCGAGAAGATCGTACCAGTTTTTACCGAGTCGATAGTGGTGCAGATTATCGACCACCTAAAGCCGATCTTCGCCCGCGATTTGGATGCGCTGCTCTGGCAAGAAACCTTTTACTTTACAGCCCAAGATTTGCGCCAGGAAGAGTTTTTGTTGCGCGGCCTCCGGCCGGAAGCAATCCCACGCAGCTTTCGCCCTCATCTGCAAAGGGTGTACACCAAAATCCTCGAGGTGTGTCGTAGTCTGCCCAACATCGCCTTTCAACTGTGCTTGCGGGCCTATCTGGAGTACAACGAGGTCAAAAACAAGCACCTACTGGCCACTTTGTTAAGCAAGTATTTCTACACCCTCTACCGCATTGGTGGGTTATCTCGTCTGGAAAGCTGGGCTCCGATCGAGGTGGGATCCCTGCGCTCTTCCAGCCATCGCGTTCGGGTACAGGCTCTCTCTCGCCTTTTAACCATGGACAATGACAGCGACGATCCGCTGGTGGGCATCGGCGGCACAGGTTTGGCGGGTGGCTATTTCAGCGGCGGGGGGGAATCCTCCAGCATGGAAATGGTGAGCGCAGAAGAGATTCACAGGCTGCGACAGGATGTGGAAGTGGCCCGCGGCGAGAGGATTCAGGCGCAGCAACTGGTGGCCCAGTACCAAGAGGAAGAAAAGCAAGAACTGCTCAAACGCCTGCAGGATCCGGATAAATTTTTGCTCTTCAGCATCCATCAGTTTTTTGACAATGTCTTTGGCTCCCTGCCGGGTGAGGTGAAAGGCGAGTACGGAGCCGTTTGGGTGCCGCGCACCTCCTATTTGGATGAGAAGGCCCGGGAGCAGTTGATGGAGCATTTGCGCCTGATCACCAGCGAAATCTATCTGCTTAACATTCCTTTCAAGGAAGCCACCATTATCGGCTACTGGCGGGCTTTGGCCGACTCCTTCTATCACCAGTGGGTTCTGAATCAATACAAGCAGTTGCAAGACTATGGAGTGGAGCTGGAGCAAAATGGCATTCGCATTCTGGAGCGCGAGCGGTTTCTCGATGAGGTGCAGTTGCGCTTTGCCGCTCGCCACCGAGAGATCGTTGACCAAAGTGTGTCGCAGATTGCCCAGATTGTGGTAGACAGTTTGGCCAAACGGGTGGCGATCAACACCAGCCAGCAGAGCTTTCAGGCGATGCGGGCCAAGCTGACGACGGTTTTGGATATGGATATCTCCCGCAAGGATGTGGGGGAAGTGAAGCGGCTCATCGACTTCTTCACCGATGTATTCCTGGGCAAACGGGAGGAACTGCCCTCTCCCTACCCCGTGGGCACAATTCTGCGGGTGAAGGAGGCGATTGAAGCTCGTCCCCCCGATAATCGCACTCGCATTGGTCTGGAAATTTTGAATCAGCTGTACCGTGAGTACGTTCCTACCCTGCAGCACGTGCCAAAATAGGGATTGGCCTATAGCGTTGGATCCCCTACCCCGGCAGCAGCAAGGCGCAGCAGCAAGGCAAGGTACAGCCCTTGCGCGGCTTTCCTACGACAGGGCTTACGGGGCTGATGTTTCCTGCTCCGGAGGGCAACCCTCCGGAGGGTAGATCTCAACTTCCACGGTTGTTACAGGTAACCGGCGGTGCCCTATGGTGGGCGAGCGCGCCAGCGTGCCCCCTGCGTAAACGGCTTTAGGGATGCAAGGCTGTTATCTAGGACACGAAAAATCTTGGCCCTAAACGCTTTAGTAGAAACTGTCTTAATTTACTTAATTTAGAATATTTAGAATATTCAGTCTTCTTGGCTCCGGTCTGCTTATGGTTTTGGCTCGACAACCTGATCTGGCCACCCTGGTTCAAGCCCGCTATGGTCAGCCGCTCTCCGGGATCCCGGCATTGCCTCACCTGGAGCTGTTGCTGAGCCATCGCTCGGTGCGAGCCTATCGGTCGGATCCCTTGCCGGAAGGGACACTGGAGGCCTTGATCTCGGCAGCCCAGTCGGCAGCGACCTCATCGAATCTGCAAACTTGGAGCGTGGTTGCCATCCGGGAGCCGCAACGAAAAGCCCGTTTGGCAGAATTGGCAGGAGGGCAAGCCCACATTCGTCAGTGCCCTCTGTTTTTGGTGTGGCTGGCGGATCTGGCCCGGCTGAGACAGGTGGGAGAAACCCAGGGGTTGCCCTCCGCGGGGCTGGATTATCTGGAAATGTTTTTGGTGGCCTCGATGGATGCAGCTTTGGCGGCTCAGAATGCCGTGATCGCTGCCGAAGGTATGGGGCTGGGGACGGTTTACATTGGGGCGATGCGCAATCAACCGGAAGCCGTGGCCAGGGAGCTGGCCTTGCCCAGCCTAACCTTTGCAGTGTTTGGGTTGTGCGTTGGGTATGCGGCCCAGGCTGCTGCCATTAAACCGCGGCTTCCCCAGAGGGCTGTGGTGCATACGGAGCAATACCAACTGGAGGCCCAAACCGAGGCGATTGCAGAATACAACCAGGTGATGCGGGCTTTTTACCGTGCCCAAAACATGCAGGTGGAAGGGGATTGGACAGAACACTCTCTGCGTCGGGTGGCAGGGCCAGACTCGTTGTCGGGGCGGAACCAACTGCGGCAGGCTTTGCACCACCTGGGGTTTAAGTTGCTCTAGGGATCCCTTCGTCGGGGGTGACCCAGGCGCCGGGTCATAAGGTTTGATTTGTATTTGTGCGGGGTTGGGTTCGCCCAAGGGCCTTTAGGAGACTTCTCATGCGTTACCACCAGCTCGGCGGGAGCTCTTTGCAGGTTTCAGAAATTTGCCTGGGCACCATGACCTTTGGGCAGCAAAACACCCTGGCCGAGGCCCATGAACAGTTGGATTACGCCCTGGCGCAGGGGATCAACTTCATCGATGCTGCCGAGATGTATCCGGTGCCGGCCCGGGCAGAAACCCAGGGGGCGACAGAGCGCTACATCGGCGAGTGGTTGCAGCATCAACAGCGGGATCGCCTGATCATCGCCACCAAAATTGCCGGCCCCGGTCGGCCCTGGCACTGGATTCGCAATGGCTCCCTTTCCATCACCCGCGAGAACCTCAAACAAGCGGTGGCGGACAGCCTGAAGCGCCTCAAGACCGACTACATCGATCTTTATCAAATCCACTGGCCAGATCGTTACGTGCCCCAATTCGGTGCCGTTTCCTACGATCCCAGCCAGGAACGGCCCACCATCCCGATCGCCGAACAGCTTGAGGCCCTGGGAGAACTGGTGCAGGCGGGCTTGATTCGCTATATCGGCCTCAGCAACGAAACCCCTTGGGGGGTGAGCGAGTTTTGCCGCATAGCCGCTCAATTGGGGCTGCCCAAGGTGGTCTCCATCCAAAATGCCTACAACTTGATCAACCGGGTATTTGAGGTGGGGCTGGCGGAAGTGTGTCGCCATGAGCAGGTGGGCTTGCTCGCCTACAGTCCGCTCGGGTTTGGGCTGCTGACGGGAAAATACTTGGGGGGCGCAAAACCCCAAGGCTCCCGTTTGGCTTTGTTTGAGAACTTTGGTCAGCGCTACCTGAAACCTAATGTAGCAGAGGCAACAGCGGGCTATGTGCAAATTGCTCGGAAATACGGCTTGACTCCAGCACAGCTGGCTTTGGCGTTTGTGCGCAGCCGCTGGTTTGTCGCCAGCACCATCGTGGGAGCCACCAGCCTGGCGCAACTGCAGGAAAACCTCAGTTGTCTGGAGGTGGAGCTGTCTCCAGAGGTGCTGGCGGAGATCGAAGCAGTACACCAGCGCTATCCCAGCCCGGCTCCCTGAGGGGGGGGGTAGTCGGGTGGTTTTGTTCGAAAGCAAAAGAGAAAAGAGGCTGAGGGTTCGGGCCTCCAATCATTTCGAGCCTGTGGACAGAGCCGCCAGAATCTTTTCCCCCATTTCCTGGCAGCCGACGAGGAGCATCCCCTCGGAGTAGATATCTCCGGTGCGGTAGCCCTGGGCCAGAACCGTTTCCACCGCCCGTTCAATCCTGGCGGCGGCCTCCGGCTGATCCAACGAGTAGCGCAGCATCATCGCGCCGGAGAGCACCTGAGCGATCGGGTTGGCTTTGTCTTGTCCGGCAATGTCGGGGGCCGATCCATGCACCGGCTCGTACACCCCGGGCCCTGCAGACCCCAAAGAGGCCGAAGGCAACATGCCGATGGAGCCGGTTAGCATCGCCGCTTCATCCGAGAGGATATCGCCGAAAAGGTTGCCTGTCAGGATCACATCAAACTGCTTGGGCCAGCGCACCAGCTGCATAGCCGCATTGTCCACGTACATGTGGGAAAGTTCCACATCCGGGTACTCAGCGCCTACCGCCGTCACCCGCTCCCGCCACAGCTGTGATACTTCCAGCACATTGGCTTTGTCAACTGAACAGAGTTTATGTCGGCGTTTTTGGGCCAGATCAAAGGCAACCCGGGCAATCCGGTCCACTTCGGCCTCGCTGTAGACCATCGTGTTCACCCCGCGCCGGGATCCTGCAGCATCCGCAAAGATCCCCTTGGGCTGGCCAAAGTAGATGCCGCCCGTCAGCTCCCTTACCACCATCAGGTCGATCCCTTCGACCACCTCCCGCTTCAGGGAAGAAGAGTCCACCAGCTGCGGCAGAATTTTCACCGGGCGCAAATTGGCGAACAACCCTAGGCCTGCCCTCAGGCCCAACAGGGCCCGTTCCGGTCGTTTGTCGCGGGGTAGGGTATCGTACTTAAAATCTCCAACGGCAGCCAGATAGACCGCATCGCTGTCTTGGGCCATTTTCAGGGTTTCTGCCGGCAAGGGATCCCCGGTTTGCTCGTAGGCAATCCCGCCGATCAGGCCCTCCTGCCACCGGATGGCAAACCCCATCTGCTGGGCTACCGCATCCAAGACCGCCCGCCCCACCCGCAGAATCTCCGGGCCAATGCCATCTCCGGCCAGCGCAGTGATCCGATAAATCCGATAGGGGGGAGAAGGGGCACTCATGAGGGGTTGAACGGGGGGCAAGGGCTTAGTGATACTACCATTTCGGATCCCTGAGTCTCAGCCTCCCTCCAAGAAAAAAGTGCAGCCCGGCCATCGCCACGCTGCACCTTCGGGACAATCAACAGGTAATCAACTCGGACACGAAAGGGCCAAATTCCCCCTTGGGTTTAGAACAAGCCCAGGGTGACCCATTTATCCAGGGGCAGGGTTGCGCCAATGCCCAAGTAGAGGGTAACCAAGGTGCCAATCAAGAACACGGTGGTGGCCACCGGACGACGCAGGGGGTTTTGGAACTTGTTGACGTTTTCAATGAAAGGCACAAACAGCAAGCAGACCGGGATCGCCGACATCAAGGCGATGCCCAAAAGCTTGTTGGGGGCGATGCGCAGCAGGTGAAAGGCCGGGTAGAGGTACCATTCCGGCAAAATTTCCAGCGGCGTGGCAAAAGGATCCGCAGGTTCACCCACACCCGCCGGATCCATCACCGACAGGGCCACCACCAAGCCGATCGTGCCCAGGATCACCACCGGAAACATATAGAGCAAATCATTGGGCCAAGCGGGCTCACCGTAGGTCATGTGGCCCATGTTTTTCTTCAGTTTGGCCACCACCTTGGGATTGTCGAGGTCGACCTTACGGGTGATCGCCTCGGTGGCCACAACCTGCTTTGAAACAGCCATGCGAGTTCTCCTTGTCAGGGACAAAAGGTACTGAAAAGTTGAAGTTAGGGGATCCCCCCTCACCGGGTTCGGTGGAACCCAGCCAGGATCAACTCTGGATCACAAAGGCCCGGAAATACCCTGGCGACGAATCATCAAAAAGTGCATGGTCATAAAGACCGCAATCAACCAAGGCAACACGAAGGTATGCAAGCTGTAGAAGCGGGTCAGCGTTCCTTGGCCAACAGCCTCACCACCGCGGATCAGCTCCACCAGCAGATCCCCCACCACTGGAATGGCGCTGGGCACACCTGAGACGATTTTGACCGCCCAGTAGCCCACCTGATCCCAGGGCAGAGAGTACCCTGTGACGCCAAAAGAGACCGTCAGCACCGCCAAAATCACACCGGTTACCCAGGTCAGCTCACGGGGTTTCTTGAATCCCCCCGTCAGGTAAACCCGAAAGGTATGCAAAATCATCATCAACACCATCATGGAGGCGCTCCAGCGGTGGATGGAACGCAACAGCCAGCCGAAGTTCACCTGGGTCATGATGTAGTTGACCGATTCAAAGGCTTCCGCTACCGTCGGACGATAGTAGAAGGTCATGGCGAAGCCCGTGGCAAACTGAATTAAGAAGCACACCAGTGTCACCCCGCCCAGGCAATAGAAGATGTTAACGTGGGGCGGAATGAATTTCCCGGTTGCATCGTCGACGAAAGGCGTGATCTCCAGCCGCTCGTCCAACCAGTCGTAAACTTTGCTCATAATGCCTGCAATGCCTGCGATTTTTGAATGTCGATGTCTTGGGGCGGGTTAGGCCCACTTCACCCAGCAATGTAACACGATCATTGAGCTAGGCTCAGCTTCAGGGCAAGGGATCCCTGTCCTAGCCGACTGAAGTAACCCTTCATGTCTGTTTTTGTTCATGCTTCTTAACAAATCTGTTGTGTAGGAGTCGGGATTGGCGGGAATGAATCGGAGATTGTGGGGGATCCCATCGGGGTTGCGCTGGGGCATTCGCGTTTTGCTGTTGGGGGGCCTGCTCTGGGTCAGTCTGGGCATCGGTGCCTGTCAAGTGCAGGCCAGTCGCTGGGGAGAAGAACAGCAATTGGTGGCTCAGGCCTGGGCCTACGTGGATCGGGCTTACGTGGATCCCGGCTTTAACGGGCAAAACTGGTGGCAGGTGCGGCAGCGCTTTCTCTCCAGCCCCCTGAGCGAGCGGCAGCAAACCTACCACGCCATCGAGGAGATGCTGGCCACCCTTGGGGATCCCTTTACCCGCTTTCTGGACAAAGAGCACTACCTCAGTCTGCAAACCTCCACTGCCGGTGAGCTGAGCGGCATTGGCCTACAGATCGCCATCGATGACCAAGGCTCGGTGCGGGTGATCGCCCCCATGGAGGGCACCCCCGCCGAACAGGCCGGGATCCAAAGCCAGGATGAGGTTTTGGAAGTGAATGGGGTAGCGGTGGCGGGGCTGAGCCTGGATGAGGTGGCAGAACGGATGCGCGGCCGCAGCGGTACGCCGGTACGCCTAAAGCTGAAGCGGCAGGAGCGCATTTGGGATCTGGAGCTGGTGCGCCAATCCATCACCATCAACCCGGTACGCACCCGGTTTTTTGAGCAGCCCCAGGGAGCCGTTGCCTACATTCGTCTCAACCAGTTCAACGGCAATGCCGCCGCCCAGGTTAAGCAGGCGATTCAGGCGGCAGAAGCTCAAGGGGTACAGGGCTACATTCTCGATCTGCGCAACAATCCTGGTGGCCTGCTGCAGGCGGCAATTGAAATTGGGCGCTTCTGGATCCCGAGGGGCAATATTGTGCTGGTGACGGATCGACACGGCATTCAAGACAGCATTCCCGCCACCGGAGAGGTGTTGACACAGGCGCCGCTGGTGGTGTTGGTCAACCAGGGCAGTGCCAGTGCCAGCGAAGTGTTGGCGGGGGCGCTCCAGGACAGTGGGCGGGCCCGGTTGGTGGGAACTCGCACCTTCGGCAAAGGGCTGATCCAATCCCTTTTGGAATTGGCGGATGGCTCGGGGCTGGCAGTGACCACCGCCAAATACCTCACCCCCAACGGCCACGATATCCATCGCCAAGGGATCCAACCGGATGTGGTGGTGGCGGAGGGAGCGGTTCCCCTGACAGCAGAAACCGTAGCCGGGCCGGAGGATATTCAGCTCCAGCGGGCACTCGAGTTGTTGCGAGAACCGATGCTCTCGGTAGAAGAGATCTCCGTGGGTCAGGCCGCCTGAAAGATGGCGATCTCAGGAGTTAGGGAGTGTTTTAGGATCGAAAACACGGGTTTTGCCCCGCCCGTTGACCTCATCCCGCAAAACACCTGCGCATGAACGCTTTTGAGCAATTTCACCACTTTTTTAACTGCTGCATTGGTGCCTGGAGCACGGAGCGAACCTACCATCACCTAACTCGCGGCGAAGTGGAGCGATCCCGCACCGAGTTCACCATCCGCACCCTGACGCCTGACCTCAAACACAAGGTGCTCTCAGATAACCAGTATCCCAACCACAGCGTCGATGGGTTCTTGGGGTTCCACCTTGCCTTCGAGACCGTCTCGGAAACCGGCGAAGAAGCGGCGCAGGAGTTGAACATGTTGTTTGTGCCGCAGCGGCAGAGCCGCAACGGCCTGGAAGGCGATTACTTGCGGGATCGGGCCTACGAAGAAGACCGTCCGATGGTCGCGGCCTTTCGGTTCGACCCCGGATCCCTGCAGCTGGTCATGACCACCACCTACACCCGTGTTGTTGCCGTGGATACCATCACCCTGCTCAATCCGCGGCTGCGGCTGCGGCAGATCCTCACCTATGCCCGCCCCCCGGAAAACCAACCGCTCCAGGATCTGTTGCTGGTGGGATTTGGGGTAGAACAGAAGCTCACCTAACCTGCGGATTCTAAGCGTGATGCCTGCCGAAGACCTGAAATTGCCCCAGCATCTGGCCCTGATCCAGTTGGGGTTCGAGCGTGGCCAGTATCGACAAGTCTTGGAACAGGTGCGGCAGGCCCAAAGCCGCTACCCGCAATCCGGCAAATTAAAGCTCTGGCAAGCCTTAGCCCAGGAGGCCCTCGGCCAAACCCAGGAGGCCATTCTGCTGGCCCAAGCCTTGGTGCGCAACCCCGATCCGGAGGTGGCTCAGCAGGCACGCTACGTCTTGGGTATTTGGCAGGCGCCCCGCTTGCGTCGTCCCCCGGAATGGTTGATCGAAATTCCCGATCTCAGTCGACTGGAAGAAGATGCAGAATCGTCAGCCCATCGTTTGGGGTACCCACGGCCTCAGGGCCAAAGCCGCCATCCGGGCGCTGCTCCCCCGCCCACAGAGGTTCTCGGCAACAGCAAAACAGATCGGTTTGATACTAAGCTAATTTGGGTGTTAGTCGGGATCCTCTCAGCCCTACTGGCCGTACTGGCTTGGCTACCCTGATCCTCTGGGTTATCCATCCGACGCAAGGGATCCCAGCTTGCAGGCAACGGATTTGCCCAGCCTTGTGCCCCGTACCCGGGGGCACCTTCGCTAAGGAGTTGACCCTTTGGTAAGAGAGCAGGTACAGGTGATCGTCCCGGCCACCACCGCGAATTTGGGGCCAGGATTCGATTGCATCGGTGCAGCCTTGGATCTCTATAATCGCTTTCGGTTTCGCGAGATCCCCTCTGGCCTCAGCATTCACTACCGCGGCGGCGACCACGTCAGCCAGAGCAAAGACAACCTGGTATACCGCGCCTTTAGCCGTGCCTTCGACTTGCTCAGCAAGCCTGTGCCAGGGGTAGAGATTGAAATCACCCTAAATGTTCCTCTGTCGCGCGGGTTGGGCAGTTCTGCCACCGCCATCGTCGGCGGCTTGCTGGGGGCCAATGCCATCGGGGGGCTTAACCTGGCTCCGGAAACCCTGTTGCAACTGGCCATTGCCCTCGAAGGTCATCCAGACAATGTGGTGCCTGCTCTGCAAGGCAGTTGTCAGCTCTGTGTACAGGGTCAGCAAGGGCAATGGGTGTTTTGTCCGCTGGATTGGCACGAGAGCATTGGTCTCTTGGCGGTGGTGCCCAACTTTAAGCTCTCCACCCAAGCCGCCCGAGAGATCCTGCCCAAGTCCGTTAGCATGGCGGATGCGGTGTTTTCCAGCAGTCACCTTGGGTTGTTAATTCGCAGCTTGCAGCTGGGCCGTGTGGACTGGCTGAAGGTGGCCCTTCAGGATCGCCTGCACCAACCGGCGCGCCTGGAATTGATCACGGGTTTCAAAACCGTCCAGGCCGCCGCACAGGCTGCCGGCGCCTATGGCGTGGTGATCAGTGGAGCTGGCCCCACCCTTTTGGCCCTCTGTGCCCCCGACGACCGCGAACGGGTGGGATCTGCCATGGTCAGCGCTTGGGCGCAACTGGATATCGAGGCGGAGGCCAAACTGCTCAACCTGGATCGACAGGGCGGACGGGTGCTGCGCATCCCTAGCCCGGGCGAGTCCGCCTCCGAGGAAGGCCCCTCAGGTGAGTGAAGGATTGTTCCGAAGCAGTGCTCCATGTGTTTCGGAACATGAAATTGATTGTAGTCTCATCGCCGTTGGCGCACTTCGAGTCTCTTGACCGATGGGTGATGTGTTATCTGTTTGCCATATCAGCTACCAGATCAGCAGCCCATCAAAAAACAACCGATTGATATCCGATTGATATCTGTACTTAGCATTTCCGACCACAGCACGATACTTAACAGGAGATACGATGAACAGCGAAAGCAGATGCCCATTTTCCGGTGGGCCTCAAAAGTTCGCAGCTGGCCACGGTACATCCAACCGAGATTGGTGGCCCAATCAGTTGAACTTGAGCATCCTCCACCAACACTCATCCAAATCAAACCCCATGGGTGAGGAGTTTAACTACGCAGAAGAGTTTAAGAGCCTCGACTATTCAGCTCTGAAAGCAGACCTTTTCGAGTTGATGACCACCTCCCAGGACTGGTGGCCCGCCGATTACGGCCATTACGGTCCCCTCTTTATCCGGATGGCTTGGCACAGCGCCGGTACCTACCGCATCGGCGATGGTCGCGGTGGCGGCGGCACGGGTAACCAACGGTTTGCTCCCATCAACAGCTGGCCCGACAATGCCAACCTCGATAAGGCACGCATGCTCCTTTGGCCGATCAAACAAAAATACGGTCGAAAAATCTCCTGGGCGGATCTGATGATTTTGGCAGGCAACTGCGCCCTCGAGTCCATGGGCTTCAAAACCTTAGGGTTCGCAGGTGGGCGTCCCGACATTTGGGAGCCGGAAGAGGACATCTACTGGGGCCCCGAAACCGAATGGCTGGGGGATCAACGCTACAGCGGCGACCGCGAACTGGAAAACCCCCTGGGGGCGGTACAAATGGGTCTGATCTACGTGAATCCGGAGGGGCCCAATGGCAATCCCGATCCGGTGGCGGCGGGCCGGGATATTCGTGAAACCTTCAAACGAATGGCCATGAATGACGAAGAGACCGTCGCCCTCACCGTGGGTGGGCACACCTTCGGCAAATGCCACGGTGCCGGGGATAAGACGCTTGTCGGCCCGGAGCCGGAAGGGGCCGATATTGAAGAACAGGGGCTGGGCTGGATCAGCAAGTTCGGCAGCGGCAAAGGCCCGGATACCATCACCAGCGGTATCGAAGGGGCTTGGACCACCAACCCAACTCGCTGGGACAACAACTACCTAGAAAATTTGTTCGGCTACGAGTGGGAGCTGGTGAGAAGCCCGGCGGGGGCCTACCAGTGGCAGCCTAAAGATGGGGCGGGGGCCGGTACGGTTCCCGATGCCCATGATCCCACCAAGCGCCATGCCCCGATTATGACCACGGCAGATATGGCGATGCGGATGGATCCCATCTACGAGCCGATTGCAAGGCGCTTTCTAGAACACCCAGAGGAGTTGGAAATAGCCTTTGCCAGGGCATGGTTCAAGCTCACCCACCGGGATATGGGCCCGCGCTCCCGTTATCTCGGCCCGGAAGTGCCGTCAGAAGAGTTCCTGTGGCAGGATCCCATTCCCCCCGTCACGCACGAACTCATTGATGAGCCAGATATCGCCGCCCTCAAGGCCCAAATCCTGGCTTCGGGCTTATCCATTGCTCAACTGGTCTCGACCGCTTGGGCCTCGGCCTCTACCTTCCGCGGCTCCGATATGCGGGGTGGGGCCAACGGAGCCCGCATTCGCCTCGCCCCCCAGAAGGATTGGGAGGTAAACCAACCGGCTCAACTGGCCACGGTGCTGCGAACGCTAGAAGGGATCCAGCAGGAGTTCAACGCCTCCCAATCGGGGGGCAAGAGAGTTTCCCTGGCTGACCTGATCGTGCTGGGGGGCTGTGCCGCGGTAGAACAGGCGGCGAAAAAGGCTGGGTATGATGTCACGGTTCCCTTCAAGCCGGGGCGGACGGATGCCTCACAAGAGCAAACCGATGTAGAATCCTTCGCCGTACTGGAACCGAAAGCCGATGGGTTCCGCAACTACCTGCAGGGTGGCCACTCGGTATCAGCCGAGGAGTTGCTGGTGGATCGAGCACAGTTGCTAACGCTCACCGCGCCGGAAATGACGGTTTTGGTGGGGGGCCTGCGGGTTCTGGGGGCCAATGTTGGGCAGTCTCAGCATGGAGTCTTCACCCAACGACCTGAGACCCTGACCAACGACTTTTTTGTCAACCTGCTTGACTTTGGTACCACCTGGAAAGCGACCTCAGAGGCTCGGGATGTTTTTGAGGGACGGGATCGCAAAACCGGCGAACTCAAATGGACGGGTACCCGCGTGGATCTCATCTTCGGCTCAAATTCTCAACTTCGGGCTTTGGCGGAAGTGTACGGCTGTGCGGACTCACAGCCGAAATTTGTGCATGACTTTGTAGCGGCATGGGACAAGGTGATGAACCTCGATCGCTTTGATCTGGCTTAGTCTGCTGACAGCCCTTCTGCTAGTCCCATACAACCATTCTGGAGGTTGAGATCCATGGTTCTTTGAATTGAGTTTCAACACCTGCCCTCGCCCCTTGTGCGCAGCGTGGCACCGGCTGTAGCCTCTCTCCCAGAACGGGAGAGGGGAGTCAGAAAGTGTATCGTTGGATTGACCATACCTCTTGGCGGGCTGAGGAAGTACAAGCCTTGCTGTAGAAACCCACGTAAGGGCTATAGTCTTGAGTTTTTGAGGGGTTCTTAACTTACGTTGAGGACTCCTCAATTGACGCTCCGCAGTCTTGCAAGGGATCCATTTGGCTGCTCGCTCGGGCTGTGTTTCGTCGAGAAGGGGGCTATCTGGTAAAGTTCGCTTTGATCTTGCCGGATCCCCTGCCTATGTCTGACCTTGCCTGGTTGGATCCCCTTGTTCAGCACTTTCAACTGGGGGATCCCGAACCCCCTCAACTGCTCCAAATCGGCCTCATTCACCAAACCTGGAAGCTCACCACTTCCCGGGGAGCCTTTATTGCCCAGCGTCTACACCCGATCTTTGATCCCGGCGTTACGGAAGATGGCCAGGCCATCAGCCAATGGTTGCGGCATCACGGTTTCCCTACCCCCCATTTTTGCCATACCCGGGATGGATCCCTGCATTTGGCTTTTGCAGACGGTCTTTGGCGGGTGATGGAGTGCCTGCCAGGGGTTTGTCATTCCGCGCCCCCCCATTTGGGCTATCTGGAGCAGGCCGGGGCGGCGATTGGGCAACTGCATCAGCTCCTGGCCCGCTTGGAACATCGGTTTCGTTTTCGGATCCCGCATTTTCACGATACCCCTCACATTTGGCATCAGCTAGGCCAGTACAGCCCTACCCCAGAGGTACAAGCGGAATGGCAGTTTTTGATTGAAACGGTACCGCATCTGCTCTTGCCGCAAGGGATCCCGGAGCAAATCATCCATGCCGATCTCAAGTTCAATAATTTTCTGTTTGACGAAGCGGGGCACTTTGTCGGGTTGCTGGATCTCGACACCTTTATGCATCACAACCTCTACGTCGAACTGGGGGATGCGCTGCGCTCTTGGGGCAAACGGGGGGCAGAAATGAATGCCGAGGCGATCTTGGCGGGGCTGCGGGGTTACGCCCGAACAGGCAATTTGAAGTCCCTACAGCCGCACCTGATCCTGCAAGGGATCCAACTGATCACCCTGGAGTTGGGGATGCGCTTTTTGCAGGATTGGTTTGAAGACTCCTATTGGAACTGGGATCCTCAGCGCTACCCGAGCCGCAAAGCCCATAATTTGGCTCGTTGCCAGCAGCAAATTCGCCTATACCAACACCTCACCCAGTTAGCACCCCAACTCTTGGAGTCGATTCGCGCCCTATCAGAAGGCGAGGGAGAGTCGTCTTGAATGGGGTGATTTGTAGGTACAGCCCTTTACGCCAACGCTGACCACACCCCAGGTGGCCTAGCCCTTGCCCGGTCTTGGATCCCGATCGCAGAATGGATCCTGTGTCTTGCGGTTCCACACATGCCTGTTAGCCTCCTACCTGCTTGGGTCAAGCGTTCCATCGGCAAAGCCAGCGATATTTCTGCTGTGCAGCAGGTGATCAAACAACGGGGCATCCACACCATTTGTGAAGAGGGGCGTTGCCCGAACCGAGCGGAGTGCTACAGCCAAAAAACCGCCACCTTTTTGTTGATGGGGGGAGTGTGTACCCGCGCCTGTTCTTTTTGTCAGGTGGCCACCGGGCGTCCTGGGCAGTTGGATCCCGAAGAACCGGAGAAAGTGGCGGAGGCCGTTCAGCTTCTTGGCCTCAGCTATGTGGTGCTCACCTCCGTTGCTCGGGATGACCTGCCCGATCAGGGTTCCGGTCGGTTTGTGGAAGTCATGCAGGCGATTCGGCAGCGTTGCCCTGACACCCAGATAGAAGTGCTCACCCCAGATTTTCGAGGCGACCGAGATTGCATCGCTCGGTTGGTAGCGGCTCAGCCCATCTGCTACAACCACAACATCGAAACCGTGCGCCGACTTTCCCAGGCTGTACGCCGCAGCTCAGGCTACGAGCTTTCTTTACGGGTGTTGAAAACGGTTAAAGAGTTGGATCCGAACCTGCCGACCAAATCGGGCTTGATGCTCGGGCATGGGGAAACCCGCACCGAGGTGCTGGCCACCCTTGAGGATTTGCTGTCGGTGGGGTGCGACCGGCTCACTTTGGGGCAATATCTACAACCCTCCCTGGCCCATCGCCCGGTAGAACGCTACTGGACACCGGAGGAATTTGAAGAATTGGGGCAGCTGGCTCGCCAGATGGGTTTTCGGCAGGTGCGCTCGGGGCCATTGGTGCGCAGCTCCTACCATGCTTCTGAAATGGGGCAAGATTAAGGCATCTCTAGCACACTGTTGCGGCCTTTTTCCTTGGAGGGATCCGTGGTTGCCACCCCACAAGTCTTTTTCTCAAACGTGTTCTGAGGGAGTAGAGACGGGTTATCTTTCGGGGCCTCACTTGGGCTGCCTACCGCCAAATTTACCCAAATTTACAAAGTTCTCAGGGCACAGGATCCCTTGGTTTCGCGGGCCTTTCCGAGCTTGGATCTGAGGGTGCAACAGATCTTAGCTAGATCTTGGCTGCCGGCCGGGATCATTTTTGGGTTGCCTGTTTACAAAAGCCCAGCACGGCGACAGAGATCTGCTGCCTGGGATCCCACCTGTTGTCGCAGCTCTTCCTGGGGTAAGGTCAGCACCCGTCGGTTGTGCATCAGGATCTGCCCGTTGCAAATCGTGGTGGCGACATCGCTGCTCTGGGCGGAATACACCACCTGGGCGATCAGGTTATCCAAGGATCCCCCCAATCGCGGCCAGAGGTGCGGCGAGCGCAAATCCAGCAGGATCACATCCGCCTTTTTGCCCACCTCCAAGCTGCCGATTTCCCCCTCCAGACCCAGACAGGCGGCACTGCCGCGGGTGGCCATCCACAACGCCTGTTGGGCGGGCAGAGCCGCCCCATCCCCCGAGCCGAGCCGTTGCAGAAACACCGCCAGCCGCATTTCTTCAAACAAATCCAGGTTGTTGTTGCTCAAAATCGAGTCGGTGCCCAACCCCACCGGGATCCCCTGCTCCAGCCACTGCAACACCGGCGGCAGGCCCGAGGCCAGTTTCATATTCGAGCTAGGGTTGTGGGCGATGCGAACCCCCTTGGCCTTGAGGAGGTCGATCTCTTCGGGAGACACATGCACACAGTGGGCCGCTAGGGTGGCCGCGCTCAGGGATCCCCACCGTTCCAAACACCGCACCGGGGTTAGGCCGTAACGGGCCTGCAGGGTGTTCACTTCCCAGCGGGTTTCCGCCAAATGGGTGTGTAGCCCCACCCCGTACTTTTGGGCCAGCTCGGATCCCTGGGCAAAACTCTGGGGATGACAGGAATAAGGGGCATGGAGACCCACCCAAATCTGCAGGCGACCCTGCCCCTGACCGTGCCAGGCTTGGATCAACGCTTCCGTCTCCGCCAGAGATTCCCCCACCCCCCTCGGCTCGTCGATCACCTGGGGACTAAAGATCCCCCGTAACCCCGACTGCAAGGCCACTGCCGCTGCCGCGGCTGGATGTCGATAGATGTCGATAAAAGTGGTGGTGCCGGAGCGGATCATCTCCAGTTGGTTCATGGCCGCCGCCAGCCGCATATCCTCAGGGGTATAGGCTGCATCCAACGGAAAACAGATCTCCACCAGCCAACGGGCCAGCTCCCGATCCTCACACAGCCCCCGCGTCAGGCACTCGTGCATATGGGCATTCACCAGGCCCGGCAAGGCCACCTGATCGCTTCCGTCTAGGGTTTGCCGACCCACACAAGCCAGATCCTGCCCCATCGCCACAATCCGATCCCCAGCGATGGCGATATCCACCCGCTCCCATACCCGCCCTGGCTCATCCATGGGAATGGCGGCACAGTCTCGAATCAACAGGTCAACGGTCTCTCTTGCCATCGACTCAAGATCCTGAACCATACAATTCCGGGCGCAGAAACTGAATGTACCGCTGCAGGTAGCTTTCCGGTAGGATCCCCGCTTGGGCCAAGGTGGCTTCCGCCTCCGCCAGGGATCCCGTTTCTGCCACCGAGGCCGCGATCCGATTCACCGCCGCCACCAAGATCTTCGGGTCAAAAAACAGGATCATCGCCTGCAAGGGCGTGATGCGCAGCAGGGATCCCCACGGTTCACTCAGGCGCATTCGATGCAACCCCAAATTGCCCTTGGCGGCCTCCATCGGCCACTTTTCCACCGGATCCGGCATGGCCTGACAGGCTCGTCCCATATCCGCCACATCCTCTTGGGTCAGACCATAGGCCCCGAGAAAGCCCCCCGCCCGCATCGCCCGCCCGACATTGCGCTCCAAATCCTCAAGGGCCAACTCCTCATCGCAGCCATAGCCCGACAACCCGTAGATCGACGGCACCGAACAGCGGTAAAGCCCCGACAAACTGATGAAATCCGAAAGGGGAGTGCGCGGCTGCCGAACCTCGTCCGTATGGCTGTAGAGGCTGTCGGAGCCGATATCCACCCCCACCACCAAATCCACCCCAAACGCCCGGATCACCGCCTCCAGAGCTGCCAAAAACCCCTGCCCGCCCCCCCGCAAGCTGAGCAACACCGCCTCCGCCCCAAACAACTCCGCCATTTGTGCTTCCGCCGGGATCCGCTTCCCCACCCGCGCCGAGCCATCCACCTGCATCGCCTGGGATCCAATCCAGCGCCCGTTCTCGACTTCCTCCAAAGCGTAGTAACAGGGCCCCCACACCGAAGCAGCGAGGGGGAAAGGGGCCAGGGGTTCCGGATCAAACTCCGCCGGCGGCCACCACTGGCAGGTCACCCCCCCGATGATCACCCGCTCTACCCCCAGGTGTCGCAAATAATTGCGGATCGGGATCGTCTGGATCACATCCCCACCCCCCCCCATGCCGTACACAAAGGCGGTTTTGGCGGAGCGAGCCCGTTGGTGCAAAGCCGGCAGCATGGCAAACCGATCGAGAGAACAGTTCGGTAGCTTACCATGCAAGCAAATCCTGAAAAAGTTCCTCGAGAGCGGCAAGATCAGGCCGTTAGAGTGCTACCTATTCGCCCCCCAGGGTGAAGGAAAAGATCGCCCCTTTCCCCAAAGCGGCTTCTGCCCCAATGTGCCCCCCATGCCGATGGATGATGCGCTGCACCGTCGCCAAGCCGATACCGGTACCGGCATAATCTTCAGAGGGATGCAACCGCTGAAAGGGGCCAAACAGTTTATCGGCATAGTGCATGTCAAAGCCCGCCCCATTGTCTCGCACGAAATAAATGCGCTCATGGTCTTGCCAATGGGATCCCACCTCTATGTGGGCCTGTGGCTGCTTGGCGGTAAACTTCCAGGCATTGTCCAGTAAATTTTCCAACACCACCCGCAGCAAACGCGGATCCCCGTAGGCCATCAAATCCGGCTCAATGCTCCACAACACCGAGCGCTGCGGGTTGGATTGTTCCAACTCTTGGGCAATCCCATGGGCCAACTGGCTCAGATTCACCCAATCCCGTTTCAACTCGCTGCGGGTAACCCGCGACAACATCAACAAATCGTCGATCAACTGGCCCATCCGCTGAGTAGCCGCCCGGATGCGCCGCAGATAATCTTGCCCGACTGCATCCAGTTGGTCGTTGTAATCCTCCAAAAGCGCCTGCCCAAAGCCGTCAATACTGCGCAACGGCGCCCGCAAATCGTGAGAAACGGAGTAGGAAAAGGCTTCCAATTCCCGGTTGGCCAGTTCCAACTGCAGGGTGCGCTCCTCCACCCGCTGCTCCAGGGTTTGGTTCAGTTGTCGGATCTCCGCTTCTACTTGCTTGCGATTGGTAATCTCGAAGCGAATCGCCAAATATTGCCAAGGTTTATTCTGGTCGTCCAAAAACGGCACGATCACCGTATCCACCCAGTAGAGACTGCCATCTTTGGCACGATTGCAGATCTCCCCCTTCCAAATGTGTCCCCGTGAGATTGTCGACCACATTTGGCGAAAAAAGGCTTTGTCGTGGTGGCCGGAATTGATCAAACGGTGACTTTGCCCGATCAGCTCGGCCCGGCTGTACTGAGCAATCTGACAAAAGCGATCGTTGACATCCGTGATTGTCCCCTGGGCATCGGTGGTGGCCACAATGGCAGCTTCATCAATGGCGTATTTCAAATCCGACAGAGCTCGCAGCGTACGCTGCAAGCTCTCTTGCGCCCTCCGCAACTCCGTTACATCCCGAGCCAAAGTCAGAGAGCCGCGTCTGCCCTCCATCTGAACTTCGTGGGAGGTCATTTCCACTTCCAGGCAGGTGCCGTCCTTGCGACGATGCCAAGTCGATAGCCCCAAATCTGTCCCCAAAACGTTCTGGGGATGGGATCCCGGCAGTTCCAGATCCCGCAGGGTCATCCCCAAAAACTCGGCGCGATCATAGCCGTATTGGCGAATGGCAGCCTCATTCACATCCCAAAAGGCCAAACTATCGGGATCCGCCAACCACATCGGCATCGGATTGGCCTGAAATAGCTGGCGGTACTGATGCTCACTGGACTGTAGGGCTTCTAAGGTAGAGGCCAGCTCTGCCGTGCGTTGCTTCACCAGTTGCTCCAATCCATCGTGGGCTGCTTGCAGTTGGGCTTGCCAACGCCGCCGTTGCCAATCCTGTCGACGCAACAGCAGATAAACCCCCACCAACAAGCTGATGCCCGTCAAGCTGGTGAGCAAAACCGCCACCGTGGTGCGCTGAATGCTGTGGCTGGCCACCTGGCTGCGTTGGGCCAGAAGAGCCCGCTCGGTGTCTTCCATCTGCAACAGGATGGTTTCCACTGCCTCCTGCAGCGTCGATCCCTCCTCGGTTAGGGTTGCCTGTACCGCCCGCTCCTCAGGGTTGTCGCCATAAAGCGCCACCGAACGGTTGAGGTTCTCCAGCCGCTGCTCAATCTGCCGTTCCACCGCATCCAAGCGTTCCTGTTGCAGCGGGTTGTCCAGGGTGAGTGCCCGCAAGGCTTCCCTGCGGATCTGCACCTGACGGATCCCTGCGTCGTAGGCCTCCAGCTGCTGCGGTTGCCCCGTCAGGATATACCCTCGCTGCCCCGACTCGGCTTCCTTGAGCCCCAGCAGCAAGAATTCCAGGTTTTCCAGCACCGCATGGGTGTGGCGCACCCATTGTTCTCGTCGGGCCAACTGGTGCGATTCAAAGAGACTTAATCCTGCCCCCGCCGCCAATAGAGCCAAGGCCACGGAGAAGCCAACGTTGAGAAAGAACGGTTCCTGGAGCTTTTTCATAGCTGTTTTCATAGCTGTATTCTAAGAACAGGTCTGGATCCCTGCCGAGTTTCATGGTTTCTTTTTAGGCCTTGGCGGGATATGGGATATGGGCCTGAATGGAAACAAAATCATTCAATTGCTTTTGACATCACCTTTCTCTTTCTGTGTACTGACCCTTAATGAAGATTCTCTTGGTAGAAGATGACGCCCGACTGGCGGAAGTCCTGGTAGAGGCCCTGACGGATCAACGCTACATCGTCGATTGGGTGGGAGATGGGGAGACCGCCTGGGATCAGTTGCGCCTACAAACCTACGATCTGCTGTTGCTGGATGTCGGCCTCCCGGTTTTGGATGGAGTACAACTCTGCCAACGCCTACGCGCCCAGGGTTTTCAGATCCCGGTCTTGATGATTACTGCCCGTGATGCCAGCAGCGACAAAGTCCTGGGTCTGGATGCCGGGGCGGATGACTACATGGTGAAACCTCTCGATCTGCCGGAGCTTTTGGCCAGAATTCGTGCGCTTTCCCGTCGCGGCCAAGTGGCCACATCCCTCACCCTAGAATGGGGATCCCTAATCCTGAGACCGGATACTTTTGAAGCCTACTACCAAGGCCAGAAGCTACAGCTCACCCCAAAAGAATTCGCCCTCTTGGAGTTGCTGATCCGCAGCGGGCGCCGCGTCTTAAGCCGAAGAGCCATTTTGGATCACCTCTGGGGAGTGGGGGAAGCCCCCGAGGAAGAGTCGATCAAAGCCCACATCAAAACCTTGCGGCAAAAACTCAAGGCCACGGGCGCAGAACTGGATCCCATCGAAACGGTTCACAGTGTTGGCTACCGTCTGCGCTGAATTGGCCTTCCTCTCGATTTCCTCTCGATTCTCTCCCCAATTTCTTCACAGAACTGCCTTATTCTCGAGGAATCGGGGATCCCCACCCGCTCAACCTCAAAGGATCTGTACTCCAATGCCACTCCCTGAATCTTGGATCGTTGATGCCCATAAAAGCCCAAAGTCTGCTTTCCTGTCCCCTTTCTCTTATCTGGATCCCCTAGGACAAGCAATTTATGTCAGTGCTCTTGAGCGCTACGTTCACCGCCTACAACATATCTTGAATCTGTTAGCCGAAGGGGAAATCGACACAGCCACCGCTCAAGCCGGCTTTGACTTCCTAGCTCAGCAGTTGCAGCAAACTCGGCATGATCTTCTACTGGGATCCTCCTCTTTGAATTGAGCGGATCCCAGTAAAACCCTCTACTCTCATTGACCGGTGGCTGGTGATCGCCATCACAGACTTTCCGGTTCCTTTGAGCCAGCATACGGCGAGACAGGGGTACCCCAATGAAGGGATCCCTTTGTTTCAACTTCAACTCTTCAGAGAAACAGCCATGTGGCCTCAGAATGCCTCAAACCTGTCATCCCATAGCGAGCGTAACTCTCTGGAGGAGCACCTGCTGGAGTTGGGCTGGGTGGATGAAGTTCAGTTGGAACTCGCCAAAAAGCTACAAGATCGAATGTATGGCCCCTTGAGCATGGTGCTGTTGCAACTTGGGTTTCTCACTTTGGAGCAACTGGAAGTTTTATTCAGTAACCAGTACAGCCTTTTTCAGCAGTACCTACTGTAACCAACTTAGGAATACCTTGCTCGCGGAGCGCATTTCATACTTCATAATTTCATATTTCATAAACGAAAATCCAACCCTTGTTGAGAATGAACAGGATAGAATCGGGCTTTCAGTCCTGTTTGGCTTACAACAAGGCCATGGATCGAAATGTCCTCTACTTGTTCCGTATAAGTGAAGCTTGAACGGGCTGTAGAGCTCTTTCAGCCCAAGAACCCGGTTGACCAACGCAAGCTGCCTGTGATTAGTGTAGCTAAAGATACTCTAAGACTGCATTGGTACAGCCCTTTCGCTAG
>JAUQVK010000108.1:0-20882 GCA_039794845.1 Thermostichus sp. DRC_bins_24
CAAGAACATTCTCTTGAACGAGGGGATTCGGGCTTGGATGGCGCCTCAAGACCAGCCCCATGAGCGGTTTGTCTTCCCCGAAGAGGTGCTCCCCCGCGGCAATGCCCTCTAAACGAGCGTTGGCGCTTGTTTGAAACGCTTGGGTTTTTCTGGATCCCTTGCATTAGTGTTGAAGATCGAGCGCTTGCTCGTTGGCTCCAATGGGTGAGCGCTCGCCAATAACCAAACCCCTTTGTATTAACTGTTGCAGTTTTGGGAGGCTGGCCTCAGTGACCTCAACGACGTTTAGTTCCTCAGCGATGCAGGATCGCACCCAGGGTGGATTTGCCTGGTGGGCCGGGAATGCTCGCTTGATCAATCTTTCCGGTCGGCTTTTGGGTGCCCACGTGGCCCATGCTGGCCTGATCGTCTTCTGGGCAGGAGCGATGCTGCTGTTTGAAGTGGCTCACTTCACCCCGGATCGGCCCATGTATGAGCAGGGCTTGATCCTCATGCCCCATGTGGCAACTCTGGGCTGGGGCGTTGGCCCTGGCGGCGAGATTGTCGATACTTTTCCGTTCTTTGTGGTGGGGGTGCTGCACCTGATCTCCAGCGCGGTGCTGGGGCTGGGGGGCATCTACCACGCGGTGCGTGGCCCGGAAACGCTGGAGCAGTCCTTCCCGTTCTTTGGCTACGACTGGAAAGACAAAAACAAAATGACCACCATCATCGGCATTCACCTGATCCTGTTGGGTTTGGGTGCATTCCTGTTGGTGGCCAAGGCGGTGTGGTTCGGTGGTGTCTACGACACTTGGGCCCCGGGTGGCGGTGACGTGCGGGTGATCACCAACCCAACCTTGAACCCTGCGGTGATCTTCGGCTACTTGGTCAAGTCTCCCTTCGGTGGGGAAGGCTGGATTGTTAGCGTCGACAACATGGAAGATGTGATCGGCGGCCACATTTACATTGGCATCATCTGCATTGCCGGGGGGATTTGGCATATCCTGACCAAGCCCTTCGGCTGGGCTCGCCGTGCCTTCATCTGGTCTGGGGAAGCCTATCTTTCCTACAGCTTGGCGGCGGTTTCCTTGATGAGCTTTATCGCTACCTGCTTCATCTGGTTCAACAACACCGTTTACCCAAGTGAGTTCTACGGCCCCACGGGCCCAGAAGCCTCTCAGGCCCAAGCCCTCACCTTTGTGGTGCGTGACCAGCGCTTGGGAGCCAACATCAGCCAAGCTCAGGGCCCGACCGGTCTGGGTAAGTACCTGATGCGCTCCCCCACCGGCGAGATCATCTTTGGCGGTGAAACCATGCGCTTCTGGGATGTGCGTGCTCCCTGGAAGGAGCCCTTGCTTGGCCCCAATGGCCTTGACCTGGACAAGCTCAAGAATGATATTCAGCCCTGGCAAGCTCGCCGTGCGGTGGAATATATGACCCATGCCCCCCTGGGATCCCTGAACTCGGTGGGCGGTGTGGCGACGGAAATCAACACCGTCAACTTCACCAGTCCGCGGACTTGGTTGGCAGCTCACAACTTCATTCTCGGCTTCTTGTTCTTCGTCGGCCACCTCTGGCATGCAGGCCGTGCTCGGGCAGCGGCAGCCGGCTTTGAGAAGGGCTTGAGCCGCGAAAACGAGCCCGTTTACAAGATGAAGCCTCTGCGCTAACTCGACCGTTTCAATTCTGTTTACCCTGGCCCCTGTGGGGGCCTTTTTTAGTGGCAGATAGATTGAGGGATCCCCCCTCAAGGGATAGGGCACAGGAAGAGGGTGCGATAGACTGAGGAGCACCCAATGGCCTGCTGACAACCATGCACAAGATCCCGGTCACTGTGATCACCGGATTTTTGGGATCCGGCAAAACCACCCTGATCCGCCACCTGTTGCTCAACAATCGGGGCCGGCGCATTGCTGTACTGGTGAACGAATTTGGGGAAATGGGCATCGACGGGGAGCTGCTGCGGGATTGCCAGATCTGCGAAGCGGAAGGGGCACAGGGCGCTCAGAACTCAGCCGCCCCCATTTTGGAACTGGCCAATGGCTGCCTCTGCTGCACGGTGCAGGAGGAGTTTTTGCCCACCATGGAAGCACTACTGCAACGACGGGCGGAGCTCGACTGTATTGTCATCGAAACCTCCGGCTTGGCGCTGCCCAAACCCCTGGTGCAAGCCTTTCGCTGGCCAACCCTTCGCACCGGGGCAACCGTGGATGGGGTGATCACCGTCGTGGATTGTCAGGCCCTGGCTCGCGGAGACTATGTGGGCGATCTGGCGGCTTTGGAGGCACAACGGCAGGCGGATGCCAGTCTAGACCATGAAACGCCCATCGAGGAGCTGTTTGAGGATCAACTCAGTTGTGCTGACCTGGTGCTCTTAACCAAGGTGGATCAGGTCAGTCCCGCCGAACGGGCCCAAGTGGAAAAGTGGCTGCGCCAGGAATTGCCTGCAGGAGTCCAGGTCATCCCCTGCCAACAGGGCCAGATTGCCGCCGAGGTGCTGCTGGGCCTGCAGGTGGGGGTGGAAGACCAACTGGATCAGCGCCCCAGCCATCACGACCATGAAGAAGATCATGAGCACGAAGCCTTTGATTCCATCCACCTCAGCTTGCGGCAAGAATATGAGCCGGGATCCCTGGTGGCCCAACTGCGGCAACTGGCGGAACAGGAATGTTTGTACCGAGTGAAGGGGTTCGTTGCGGTTCCCCACAAGCCGATGCGCTTGGTACTACAAGGGGTGGGATCCCGTTTTGAAACCTACTACGACCGCCCCTGGCGACCGGAAGAACCCCGTCAGACTCGTCTGGTGTTTATTGGGCAACAGCTCAGCCGCGAGCGCATTGAAGCCCAACTGCAGTGTTTGCCGGTCTAACAGAGGGATCCCTCCCAAGAGATCAATCTCAACCCTCACAAGTAGGCATCCAACAACGATGCCACCGTTGGGAACTGCGAAACCATCCCCAAACTTTCCGGGGAGAGAGCCGGGTAGACAAAATGCCGATGGCGAAGGCAGTACTCATCCCATTCGGAAAGCTGCACCCGAAACAAAAAGGCCAGCGAGCGAAACAGGCCAACCGGTAGCGGCACCCGAAAATAGATCGGTTTTTTGTAGTAAGCACACACCTGCTCCACACACTGATTCAGGGATAACGGGGGATTGCCCAGAACCCAATCGCCACCCCCCGGCGGATGCGCCACCCAATGGGCCACCATCTGGGCAATATCGGCAGCATGAATAAAGTGGAAACTGGCATCGATGCGCAAAAAGCGGATCAGATCTAACCAACGAAACACATCCTTAAGCCCGCCGGTAATGTGGGAGTAAGGATGATGGGGGCTGCCGCCAAACAACAGCGTCGGATAGAGAGTCAGCAGGCGATCCGGCCAAAAGCAGCTTTCTTGCCGCCGCATCAGCATGTCGTATTTGCTGCGGATGTAATCGGTGCCCGCCCGTCCTGCCACGGCCAACGGTTCGAGAGCATGGTTCAGGAGGCTGGCGGTGGAAAAGTAAATCACCTGTTGGCAACGCTCCGGATCCAGCAAACTCAGGAGCTCTAGGGTATGGGTGACATTCACCCCCCAGGCGGCTGTTGGATCCCCCCAGGCGGCTGCCATGTGAATCAACCCATCCATTTGCCGGAGCAAGGCGGCCTGTTCGCGGATGCGCATTAAATCTCCGAGCACCAAGGTAATCGGGGCAGGGAAAGCCTCTAGGGGCAGGCGCAGGCGATTTCGCTCGCGGATCAACACATACAAATGGTAGGCCGGCTGCTCGGGATAGTCGGGATCCGGCTGTTGGGCCAAGCGTTCCAACACGTAGTGCCCCAGACAACCGCTAGCGCCAGTGAGAAACAGATTCCGCAAGAGGTCTCCGGCCCGCCATCACCAGCGGGAACTTGATCGAAAAAAGCTTCTGACTAGTGTATCGTCGTTCCCATACCGATTCGACTGGGCAACCGTCCCCATGACTGTTACTTCTCCTCGTCCGCGCTCGATTCTGCTGTGGCCGCCGCTGGCGTTGATCTTGGAGCGCCTTACCCAAGCCCTGCCGGTGCTGCTGTTGATTACAGTGCTCAGCTTTCTACTCTTGCAGTTGGCTCCGGGGGATTTCCTCGATCCGTTGCGGGCGGATCCCAGTGTTAGTCAGGAGTTTATTGCCCAAGAGGAGGCGCGACTGGGGTTGGATCAACCTTTGGTTTGGCAATACCTGATTTGGTTGGGAAACCTGCTGCGGGGAGATTTTGGCCTAAGCTACACCTATCGCATTCCGGTGTTGGGGTTGATCGCCTCCCGCGCCGGGGCCACGTTGCTGTTGGCGGTAGCTTCGATTTTGCTCACCTGGATGATCGCCATTCCCCTTGGGATCCTGGGAGCCCTGCGACAAAACACCCCTCTGGATCGGGCCTTGCAGTTGCTCAGCTACTTGGGACAGGCCATGCCCAGCTTTGTGCTGGCGATTTTGCTGCTGATTGTGGCCCAGAATGTCGGCTGGCTGCCGGTGGGGGGGATGACCAGTGTCTATTTCGCCGAGCTAAGCCCTGGGGAGCAACTGCTGGATTTGGGGCGCCACTTGCTTTTACCCACTTTGGTGCTGAGCATCACCAGCTTTGCCGGACTCCAGCGGATCACGCGGGGCAACTTTTTGGATGTGTTGCGGCAGGAGTATATTCAGGCGGCACGGGCGCGGGGCATTCCCGAATGGCGGGTGATTGGCCTCCATGCTTTGCGCAATGCCGTGAATCCTCTGGTAACCATTCTGGGCTTTGAGTTTGCCAATTTGCTCAGTGGCTCGTTTATCGCCGAATTTTTCTTTAATTGGCCGGGGCTGGGCAAGCTACTGCTGGAGGCGGTGCAGAGCTTTGACATCAATGTGGTGATGGCGGGGCTATTGCTGGGGGCGGTGATGCTGATTTTGGGCAACTTGTTGGCGGATTTGCTGTTGCAATGGGTGGATCCGCGAATTCGGCGGGATTCTCTGCTGTAACGGCGGTGGGGGGATTCAGGGAGGTCGATTAACCCATAACTCCATACAAAGCTATCCATTGGATGCCAAATCGGCAATTGCTTCTGCTCTATCTTCTAGGTAATCGATCTGGTCTTCGATGGCTGACAAAACAGAATCATATTTGCTGCCAGATTTAACAGTGTTATGGATTCTCGTCGGTTGTGCAGATTCAAAGGTTATGCCCAGGGATCCCTTTGCAACCTGAGTAGCAACTGGACTTTTGGCTCGGGCTGTTAACGGTCTAGACGCACTTAAGCGAGCGATATCTTGTTTCAGGAGATCCCGTTTTGACTGAAGCTGATCTATTTTGGCCATGCCATCTTTGAGATATTCGATTAACTTTTGCTTTTTGGTTTGCAGATCTTGAATCGAGTCTTGTAACGTTTGCTCTTCTAGTTGTAGCTCGGTAAGAAACTGTCTTTGGGAGTTTATCTCAAACTCTATCTGAGAGGTTTGAGGTTCTGCCTGAGTTTGCGAATGAATTGAGCTGGGATCCGTCTGTTCGGTTTGTAAGTCTTGTTGCAAATTTTGGAGAATATCCTGTAGGGTGACAAACTCTTTTTGCAACTGTTGCAGGTTCAGGGTGTTGAGTTCAATCTGTTTTTGATGTTGTATGGACTGCTCCAGAAGCTTGATTTGGGCTTTGGCCTCCCCCACAGAAAGGGCAGAAGCCACATAGCCCGTCAGTCCCGTTGCCAAACCTGCCACTCCCGCCTGCAACAGGGATCCGCCGGCTCCAAGGCCGCCCATAGCCACTGTCACTCCGGCCAACGCCGGAAAAGCAGGGATCCAAAGCTGGCGCAGGGGTAACATTGTCGGCCCGAGAGAGGAAAAGATCTGCTGTGATTTTATCAGCTGTCTTTGGTCGGGTTTTGGAGTGCCCTTGCAGGGGATAGAACAGCTTCTCCACAGTTCTGTTGCAGCTCCCCATCCGCAACTTAGGCTACCCTGAGCATCGAAGAAAAAAAGGGATCCTGACTTTGACGATCTCAACCGATTCCCCCTTTGCCGAAGTTGACCTCAGCACTTGGAGCCTTGAGGAAAAAGTTGGGCAACTGTTTTTGGTTTACTTTGAAGGGCCAGAACTCTCTCCTGCCCTGGCGGAGATGATCCAGGACTATCACGTGGGCGGGTTGATCTTCTACTCGATTGCCGGAAATATCCGCACGTTGCCCCAAGTGGCCCAGCTCATTGCTGCGGCTCAGGTCCAAAGCCGCATTCCCCTCTGGATGAGCATCGACCAAGAAGGTGGCCCGGTTGTCCGTATTACCGAAGGGGTGACGGTGTTTCCCAGTGCCATGGCGGTGGCGGCGGCGGGATCCCCAACAGATGCCGAAACCATGGCCCACAGCCTGGGGATAGAGCTGAAAAGTTTGGGGTTTAATCTGAACTTCGCGCCCGTTGTGGATGTGAACAGCAACCCCCACAACCCGATCATCGGCATACGAGCCTTTGGATCGGATCCGGAGGTAGTGGCAACCTACGGAAAGGCCATGTGGCAGGGCTATCGCCGCGCCGGGATCCTCTGTACTCCGAAACATTTTCCTGGTCACGGGGATACCAGCCTGGATTCTCATCTGGGGTTGCCGCGGGTGGATCGGCCCTTGCCGGAGTTGCAAGCCACGGAGCTCTACCCCTTTCAAGCCCTGATCAAGGCCGGGGCAGAAGCGATCATGACGGCCCATGTGGTCATGCCTGCGTTGGGATCCCATCAGCCCGCCACCCTTGCCCCGGAGATTTTGTTGGGGTGGCTGCGAAACAAGTTGGGGTTTCAGGGGCTGATCTGCACCGATTCCCTGACGATGGGGGCGATTGCCCAAAGCTACGGGATCCCAGAAGCAGCAGAGCTGGCCTTCAAAGCGGGGGCCGATGTACTCCTGTTTGGTGCAGATCGCGGGTTTACGCCGGCGGTGCAAAAGGAAGCCTATGCCCATCTGGTACAGGGGTTTCGCAGCGGGCGCTTGTCGATGGAGCAACTGGATCGCACCGTGCGGAAGATCCTTGCCCTGAAACAGCGCTACCGATTGGGCTCTCCAGCCCCTTCGGCCACTTCAGATCTGCTGGCCTGCCCTGAGCACCAAGCGGTGGCCCAACGCATCGCCCGGGCCAGTATCACCCTCCTGAAGGGATCCCTGCCCCCTTTAGCCCCCGACCTGTTGTTGATTACCCCTGTTCCTCTCCTCGGGGATCTGCTGCAACAAGCTTTGCCCAGCACCCAAGTCCTCCAGCTCACCCCAGACCCTACCCCTCAGGATTGGCAGGTAACCCTGGAAAAAGCCGCAAGGGCCGAGCAAGTGGTGGTGGGATCCCTGGATCTCTTTCGTCACCCGGCTCAAAGGGAGCTACTGGTGGAGTTAGTAGAAGCCCTACCTTCGGATAAGGTGATCGGCTTAGCTTTGGGATCCCCACAGGATCCATCCGCCCTGCCACAGATCCCGGTTTACCTGGCTTGCTACGGCACAACCCCCGTTTCTCTACAGGCTTTGGTCGAGGTTTTGTTGGGTCGGATCCCGTCTTAAAACTATAGTTAGAACGTTTTTTGTAACTCACCACACAAATTTTCTTGCGTCTACCCTAACCAGTAAAGGTTCAATTGCTTAAGTAGCTGAAGAGACCTCTAGTATCACCGGAGAACCCCTGCTCAAGCGCAAGATAATAGTACTTCTCAGCCTCTGCTATGTTTTGAGGAATACCTTCTTCTCCTAGCAGCAGTAAGGTTGCTAAATAGTAAGAAGCATTACCGTTTCCTTGAGCTGAAGATTGTTTGAGCCAGCTCAAGCCCAGTTCGATATTCTTGCAAACTCCCATGCCTAAAAGATAATAATTGGCAACCTCGCACTGGGCAATGGAATCACCCTCTTTAGCCTTTTCTTCCAAAGCTTCTAGCTCCTCTCTTTGCAGCATGTATTTGATGTAGTGAGCCGATGGTGATTTAGGGTAATATCCTTGCTGCCTCATCCTGCGAAACCATTTTTCTCCCTCAGCCTGATCTAGCCCAACTCCATAGTCACCTGCAAAATAGATTTCAGCTAAGCTGTATGAGGCAAGTCCAAACTCTTGCTCTGCAGCCTGCTTCAATAACTCAACGGCTTCCACATCATTTTTCTCAGTTCCTAAACCCCAATGCAACATATGAGCTAAAATACACTTCGCACTTGGATCCTTTGCAAGAGCCAGGTATTGCACTTCAGAGAATACTAAATCATAATCTTTGCGGTTAAATGCTTCTTTAATATGTTTGAAACATGACAAATCCATTTCCTCTTCTATGCCTTCGAATGGAAATAGCTCAAGATAGTCAAAAGGGCTTGGGTATAGCAGTCTGCCTCCATCGTTTTGGAGCTTAAAATACAGTTCTTCAGCCTCTTGAATGTTTTGCACACCGCAGTCTCCAGAGAGAAGAGTTAATGCAAGACTTACCATTGCATTTCTTTCTCCAAGCTCAGCTCCTCGTCTGTAGTAGGATAATGCTTCGGTCTTATCTTGCTCTACTCCGAGCCCCGGGCAATAAGCATTGCCAACGAGCCAGAAAGCTTCAGAATTCCCCTCCTTAGCTAACGAAAGAAACACCTGAAAAAAAGCAGTGTAATTACTTGTCTTAAGGGATTTTATACCTTGGCAAAAAGCTTCCATATCTACCACCTCTACTTAGGCTTTCTATCTGTCAAAATTAGAACTCTTCGACATCGATTATATACATCGAGTAAGAAAGGCCAGAAAACTCAGTTGGCCATGGGCATCTATCCCTACTTGGGATATACTTGCATCTCAAGTCTGCTACGCCTGAAGGATTACAGTTGTATTCACATTCTCTTTAATCATCTCTAGGAGCTGGCAGGATTCTTTCGCTGACATAGGAACAGAATGTGTCAGAAGGTTTTGGAGCACGCTCAAGAATGACTGTAGATGAAGGTTTATCGGGAGTAATGGATGAACCCATAGTTGCTGCACTCCCACATCCCACCAACAAGAGCAGGGAAAATAGAACCACAAGTAGGGCTAGGGGAATCTCTACCTTGCACAAATGGATCATTTTCTGCATGGTTTGACCCCAGAAACGGCAAAAAAGGGTAGCCCTCCTGACGGGACAAGGATCTCAGAGTACGAATTGAGCCGCCCCCACCACGTTTCCAGGAGAGCCAAAAGGGTTAGGAATGAGTCCAAACCACACAAGTTTAAATCAAGACAGAAGAAACCTCGACTGAGAGGATGTTTAGAAACTTAACAAATGAGACAGCTGAAGTTTTGCCGCTCCAGTGTGGGGACGGTTCGCTTCACCAAGCCCGTTAACACGTTCCCTGGGCCAATTTCCCAGACCTGTTGGATCCCATCGGCGGCCATCTGGAGCACCGTTTCTCGCCAACGGACAGGGGCCGTCATTTGGGCCAAAAGGGCGTGCTTGAGGGCCTGCGCATCTTGGCTGGCGGTGGCGGTACAGTTGCTGTAAACCGGCACCCGTGGGGGCTGAAAGGCTATGGGCTCTAGGGCTTGGGCAAATTCCTCGGCGGCCGCTTGCATCAACCGCGAGTGAAAGGCACCACTCACCTTTAGGGGCACCGCCCGTTTCGGCTGCAGTTGCGCACATACCGCTTGTACGGCCTCGACTTGGCCGGTGATCACCACCTGATCCGGGCTGTTGTCGTTGGCGATGGCCACCTCTGGAATGATCTCGCAGAGGTGTTCCAACTTGGCTCGGTCAAACCCGATCACCGCCGCCATGCCGCCAGATTGAGCGGGATCCCCGTCTCCCACCGCATCCATCAACTGACCCCGCAGCGCCACCAGCCGCAAGCCCGTCTCGAAATCAAACACCCCTGCGGCATACAGGGCGCTGTATTCCCCCAGACTGTGCCCTGCTGTGCAGGCGGGGGCCTTGCCCTGAGCGTAGAGATAATCCGTCAGCAGGGCCGAAACCGTAAACAGGGCCGGTTGGGTATAGCGCGTTTGGTGGATCTGCGCCTCTTGTAGCCCCAACGGATCCCATCCCAGTACCTCAGAGGCCAAGGCCAACTTTGGGGCGGCCCCTTCCCAATCCCGCAAGTCCTTTCCCATGCCGACGGCTTGGGATCCCTGGCCGGGATAAATCCAGGCAATGGTCATTACTCTATTTCCCCCAACGAAACACAATGGATCCCCAGGTGAGACCGGCCCCAAAGCCCACCATCACCCCCAGATCTCCTGGGCCAAAGCGCCCTTGCTCGATCCAGTCCGCCAAGGCAATCGGTACCGAGGCTCCTGAGGTATTGCCGTAGTGCTCCAGCACACTGGCCACCCGCTCGGGATCCACCTCAAGGCGTTTGGCGATGGCATCGAGAA
This sequence comes from Thermostichus sp. DRC_bins_24, assembly GCA_039794845.1. Classification (GTDB taxonomy): domain Bacteria; phylum Cyanobacteriota; class Cyanobacteriia; order Thermostichales; family Thermostichaceae; genus Thermostichus. Next base: position 10,298 of record JAUQVK010000108.1, read on the forward strand.
TCCGTTGATTGGCTTGATGGACAAAGTAACCACGCACCGATTCTGCCGGGATCCCTGCCCGAAACAAGGATTTTTCGATGATCTCCGGCACCGCATTAACGGCAAACTTGTACACCTCTCGACCGTTCATGGTGATGGGACAACAGCGGTATTGCCCCACTTCAAGGGATCCCACCAGGGGTTGGGCCTCAGTTTCCATGCGCAAACTCAGCAGTTCGCTGCCGGTGCCATCGCTGCGCAATTCAATGCCCAGAATGCCTTGCCTGCCAGAGTCCGGTAAGCCTGCTTCTGTCGCCGTATCCGCCTGCAAAACCACCGCTCCTGCCCCGTCCCCAAACAGCACACAGGTGGTGCGGTCTGTCCAGTCTACCGTGCGCGAGAGCACATCCGCCGCCACCACCAAGGCCCGCCGGTACAGCCCGGTTTGCAAAAATTGAGTTGCTGTGGCCACCGCAAACACAAATCCTGTGCAGGCTGCCGTCAGGTCAAACGCCACCGCCCGCGTTGCCCCCAAGGCGGCTTGCACTTGTGGGGCAGAACCAAAGCGATCGGCACTGGTGGAGGTGGCCAACAGGATCAAGTCCAGCTCTTGGGGGTGGATCTGAGCTTGTTCCAGGGCTCGAGTGGCCGCCTGACAGGCCAGATCCACCAGGCTCAACTGGGGTGGGAGAATGCGCCGTTCCCGAATGCCGGTGCGCGGCCAAATCCACTCATCGGAGGTTTCAACAATCTGGCCCAAATCGTTGTTGTGCAGACAGGGATCCGGCAGGGCGGCACCAATCCCCACCAACCGCACCGTCGGGAAGCCGTGGTTGGGCATCAGCGCTATCCTTCCACCCGATCCAACGGTCGAAAAGGCAACCTCTCGTGGTTGAGGTCGGGGGGCTGGGCCTCGTTGGGCCGAGAACTCAAGCTCGGGTTGGGTCTCGGGTCGGTGCTGTCTACCATCTCCGCCTGTAGCCGTTCCAAAACTTTCTGCTCAGCCGCCTCCTTGGCCAACCGAATTGCGTGATAGACCATCGCCTCTTTGGAGCTGCCATGGGTGATCACACAGACGCCGTTCACCCCCAACAGCAAAGCGCCGCCATACTCCACATAGTCGATGCGCCGTTTCACCTGTTTGAGGTTGGGTTTGAGTAGCCAAGTACCCAGCTTACCCCGCCACCCCCGCGGTAGCTCCTCCCGCAACACTTGCGTGATCACCTGGCCTACGCTTTCGGCAAATTTGAGGAGGGCGTTGCCTACAAAGCCATCGCAGACCACAACATCAAACTCTCCCGTTAGCACATCCCGGCCCTCGGCATTGCCGCTGAAGTGGATCCCTTTGAGTTCTGCCAGGCGTTGGTGGGTGGTCACCGACAAATCGTTGCCCTTGTTGGGCTCCTCGCCGATGTTGAGCAGACCGACCCGCGGATGATCGATCCCCATCACACACTGGCAATAGAGGGATCCCATGCGGGCAAATTGTTCCAAAAAGCGAGGCCGACAATCGACATTTGCCCCCACATCCAACAGCAGAACCGGTTTGCCCTTCAGGGTGGGTATAAGAGCGCCGATGGCTGGACGATCAATTCCCGCCAGTCGTCCCAAGCCCAGATGGGCAGCGGCCATGGCTGCCCCTGTGTTTCCGGCGGCCACCACCGCATCCGCCTGCTTGGTTCGCACCTGCTGCATGGAAACATTGATGGAAGCCTTGGGCTTTTTACGCACCATCAGAGGTTCTTCTGCCATGCCCACATTGTCTTCGGCAGGCACAATTGTGATCCCGGAAGGTAAAGGCTGGGGCAAAAAAGGTTGCAGAGATTCCGGACGACCAACCAGCACGATCTCGACCTGAAGCTGCCGATGGGCCAGCAGGGCACCCTTGATGATTTCTTCGGGAGCATGGTCGCCCCCCATCGCATCAACTGCAATTCGCACAAGCTGACCTCACACTGGAATACCCCTGGCGGCCCGAGGAAAAAACCGGATCAATAACGACTTTCAAGTCTCCTCACCCCGACAAACTGGGGTCTTGATGACTGCAAAGTGCTACCCAGTGAGCCAAGAGCCGGCTCAACAAATTTTACCAGATTTGCCCTCTCCCTTGAGGCCGCGGATTCACGGAGGAGCAAGAAGCGATCTTAGCCAGACGGGATCCGATTACACCTGAGTGAGGGTGGCCAGCAGAGATTGCACCTGTTCGACGTGGGCACGTGCAGTGGAGGTTCCTTCCTGGTGCTGGCCCAGAGTCGCTTCCAATTGCGCCAGTTGTCCCGCCAACTCCGCCCACAGATCCCGCTCTGGGTAGAGGGTGGCCTGCAGGTGGTTCAAACGCCCCCAAGTTTCGGCCATCGCTTGGGTGCGGATTCGCAGGGATCCCTCCTCCTGCTCCAGTTGTTGCCGTTGCTGCTCTAGCTCTTGTTGCTGGCGAGCCAGGTGCTCTTGCTGGGATGACGACTCAAGTTGTTGAATCAAGGTCTGTAGGCGGCCTTTCTCCTGCAGCAAGGCTTGTTTTTGGCTGTCGATTTGCCCCAAGATGGGTCCAATGTCTACAGTCGGTAGCATAGGGGTAGACACGGGTTGGCCCTGCAGTTGGCTGAGGCGGGCCTCTTGGCGGGTGAGCTCCTCGTATTCCCGTTGTAGGTTTTTTTCCTGGGGCAACAGAGCCTCCTCCAAGGCCCCACAGGCGGACTGCGCGTAGTCAATATCCATTTCAATATCAAACCGCTCATCGGGGGAGGCGGTGGCCAGGCGCTCCTGCAGCTCCTGCAAGGCTTGTCGGTTCTGCTCCAATTCCGCCCGTTGTTGGTTCACCTGGGCGGAGCGCTGTTCGTAATCTCGGCGCAGTTGGCTGACCAGAGCGGCCAATTCCTCCACCGAGATGGGGGGAGCTGAGGATCCTGCCGCACCGTCGTGGGTTCCGCCGGCGGTGATGAAGTCATGCTCCTGAAGAAGGCGCTGAGTCTGCTGATGCAGAACCTCGTGCAGCTGCAGTTGCCGGGCGATCTGTTGCAATTGCTCTTGATAGGCCCGCAGGGATCCCTGTTGGGTTTGCCATGTGGCCTGGCTTTGCTCCAAAGATTGTCGGGATCCCCACCAGGCGGTGCGGCGCTCTTGCCAGGTGTGATAGTCCCGATCCAGTTCATTTTGTCGGGTTTGAGCCTGCTGACGCTCTTGCTCCAGCTCGGCAATCTGCTGATTCAGCTGCTCCTGACGCTGCTGAATGTGACCCTTTAAGCCCTGGAGAGGGGCCAAGGGATCCCCGGAGGGCTGCAACGCCTCCTGGAGCTGCTGAATGAGGGCTTGGAGCTGTGCAGCTTCGGCTTCCCCCAGTCGGCTGGCTCGCGCTTCCTGCAACTGGGCTTCCAGTTCCTGCCGCTGCTGGTTGAGGGCCTCCCGTTGCTGCCCGATGAGGCGTTGTTGCTCGGCCAGGTGGGCCTGTTGGGTTTCCAACTCCTCTCTAAGGCTATCCAGAAGCTTGCGATCCTCTTCTACCCCTTTGTATTGCTCGTAAAGCCGCCGAATCTCTTCCTCTTGCCCCTCCAACTCCATTTCGCGGCGGGTTAGTTCTTGCGCCTGAAAGGTGAGGGACTGTTTCCAGACCTCGATTTCTTCTTCTTGACTGCGGGCCTTGTCTTGGACACGGCTAAAATTTTGCAGATAAGTGACCACTTGCCGGGCCGCTTCGCTAATGCGAGAAACCTGACGGCTGCCCGAGATTTCCGCCAGAACCAAAGAGCCATCCTTGAAGCGGTTCGCGTCCTGGGCAATGCGACCATCGAGAGTGATGGCTTCTTCGTTCACCGCCACCCAGGTGTTGTCTTGCTGCTGCTTAGCCAGCAATTGCAGAGACGACTTGGCAAACCCAATCGGCTTAGACAGCTCTGCTAGGTACAGCACGCCTGGACTCCTTCAAAACAGTATGGACAGCGATGATCCGAACTCTGCCTCAGCCGAACCCCCTCCCCGCTTTGGGAAAATCGGGATGCTCACTGAGGCATGGTGAAGCAACCTCCCCAAACCCAACAGCCTGTTCTCGCGATGGTCTCACCTCGTCTCGAACTTTGCGTTAGGCAGTGTGCCCGGCAATGGAGCAGCCGACTTAGCCCCTATCCTAACCTGCAGTTTAACCAGCTTCCGCTACGATCGCTCACCCACCGGAGGTAAAAAAAGCCACTGCTGCCAAGTTGGCCCTGCGGATGCTGGGGGTAGCTATTCAAACCGGCACTGGAAAATTAGAGTAGTCTATGGTGTGGTGTGGAGTTCTGTTGAGGGGGTCGTATGGAGCTGCGAGATGAAGCACCTTCCATCCGTCGCCGTTCCCCTGCCCCGGCTGTGGTGGTTGCCTCTCAGGTGTATCAAACCGCCTCGCCCGAGGCCAAACCTCGCCACATTTTGGAGGAGATCGTCTGGCACAAAGAGCAGGAAGTGGAGCGCCAACGCCAGCAGCTACCGCTTAAGCAGTTGCAGCAACAGGTTGCCCAAGCCCCGCCAACACGAGATTTTGTGGCGGCTCTGACCCGGTCTCCCTACCCCGTTTCGCTGATTGCCGAGGTAAAAAAGGCTTCTCCCAGCCGTGGGATCCTCCGGGATCCCTTTGATCCGGTGGCGATTGCCCAAAGCTATGTGGCCGGGGGGGCCAGTTGCCTGTCGGTTCTGACGGATGAGCGGTTTTTTCAGGGCAGTGGCGAGTATCTGCGGCAAATACGCCAAGCGGTGGAGATCCCGCTGCTGTGCAAGGAGTTTATTCTCTACCCCTACCAAATCTTGTGGGCCCGTGCCCTGGGGGCGGATGCAGTGCTGTTGATCGCGGCCATTCTCTCCGATGCCGACCTGGGCTATTTCCTCAAGCTGATTCGGCAGTTGGGCATGGCGGCTTTGCTGGAGGTGCATACTCAGGGGGAACTGGAGCGCGTGCTGCGCTTACCCCAGTTGGCGGAGGGGCAGGAACGGGTGTTGATCGGCATCAACAACCGCGACCTGAGGACCTTTAGGGTGGATCTGAATACAACCCGCAGTTTGCTCATGGCCTGTCGGGAACGCTTGGGGGATCTGCCCATTGTCAGTGAATCTGGCATTACCAGCCCTGCCGATTTGCAACAGCTGCAGGCTTGGGGCGTACGCTCTGTGTTGGTGGGGGAGGCCTTGGTCAAACAGCCAGATCCCGGCCAAGCTGCCCGTCACCTCTTGTCATCCCACTGAATGAGGATCAACGGATCCCAAGGACCGCTCAGACCGATGAAACGCATCCCTGTGCCTGCCCATGTCCACTACGAATTTCTGCTGCGGGTACTGGAGCGGCAAACGTTTCCGGCCGTGGAAGAGCAGGATTTTAACAACCGAGCCCGTATGCAAGAGCTGATCAACTCTTTGCGCAAAGCCCTAACCCAACAGTTGCAACTGGAAGAAGACTGGCGACAACGGGGCTATCAGGTGGATCACCGCTGGAACATGGACGAGCAGTAGTCTGAGCCCTCTTGACTCTCCAGTTAACTGTAAGGTTTAGCATCAAACCAACTCAATCCAGTGTCTCGGCTCTGTCCAGCCGGGGTGGGTGCTTTCTGCCTAGGAGGTTTTGTCAAGATGCAAACTGCGTTAACCGTGCCCAAGCTGGCTTGCTCGGCCTGTGTTGAAACCGTTACCCAAGCGGTGCGGCAACTGGATCCTCAGGCCCAAGTGGAAGCGGATCCCAAAACCAAGCGGGTGGTGATCACCTCCGAGCGTTCTGCTGACGATTTGCGGCAGGCCCTCATCCAAGTGGGCTATCCCCCGGCCTAGCCCATTCATGGCCGGAAACGGTCTGACCCCAACAGCTGACCTCTCTACAGTCTCTCTACAGGTTGCTGCCTTTGCCCTTCTCGGGTTGAGGGGTGGCTATGGATTTCGTCCAGGTATTGCCATGTCTACACAAGAAGTATCGTCGGATGCGTTACCGGTCTCTACCCCCTCTGATGAGGGCACTTGGCAGTTGGCCTTGCAGGGTATGAGTTGCGCCTCCTGCGCCCACAGCATTGAACAGGCCCTCACGCAGGTGCCGGGGGTATCCCAGGGATCCGTCAATTTTGCCAGCGAGCAAGCCACCGTCAAAGGGGATCCCAGGCGGGTGAATCCGCAGGTGTTGATCCGGGCGGTGGAGCAGGCGGGGTATCGGGCGCGATGGATCCCAGAGGACTGGCAGGAAACCGATCCGACGGATCCAGAGCGGATCGCCCAACGGGCCGCCGAACGGGAACTGAAGCTAAAGGTGGCCATAGGGGTGGGCATCAGCACGGTGCTGGTGATCGGATCCCTGCCGATGATGTTGGGCATGGAGATCCCGGGCTTTCCCATGTGGCTGCACAATGCCTGGTTGCAGCTGGTGTTGACGGCGCCGGTGCAATTTTGGGTGGGCAAACATTTTTATCGCGGGGCTTGGGCGGCTTGGCAACGGCGTTCAGCGGATATGAACACGCTGGTGGCCTTAGGAACCAGTGCGGCGTTCTTTTACTCCCTGTTCCCCACGGTTTTTCCCCACTACTTTCATCGGCAGGGGCTGCATCCGGATGTGTACTACGAAGTGTCTGCCGTGGTCACTACCCTGATCCTGGTGGGCAAGTGGATGGAGCAACGGGCCAAAGGGCAAACCTCCGAGGCCATTCGCAAGCTGATGGGGCTGCAACCGAAAACAGCACGGGTGATTCGCCAAGGGGTGGAGCAGGATATCCCGATCCGGGAGGTGCAGGTGGGGGATCGGATCCGGGTACGACCCGGGGAAAAAGTGCCGGTGGACGGGGTGATTCTGGAGGGATCCTCGGCGGTGGATGAGTCGATGGTGACCGGCGAGAGTTTGCCCGTTCAAAAAAACGCTGGAGATGAGGTGATCGGGGCCACCTTGAATCGTACGGGCAGCTTTGTCTTCGAGGCTCGGCGGGTGGGCAAAGACACCGTACTGGCTCAGATCGTGCGCTTGGTGCAGGAGGCTCAGGGATCCAAAGCCCCGATTCAGCAGTTGGCGGATCGGGTCACGGCCTGGTTTGTGCCGGCGGTGATCGGCGTCGCCATTCTCACCTTTGTCCTCTGGCTGGTGCTGGCGGGGAACCCGACGCTGGCCCTGGTAAACACAATTGGGGTGCTGATCATCGCCTGTCCCTGTGCCCTGGGGCTAGCCACCCCCACCTCGATCATGGTGGGTACGGGGCGAGGGGCAGAATTGGGGGTACTGGTGAAAAGTGCCGACAGCCTGGAGCTGGCCCATCGTCTGCGCACCGTGGTCTTGGACAAAACCGGCACCCTCACCGAAGGCCGTCCCACCGTCACAGATATCTGGGCAACTGGCCCCTCTCCCCTGGCGGTGTTGCGCCTGGCGGCGGCTGTGGAACGGCACTCGGAGCATCCTTTGGCCCAGGCGGTGGTTCAGAAAGCCGAAGCAGAAGGCATGACAAGCTCCGGCGCACAAGGGATCACGATCCCCGTCGCCCAGAAGTTTCAGGCATGGGTGGGCAACGGGGCCGAAGCCTGGGTGGAAGATCAGTGGATTCGCATCGGTCGGCTGAGCTGGTTGCAGGAGTTGGGGATCCCCTGGGATCCATCTTTAGCAGAGCCGGTACAAACCTGGGAAAGCCAGGGAAAAACCGTGATCGGCGTGGCGCAATCGGCAAGGTTAATGGGGCTGTTGGCCATTGCCGATCCCATCAAACCGACTTCCCCCGAAGCTGTCCAACAAATGCGCCGGATGGGCTTGGAGGTGATCATGCTCACAGGAGATAACCCCACCACCGCCCAAGCGATTGCCCACCAAGCGGGGATCCAGCGGGTCATTGCCCAAGTTCGTCCCGATCAAAAGGCAGCCCACATACGCCAGTTACGGCAGTCCCAACGCCTGGTGGCAATGGTGGGAGACGGCATTAACGATGCTCCGGCTCTGGCGGAAGCAGATGTAGGCATCGCCCTCGGTACGGGCACCGACGTGGCTGTGGCCGCCAGCGATATTACCCTCATGTCCGGGGACCTACGGGGAGTGGTCACTGCCATTCAACTGAGCCGGGCCACCCTCAACAACATCCGTCAAAACCTATTTTTCGCCTTTATCTACAACACCCTCGGGATCCCAATTGCTGCTGGGGTGCTCTATCCTTTTACCGGCTGGTTACTCAACCCCATGGTGGCCGGGGCGGCGATGGCCCTCAGTTCCGTTTCGGTGGTGACCAATGCCCTGCGCCTGCGGCGTTTTCGACCGCAAAGATAGGGAAAAAACAATACAGTCACTCCAAACAAGAGCAATACACTTTCTGACTCCCCCTCCCAGAGTGGGAGAGGGGTTACGGCCGGTGCCACGCTGCGCGAAGGGCGTGAGGGCAAATGTTGCAAACTCAATTCAAAGGACTATAAAAACAAAAAAGGTAGGCACTGAGCCTACCTGAATGGATCCCTATCGAACTCACAACATCTTCAACCTTGAGCTGGAGTGAGGCCCACTGGATCTGGGTACAAATTCACAGGATCCCAACCTTAACCTCATCTCCAACTTAAGAAGCAACATTCACTTTAACCACTTGGGCTCTTTCAGATTCCGCCTTCGGCAGATGGAGGGTCAGAATCCCGTCTTTGTACTCGGCCTTCACCTGATCGTGCTGGATCCGGTTCGGCAGCGGGATCACCCTTTGGAAACGACCATAGCGGAACTCACTGCGAGTTACCCCCTTATCTTCAGAGCGTTTTTCAAATCGCCGTTCCCCGCTGATGGAGACCGCCTCGGCTGTAGCTTGAATGTCAAGATCGTCGGCATTCAAACCGGGCAACTCCAGCTTCAGGGTAATGGCTTCTGGGTCATCGTGCATTTCCACCGCTGGCAGAAAGGCAAACCCGCCATCCCCATTGGTGCTGCGAGGAGCCAGACGATCAAACATCCGGTTCATTTCTCGTTGGATTTCATCAATTTCACGGAATGGATCCCAGCGAACGATATTCATAGATCGTCCTCCTGATCTGTCTGCATTCTTTGGTTTACTCTGGTTGACTCTCGCTTCAACCCTAGAGGCCTAAGTAAAACCTCTATGCTTCTAGTGTAGACAGCCCCATCCAAAAGAATGTAGGGTTTTCTGGAATCTCTTTTGGGAGTTTACCCTCCCAGCAGCAGAAACTGTCTAAGTCTTTGTACGTTTGGGATGACGATTGGGCCTTGTTTGTAACCACATACTGAGGCCTGTAACCACCATAATTAGTAATCCCAAACCGTTTAAGAACGGATAAACCGCCTGTAGATCCAGTGGCCCCCATTGACCTTTGTGAATCTGGATCAGCCAATAGTAGTCAAAGTTTTGGTTAAGGCGAGCAATTTGATACAGGGATCCCGTCAGCACAGTCACCACCAGCGGCAAAAACAGGATAGGGGCAAGAATGCGGTGGATCTTACGGATTGTCATTTTGTTCAGTGCCATCGGGCTTCCTCCAGGGCTGCCTGTTGCTTACTCTGCAATGGTATCCAGTCGGGCCGGCAGTTCCCAACCCTCCTCAGGCAGGGCTTCCATGGAGAGACCTGCTCATCAACACCTGATATTCTTTGGGATCGAAAAAGGGATCCCCGGCCACATAAGCCCGTCCAGGGGAAAGATCCGGCAGCGGATCCGCCTCGGCTTGACCATCGAAGGTCAGTTCCAGCAACACGCCGTTTGGATCGTATACAAACAATTGCCAAAGGCTGGTTCCCGGCACGATAAACTCACGGCAGGAAAGGCCTAGCCGGGTGATCCGACGCTTAAACTCGTGAAACCCCACCGCCTGAAGGGAGATGTGATCAACGGCCCCTGTTTCTTGGGGAGCCACCCCTGTGCGGCCTAGGGCTGGCCCACCAGCGTAGATGTGAAAAATCGCCGCATTCTCCGGGGTAGGACAAGCCAACCATGCCCCCGGAAAGCCGAAGTTAGGCCGGGGAACCTGCCGCATCCCCATCACCTGGGTGTAGAAGCGGACTGTAATCTCCAGATCATTGGTTTTGATGGCAACGTGAAATAGGCCGGTGAGCACCATAAGTCCCTTCAGAGGAGCAAAACTCAGTAGATGGTGAAATGAAATTCAGTATCGGTCAAGGCTACAGCCTTTGCGCGGAGTTTCCACAACAGGACTTGCGCTTTCTGTTCCCGCTACATGGGAAAGTCTCGGCTTCTACGGTTCTACAGTCACTCCAAACATAGCCTCTGAGGAGGATGGGGTCAAGTAAGTTTTTGAGTCTTTTGCAGTTGGCTTCTCGACTTCTGAAACTTAGACAAACGATCGCAGGTTGACTCTGAAAATGTGCATGATAGTATGCCTCAGAATCAACGATTCGTTCCTATTTTTGTTGTATTTTCTATCCCTTTAATCTTTCCTACTTTATCTCCAATAAAAACCGAACTCCCTTCTCAAATTGCACCTAGCAACTTTACAATTGGCGAACCCTTACACTGTAATGTTGGTAATGTTGCAACATACTTCGCCTCATCCTATGGCTCTCGATTCTGCCAACAACGAAACAGAATCCGTATTCACTTGAACGCGAACGACCGCATTGCCGCTGGATGAGAATTGCCCTTGACTCCTTTGCATTCGACAATACGCTTGTGCCCAAGCACAATGATGCCGACCCCGA
>JAUQVK010000109.1:0-22167 GCA_039794845.1 Thermostichus sp. DRC_bins_24
TATAGGTGTTGATCACATCCGACGCTGTAGCGGTAGCCGTCGGCAGCCAATCTCCCATATCAAAAGAATGGGTAACCAGACGTGCGCCGGGCTGGAGTTCTGAGCGCAGCTTGTCTCGAATTAACAAGTTGGAGCGGGGCAGCAAATAACAACACACCACCGTCGCGGGAGACAGGTCTACCGTGAGCAAATCCTGTTGCAGAAACTGCACGCGCTCTTGAACTTGGGCTTCCTGGGCACGTTGCCGAGCCTCGCGGATCCGCTCTGGGTCGATATCTACCCCCAACCCCGGAGTCCCAAATCGTTGGGCCGCCCGAATCAAAACGCGACCATCTCCACAGCCCAGATCGTAGAGGGTGTCTTCAGCACCCACCTGTGCCAGCTCTAACATGGCATCGATCACCAGGGGCAAAGTGCGCACGTAGGGAGCCAGGCTTGTAGCCTCGGGTTGTTGGTGCTCCGATCGTTTGCTACGGGAGGGATCCCTGGGTTTGAAACCGCGTGGTGCCAAGAGGGGTCCTCCTCACCAGAAAACGTTCCCATTGTAGGTATATTTTCAGGGCTGCCCAGTTCGATCGCAAACGCTACACTGGGGCCATCTTTCCCCTGTTGGGCTGGTGACACCCGATGACCTTCCTGAACCTTCTCACCCGTTCCTTCAGTTATGCCCAAAACAACAGCGACATGCTGTTTCGGGCTCTGCTGCAACACCTTCAACTGGTGGCGGTTCCTCTGGGGATTGGTCTGCTTTTGGGTCTGCCTTTGGGCTTTTTGAGTTCTCGTTCACAAGCTTTTTCTTGGTTGGTGATCAACGGCTTCAACGGCTTGAGGGTCATCCCCAGCTTGGCGATTCTGTTTCTGGCGATTCCCTATTTTGGCCTTAGCTTTCGTTCTGCCGTGATCGCCCTTACCCTATTGGTGATGCCCCCAATTTTGATCAGCACCGATGTTGCCTTTCGAGGCATTGAACCCGCGATTCGAGAAGCCGCTTTTGGTATGGGCATGACCCCCGCTCAGGTGTTGCGACAAATTGAAATTCCCCTCGCGTTGCCTGTGATATTGGCTGGGATCAAAACCGCCACCATCGAGGTGATCGCCAGTGCCACGTTGGCAGCCTTTATCGGGGTCGGAGGGTTGGGAACTTTCATTACTTTGGGGTTTGCCCTCTACGATAACGCTATCCTACTGGTAGGGGCGATTCCGGTGGCTCTATTGGCGATTCTGGCAGAGGTCAGCCTTGGCTTTTTGCAACGTGCTTTACAACCCCCACAAGCCTAGTTCTCCTGCTAATGCCTAACGATGAAGTGATGGAGTCTCCATCCCAGTCTTCTACTACTCGACCTAGATTGAGGCGCATGCGGTTACAAGTGGCTCTGCTCCTGCCCATGCTGCTGGCGGTGGGGGTAGCAGTAGGGGGCGTGGGGTATCTCTCCTGGCGCTCTGGGCGAGAAACCGCGCTGCAGTTGGCCCAAAAGCTCAATCACAAGGTCAACAGTAGGATTGAAGAGCGCTTAGCCCGCTATTTGCAAATACCCGTTCAGATCAACCATATCAATCAAGATGCGGTGCGTTGGGGGCTTTTGCCCGATTTGATGACCTTAACTTCCCTCGATCTTGTTTTTTTAGAGAGCTACTTTGCTCAACAATTGCAGCGGTTCCCTGAAGTCGATTACCTCGGTTTTGTCTCTGCCGGCGGCGGCTTTGTCATGGTGCAACGCCGTACAGATGGATCCCTATGGGCTTACAACACAGGTGGCCCTTCGCCTGGAGATGTACGGGGCCGAGAGCTGGATCCCAAAACGGGGGATCCCACCGGTCAAACCCGACAGTTGGGCTTTACAGATGTGAGAGAGCTGCCTTGGTTTGAACAGATCGTAGAGACAGAAGGGATCCGCCGCAGCCAGGTGGTGAGCCGTTTTTTTGATGAGCCACAGCATTTGGTCTTGACCGGCTTGCCCCTACAGAGTGAGAACGGCGTGTTGCAGGGGAGCCTAGCCGTTGCGGTTTCTACTGATGAAATTCAAGCCCTACTGGATAGCCTCGATCACGAGACCCCTGGCCTCAGCTTTTTGTTGGATACAGAAGGGCAAGTTCTGGCGGGCAATGGCGTGGGATCCAGCCCCGAGCTGAGGGAGGGGGAGCAGGTTCACCCGATTTTGCAGACGGTGCTTCCGGCTTTGTCTGAGCAGTTTGGGTCACTATCGGCAGTGACCGAAGAAGTGTTCTTTCGCTTGCCCGTTGAGGGAGAGCCCCATCTCATTGAGGTGGATCCCATCCAAGATGAGTGGGGGATGGATTTTTACTTTGTGCGTGGGATCCCGGAAGCAGCCATTTTGGCGGATGTGAACCGCAGTGCACAGCGGGCTTGGATGTTGGGAGGTGGACTTTGGCTGGCCATGCTTGCAGTGGGAATCGCCCTCACCGACTGGATTGCCCGACCGATTCGCCGTCTCACACAAACTTCTGAAGAGTTTATCCCCGATGGATCCCATTCCTGGCCCAGTTTGGATCCCGGCCCAATTGCAGAAGTGCAAACGCTGGCTTCTGCCTGGCAACGGATGGCAGCAGCCCAACAAGCCATGCTGAACCGTTTGCAGCAACAACAACAAGAGTACCGAGAAGTGGTGGAGCAACAGTCAGAGCTGATCTGCCGCTATGGCCTTGATACCCGCCTAACCTTTGTGAATGAAGCTTACTTGCGTTTCTTTGGGCAAAATCGGGAGCAATGCTTGGGCATCCCTTGGATCGACACCATACCGGAACCGGAACGGGATCCCCTCTTGGCAGAACTGGCAGCCCTCACCCCCACCCAGCCCACCCGCACCACCGAGCGCAGCTACTCCGACCCAGAAGGGAAGACACGATATGTGAACTGGGTCGACCAGGGCCTTTTCAACGAACAGGGCCAATTGGTGGAAATTCTCTCGGTTGGGCGAGATATTACCGAGAAAAAAGTGGTGGATTTGGCCTTAAAGGAAAGTGAAGAACGCTTCCGCACCTTAATTAAAGATCTCAATGTCGGAGTTTTGCTACAAGGCCGACAAGCAGAAATGCTATTGAGCAACCCCAAAGCCTTAGAACTTTTGGACTTAACCGAAGAGCAATTGTTGGGACGTTCTTCTTTTGATCCGGCCTGGAATGTCATTCATGAGGATGGATCCCGTTTTCCAGGGCCAGAGCACCCCGTGCCCCGTGCCATTGCTACCGGCAAGCCCGTGCGAGATGTGGTGATGGGGGTGTATCGACCCCGTTTACAGGATCGGGTCTGGCTGTTGGTGAATGCGGAGCCACGGTTAGATGAACAGGGGCAAGTCTGGCAGGTCATTTGCACCTTCACCGATATTACCCCGCGTATACAAGCAGAAGAAGCCCTAAAACGCGCCGAACAAACCCTGCGCCTCCAGGCGGGTCGAGAACGTTTGCTGGGGCGGATTACCGAGCGCATTCGCCGCTCCCTAGATTTGATGGAGATTTTACAAACCACGGTTACGGAGATCCGGCAACTGTTACAAACCGATCGTGTGGTGATCTACCGTCTACGGCCCGATGGGAGTGGTTATATCCAGGTAGAATCGGTCAGTCAAGCCGAGTTTTCTATATTGAACGAAACGATTTTGGATCCCTGTTTTGCCAGTTTTGGAGAAGACTCTTTCCCTCGCAGTCAAGTGCGCTTCATTTCAGATGTTGAAGATGCCCCCATCCAACCTTGTTATGTCAACCTCCTGAAACAATTACAGGTGCGTGCCAATTTAGTGGTGCCCATTTGGCAAGATAAACACCCGGAATTAGAGCCTTCCTCTGCAAGTGATGGAGCCTATCTGTGGGGATTGTTGGTTGCCCATCAGTGCCGAGGGCCGCGTCAATGGCAAGACTGGGAAAAATCAATTTTAACGCAGCTATCCGAACAACTGGCTATTGCCCTGCAACAGGCCCAGCTTTATCAACAAGTGCAAAATCTGAACAAGGTTCTAGAAATACAAGTAGAGTTGCGCACAGCCAAGTTACAACAGTCATTGCATTTTGAGACGGTGTTGCACTCGATTAGTAGCAAAGTTGTAGCCAGTTTAGACGAGGCAGAGATTTTGAATACTGTTGTGCAAGAATTGGTAGAGGCTCTCAATTTAATCAGTTGTGATGTTAGCTTTTTCTCAGCAGACTTTTCAACTTTCATTCCTCGCTACGCTTGCTCCCGAAATTTACCTTCTATTATCGGTCGAAATTATCGTATTGAGGGGAGCGATGCTGTTCTTTTGAGCTTTCTGCAACAGGGAAAAACTATCCATCGCTGTTTCTACGACCCCACAGATGGGTTTTGGGTGACCCTTCTCAACTGTCCCATTTTGGATGAAGATAAGCTGCTGGGTTTACTCAATGTTGAGCGTCCGCCGGAACAGTTCTTTTTAGAGGCAGAAATTCAGCTGGTGCAACAGGTAGCCAATCTGTGCGCCCTAGCGATCCGTCAGGCCCGTCTGTATGAGGCGGCACAGGCTCAAGTCACGGAATTGGAACGGCTAAACCTACTTAAGGACGACTTTATTAGCACCGTTTCTCACGAGTTACGGACTCCAATGGCCAATGTGCGCATGGCCCTACGCATGATGCAGATTACTACCGACCCCCAGAGGAAGCAGCACTATCTCACAACAGCTATTCAAGAATGTGACCGACAGATTGCTTTGATTAATGATCTGCTGGATATACAGCGGCTGGAGGCTGAAGGATTTTTTCCGAACACAGAAGAGATCAATCTGGTTCAATACCTGCCGGAATTACTCATCGGGATCCAACCGCTTGCCCAATCCAAAAATCAACTGCTGCAACTGCACATCAGCCAAGGGATCCCTATTCTTCAGGTTGACTCGGTTTGTCTCAGCCGCGTTTTGCGTGAATTGATTCACAATGCCGTAAAGTACACTGCTCCAGAAGGAGCGATTCACATTCAGCTCACCTCCGATCAAGATGGGATCCTCTTCACCATTAGCAACAGCACAGAAATTTCAAAACCAGAGTTGTCGCGGATTTTTGACAAGTTTTACCGCATTCCGCAGTCGGATCGCTGGAAACATGGGGGAACCGGCCTGGGATTGGCCTTGGTGAAGCAATTGGTGATGCGAATGGGGGGTAACATCTCCGTTAACAGCTCAGAAGGATGGACTCATTTTCGAGTTTGGCTGCCCCAAAGTTTGGAAGCTGCCGTAGAAAAAGATGACCATTGAACCATTTTCTAAAATCAACACAATTTACCCCGGCAACACTTGTCGCTGCCAGAGTTCTTCCAGTTGCACCGTATATTCCGCATTCACAATCGGCACCGCACCCGCAATCGCTTCTTGAATCGGGATCCCGGCGGCAGCTTCCAACCGGGCAAAAGCCTCCTGTGTTTCGGCAGGCAAACGGCTGATGTCGATCAGGGGCAAATCTCCCCAAACCTCGGGCTTAAATTTCTCCAGTTGACCTTCGGGGCTAGCCAACACCTCCGCCAAGACCATGGCCCCAAAAGGGTTAGCTGCATTCACAGGAATGGCCGTAAAGGAGGGATCGATCAAACTGGTGCCCGGGATCCCGTAGGGAGTGGTACCGGCAGGAAATTGTCCATTGCTTTTGCGTAAGATCACCTGATCGATGAAGGTGGGCATCAGCCAAATTTCGCCATTGGCAAACAGCTCCGCCAGTCGGGCAAAGGTGGGGGGATACGTTTGTCCTTGCCGCCACAAATAGGGATCCAATGCTTTCAGGTAGTCCACCACCGCAGGGGATTGCTTAGCCCACAGCTCCCCATCAAAGTCTGGCCCACTGTACTGGGCATAACCCCCGGTCACCCCATACAGGGTTCCCAACAAAAAGCGGCTGCCATGAAAATCCGGTGGGGCCACGTAGGTAAAGCGTCCAGGGTTGGCCTTGGCCCAGCTCAACAAATCGGCATAGCTGCGGGGCGGCTCGGGAATGCGCTCGGCATTATAGGCCATCAAGAAATAGTTGCCCGTATAGGGTGCGGAGTAGCCCTCGATGGGCAGACCAAAATCTGTCTCAATATCGGCAGGATTGTAAAACTGGAGGCTGGGCAATTTTTCTGCAAAGGGGCCATAGAGTAAATCCCCCTGTTTGAGGGTGCGGAAGTTGTTGCCGTTGATCCAAATTAAATCGATGCTGCCACCACTGCGTAAACCCGCCTGTACCTCCCCGATGATTTTATTGACGGCTTCTACCGTGTCGGTAAGCGGGATCCGGTTCAAGCGCATGCCGTAGCGCTCTTGCAACTGTGTTTTCACCCAGCCATCTACAAAGCCGTTGATCGCTTCGCTGCCGCTCCACATCGCCCAGTTCACCTGGCTACCCCGCGCTTGTTGCACAATGTCCGCCCAAGTCAGGGATCCCAATTCCAGAGGGGTTTGTGCAACAAGAGAGCTTTGTCCCAAGAGCCAAGCCCCCACGGATCCCAGCCCTAGAGAGGCCAGCACCTGTCGCCGTTTCCAAAAGAAGCTGTGTTGCCGCATGAAGTCACCTCTCAATCAATAAACATCCTGTAAATTACTGCATTCAACTGTGGGCGCTACAACCTTTGAAGCAACTCATCGTATTCTGAATGCGTGCCAATCCAAAACCAATAAATGTGATCATCTTCTTAAATTTTTTCCGAAATGAGTTGGTGACACTTGACTTCATAACTCAGGTTGAGCAAGAAGTGCGTTAGCCAAAGGCGTGATGTCACCAGCGGCAATATCCTGTCGTACCAAGTCAGCCATTCGATCCCACTGATCATCCGTCGTAGCCTCGAACTGTCTTTCCCATTTTTGTTCATCTTCCAGTTCAGCAAGCAGACGAGCAGCAATCGCATCTTGTTGATCGTCCGGCAAGGCTTTCAGTTGGTTGATCACTTGTTCAAGTAATGTAGTCATTGTTCTGTCCCTTCCTAAAATACTGACCTACTGTTTTTCCTAAACTGCAAAGTAGCTTAGGAAAAATGCAAAGAGGGTTGAGCTGTCACTGCCGTCTGGATAGCCTCGTTCCAGTCTGCCTGCACACACCACAAAGCCTCTGGAGGCAGGTAAACCCACACCGCCTGCCCTACCGCAAAAGCCTGATGAGGGGCTACCCATGCCTGCAGCAATCCCAGGGCTGTTTGCACAGTCAGTCGCCGCTGCGTACCCGTAAAGCGCTCTGAGATCACTTCAGCAGCCCAAACATTCTTCGCTAGGGTAGGACGCTGGTGAAACACCTGCACTTGTTCCGGGCGTATTGTCAGCCGTACCTTTCCCTGCTGGGGCACCGCACTCTCAAGCAGGATCCCTTCCCCCAGCCGCAGTTGATGCTGATCCGCTTGGGCATCCCAAAAATTCACCCCGCCAAAAAAGCGGGCAATCCGTTCCGATTGGGGTTGCTGATAAAACTCGGCAGGGGATCCCACTTGGTGGAGTTGCCCCTCAAACATCAGCCCAATACGCCGGGCCATGGCGGTGGCTTCCGCCTGATCATGGGTAACCAAAAGGGTCGTGACACCCGATTCGGCCTGCAAATTCAAAATCAACTCTTGCATATCTTGGCGTAGATTGGCATCCAAAGCCGACAACGGCTCATCCAATAGCAGCAGCTTGGGCTCAATCACCAGGGCTCGTGCCAGAGCCACCCGCTGGGCTTGTCCGCCAGAAAGTTGGGCAGGCCGCCGTTGGGCCAATCCAGGTAGTTGAACTCGCTCCAACATGCGTAACGCCTGGGCTTCTCGCTCTGCTCTGGGAATGCGGCGCATTTTCAAGCCAAAGGCGACATTCTCCCCCACATTCAAGTGGGGAAACAGCCGACTGTGCTGGGAAAGCAAAGTCACGTGCCGCCGCTCTGGGGGTAGGGGGTTCAGCAGGATCCCATCCAGCCAAATCTCACCCGGATGAGGAACCGGATCCGGTTCCAGCAGGCCAGCGATTAGGTTCAACGTTGTGGACTTGCCACAACCCGATGGCCCCAGCAACGCAAAGATCTCCCCCGCCGCCACCGTCAAAGACAAATCCTTGAGGGCAGGGATCCCCTGTCGATGGAAACGTTTGCTAAGGTGACGAAGAACCAGATGGCCCATGGCCGAGATCGATAAAGGGAGCGCTGAACATTCAGGTTATCTGGGCAAAAGGGATCCCTGCCTGAAGACCGGATGAGAATGCTCTGAGAAGAAGAGAAGAATTACACCGCACCCACGGTTTCTTTTTTGGCCTGGGCCTCCAGGTGAGCCTGCCGCAACCGCTCCACCAACTCAGCGCGTCGGTCGTACAAGCGCTTCAAAGGGCGGGGATCCCGTTTGGAGAGGGCATAGGCGGTTAACAGCGGCATGGCGATCGTAGAGTCGCTGTAGACCACAATCGTGCCGGGCAATTTATCGGGATCCACCTTGCCCCAAGACACCGCCTCAGAAGGGGTAGCGCCGGACAAGCCGCCGGTATCCGGTCGTGCATCGGTCACCTGCAAGAAGAAGTCGTGTCCCTTTTCTTCAATACCCAGCACCTCTTGGATTTGGGGCTCCGTTTGCAGCATGAAGTTCTTCGGGGATCCGCCCCCCAAGATCCACACGGCACTGGCCCCGCCGCTGCGCTTTGCCTCGAGCACAATGGCTGCCGTCTCGTTCACATCCAGCGACACATCGATCACCGGCCCCCTTCCTTGCAACGCCAAAGCCGCCACATTCATGCCGATGGAGCTATCCCCCGGACTGGAGGTATAGACGGGCACGCCATAGCGGTAGGCGGCGGCCAAGAGCGAGCGTTCTTGCTTCGTATCCTTCAACCCCAGGGCCTCTTCACGGGCGGCAATGTACTTGCCACAGAGATAATGAAACTCGGCGGATCCCATGCGGCGGTCGAACTCCGGTGCTTGCATCACCTGACGAAAAAAGGCATCGGTGGAAAGGAGCACATTGTAGTCGAAGAAAATATCGTAGATGCGCACCACCCCCTCTTCCCGCAGCACCACATCGCTGATATCGGGGCGGCCCCGGTGCAAATCCAGGCCAAGGCCAAAGTGGGTGTCGTGGTAGAGATTCGCCCCCGTCGAGACAATCCAATCGACAAAGCCCGCCTGCATCAAGGGGATCACCGCCGCTATGCCCAATCCGGCCGGAGTGAGTGCCCCCGTCAGGCTCAGGCCCACCGTTACCCCAGGCTGCAACATATGCTCCACCAGCAGTTGGCAAGCTTCCCGTAAACGCCCGGAGTTGTAGGAAAGAAAGGTTTGATCGATTAGATCGGTCAGAGGGATCCCGGCGCGAATCGGTTGCGGGTCGATCTTACGCCCGCGCAGAAACCGCTTTGGGGCCTCATCCATACCCACAGCACCTTCATCTTTGACAGACATCTGGATCGCTCCCTTCCTAGAAAGAAATTGGTAGCTCACTTTACAATCCTTTGCGCCTAGGGCACTGCCGGTTACCTCCAGCAACTGCGAAGGTCGAGACCTATCTCCCAAAGGGACAGTGCTCCGCACCTCGCAGAGCGAGACAGCCCTCCAGGCCCCACTGAGCCGGATCAGGAAGCACAATCCCTGCCCTAGAAAACCCGTGCAAGGGCTGTAAGGCAGCTTTTCCATATTGCCAAACATCTCTCCGAAACAGACTCCCGGAAAAAAGGGTTGCGGCTAGGAAGCCGTCGCCGAATCTGTTCGGTCTCACTTGGTTTCCACCCTCAAGCGGAAAACCCACGGGCAAAATCCGGCGGCACGGGGATCGGTTTCCAGGTTTTCAGATCCAAAAAGGCCCCCACCTGCTCAGCTGTGGCCACCAGGGATCCCTTCACTTCAAATTCGGCGGAGACGTACCACTTCATAGGGGAGAGCTTGGGCAGCCACATGCGCCCGATCACAGGGTCAAACAGTCGCACAGGCCTTCGGTAGTCGATTTCGGTGCGTCGCACCACAGGGGTATAGCCTTGGGCCAGCTGCCCTTGTAAAGGAAAATGAGCATCCAGCAGTGCCAGGCGCAGATCCTCTAGCCAACGCAAATAGACCAGGTTGCTGACCACGCCAGCATAATCGGTATCGTAGGTTTTCACCTGAAAGGGCACGGACACCTGATAAGGATGAGTCATGGAGGGTCACTATGGTTTTATATGGGTTTTTATATAGGGTGACTGAAGCATCAATCCACGGCTCGAATCTCGCCACTGCTCAGGCGCTCCACAATGGCCTCCAACAACTCGTGTTCTTCTGGGGACACCTCTTGGTCGGCGGTAACCGCATTGAGGATTTGCTGCTGCTCAGCACGGGTTAAGACTTTATCCGCCAGAGCCCGGTCAATGAGGGCCTTTAACTCGGTCAGTTCCACCGTTTTTCTCCTGGTGTTTGGGGAGACGGGATCCCATAATAGGGTTCCAGACTGGAGATATATCGCATTGCGGCACGTTGCTCAGTATAGCGGTACGCCTGTGAAATCAGAGACGTTACAACCGGTGGGGGTGATTGGCGGCGGGCAGTTGGCGCAAATGTTGGGACTGGCCGCCCAAAATCTGGGGATCCCGATGATCGTGCAGGCTGCTTCTCCGACCGATCCGGCGGTAGCGGTGGCGCAGGAGGTGATTTGGGGATCCGTCGCCGACACCCAGGCCACAGCCCAATTGCTCGAACGCTGCCCGGTGGTAACTTTCGAAAACGAGTTTATTCCTCTGCCGGAGCTACAAAAATTGGATCCCCAGGGTTCTTGGTTTCGTCCCAGCCTCAGTACCCTAGAGCCCCTGCTAGACAAGTTCCATCAACGGCAGTTTTTGGCCCGGTTGGGTTTGCCGGTGCCGACCTTTCAGGCCCTGCCAGAGCACGTGGATGCTTTGGATTTAGAGGAACTCACTCACCTCGAGCCTTTGCGTTTTCCAGTGGTGCTCAAACAACGGCGCCAGGGCTACGACGGCCAGGGCACCCAGATCCTCCGCGACCGCCGGGCTTTACGGCAGGCCCTCAGTCAACAAACCGGGATCCCTTTACTGCTGGAGGAGTGGATCCCCTTTGAGCAAGAATTGGCGGTGATCGTGGCGCGGGGGGTGAAGGGGGAGATCCAGATCTACCCCGTGGTGGAAACTTTGCAGATTGAGCAAGTGTGTCGCCATGTAATGGTGCCCGCCCGCATTTCCCCAGAAACCGAGGCTCAGATTAAGGGCATTGCCGCCGATCTGATGGAAAAACTCGGGGCAGTTGGGGTTTTTGGCCTTGAGCTGTTCTGGGTGCCTCCGCAACACCCTAAGGCCGGCATTTGGGTGAATGAAATCTCGCCCCGGGTTCACAATTCTGGCCACTACAGCCTCGATGCTTGCCATACCTCGCAATTTGAGCAGCACCTGCGGGCAATTACCGGTCTGCCTTTGGGGGATCCCGCGTTGAACTGTGGGGGGGCGGTGATGGTAAATCTGTTGGGCTATGAGCATTCTGCATCCGATTACGCGGAAAAACGGGAGCGGCTAGCCGGGATCCCGAATGCCACGGTGCATTGGTACCACAAAACCCCTTCACGCCCCGGGCGCAAGCTCGGCCATGTGACGGTTTGTTTGCCGACAGCAGCCGATCTGGCCCAAGCGGCAGCCATCGCCAACAAAATTGAATCCCTTTGGTACGACCAGCCATGACCCAAGCACGGGATCCCTCGTTTTCTCCAGCGATTCAAACCCTGATCGAGGCCATGCAGCGGCGGGATGTGCCCGCGGTGGCCCAACAGGTGAATGGCTTATCTCCCCAGGAGCGCTCCACTGTGCTCACCCCAGCTCTGGAATATCTGTCGGAGGTGGATCCCGCCAGTGCCCAGTGGTTTGTGCGCTACCTCATGGCCCCTGCTGTCAAAGCGCAATTGCGGGAAGGGATCCTCCAAGCTGCCCGTGACTACCTGCAAGAGGCCGGATTCACAGAAGGAATTGACTACGACCTCAAACGGGATCCCGAATCTGGAGCACCAGCAGGCATCTTGAGCATTAGCCGAAAAGCCCTGCCCTATGCGGCCCCCGATGATGATCCGTTTGGGCAATTGTTGTTGGCCGAGTTCTGTGAACTGCGAGACTAGGCCTACATGAGCGGCACCTCCTATCGGCTTGAGGAGCTGGATATCCAGGCTTTGCCACGCCTGCTGGAGTTGGATCAACGGTGTTATGGGGGGCACTGGGGAGAACAGGGCTATCGGGCGGAACTGCAACGACCCACGAGCACGGTGCTTGGGGCTTTTGTGGCACCGGCTGCGGAGGCCCCCTCTTTTTTAGTCAAAGAGCTGGTGGGGTTTGGCATCCTTTGGCGTATTGAAGAAGAGGCCCACATCATTTCTTTGGCGGTGGATCCCGCCCATCAGAGGCGAGGGGTGGGCCGAAAAATCTTAATGGCGTTGTTGAACCAAGCCAGAGCAGCCGGCTGCCAATGGGCGACTTTAGAAGTGAACGCCAGCAATCAAGCGGCGATTCATCTATACGAGTCGGCAGGGTTTCTACCGCTCGGGCGGCGCAAGGGCTACTACAACGGAGAAGATGCTTTGGTGTACTGGAAAAAACCGATTTAGCTTACTCGGCGGGTAGACCGCAGGTCGTTCCTAGCCCCGCGCTTTACCCTCTATCCGCAGCAGACGTTTGGAATTAGAAAGATAAACCTGGACGTTTCAAAGTGCTGCCAATGCTAGAACAAAAGGGATCCCAGTCCGACTGCTCTGATGCTCACCTCGTCTCCTCCCACCCTTCGTCTTCCACCTTTGGAAAACGGGGATCGGCTGACTCGGGCCGAATTTGAGCGGCGGTACAAGGCCATGCCCGATCTCAAGAAGGCGGAACTGATCGAAGGAGTGGTCTACATCATGGGATCCCCGCTGCGAATTAGGAGCCACGGTCAACCCCACGCCCGGATCATGACGTGGCTCGGTACTTACAATGCCTACACTCCTGGATTGATTTTGGGGGATACCCCAACTGTACGACTGGATCCCGATAATGAACCTCAGCCGGATGCGGTGCTTTTTCTACCTGGCAGAGGGGCCATCATCACAGAAGATGACTACATAGAGGGATCCCCCGATTTGATTGTGGAAATTGCTGCCAGCAGTGCCTCGATTGATTTGCACGACAAAAAACGGGCCTATCGCCGCAATGGGATCCGCGACTACATTGTTTGGCGCACTTTGGAGCAGCAACTGGACTGGTTTTGTCTCAAAGCCGACGATTATCAAGCCCAAATCCCCGATGTGCAGGGGATCCTGCACAGTCAAGCCTTTCCAGGATTGTGGTTGGATCCGGTGGCCTTGTTGGGTGGGGATATGGCCAAGGTCTTATCGGTGTTGCAACAGGGTTTGGCCTCAGCCGAGCATCAGACATTTGTGCAACAGATCTCTGCAGGCGGGGATCCCTAGCTCTCTTAGTTACGTGTAACAACTCGTGTAACAACTATGGAAGGTGAGAGTCACTCCCTGCAGGGATGGCCCTCCGGGCCGCGAGCAGGAAGCGCAAGCCCTGCTGTAGAAAACCCCTGCAAGGGTTGTACTTTAATGGAACTCATCCTTATGCGCCGGATCCTGGCGCAGCTGGCCCCAAACTTCTGCCAGTCGCCGATCCCGCCCACAAGCGTAGCGATAAAACCGGTAGCGATTTGGGTTTTTTAGGTAATAGTCCTGGTGGTAATCTTCGGCGGGGTAGAAGCGGGTTGCAGGCAATACCGCTGTCAGGATCGGCTTCTTAAAGCGATCCTCAAGGGCGGCTTTGGAGGTCTCGGCCCACTCTCGCTCGGCTTCACTGCCCACGAAAATGGCGGAGCGGTATTGATCCCCCTTATCGCAAAATTGCCCAGTGCCATCGAAGGGATCCACATTGCGCCAAAACACCTCCAACAGCTCCGGATAGGTGACCACCTCAGGGTCGTAAGCCACCTGTACCACTTCGTAATGGCCGGTATTGCCCCCGGACACCTCTTGGTAGGTGGGATCCGGGGTATGCCCTCCCATGTAGCCGGAGGTGGTGCTCAAAACCCCTGGCAATTTATCGAAGGGCGGTTCCATGCACCAAAAACAGCCCCCCGCAAAGGTGGCCAACGCCGGCGGATCCGCAAGCAAAACGGGCTGCTGGGCTTGCGAATGAGAAGCCGAGCACCCTCCCACCCAAAGACACACACTCAACACAGCCAGGAGCCAGCGGCGCAGGTTCAACATAATAGATTTTCTCCACCCTTTCCAATCGCAATCTCAAGGAATGCTCGATCAACAGCCGATGGGCCCGCAGCTCAAGCCTCTGTCTAGGCTAATCCACCGAGAGCAAAGGGATCCCTCTTAATCGAATGAACGTTCAATTGAAAGCGGCTCACGGCCCGTGTCATTTTCTGATACAGGCTTAAGCTGGAGAGGCAGTACAGTTGTGGGGGGGACAACCCATGACCATTTCTGAGCGCAGAACCGAGGTGCCCACTCGCCACCTGTTAAAAGGATCCATCATCGGAGCCGGTCAGGTGGGGATGGCCTGTGCTTACTCGATGGTGATCCAAAACACCCTAGATGAACTGGTGATCAGCGATATCGCCCGCGACAAGGTGGAAGGGGAGGTGATGGATCTGGTGCACGGGATCCCCTTTGTGGAGCCGACACGGGTACGGGTGGGCGAACTGGCAGATTGCGCCGGATCGGATGTAGTGGTTTTAACCGCAGGGGCCAAACAACGGCCCGGAGAAACCCGTCTGGATTTGGTGCAGCGCAACGTCGAGATCTTCAAGAACTTGATCCCAGCCCTGATGGAGCATTGCCCCGATGCCATCCTGCTGGTGGTGAGCAACCCCGTCGATATCATGACCTACGTTTCTCTAAAGTTGTCTGGGCTGCCGGTGGGGCAGGTCATCGGCTCAGGAACCGTTTTGGATACAGCCCGCTTCCGTTACCTTCTGGCGGAGCGCCTAGGGGTGGATCCCCGCAGCCTGCACGCCTACATCATTGGTGAACATGGGGATAGCGAGGTGGCGGTTTGGAGCAAGGTGAACATGGCCGGCACCCCCATCGGAGAACTTTCGCCGGAATGGGATCCCGTTCACTTGGGGGATATTTTCGAGCAAGTGCGCAATGCCGCCTACGAGATCATTCGTCGCAAAGGGGCCACCAGCTACGCCATTGGGTTGGGGGTAACGCAAATTGTGCAGGCGCTGCTGCGGGATCAGCACCGCGTTTTGACGGTGAGCAGTCTCACTCAGGGGGAGTACAGTCTGCCGGATGTCTGCCTGAGCCTGCCCAGGATTGTTGGGCGGCACGGAGTAGAACGCACGCTGGGCATGTCCCTCACAGAGGTTGAACACAAACAACTGCACCACTCCGCCCACATTCTGCGGCGAATCATTGACGATATTCAGTGGTAGCCTAACATCCTGAACATCCTGGCTTCTGTTTTGAACGCTTCTCTTGCCCAAATCAATCAGTGGCAGGATCCCTCTCATGGAACCGGAAGTACAACTCGCGGGGCACTCATCTTCGGCACCTTCCCAAAACCGCCCGAATTCTTTGCTGAGGATCCCGTTGCAGAAGGGCCTCAGCCATCGGGTGCGGCAACACGTCAATCCCCTACAGGTGCAATATCAGCAACCCACGCCCCCGCCCCACTGGGAACGGGTGTACCGACGCCTGGGGCAGCCCTTCCATTTGGACATTGGCACGGGTAGTGGACGGTTTTTGCTGCGCATCGCCCAGGAGCAGCCGGAGTGGAATTTCTTGGGGGTGGAAATTCGGCAAGCGCTGGTGGAACGGGCCAATGCTTGGCGGGATGAGCTGCAGCTCGACAACCTGCATTTTCTCTTCGCCAACATCAATGTGTCTTTACGGCACCTGTTTGCCCCCGGGGATCTGAGCCGAGTGACGATCCAATTTCCGGATCCCTGGTTCAAAAAACGCCATCACAAACGGCGGGTGGTACAACCCCAACTGGTGGCGGATTTGGCCTTGCTGCTGCAGCCGGGCAGCCCTGTGTTTCTCCAATCGGATATCCAAGCGGTAGCCGAAGAAATGGCCGCTCGATTTTTAGAGCATCCGCAGTTTTGGGATCCCTACCAGGGCCGGTTGGATCACAATCCTTTCGGCATTCCAACGCAACGGGAGTGGCACTGCCAACAATTGGGCCTGCCCATCTATCGCTATTGGCTGGAACGACGATAATGGGGCAGCGGATGAGCAGCTAGTCTGCTCCATCCGCATGTTAGGCCGCCGCGAGCGTAGTGAGTAAAGGCTTACATGCGGACGTAGTCCGCCGCCCCATTAGACCGAGTGGGAAGCAGTCGGTCTAATCAGAAGATAAGATGTAACCCGCTTGAGTTGGATCCTTTGCAGCGATGTCCCACCCCGAAGCCACGGCCTCTGCCGATCCATCCCCTGCTTGGCTCTCTCTTCGCCGTGGGATCCTCAATCTGTTGAGCCTGCTGGCTCTTTTGATTGTGGGTCTTTCCCTTTCTAGCAGTTGGTTTCAGACCCCTCCTCAAACCCAGTTGGATTTGTTTCAAACCAATTTGGCCCTGCAGGCTTCCCGCACCTTGGACGATCCCCGCTATCAGGATTTGGCACGGGCGCTACTGGGTCAGGATGTCTTCAAACTGGCCAACAATCGCTACCAACAAACTGCTGACAACTATGCCGAACGGCTGAAGCGACTGAAACGGTTGGCACAGCTAGCCCCCGCCGTCGAGCCGGAATCTGCCGACTCTGAGCCTGTCGAGCCCCCCCAGGTGGATCCTGTCCTTTTGGCCTCCATACAGGATTTGCAGACGGAGTTGGATGCCCTCTGGCTGCGTAGCGGTTTGCTCTATGCCTATCAGGAAAATGTGGAGCAGGCCGAACGAGAATGGCAGCGGGTGCTCGACCCAGAGCGTCCGGTGGAGCTGGAATCGACCCAAAAGGGGGTGGCACGGGTTTTGCAGGGGCTGTGGGCAACTCCTCGGCGCATTTTGCCAGAAGCAGAGGTGCAGATTCGCAATCATCTGGATGGCTGGTTTGAGGCGGTGGCCCTACAACGGTTGTACCGACTGCAACAGCGCAGCGACAATCTGAATGCCCTCAATCAACAGCAGGAGAGGTTAGCCTTAGCAGCTTTGTTCCGGCTGGCGGTGGTGGGCGGGATCCCGGTCTTGGGGGCGCTGCTGGGGTTGCTGCTGTTGTTGGGCTGGGTGGGCTGGACCCTTTGGCACAAACAACCCCTCCTGGGCCCTGCCTGGACGGTTCCTTGGCCTGGGGTTGGGGTACAGGCGGTGCTGACCGGTTGGTTTTTGGGGTTTATCGCCCTCAATACCTTGGTGCCCCAGCTTTACATGATTATCCTCGGCCTGCAGGCGCGGCAGCTCAGCCCGTGGCACCAGGCGGTGGCGCTGTTTCTCACCTACAATTCGGGTGCTTTGTTGGGGGCAGGCTTGTTGTATCGCCTTTTGCACCGCTATCCTGCCTCCCCAAGGGTGTTGCAGGTGAGGCTATTCGGCCCTTGGCTGCTGTGGGGGCTGTGTGGGTACTTGGTGGCCTTGCCTTTGGTGGTGTTGGCAGCGGCACTCTCGCAATTGCTCTTGCCCCAGGCGGGGGGAGGCAATCCCATCTTGCCCCTTCTGCTGGATAGCCAAGGCTGGGGGGCGCGGCTGGTGTTTTTTGCGGTGGTTTCCCTGTGTGCGCCAGTTTTTGAGGAGTGTCTGTTTCGGGGCTTTTGGCTGCCCGCCCTGAGCCGGTATGTGCCCATGTGGGCAGCCGTGGTGCTCAGCGCCTTCACCTTCGCCCTTGCCCACCTCAATCTGTCGGATCTGTTGCCTCTAACGATGCTGGGAATTGTTTTGGGGGTGATCTACAGCCACTGCCGCAACCTGCTCGCCCCGATTTTGCTGCACAGCCTCTGGAATACGGGATCCCTGATTACGCTGCTGGTGTTGGGGGGGGCGCGCTAGGAGCGGCTACTTTTTCTTGCGGAAGAGGCGACCTAAGAACCCACCGTTGTCTTCTTTGCGGGGGGGCGGCACCACTTTTTGTGCCTGTGCGGTTTGGCGACTGGCCGCGGTTCCCGGAATGGGCTGTTGCTGCCCGGTTTGTTGCATCCAACGGCGCACCTCCACCATCAACTCGGCATTGGTGGGCTCTAGGCGGGTGACTTGCAGAAAATCGGCCTTGGCCATGCCGGTGTTCCCTTGCTTCAGGTGGGCGATGCCCCGGTGGAGGTAATATCTCGCTACATTCGGCTCGGCACTGATGGCGAAGTTCAAGTATTGCACCGCATCCCGATATTGCTTGCGCTCGATCATGTCCAGGGCTTGAATAAAGCGGGTCTCGCCGGGGCTGAGTTTAGGGGCGGGCGGCGGGGTGGGAACGGAGGGGGCTGGGGCAGCGGGTGGGGTGGCAGGTCGAGAGGCAGCGGCGGTGCCAGGGTAGCTTGTCGGGATCCCTCCTTGACTGCTGGAGGTGGTGGTGCGGCTTGGGGTACTGGCGGGGATCCCTTTGTAGTTGGCTTTGAGCAACAGATAGGCCAGGTTCAACTCACTCAGCTGCTCGGTCTTGTTGAGCATCTGCTCCATGGAGCAGTATTGCTCTGCCGCAAGCTTCTGTACCCGCTTGACGTACTCTTCTTGCCAATTGGCGGACTCTGCCAACCCTTTAACCGCTTCCCCACTAGGCCAGAGATCCGGAGGCGGCGCATCCAGCAGCCGTTTGATCCGCAGTTTGATCACGGCTTCGTACTCCCCTCGTTCTCGATCTTTGGTCAGTATCTCGTTGGCGGGGCTGACCAGCTTGGCAAACAGGAGGTTGGCACGTTCTGCCGCATCGGGATCCCCGACAAATCGATCCGGGTGGAGGGCCTTGGCCGCCTGGAGATAGCCGCGTCGGATCCCTTTGGAGTCGGCGGTAAGGGGAACTCCCAAGATGGCAAAGTAGTCTGCTTCGTAACGGGCTAACCCTCGGTTGATGCGGGGGACATCACTGCTGGATCCCATAGTTGCCACTTCTCCAAGATTTGTTGCAAGGTTCCATCTACGCTCAGGGTTGCGATTGCCTCATCCACAGCCTGCTTTAGGGAGGGATGTTGCGACGAGACCACGCCCACCAGAGGGACGGGGAACAGGGGCGGCCCCGTCAGACGAAGACGGGATCCCGGTTGGCGCAAGTTCATGGCCGCAACGGGTTGATCGATGAGCACCGCATCCAACTGCCCGGCCTGTAACTGAGCAAACAAGCGCTCGGGGTTACTGGTGGCAAACAGGCGGATTGCATTGCCCCTTCTCTCGTTGTACGCCTCTAGCAAGGCTGCCCCCGTACTATTGACTACAATGCCCACCTTGCGACCAAACAATTGCGATAGCTCCTCAATCGGCGGCTCTTCTCGGGTTGGCGGGACGGAGTCCTTTGGAGAGGGATCCCGAACCACCAGGCGTTGTGGGCTGAGATAGTAGGGCTGAGTGGCCAAAAACTGCTCGGCATCCAAACCCAAGGGTTCCCGTGCCCCCCAGATCAAATCCACCTCATCCGCTTGCAAAGCCGCCAACTGCTCGCTCCAAGCGACGTAGATGGGGTTAACCTGCACCTGAAGCCTGCGGGCGAT
Organism: Thermostichus sp. DRC_bins_24; assembly: GCA_039794845.1. Lineage (GTDB taxonomy): Bacteria > Cyanobacteriota > Cyanobacteriia > Thermostichales > Thermostichaceae > Thermostichus. The sequence goes on from JAUQVK010000109.1 coordinate 19,494, forward strand.
TGCCTCCAGGATATCCCACTCAAAGCCTGCGTAGGTTTCCCGATCCAGATCTGTATAGAGATAAGCATGGCCCAGGCTCGGATCCAAACCAACGCGGAGGTATCCTCGCTCCCGGATATCAGCCCAACGGGAATCGGTGGCCTGGTTCCCTACGTCAGAGGAATTGGATGGGGCTTGCCCCCCCAAGAGCCCTTCCGGTTGACTGTAGCCCCGACCGGCGGTGGCGGCCCCGACAACCATCGCCCCCAGAATTAACGTGAGGCTAAACTTTACCGCCCAATGGCGATGCTGCTGTTTTCTGTTGACCAACCTACTGCTCCTACCCTGCTTGATAAGCATTCACTGCTTCAATTCTTTACTCTTTAATTCTTTCCGGGTTGTTTCAGGATCCCCCCGCATCGGGAACGATACCGACAAAGGCCGTACCTGCGCCAATTCCTGCTGCAGGGCACTGTGCAACCAGCCGTTGCTGGCCAGCAGCCTGCCGCTGTACACATCCACCGGGCTCCCATCGTAGGCGGTTACCTTGCCCCCAGCTTCGCGCACCAAGACGATCCCTGCCGCAATATCCCAGGGGGAGAGGCCCCGTTCCCAGTAGCCATCCAACCGGCCTGTGGCCACATAGGCCAAGTCCAGGGCGGCAGAACCACCGCGACGCACCCCTTGGCTGAGATGGGTGAAATGACAAAACTCGGCATAGTTGTTGTCTGGGGTTTCACGGCGATCGTAGGCAAAGCCGGTAACCAAGAGGCTGCGGGATAATTCGGCAGTGGTGGATACTCGGATGGGTTGGCGGTTACGGGTTGCCCCCATTCCTTGTCCGGCCCGAAACAGATCCCCTTGAAACACATCGCAGATCACCCCCAACACCGGCTCCCGCCCCTGCAGCAAGCCAATGGAGACCGCAGCAAAAGGGTAGCCATGGGCAAAGTTGGTGGTGCCATCCAAGGGATCGATCATCCAGGCGTAGAGGCCTTGGGCGGATCCCTGCTGGCCGGATTCTTCCGTCAGAATCACATCTTCGGGGAAGTGGCGTCTTAAAATTTTCAGGATCAGGTCTTCAGAAGCACGATCCGCCGCCGTTACCAGGTCTCCGGGACGTTTTTCTTCAACGGCCAGAGTGCCCCCCACATAACTGCGCAGCAGCGCTGCCGCTGCTATTGCAGCTTCCGAAGCAACATCCAATCGACGCAGCAGGGCATCCGTCACACCCACACCTCAAGCTTAAGAATCTGTTACCCAGAATAACCCTGACAGACCCGAAGCCGAGTTCCTGGATCCCCAGGGATCCCAAATAAGACAATGGCTTTGCTTACCGAGAATTTTCAGGGAAAATGAGTTATCTACGTACCTTGAATTTGTGGGTTATCTGTCAAGCTACTGAGGCCGACGCTCTGTTGAGAGCTCCAACCAAGGCTCCCGGTTTGAGAAATAGCCCGCTCTGGGTATCGCTCAGCAGTGAGGGGTAGAAGCTGTTGCCACACGACGTTTTCACTTCGATAACTGAGATTGGTGGGGCGAATCTTCCCCCCAGTGACCCTGCGGGTACACCCGAGGATTTGTTCGATCGAGTGCCTGAGCAGCCGTTGTCCTACCCGGAGTTCACGCTGTCGATTTGCCATCCCCTACGGCCCTGTAGCTACATTTTGCGAGGCGATGCCTATGCGGTCGGACGGGATCCCTCCAATGCCCTGCAGATTGTCAATCGCTTTGTCTCCCGCCGCCATGCCTACCTGGTGCGGGTCCCGACGAAATCCAGCCGCACCGGCTTTACCTATTGTCTGATCGATGGCAACCGTCGGGGGCAATCCAGCACCAATGGGGTCTTTGTCAATGGCACGCGGGTGGCCACCCATTACCTAAAAAGCGGGGATATCATCTACTTTGGGCCCGAAATACGCGCCTATTTCTTCGAGGTGGCCCGAATCCCCCATGTGCCCAACCCCTTCATTTCCGGCATTGAAGATCCACGGCAGGGATCCGGTCGAACCGAGCACGACCCTGAGAGTTATCGCAACCGTTGACAGAGGTAAAGTTGCATTGCTAGTTTGATTAAGCGCTTGAATTGGGGCATCGCCAAGCGGTAAGGCAGCGGGTTTTGGTCCCGCCATTCGGTGGTTCGAATCCATCTGCCCCAGTAGTTTCAATTAATTTGGGTAATTTGGGATCCGGGTTGGTTCAATCGGGATAAGGGATCCGCAGGAGCTGGCGAATGTCGGGACGGCTGAGGCTCAGCTGTTTGCCGTCTGGCCACTGTACCTGCACCTCTTCGACCCCTGACTCGTGGCCCAACCCGAAATGCGCCACCGGTTCCATTTGGCAGAGGTAGCCACTGCCCGCATCGATGGCCTGAATCTGAGTGCGGGTGGGGGTGAAGAGCTTCACCACGGCACCGCGGGCCGGGGATCCCTGTCGGGTGAGGGGCAAAATTCTCAGCCAGCCATGCTCATTGGCCTGCGGACGGTACAGACTCAAGGGTTGCGGGCCTGCTTCTCCATGGGCGACTAGCAATTCCAAGCGACCATCTCCATCCCAATCGGCGACGGCAGCTCCTGTGCCCAACCCCTCTGGCTCGGCGGCCTCCCCAATATCGATCGCTTGCCAACGCCCCGCTCGGAAGGCAAACAGCCGGTTTGGCTCGCCCAGGTTATTGAAAAACAGCTCCGGATAGCCA
>JAUQVK010000110.1:0-14294 GCA_039794845.1 Thermostichus sp. DRC_bins_24
GGGGGGGGGGGGGGGGGGGGGGGGAATTGGGCAAAAACCTCGATCGGCTCCAGCATCGGTTGGGGATCCCTCGGCACACCGCCCTCAAGGCTAACCCAGCTGCAGGGGTGAACAAAACAACCCTTGCCCGCAGCCAAGTCTGCCGCCATCGGAACCTCACCCCAGAAGGGCCGTGGCGATAATTGATAAGGAATATGAAGATGAGGCTCCCCATCATGAAGCACCTCCCCACCCTGTTCCTGGTTTTGGGAATGGTTTCGGCTCCTGCTCCGGTGAGGGCGAATCCCATCACTGCAGAAGCGGTGATGGCCCTGCAACAGGGGGATCATGCCCAAGCGCTGCCCAGAGCCAGAACCGAGCAGGCATTTCGGGTTGTCCCCTTGGCCAGTGGGTTGGAACATCCCTGGGGAATGGCCTTTCTGCCGGATGGCTCCATTTTGGTTACGGAACGCCCGGGGCGACTGCGCTTGGTCACCGCCAATGGGCTGGATCCGCAACCGATTGGCGGCGTACCGGAGGTGGTGGCGCAAGGACAAGGGGGCCTGCTGGACGTGGTGTTGCACCCCGACTACAGCGAGAACGGCTGGATTTATCTGGCCTATTCCGCCCCAGGGCCCGGCGGGGCAGGAACACGGGTCGCACGGGCTAGGCTAGGCCAGGAAGGACTGTACGACCTGGAAGTGATCTTCGATATGGAGCGCAAAACCCCAGCAGTGCACCATTTCGGGGCACGGCTGGCCTTTGACGAGGAGGGGTTGCTTTACATTGGCACCGGGGATCGGGGGGAACGGAATCGCGCCCAGGATCTCGGGGATCATGCCGGCAAGGTGCTGCGCATCACGGATTCGGGGGGGATCCCGGCAGACAATCCTTTTGTAAACCAAGCGGGGGCCTTGCCGGAAATCTACACCTACGGCAACCGCAACATTCAGGGCCTGACCCGGCATCCCGAAACCGGGGCAATCTGGTCCCATGAGCATGGGCCGCGGGGCGGAGATGAAATTAACATTATTGCCCCCGGTGTGAACTACGGTTGGCCGTTGATCACCCATGGGCGAGAATATGCGGGCGGGCCGGTGGGCCAAGGGCTGTCGGAAGCCCCGGGTTTGGCCTCGCCTCTGTTGCACTGGACACCATCTATTGCGCCCTCGGGCATGACGTTTTACACAGGGGAAGCCTTCCCAGAATGGCAGGGGAATCTGTTTGTGGGGGCGCTGGCAGGCCAACATCTGGCCCGGTTGCAATTGGATGGAGATCGTGTGGTGGCGGAAGAGCGCCTACTCGAAGGCGCTGTCGGTCGCATTCGGGATGTACGACAGGGGCCGGATGGTTTGCTGTATCTGCTCACGGATGCCCCCAATGGATCCCTGTTGCGGCTAGAGCCGAAATCTTGAGGTAAAAGGCAAATAAGGGCCAAACCCGGCTTCGTCCAATGCTGTGTTACTGGGTGGCCTGCCGCTGCTGATTTGAGCCGTATCTGGATTTGGGAGGAGAGATGGGTAAGGAGAGCCCTAAGTGCCGGAGATAACCCGTCACTGCACCCGACTTGGGTTAGATTTGTCCCGATATTCCAGCTTGCTGCCGGAATCTGGGCGGTCTTGCTGACAGCAGACAGGTTCCACGAAGGATAATTGACAACTTGTTGAACAGGGTTGAACAGGTGGGGGATCCCTCAGGGGTTGCCAGGCAAACTCAGCACCGGGATGATCAGCTCTTGTACCGGCAGAGCCGCGGGCTGAGTGGTGTCACTGCTGAAGCTCGTTGAGGGAGCTGAAGGAGTGGGTGAGCCACCAACAGGCCGCAGTTGCCAGCGGATGATCTGCTCACCCCGGTAGTAGGTCACAAACATCTGATCCCCTTGGGATTGAATTTGCCAGGTCCCGTCACCACTGTCGATTGAGGTGTGCCCGCCGGAAAAGGGTGCATCCAGGGCCGGCCCCGATTGGGTCCAAATGCGACCTCCACCCGTTTCCAGGATCAGTTGCACCGTCGCCCCCTGACCTTGACCGCTCAAAATTTGGCCGGTCCCACTCCAAGTCCGGGTTTCGGTCTGAGCCAGAGCCGGTTGTCCAAGTTGGAGAGCCATGAACAACAGCCCTGTCCAGCCCAAATGACTTCGTCCCGTCGCCATCCAATCGGGAAGGAAGGAAGAAGCTTGAGAGAAAAAAGCCATTGCACTCACGTTGAAACTACACACTGCGACAAGACCGAAACACGAAAGGAAGAAGGGAAAAGGCGCTGTAGGAGGCAATCCTTTACACAGCCCATTACACAGTCTACCGAAAGCCTTCCAGAACCCTTGGCTAAGCCTGTTGTCAGAAGTCTGAAGGCCGTTGATCCCAATCTAGGCAATCCCCAAACCGCCAGACAGGATGCAACCTGAGCCTCTGGCTGCGGGGATCCCTACTAGCCATTTCGCCAATGCGCAGAGTCGGGTTGAAATAGGTATTGGAGCAGATACTACAACTCTTAGCCGAGGGAGAGGAAGCGCTCCAGGGCAGCCACCGCCGCAGGCGGCCATCGCCGGACGGTTTTGACCCACTCTACATCGCCGTAGCGGGGATCCAACCCTTGCACTGCAACCCAGTGACTTTCCGCCTCTCCGTGGTGGCCCTGGGTCCAAAGAATGGCACTGAGGGCGGCTCGCATGTCCGGGAACTTGGGATACTTCCGCACCAAAGCTCGCATCAGTCGTACCGCCGCTTCGGTTTCCCCCACCTGATACAAGCTCAGGGCATAGTTGGCTTGGGCAAACGCATAGTCGGGGGCCAATTCTGTGGCATGGCGGTAATCCGCAACCGCCCGTTGCCAGTCTCCCAAACCGGCTTCCGCATTGCCCCGGTTGTTGTAGGCTGCCGCATCGTAGGGATCCAATTCCAACACCCGTTCGTAATCGGCAATGGCCGCCTGCCACTCTCCCAGCCCCTCCAGTGCTGCCCCCCGGTTCAGGTAGGGATCCGGTGCGTTGGGAGCCAAACGAATCGCCTCAGCATAATCCGTGAGTGCCTGTTGCAGCTTGTGCTGGCTGACGCGGGCATTGCCCCGATTACTCCATAGGGCTGGGTTCTCCGGCTGACGTTCCAACAGCTGGCTCCATAGGGTTTCCGCCTGGGCAAAATCCCCTCGGTTGGTGGCGGCAAAGGCTGCTTCAAAGAGTTGGTCGATCTCGGGGCTCACTGCCTGTGTGTCTTGCTTGGGGGCAGGTAGGCCCTTCAACTCAGCAGTCAGACCCGCTCCCGTCCAGGCCAGGATCCCCAGCCAAAGCAGCAGCACCAGCAGCAAAACAGAAACTCCCTTTAGAAACACTTGGACAGCCTTCATCGCTTCAATCCGTGTCTTGGGTTGCCCAACCATCTTAAGCGGTTGCCCCCGGGATCCTGCTTCATCCGTTGAGGGCCCCAGACCCATTGACCCCTGTGCAAGTGCTTGCGCTCTGCCGGAGCAACCCGCTATGCTACCGCCCAGATTGAGGCATTCTTCTGTGGCAAGTCAGCAGCTTCGCGTTTATGTCCCTCCTCATCCGTTAATTAAGCACTGGTTAACCGTGGCTCGGGATGCCGAAACCCCGATGCCCCTGTTTCGGAGCGCCCTGTCGGAATTGGGCCGTTGGCTCACCTATGAAGCGATGCGGGAATGGATTCCCACCCAAGCCGTGCAGGTGCAAACCCCCCTCGAGCCGGCTCCGGCAGAGGTCATCGCCCCGGATACCCCGATGGGCATTGTGCCTGTGTTGCGGGCAGGCTTGGCGATGTTGGAGGGTTGTCAGGCCCTATTGCCTCAGGCGCGGATTTTTCATCTGGGCATGGTGCGGGATGAAAAGACGCTAGAAGCCAGTTGTTACCTAAATCGCCTGCCGGAGCGAATCCCGGAACAGATGCGTATTCTCATTCCGGAGCCGATGTTGGCAACCGGAGGGACGTTGGTGCAGGTCTTGGATGAGTTGAAGAAGCGGGGGGCGGATCCCAGCTTGGTGCGGATCGTCAGCGTCTTGGCTGCCCCGCCGGGGTTACAACGGTTGGGATCCCGTTACCCGATGGTGCAAATTTTTTGCGCCATGATCGACGAGCGGTTGAACGATCAAGGGTTCATCATGCCAGGGCTAGGGGATGCAGGGGATCGCGCCTTTGGCACAGAGGGGTAGTCTCTGAAGGGATGAGGGCTTTCTCTACCGCTAGTGGTTTTACAGCCCTTGCGCGGGTTTTCTACGGCAGGGCTTGTGCTTTCTTTTCTCGCTTTGCGGGGTCCGGAGGGCTATCTTTCTGGGGGGTGGATCTCAACCTCCACGGTTGTTACAGGTGACCGGCGGTGCCCTATGGTGGGCGAACGCACTGGCGTGCCCTGGGCGTAAAGGGTTGTAAGTCCATCTGATTGGTGAAACGAACACACATTTGGCAGCAATCGGTTGTCCTCCGGACGACCTGGGGGGTCACCGAGCTTTTCGCTACGCCTGGCGCTACACTCATTCAACAGGTCATTCAGCAGGTGCCCCGAGGCGGGCCTGTCGGACTAAACCCATTCTGGTGGGTCAAGCTGTTGGATTATGGAAATGTTGGCCGCTTTAGCCCCAGAGCCTGCTTTCGGGATCCCGGCTGAGCGGGTGAACTGGGGTTCTGATGGTGTTAGCGCGTTTTCCCCTCCTGCGCCTATGCGACTTGTCCTTACCAGTTTGGATGGCAGCCTGTTGGATATGGAGTCCAATAGTTACGGTGCTGCCCGGCAAGCCTTGGCTGCTCTAGAGCGTCGCTCCATTCCCTTGGTGCTTTACAGCCTGCGTACCCGCGCTCAGCTGGAACATGTGCGTCAACAGCTGCGCCTGGAGCACCCATTCATCTGCGAGGATGGTTCCGCCCTCTACATCCCCGAGCACTACTTCCCGGCGGGCATTCTCGATGACCAGTGGCAGCATCAGCCTCCCTACTACGTGCGGGCCTTGGGGTTGCCCTACCCCCGCTTGCGCCGCATTTTGCAACAGGTGCGCCAAGACTCCCATCTGGATCTGGTAGGGTTTGGGGATTGGACCGCCGCCGAGTTGGCCGCCGCCACCGGGATCCCTCTGGCCGAGGCAGAACGAGCCCAACAGCGGGAGTACAGTGAGATTTTTAGCTATTCCGGGGATCCCAAAACCCTACGAGCAGCCTTTGCCCGGCAGGAGGCCAACCTCACCCAGCATCGGCTGCAACTGCGCCAACTTAACCTCTCTAGCCCGCCACAGAAGTGGTACCTGACCGGGTGGGCTCTGCCGACCAAGGCCACAGAACCCGGTTTCTTACCCGGAGAACAGGCAGTACGGTTGCTGCTGGATTGCTACCAACAGCATCTGGGCCAAGTTAAGGCGCTGGGTATTGGCTGCTCCCCGGCGGATACGGCTTTTTTGCGTTGGATGGAACAGAAGGTGGTGCTTCCGAGCCCTATTGCGGATAGTCTCTGGAGTGAGGCCGAGCCTCAATGGCAATTGGCCCAGCTCCCTGGGCCGGAGGGCTGGAATGAAGTGGTGTTGATGTGGTTGGAGGAAACAGATCATGGTGATGAATAAAAACCAGATGGGTCGTCGGGCTGCCCACTGGGGCTGGAGGACGGTGGGGTGTGTGCTTGGCTTGGCGATCGGGGTGCCTGCCTATGCGGAAGCGCCGATGACCCTGCTGACGGGGGAGCAAACCGTGGCCCAACTGAAAGAAGACGGGGCCCGCTACATGCAGATGGGCTTTCATACCCTGGCCATCAATGCCTATCGAGGGGCGATTGAGCTGGAGGAGAAGACGCTGGTTTTACCCAGCGAACGGGATGCCGATGTGCCGTTTAATCTCGGCCTCATTTACGCCCGTCAGGGTAATCTGCCGGAGGCGCGTGCTGCCTTTCAACGGTCGGTGGATGTGGATCCCAGCAGTTTTAAGGCCCGCTACCAGTTGGCCCTGGTGGATTTGAAACTGGGAAATCCGACGGCTGCCAAAGAACAGCTCACCCTCTTGGCCAATGCCGCCACCAGCAATCCCGAAACCCACAGCCACATTCAGGCTTTGCTGGCCACCCTGGAGTCTGTTCCTCTGCCCAGCCAGAAAGATGACCTAGCGCGCACCCCGGCAGTGGAGTCGGAAGCGGCCAAACTGTTGCTCGAACCCCAGAAAACGGAAACAGCCGCCCTGCCCCCGGCGAGCGAAGAGGAATTGCTAGAGGAAGAGAAACCTCTCTCAGCCCTGCAGCGGTTGCGCCAACGGGAACTGAACTAGAACCATCTCCGCCCGAGAGGGGAAAGTTTAATACCGGGGATCCCGCTCTGGGATCTCTGGCTGCTGGGTCTGGGTTTAGCCCCGTTTGGGATCCGGTTGGCGCTCTTCTGGCTGAGGGCTTTTGGTGGTGAACACCGTGGTGAACATCATCAGCATGCCGCCGCCTAAGATCAGCAGGGCCAATCCTGCGACTATTCCGTTCATCCAGGTTTGGGCCTCCATGGGGGTCTGTCTCCACGATCCAACGCGACTTCGATCCTACCGGAGGAACTTTGGGCTGCAGCTATTGATTGGCCCGGTAAAGCAACCCCAAACCCACCGCTACACAGATCAAATTCGGTAACCAAGCGGCCACCGCTGGCCCTAAGGTGCCTATTTGCCCCAAAGCTTGGGTGATAAACAGCAGCACATAGAACGCGAAAATAATCAGCACACTGATGCCCAACCCCAAAGAGGAGCTGGTGCGTTGCGGGCGCAACCCCAAAGGGGCCCCGATCAGGGTGAAGGCCAGACACACAAAGGGAATGGCATATTTTTGGTTAAGGCTGACCTGGAGGCGTCGCACCCGTTGCAGATCTCCAGAACTGGCGATCACGTCGATGTAACGGCTTAGCTCTTGAATGTTCATTTCCTCGGGGCTACGGGCCTCCTGAGCCAGCTCCAGCGGGGCACGGGACAGGCGCAATTCCTGGCGGCCAAAGGTAGCGATGTTGCTGTAGGTGCCGTCAGGGGAGACGATGTAATTGGTGCCATCCTCGAACACCCAGATGTTGTTCTGGGGATCCCAGCGACCCCGTTGGGCCAGCAGGATTTGGTTGAGGGCCTCGTTGGAAAAGTCTAGAACAACAATGCCACGCATTTGGTTGCCATCGAAGCTGCGGGCATAAAACTGGCGGGTCAACCCCTGCCGACGGGAAAAGCTGCCATCTCCGTCGGGGCTAAGGATCTCGCCAAACTCTTGGTAGAGAATGTTTTCTCGCCGAAAGTCGGGATCCCGATTCAAGGCCCGATCCAACGTGGTGGCCGCCCGGCGATTGCTACTGGGAACCACCAGCTCGTTGAACAAAAACGTCAAACTCGTCACCAGCAAACTAAGGATGAGGGCGGGCACCACCAGGCGATAGAGGCTCACCCCACATCCGCGCATGGCGGTGATTTCGCTATCCGAAGACAAGCGCCCATAGGCCAGCAGCGTCGCCAACAACATCGACATCGGGAAGGTGAGGACAATAATCCCCGGCGCTCGAAAGGCGAACACCTGCAAGGCTGCCGGAATGGAGAGACCCGCTTCCACCACCAGGCGCACCAGCTCAAACAGGGATCCCACCGCCATGACCAAAGCCGTGAAGGCCCCCACCCCAAACAAAAAAGGCAGCACCATCTCGGAAATGATGTAGCGATCCATCAAGCCAATCGAACACCAGACGGAAACCGATGGAGTCGTCTTCGGCGAGCGGGTTTGCGGTGGTGTAGAGCTGACTTTCACGATGCACAGTGGGGGGGTAGGGGGTAGGCAACATAGGGATTCCAACACAATCCCAACAATTACAGGCGGAACTTCTCCCCTAGGTAGTATTTGCGCACCAAGGGATCCGCCGCCAACTCAACCGAAGTACCTTTGGCCAGAATCGCCCCATCGTTGAGGATATAGGCGCGATCGGTGATCTCCAGCGTCTCCCGCACATTGTGGTCGGTGATCAACACGCCAATCCCCCGGTGCTTCAGCTTGGCCACCACCTCCTGAATATCCGCCACCGCAATCGGATCGACCCCTGCAAACGGCTCATCCAGCAGCAAAAATTTCGGCCCTTGGATCCCGGCGGCAAGGGCACGGGCAATCTCAGCTCGGCGACGTTCCCCCCCCGATACTTGCAAACCGAGGCTGCGGGCAACATGGGTGATGCGAAACTCCTCCAGCAGTTGATTCAAGCGTTGCTGCCAGAGGCGGCGGGGCACCCCCGTTTGCTCCATGATCAGCAGGAGGTTGTCTTGAATGCTGAGACGACGAAAAATGCTCGGCTCCTGAGCCAGATAGCCAATGCCCAGTTGGGCACGGCGGTGCATGGGCAGGTTGGTGATATCCCGATCGTCCAGCCAGACATGGCCCCGATTCGGCTGGATCAAGCCCGTCATGATGTAGAAGGTGGTGGTTTTCCCCGCCCCGTTGGGCCCAAGCAGACCGACGATCTCCCCCTGCTGAATGTTCAGGCTGACATCGCTCACCACTTCACGGCGACCATAACGCTTACAGATGTTTTCCAGGTAAATCTGCATAGGCTGGCAGGGGGTTTTACCGATTCTAAAGGGTGCTTCCTCCCAACTCAGGAGAAGGTACACCCGAGCCTGGGGCACGAAGGGATCCCAAGCACCAAAGCACACCCGTTTCTCTCCTGAAGATGCCCCAAACCCCGCCCACAAACCAGGGGGATCCGAGCAGAATTGGCCACCTTCAAGCTGACCCCGAGAATCTTGGCTATCATCGCTTCGGACTGCAACCGCTCACACCCCCCCAGGATGGGATCGTTGGTCTTCCCATGCTCCGTTGCCCGGCCTGCTACTGGATCAACCTCGACTCCGATTACCACTGTCGCCGTTGTGGATACTTTTTGCGCCAGCGCCCACTCCCCTATTCTGTAAAGAAGGGAAAGAAGGGCTCCTTTATCCAAGCCAAGCCCGTCCAGAGACGCAAAAAACTTACCCAAGCATGGTGGCAAATCCACTGGGATCGCGTCCTGACTTCGGTGGCAATCCTGGGGGTTCTGGTGGGATTGGGGCAACTGTCTTGGTATTGGATACAACCCATGCTGCAGGATCCCCCCCTTCCGAATTTCGGCGTTGATGCAGAAGCGCCGAGCCGACAAGACAACGAACGCCAACGCACCTTCTGAGAGCGAATCTGTTAGATTGAGCCGGACAAAAAGGTTCAAGGGTGGTCGAAGCCAGTAGATGCCACTATCATATGACCAACGCAGAAGAACTCCGGTCTGCTGCAACCTCACATTGTTAACGTTGAAACTGTAGGGCTTGGCAACTATGAATCTGAAAGTTCCCGCCATTTTGGCACTGCTTACCACGGCAGCTGTGGCCTCTACTGCAGCAGCCACAACTTACAACTCCTGCTTCATGCGCTATCTGGTGGCTTCCAAAACCTGTGTCAACTGCCGCATGGGATCCATCGAGTTGAACGATCTGGATTTGTCCGAGGCCAATTTCAGCGGTTCCGACTTAATTGAGGCCAATTTCGAGCGCACTACTCTAACTGGCGCCGATCTCAGCCAATCCTACTTGGTGGGGGCCAACCTGCGTCAGGCCAAATTGGGGGAAGCCAACCTGAGTGGTGCTTACCTGGAGGGGGCGGATTTACGCGGGGCAGATTTGCGTGGGGCGGATCTGTCTTCTGCCTCTTTGTACGGAGCTGACCTGCGTGGAGCGGACCTGCGCGGCGCCAACTTGATCGGGGCCGACCTGCGTTTTACCCGCACCTGGGGTGCCCGCATGCAGGGTGCTGTGACCCAGTAGGATTGCCCGCCGAGCAACGGTCGAATGCCGTTCAGGTCATCAACATCAAATCCTCTCGGGATCCTCAAACGGGGATCCTTCTTTTGTCGCTTTCTGCAGATCACCCAATCCAACCGATGCGGATGGCGAGACTCGAACTCGCAAGGATAAACCACACGCCCCTCAAACGTGCGCGTATACCAATTCCGCCACATCCGCTTCTGAGCTTAATCATCATAGCGGCAGATCTGCTCGGGTGTTAAGGGAAGTCCCAACTTTGCAACAGAAAAGCCGGAGGGCAACGGTTAACCTTCTGTCCAAAAGCGCTCAGACAGGTACTTATCCGCCCCATCGCAGAAAATCGTTACCACCACTCCTGCCGAGAGCTGACGCGCCACCTGCAAAGCCGCCACCACATTCGCACCGGCAGAGATCCCCACCAACAAGCCCTCCTCCAAGGCCAGGCGTTTTACCATTTTCTGGGCTGCTTCCGTTGAGATCTCCAATTGCCGATCCGGCAGAGTGGGATCGTAAATCTCCGGTTTCAGGGCCGTGGCCATGTGCTTCAGCCCCTCCAATCCGTGAAAGGGCGAGTCCGGCTGCATGGCAATAATTTGAATGTCTGGGCGGTAGTCTCGCAAACGACGGCCCACCCCCATGCAGGTACCGCTGGTGCCGAGTCCGGTGACGAAATGGGTCACCTGCCCTTGGGTTTGTTCCCAAATTTCTACCCCCGTGCCCTGGTAATGGGCCTGCCAGTTGGCGGGGTTGCTGTACTGATCGGGGTAAAAGTAGAGATCTGGATCCTCGGCATACAGGGCCCGCGCCTTTTCAATCGCCCCATCCGAACCAAGGGCGGGATCCGTCAAGACCAAATCCACGCCGTAAGCGGTGAGGATCTTTTTGCGTTCTGGGCTGGCGTTGGCCGGTAGGGCCAGCTTGACTTTGTACCCCAAGGCCGCTCCAATCCAGGCATAGGCAATACCGGTGTTGCCGCTGGTGGCATCCAGAATGATCTTGCCGGGGGTGAGTTTGCCCTGACGTTCGCCGGTTTGGATCATATTCAGGGCAGGGCGATCCTTCACCGATCCCCCAGGGTTATACCATTCCGCTTTGGCATAAAGACGCACCGTCTCGGGCAGATCAGCCGTGACCCGCCGCAGCCGAATCAAGGGGGTTTGGCCCACCAGCTCAATCGGACTATCCACGGCAGGGATCAGCAGGCGGGAACGGGATTCAATTGGGTACAAGTGGGCTCCCTCCCTAGAAGAAAAGCAGAGCGCTGCAGGTCTTCGACAACCCTTGCTCATCTTATCCCGGTCTTTCTTGCAAGTTAGCCAATGCAGATTGTTCCGGCGTCGTGCCCAACGGGACGGAGTCCTTCATCTACCTTGCCCCCTATCGCCGGTGCAGTCGGAAAGGGCTGTAAGGGCTTTTCTCACCCCTAACGGATTTCCCCGGTAGCCTCTAAGATTAAGGGTAGGGCACCTCATTCTCCTCCGGAGGAGGGGAAGAGTTATCGTGATTTGCCTACGGCACCTGGGTGGGAACCGCGCAAGTCGGAGGGTCATGGCAGAAATTGGCATTGTTACCGCTCAAAACTTCGATCGGCGGCGGGGTCAAATTCATGTCTACGATGGCGAGGGCAAAGGCAAGTCTCAAGCGGCTCTAGGAGTTGTGCTGCGTTCCATTGGCTTAGGCATTGAAAACGCTGCCCCCAGCCGTGTGTTGTTGGTGCGTTTCCTGAAAGGGCCAGGCCGTCCTTATGCAGAAGATGCTGCCATTGCTGCGCTGCAGCGGGGTTTCCCTCATTTGATCGACCAGTTGCGTACCGGACGGGGGGAGTTTTTCGGGCCAGAAGACATTACCAAGTTCGACCGGCAGGAGGCTCGCCGCGGCTGGGATGTGGCCAAAGGGGCTCTGGCCTCTGGGTTTTACTCGGTGGTGGTATTGGATGAGCTGAACCCGGTGCTGGATCTGGGGCTGTTGCCTGTGGAAGAAGTTGTGAGCACCCTGCGGCAAAAGCCCGAACCGATGGAGGTGATCATCACCGGTCGCGGTGCCCCCAAGGAGATCATCGATCTGGCGGACTTGCACTCGGAAATGCGCAGTATGCGCCAAGCGGAAGGGGGGAACCGCCAAAATGGCCAGTTCCATTCCAGCGGCATTGAGATTTATACCGGCGCGGGCAAGGGCAAATCCACCAGTGCCTTGGGGCGAGCCCTGCAGGCCATTGGGCGCGGCATCAGCAAAGATCTCTCCCATCGCGTGTTGATTATGCAGTGGCTGAAGGGGGGAACGGGCTACACCGAGGATGCGGCGATTCGTGCTTTGCGAGAAAGCTACCCCGACTTGGTGGATCACCAGCGCTGTGGTCGGGATGCGATTGTCTGGCGGGGCAAACAGCAAGAGATCGACTACGTGGAGGCGGAACGCGGTTGGGAACTGGCTCGGGCAGCCATGGCCTCAGGGCTTTACAAAACGATCATCATGGACGAGCTGAACCCGACGGTGGATCTGGAGCTATTGGATGTGGATCCGATCGTGCAGGCGCTCTTGCGTAAACCCCGCGATACCGAAATCATCATCACAGGCCGTTGCCATGCCCCACTACCCTACTTTGAGCTGGCCTCTGTGCATTCGGAAATGGTGAGTCACAAGCACTATGCCGAGCAGGGGGCAGACCTGCGGCGGGGCGTCGATTATTAGTAGGGGCTTGGCGAAGGGGCTGCCATGACCCATTACCCCAATGATCTTTGCCCCTTTGTCCGCTCTCCTTGAACACAGTAAGGGATCCCTCTCCTGCTAGCCTGGGGAGGTGCCAATGTATTCCTTTTTCTCGCGCGACGGCAAAGATGGAATCTCAAAACTCGCAATTTAACTTCGACCGTAAGCTCTGGAATCGCTTTATCACCGTTGCCCAGCCCTATTTCTATCCGGTGGTACGGTATGGCGGCTGGATCTTCTTGGGTTTGCTGGCGGCGGCCATGGTGTTTGTGGTCGCCTTGATGTTCTTTGTGGAGATTGGGGTGACCTTGGTGGGGCAAGCCCTCTTCCCAGAGTTTTTCACCAATTTGGCGGCGGGATTGGTGGCCCAAACGGAAAGGAATCTAGCTTCCCCGGTGTTTTGGGTGGCGGCTGTAAGCCTGGCACTGAGTAGCCTTTGCTTCGTGGCGGTGTGGCGACAGATTTACCAACGTTGGGTGCAGTGGGTGTTGCTCACCTTTTTGCTATTCCTCTCCCTGACGGTGAACCGCCTGAATGTGATGATCAGTTTCATCTTTCGGTTTATCGATACAGCCCTGCAGCAGAAAGAGGAGTCTACTTTCTGGCAGTTTTTGATCATTTACGGGGTCTTGATTATCTCCGCCATCCCGATTTTGGTGATCTATCGATATAGTCGCCTGAAACTGGGCCTGTTTTGGCGGGAGTGGTTGACCCGATACTTCTTGGATCGTTACTTTGACCAACGGGCTTACTATGAATTGGATTCCAACGCTGCCAATACCGAGATCGATAACCCCGACCAGCGCATGTCGGAGGATGTGCGCTCCTTCACAGGTACAACCCTTTCGTTTTTGTTGGATATTCTCGATTCCATTCTTACTCTCTATGCCTTTACGGGCATTCTCTACGGCATCTCTCGTCCCCTGGCGCTGGGGTTGGTGGTTTATGCCACCATCGGTACAGCCATCGCCATTTTGGCCGGTCGCAAGCTAATCAAGGTTAACTTCGATCAACTGCGTTATGAAGCCAATTTTCGCTACAGCTTGGTGCATGTGCGTGACAATGCCGAATCCATTGCTTTTTATCAGGGAGAAGGCCAAGAGCTACGACAGATTCTAGAGCGATTTGGAGCAGCTCTACGCAATTTTAATTTGCTGATTATTTGGCAGGCCGTTATCGATA
This sequence comes from Thermostichus sp. DRC_bins_24, assembly GCA_039794845.1. Classification (GTDB taxonomy): domain Bacteria; phylum Cyanobacteriota; class Cyanobacteriia; order Thermostichales; family Thermostichaceae; genus Thermostichus. Next base: position 13,632 of record JAUQVK010000110.1, read on the forward strand.
TCTTCCAGTATGCCTACAACTATTTCACCCGTATTGTGCCCTATGTGATCGTAGCTCCTCTCTACTTCAGCGGGGTGCGAGACTTCGGTACCATTACCCAGGCCACCATTGCCTTCAGCCAAGTTTTGAGTGCTCTATCCATTGTAGCCAACCAGATTCAGAGCATCTCCAGCTTCGCCGCCGGGATCAACCGTCTGGGTTCCTTTCACGAGTCGCTGGGGGATCCCACCCTGCGGTACACCCGCGAGCGGGAGAGCAACATCCAAACTCGCATCGCCCATCAGTTGGTGCTGAACCAAGTGACCTTGCGCACCCCCAATTCCGAACGAACCTTGGTGCGGGATCTCTCCTTTGTCTTGGAGTCTGGGCAACGGCTGCTGATCGTCGGGGTGAGTGGAAGTGGCAAAAGTTCTCTGCTGCGGGCCATCGCAGGGTTGTGGACCAATGGCAAGGGATCCATTGCCCGACCGGACACGGAGGAGATGCTTTTCTTGCCCCAGAAACCCTACATGTTGCTGGGATCCCTGCGGGATCAACTGCTTTATCCCATGCGGCGTAAGGATGTGACGGATGAGGAGCTGATCCGGGTGCTGAACCAGGTAAACCTTGCGGAATTGCCGGAGCGCGTGGAAGGGTTTGATGCCGAAAAAGACTGGGCCAACA
>JAUQVK010000111.1:0-5435 GCA_039794845.1 Thermostichus sp. DRC_bins_24
TCGAATGCAAAGGAGTCAAGGGCAATTCTCATCCGGCGGCAATGCGGTCGTTCGCGTTCAAGTGGATACGGATTCTGTTTCGTTGTTGGCAGAATCGAGAGCCATAGGATGAGGCGAAGTATGTTGCAACATTACCAACATTACAGTGTACAGCCCTTACGCGGGTTTTCTACGGCAGGGCTTGTGCTTCTTTAGCCCTAGGGGGTGGATCTCAACTTCCACGGTTGTTACATGTGACTAGCGGTGCCCTATGGGCCGCCATGGGCGAACGCGCCAGCGTGCCCATGGCGTAAAGGGCTGTAACCCCTAACTCGGGATAGCCCAGTTGGCTCTTCTGAGTTGGTAGCAAGGGCACTGAGAGGGCTTACATTGTTAGCGTTTGGTGGAGCCCTACGGAGCAGGAGGGGACAAGGAGCTCAAAGGGCAGAAGGCGCCTGCTCCGTTACATTTCTCAGAGAGTCCGTCAACTGGAGTACCAGTCTTTCCTTTCATTGTCAAACCATAGGAACTTTGCTCAGGGATCCAGCTGAGATACGTGCTTGAAACTTCGCCCGGATCCGTTCAGCAATGCCGACACTGTTCAGGCCCAATTCCGCCAAGGCTTCTTCGGGGGTGGCGTGCTCCACGAACAGATCCGGCACCCCCAAGCGCAGCAGGGGCACCGTTAGGTCAGCATCCAGCAGGGCTTCGGCTACCGCTGAGCCGAATCCACCCATGAGGCAACCTTCTTCCACCGTCACCACCAAACGGCTTTGTTCCGCCAAGGGCAGGATCAATTCTGTATCCAGGGGCTTGGCAAACCGGGCATTGACAACGGTAGTGGTAATGCCGTGCTCCTTCAGAATTTCGGCAGCCTGCAAACTGGGATGCACCATGGATCCATAGGCCAAAACCAGGACTTCCCCACCGCTGCGCAGCACCTCCGCTTTGCCAATGGGCAGGGGTTCCCACCCTTCTTCAGCAAGGGGCACTCCCACTCCCGATCCCCGTGGGTAACGCATGGCAATCGGGCCGGCAGTGTAGTTCACCCCCGTCACCAACATTCGCTGCAGTTCCGCCTCATCTTTGGGAGCCATTACTACCATGCTGGGAATGCAACGCAGGTAGGCGATATCGTACATCCCCTGGTGGGTAGGGCCGTCGGCCCCTACAACCCCGGCGCGATCCAAACAGAAAAAGACCGGCAACTTCTGGATGCAGACATCGTGGATAATCTGATCGTAGGCTCGCTGCAAAAAGGTGGAGTAGATGGCCACCACCGGGCGCAATCCCTCACAGGCCATCCCGGCAGCGAGGGTGACCGCGTGCTGCTCGGCAATTCCCACATCCACGAACTGATCGGGCAACTTTTCCTTCAGCTTGGTTAGGCCCGTGCCCGTATCCATGGCCGCTGTAATGCCGATGATGCGGGGATCCTGCTCCGCCAATTTACAAAGAGCATGGCCGAACACTTTGCTGTAGGCGGGGGGCTTGGGTTTGGTGGAGGGATAAGGCTTACCCGTGGCCAGATCAAAGCGGGATTGGGCGTGGTAGCCCACCTGTTCAGCCTCTGCAGGGGCGTAGCCCTTGCCCTTTACGGTTGCCACATGCACCAGCACCGGGCCGGGGATCCCGTGGGCCAGCTCAAAGGCATCCAGTAACTCCGCCAGGTTATGGCCATCCACCGGCCCGACATAGGTAAAGCCCAGCTCCTCAAAAATGATGCCCGTTTTGTTGTTTTGCACCGCCGTCACCAATTTCATGGTTTCTTTCATGCGGTCGATTTCTGGGCTAAGGCTGGATCCCAGCAGGGGCAAATTCTTCAGTTGTTCTTCCAGGCTATCGGCCAAAAATTGCACCGGTGGGCTGAGGCGCAAACGGTTCAGATAGCGGGGGATCGCCCCCACATTGGGGGAAATGGACATGCCATTGTCGTTGAGGATAACCATCAGGTTGGTCTTGGGCAGATGTCCGGCGTGGTTGATGGCTTCATAGGCCATGCCTCCCGTCAGGGCTCCATCGCCAATAATGGCCACCACCTTGAAATTATCCCCGCGCCGATCCCGCGCCAAGGCCATACCCAAAGCTGCCGAAATGCTGGTGGAAGCGTGCCCTGCCCCGAAGTGATCGAAGCGGCTCTCGCTGCGCTTCAGGTAGCCGGCAATACCCCCTTTTTGCCGCAGAGTCTCAAAGTTGGCATATCTGCCGGTGAGCATTTTGTGGGCATAGGCCTGGTGCCCCACATCCCAAATCACCTTGTCCCGATCCAGATCGAGAGTTTTGTAGAGCGCCAAGGTCAGCTCCACCACCCCCAGTCCTGGCCCCAGGTGACAACCGACGGCGGAGTTGGCAGCGGTTTGCAGGTGTTTGTCTCGAATCTGGCGGGCTAGACTGCGCAACTGGCTCAAGTTAAGAGCGTGAAGCTGGTTGGGATGAGTGAGATCACTCAGTTGCATAATGGGCTCATCTGTTCCGGTGTGATCTCAATCTAAATCATTTTCTGGAACGGTTTTGTTGCTGCCACTGCTAAAACTTCACCGAACGTAGGGATCCACTTAACCGGAATTCATTTGAACTGGAGTCAACCCCAGGACTGCTGCAGCCCTCGGCAAGAGGGATCTTGAGGAAATAGGCTTCGGGGATCCCGTTGGAGGGTTAGCATCGGACAAGGCCCTGAACTGCTCTGCCGCTCTGGTTTTTCCTTTTCTCTACCCATGAAAATCGCCGCCAACATTACCCAGCTCATCGGTCGTACTCCCCTCGTGCAGCTGAATCGGATCCCGCAGGAAGAGGGATGCCGGGCCCAGATCCTGGTGAAATTGGAAAGCTTTAACCCTGCTGCTTCCGTGAAAGATCGCATCGCCGTCAGCATGATCGAGGCCGCCGAGCAAGCGGGCCTGATTACCCCTGGCAAAACCATCCTGGTGGAGCCCACTTCTGGGAATACCGGCATTGGCTTGGCCATGGCTGCAGCCGCCAAAGGTTATCGACTGATCATCACCATGCCCGAGAGCATGAGTTTAGAGCGGCGCCTGTTGTTAAAGGCCTACGGGGCAGAGGTTCACCTGGCCAGTGGCACGGGCGGCATGGGAGAAGCCATTTGGAAAGCAGAAGAGATCGTGCGCCGTACCCCCAACGCCTTTATGCTAGGTCAGTTTACCAATCCCGCTAACCCACAGATCCATGCCAAAACCACCGGCCCAGAAATTTGGGAGGATACGGAGGGCCATATCGATATTCTGGTGGCTGGGGTGGGCACCGGCGGCACCATCACCGGGGCTGGAGAATTCTTGAAGGCACAAAACCCTGCCATTCAGCTGGTGGCCATCGAGCCCAAAGCCAGTGCTGTGTTAAGTGGCAAAAGACCGGGCTTTCACCGCATTGAAGGCATCGGGGCCGGGTTTGTGCCGGATGTGTTGCGGCGGGATCTGTTGGATGAGGTGATCGCCGTAGGAGATGAGGAGAGCATGGCCTACAGTCGCCGCTTGGCCAAAGAGGAAGGGATCCTCTCCGGCATTTCTACAGGGGCTGCCTTGGCCGGGGCCATCCAGGTGGGGCGACGACCGGAAAACGCCGACAAGATGATCGTGATGATTCAGCCCAGCTTTGGGGAACGCTATCTGAGCACTCCCCTCTTTCGAGATTTGGAGCGGGAGTCCGAGAGCGGGATCCCGGGATTGATGAGCTGAACGAGGCTTCCCGTAGTCGGGGTTAGGGCTTCCCTCATTGGGCTAAGGTTCCGTCCTTATGCCCAAGGTAGCTCAACCGTGACACTAAAATGGATACACCGTAATCTTTTGGGGATCCCATGACTGTCGCCGCCCCTGCCAAAGTGCAATACGAAGCTGTGATTGGGTTGGAAGTTCACTGCCAGCTCAGCACTCAAACCAAGATCTTCTCCAGCAGTGCGACGGAATTTGGCGCTCCCCCCAATACCCACATCGACCCGATTTGCATGGGCTTGCCCGGTACCCTGCCAGTGCTGAATGAAAAAGTGCTGGAGTATGCCGTCAAGGCTGGCTTGGCCTTGAATTGTACCATTGCACCTTACAGCAAGTTCGACCGCAAGCAATATTTTTACCCCGACTTGCCCAAAAACTACCAAATCTCCCAATACGACCTGCCGATTGCCACCCACGGCTGGATCGAGATCCAGCTCAGCGATGGTCGTACCAAGCGCATTGGCATCACCCGTCTGCACATGGAAGAAGATGCGGGCAAATTGGTTCATGCCGGTAGCGACCGTCTTTCCGGTTCCAGTTATTCTTTGGTGGATTTCAACCGGGCGGGAGTCCCTTTGGTCGAGATCGTCAGCGAGCCGGATATCCGCACCGGAGAAGAAGCAGCCGAATACGTGCAGGAGTTGCGCCGCATCATGCGCTATGCCGGCTTGTGTGATGGCAACCTGCAAGAGGGATCCATGCGCTGTGACGTGAATATCTCCGTGCGCCCGGTGGGTTCTGAGACCTTTGGCACGAAGGTGGAGATCAAGAACATGAACTCCTTCAACGCCATCCAGCGGGCCATCGAGTACGAGTTCAACCGCCAAGTCAAAGCCATCGAGGCCGGCGAACCGATTGTGCAAGAAACCCGCCTCTGGGAAGAAAACAGCCAGCGCACCATTAGCATGCGCAAAAAAGAGGGATCCAGCGATTACCGCTATTTCCCCGAGCCGGATCTGCCGCCCATTCGCGTGTCCGAAGCCCAAAAAGCCCGCTGGAAAGCCGAGTTGCCAGAACTGCCCGCCATCAAGCGGCAACGCTACCAAAGTGAGTATGCTCTCTCGGTGTACGATGCCCGCTACCTCAGCGATGAACGCAATACGGCTGAGTATTTTGAAGCGGTGATTGCTGCAGGGGCTGACCCGAAAGCCGCCGCCAACTGGATGATGAGTGACATCGCCAGCTACCTGAACACCCATAAGCTGGACTACCCCGATATTGCCCTGAAGCCGGAAACCTTAGCCGAGCTGATCGACCTCATCGACAAGGGCACCATCTCCAGCAAAATTGCCAAAGAGATCCTGCCGGAACTGTTGGAAAAAGGTGGGTCGGCGCAAGCCCTGGTAGAAGCCAAGGGCATGACGCAAATCTCGGATAGCGGTGCCCTGGAGAAAATGATCGCTGAGGTCATTGCTGAGAATCCCGAGCAGCTGGAGCAGTATCGCAGCGGCAAAACCAAGCTATTGGGCTACTTCGTCGGGCAACTGATGAAAAAAACTCAGGGGCGGGCGGATCCCAAACTGGCCAATGAGCTGCTCAAACAGCATCTTGATGCTTGAACCAAGCTCGATTTAGGTTCTAGGACGTGTTGAAATCGCAAGAGATTAAGGTGTACCCGATATTAATACATCTCAACCATCTCGCTTACTAAAATGTACTAAATGTACTGCCGCCGAGACTTGATAATCTAGCGCTTGGTGCAAGCGTTGGTGATTGTAAAACTCGAAGTAATTG
>JAUQVK010000112.1:0-78358 GCA_039794845.1 Thermostichus sp. DRC_bins_24
TGATTTGGGATGAACTTCCCGAAGGAAGCGCGAAGATTTACACCCTAAGATTAAGTTATCCGTTAAGTTTCGTCAACCTTCCCCTCTCTCCCTGAGAAGCTCCATGCCCACGTCCGAGTGGATTTTAGGGATCCACACCACAACTCCTGTTTTGGGCCTGACCCTTTTGCCGGTCAGGTCGGAGCTGGGGCAAAGTCGCAGCCGGTGTTGGGTGCTGGATCGGGAAATGGCAGCACAGTTGCATCCTTGCTTAAAGAGCTTTCTGGCTTCTCAGGCTTGGTCACAGATAGCTGGAATTGCTGTAGTCGTGGGGCCGGGCAGTTTTACGGGCAGTCGCTTGGGGGTGAGTGTGGCACGCCTGTTGGGGCAGCAGTTACAGATTCCGGTGTTTGGTTACTCGGCTTTGGCCGCGATCGCCCATCAAGTGTGGCGTATGCAGGGATCCCCAGCAGAGCCGATAACCGTTGCTGTGCAGATGGATGCCAAACGAGAAGAGTGGTACGGCGGCGTGTATCGGGTTGGGGAAGAACAGATCTTTGCGGAAGTAGCGGATCAGGTTTGGGAGCGGCGGGCTTGGCAGGCGGTTCTCCGGCAATGGCCCCAAGCTTTGCCTGTGGATGCTGCCGACTTTGTGGACCCGGTGCCGGTGGTAGCCTTGGCAGAGTTGGCCCGTGCCGATTTTCGGGCAGGGTTGCGTCCCCCATGGCAGGGGGTGCTGCCACTTTACGGTCGACAGCCCCCTGTTGATCCGAAGGCACTGAAAAGGTAACGAATCGGAGTACCCCGTCGCCACGGTAAGATTGGGAAGTCTACGCAACAGAATCCCCCTGCTGACATGATCTCAAGCAACGATTTGCGCCCTGGCACCTCCGTCGAAATTGATGGAGCGCCCTACAAGGTGATCGATTTTCTGCACGTGAAGCCCGGCAAGGGAGCAGCCTTTGTGCGCACCAAGCTCAAAAACATGCAGACTGGCAACGTTGTTGAGAAAACCTTCCGAGCCGGTGAAACCCTGCCGGCGGCCACCATCGAAAAGGTGGATATGCAGTATCTCTACGCGGAAGGGAACAATCTGGTGTTCATGGATATGGAGACCTACGAACAGGCGCCGATTACCGCCGCCCAAATTGGTGCGTCCGTAAAATATCTGAAAGAAAATATGGAAGTGGCGATCCTACGCTGGAATGGGCAGGTGATCGACGTGGAATTGCCCAATACCGTCACGCTTGAAGTGGTGGAAACCGATCCGGGAGTGAAGGGAGACACCGCAACAGGGGGAACCAAACCCGCCAAGTTGGAAACCGGTGCCGAGATACAGGTGCCTCTGTTTATCAAGGTTGGGGAACGGATTCGCGTTGACACCCGCACCGATAGCTACCTGGGCCGTGAGTAAGTTTTTTACTGATTTTGATATTGATTCATTGATTTTGCCGTAGCGGATGGGTGATGAACTAGGAGTGAACCTTCCCTTGGATGCTGTCAATTGGCAGGAAATTCGGCTCTTGCTCTCTGCCCTGGAGGAGAGTGCCGTTACCGAGCTAACCCTAGAACTGAAGGATTTTCGCCTCACCCTGCGCAAGGGGACTCCGGCTGCTGTGGACACCCCTCCGGCCAGTCCTCCCGCCAGTCCGGTTGCGGTCACTGCCTCTGTCCCGCCGTCCCCTCCTGCCCCTACTGAAGCTTCCCCCCCCAGCCGCAAATCCACGCCTAGCCATTGGGTGGATGTCACAGCGCCAATGGTGGGGACTTTTTACAGCGCTCCTGCTCCTGGAGAAGCTGATTTCGTGCGCAGTGGCGAACGGGTGAACAAGGGCCAAACCCTCTGCATCATCGAAGCGATGAAGTTGATGAACGAGTTGGAGGCGGAAACGGCGGGCGTCGTGACAGAGATTTTGGTCAGCAATGGGCAATCGGTGGAATTTGGCCAGGTGTTGATGCGGTTGGATCCCACGGGTTAGAGCAACAATATAGCCCTTGTGCGGGTTTTCTACGACAGGGCTTGCGCCCTCCAGGGGCTGGGTCTCAACCTCCGTGGTTGCTGTAGTTTTGTTGTAGCTGTATATAACTAGCGGTGCCCTATGGTGGGCAAACGCACTGGTGTACCCTAAGCGTAAAGGGCTGTAGTGGGCCGAGGTTTTCACTACTTTTGCCCTTTTTCAAGAATAAACTGACGGCATGGTTCACCTCGGGGGGAACGATAGGCTAGAGTACGGCGTAAATGCTGAGCTAGGAGCCTGTGTAGATGCCCCCTCGCTCCTCTTCCCGGAGTGGTTCTACTCCATTTCCGTTTCTTGAAGGGAAAAGCTCTTCTTCTGCGGATGAGCCTGAGTCGAGGTTGCCCCTTGGTCAGCGTTTGGTACGGGCGGGGTTGCTCTCTCAATCCCAGTTGGCTCAGGCTCTGCGGGAGCAACAGCAAAACCACCTGAAGTTGGGGGAAGTATGCCTGGAGCGTGGTTGGTTAACCCTGCCGGATCTCTACCCTTTTATTCCCAGTCAGGCCCTCTCCTTGGGGGAGGTTTTGGTGGCCCTAGGCTACCTAGATTTTGAGCAGTTGCGGGTGGCCTTGGCCCAGCAGCGTCGCTACGGTCGGAAATTGGGGGAGATCTTAACCTGGAAGGGGTGGGTAAAGCCAGCCGTCTTGGAGCAGGCCTTGGATGTGCAGGTGCAACTGCAGCGCCTGGCTTCCCCCAATGCTTGGGAGGCGCTCCAGCCTTTCATGGCGGAGGCTCCCAAACTTGCGGCCCAACCCACTCCGGCAGGGCCTGGGGCTATGGATCTTCTGCAGGCGAACCGGATGCAATCGGCCGCCCCAGTTACCCCTGTGCAACCAGTGCCGCCAGTTTCCCACCGAGAGGAGTCCGCCGAAGGTTTGCCGGCGGAAGCGGCCGAGATCCCACAGGAGGAACCCAAGCTATTCTCGGTTACACCCGAGCCTAAGGCAGAACCTGTTCCTGTAGCAGCTGCGCTGGATCCTTTTGCCCCCGAATCTCAACCCCTCACGATTGCCGACTACCGCAAGCAAGTGGAAGCCTTGAAGTTGCAACTTCACTTGCAAGAGCGGGAATGGGACGGGATCCTGGCCAACATGAACCAGCAGATCGCCGATTTCCAGAGCCAGTACCAGCAGCGCATTCAAAAATTGGAAGCCACCATTCGTCTGCAGCAGGCAGAACTCCAGCAACAGGCCACCTTGCAGCAGGATCTGAAGGTTTGGCAAGAACAACTGCAACGGCTGGAAACCGACCTGGCCAACGCCCGCGCCGCCGAACAAAAGGCCCAACGGCTGCTACAAACCCAGCAGGATTGCTATCAATCAGAATTGGAACAGCTGCAGGAGCAAATTCAGATTTTGCAAAAACGCCAGCTCGACTCGGTGCCCATGGGCGTGGTAGCCGACTTACAGGCCCAGTTGGAGGCAGCTTTGCAGCAAGTACAGCAACTCCAGTCGGAACGGGACAGTCTAGAGGAGCAGCTTTTGCAAAGGATCCCTCAGGCTGGGACTTCCCATCCCGTAGATCTGGTGGGGGAGCTGGAATCGGCCCGAGGTTCTCCTGTTTGCGTCAGTGGGGCAGAATCCCCGGAACTGACCTGTTTGCAAGCACAGGTGGCCAGCCTGCAAGAGCAACTGTTGGAATCGTCAGCAGCCCTGAAGTCCTGGGAAGAGCGCTACGCTCAGTCGCAGCAGGAGCATGCAATGCAAGTGGCGCAGCTCTCCAGGCGTATCGACCCTGAGCTGGTGGAGGATCTTCAGGGGCAGCTCCGGCAGCTTCAGGTGGAAATGAACCGGTTGATCGCTGTGAACCGTGACTATGAAGCGCAGATCGCCCAACAGAAGGAGCAGCTGCAGCAATGCCAAGCCTTGATCCACCAGCTCACCGCAGAACGGGCTGAAAAGTACCAACGCATTGCTGAACTGGAGGCATCCCTGCAAACTCGACAGGAAACCCTGGAGCAAGCTCAGCAACAGCTGAAAAGTATGGGATCCCGCGTCAGTGCTCTACAGCAGCAGCAGGCAAACTTGACGGTGGAACTGCAACATGCACGGGAACTGCTGACGGCCTATCGCCAGAGCCTGGAGTCTTTGCAGGAGAACCTGAAGATTCAGGAGGATCAAAATCGTCTGCTTCAGGTAAGCTACGAGCAACAAAAGCTGATCGCCGAGGCGGCCCGAGCGGAGCTCGAGGCGGTCAGTGTTTCCGTGGCTCCCACCCGGCAGCGGGTGTCGGCGCGAACCGGGGGATTTGCAGGAAATGATTTAGGCGAGGGGGAACTCCTTTTGGATCCTGATGAGGATACGCTGCTGGATCCTCTGTTGGCGGAGCTAACCCCTTGGGCGCGGCATTTGTTCCAAAATTTGCAGGAGGCCGGTCTGCTGGCTCAGCCTCAGATCGAACACATCCTCAGCAACTGGCAGCAGTCGGGGGGGAAACTGACGGCGGTGATTGGCGAATGTACGGGCTTGAAACCCACCACGATCAAATTCTTCGCCGATGGGGGGTATTCTGCTCGTCTGTCGGGATGTCGATCGCCAGGGGAGTTTCTCAAGGCTGCCGACCTGTTGCCCGCGGAGGTGTTCGAATCCCTGCCACTGATGGATGAGTCTTCTGAGCACTGGGGGGATCCCTTGGTGGAGCAGGGGTTGTTGCGGCCAGAGACGGTGCGGTATTTCCGCAAGCATTTCTCGCCTACCCCCGCCAATGGCTAATAACCAATTCATCCTCATGGTTTCATGGCCCAAACCCCAAGGAGCACCGATAGGGTGAAGGTGTTGCCCCCGTCCCACATTGTTGGGCAAGAGATGGCGGTGCGGTTACTCGTGGCCGCCCTGGAGAAGAGGCGAGTAACTTCTGGCTACTGTTTTGTGGGGCCCCAAGGGGTGGGGCGGGGCTTAATGGCCCGTTGGTTTGCCCAAGCTCTCCTCTGTGAGTCTGGCCAAGAGAGAGAGGGGATCCGACCCGCCGGAATCCCTTGCGGGCAGTGCCCCAGTTGTCATTGGCTGATGGCGGGCACCCATCCCGACCTGCATTGGGTCAGTCCGACCTACCTCCATCAAGGCCGTCTGATCGCGGCTGACTCCCCAGAAGCGCAAACTTTGCAACGGCGTTCTCCACCGCAAATTCGACTGGAACAGGTGCAAGGGGTGGTCCACTTTTGTGCCCGTCGGCCCATTCGTGCCCGCCGCTCGGTGGTGGTGCTGGAGGGATCCGAAACCTTGGCGGAAGGTGCTGCCAATGCCCTGTTGAAAACCCTGGAGGAACCGGGATTGGCCCATCTGATCCTGATCGCGCCCCAGGCGGCCTCCCTATTGCCGACGTTGTTATCCAGATGCCAGTTGGTGCCGTTTCGTCGCCTCAGCCCGATGGAGGTGGGCCAAGTCCTGCAACTGTTGAGCCAGACAGCACCGGAAGGGATCTCCTGGTCGGAATGGATGGCTTTGGCTCAAGGGAGCCCCGGATTGGCTCTTGTCGCTCGGGAGCAACTGCAAGGGATCCCTCCGGAACTGCTAGAGGCGCTGAAACGTTGGCCGGATTCTCTGGCACAGGCCTTGGAATTGGCCAAAGCAGTATCTGCCCGTTTGGATGTGCCAGCGCAGCTGTGGCTCATTGACTACTTGCAGCAGCATTTTTGGCTGCAGGGATCCCGACAACCGCTCCAGCCCTTGGAACGCATTCGTCGGCAACTGCTGCAGTTTGTGCAGCCGCGCCTCTGCTGGGAGGTCAACCTCGCCGGCTTGGATGAGCTTTAGCTGCAAGACGGGTAGGCCACAGGTCGTTCCTGCCCTAGATTCCGGGGGGATCCCGTAGCAACTCCCACCTTGCCCTGCCTGAGGGTGGAAGCTGCCACACCAGATGTTCAACCCACTTTTGGGTTACAGACTAGGGTCAAGCCTTGGGTTGCAGGCGGAGCTGCTTCGGTGATATCCGGTACCAGGCGCAGGGGTGAGCCAAAGTGACCGATGGCAATGGTGTTGTCCAAGGTTTCGATCTGGCGGATGGATCCCTGGCGCAGACAGCGGTGCAGGCGGCGCAGCAGGAAGATGTCAGCTTCGGAACATTCTTGCTGAAACAGCAGCATATTCAGCTCGTGTTCCTGAGCGGAGGTGAGCAGCCCGGTCATCATGGCAGATTGAATGATTTGCTGCACGGTCATGTCCTTAGCCTCATTCTTATTTTTCCCTGCTCCTATTCTTGACAAGTTTCCCAAAGAGTTAATCCGCTGAATAGCCGATTGCACGTACGCTCTTTATCCTTCTGTTTCTACGCTCAGTAAACAGGGAATCTCGGAGTATAAATCAGCGCCTGAACAACCTGATTGCAGTTGTACGGATAGCCTAAAACCCTTTTAGGACAAAGCTTTTGCTCCTAGGGAGGAACAGACTAAGCAATTTGTCGCATTAGGGTACAACTTTTGTCTTAGTCTGAAGTTAGGCCACAGTTTTGATATTTATAAACTCTGACAGAAGCCATAATTCGGTGTTTTCGGAAGGGTTGCTTTAGAGTTTTCCTTAGCCTCTGTAAGGGTACGGAAAAAACAAAGCCTTTCTGTCACCGACAAATGGCGTAGCGTCGCCTGCAGAGCTGGGCAGAGGAGCTCCGTGCTAGGGTGGGGCTGTCCTGTTTTCGTGGCTGTCCATGTCGGTCAGTTCCCCATCGGAACGTCCCTCATCAGAAAGTACCCAAGGCGCTGGTTGTGCTGTCCCTTTGGGGTGTTGTGGCTGCGGGTGTCTGGGCCTGCTGGCGGTGCTGGGCTTGGGTCTGGCAGGGGCGGGATTCCTGGTTTGGAATGGGATCCGCGCTTCGGGGGCTTATCGCAGCTACCATTTGGCGGTGGAGGCGCTTGAGGGAGATGCGGTGGTGGTGGAGCGTTTGGGGGAACCCTTGAGGCCGGGATGGCTGTCTCAGCTGCGCTTTCAGGAAAACGAGGAGGCCGGCTGGGTATGCCTGTCCTTTTTGATCACGGGGGCGCGACGGACAGGAGATGTGGCCGTGGAGTCGGAGCGGGGCACGGTTGGCTCAGAATGGCATTTGCGGAATGTGCAGGTGAAAGTCGATGGGGAACCGGAGCCGATTCAGGTGATCGGCCCTGACGAGCGGGGATCCCGGTGTGAACCAGAAGAACCGGATAGTGAAGCCTTGCCCCTGCAGCCTGAGGCCGATGTCTAGAGAGGCTGTGCGGCCAGAATTTGAGCAGGTAGAGTAAATCAGTTTTGGCCTGGGATCCCTATGCGGTCGGTTCCTTACCTGCGCTTGCTGCTATTGTTAGCGCTCTTGGCTTTTGTTACGGGTCTGATCGTCTGGTTGATTCAGTCTTTTCTCGATCTGTACTACGCCACCCGTTACCACCCCATTCTGGGAGGGCTGTTGATCGGGGTGTTGGTGTTGGTGTTGCTGGTGTTTCTGGCAGCCTCCGTCTATTACCTGTTCTTGTTTCGTCGCCCGGCAGAGGCACCCCAACGACCGGCCCTGCCGGAAAAGGCTGTGGACAAGCGAGATATGGCCCAGCAAAACCTGGCCCAACTGGAGGCGCAGATGGCGCAAATTCAGGATCAGGTGGCGCGGGCCGCTCTGGCGGAACGGTCGGCTCTGTTGGCCAAGAGTTTGGCTCAGCCACGGCTCAAGGTGGTGATCTTCGGCACCGGGTCGGCGGGCAAGACTTCTTTGGTGAATGCGCTGCTGGGTCGGCGGGCGGGGGCGGTGGGGGCAACCCTGGGCACCACTGAGGCGGCGGCGCTCTACGATTGGGCTTTGCCCGGGATCCCGGAACCGGTGCAGATTATGGATTGCCCCGGCATTTTGGAAATCGGCCCGGCAGGGGTGATGCGGGAAAGTGAGGCCCGTGCCCAGGCGGAAGCGGCGGATTTGCTGGTGGTGGTGGTGGACGGGGATTTGCGCCAGTCGGAGGTGGATCCCTTGCGCCAGTTGATCGCTTTGGGCAAACGCGCCCTGCTGGTCTTTAACAAAACCGATCGCTACACCCCTGAAGAACAAATGATTGTGTTGCAACGCCTGCGAGAACGGGTTCACCCCTTGATCCAACCCCAGGATGTACTGATGGCCTGTGCAGCTCCGGCCCCGGTGCAGGTGGGATCCCAAACCTGGCAACCGGAGGCTAACGTGGTAGCAGTGCGGGATCGCATCCAGGCGGTGCTCTATGCTGAAGGGGGATCCCTGGCTTTGGACAATGCCTTGTTGCAGTCGCAACAACTGGGAGAAGAAGCCAAACGAATTATCCAAACCCAATTGCGCCAACAAGCAGACCAAGTGATCGATCGCTTTCAGTGGATTGTCACGGGTGTGGTGTTTGCCAACCCGATTCCCGCGGTGGATCTGTTGGCGATTGCGGCGATCAACGCCCAGATGGTGGTGGAGTTGGGATCCGTCTACGGCTGCAAAATGAACCTGCACCAGGGACGGGAACTGGCCCTCTCTCTGGCCAAAACCCTGACCAGCTTGGGCTTGGTGGAAGGGGCAATCCAACTGACAACGGGTATTTTGGCCACGGTGGCGGAAGTGAGTGTGGTGGGGTTTTTGGTGACTGCCCCGATTCAAGCTGCCAGTGCGGGCTACCTCACCCGCATTGCGGGCAAAAGCTTCATCGAGTATTTCCAGCGCAACCAAACCTGGGGGGAAGGCGGAATGCAAGCGGTGGTCAAAGCCCAGGTGCAAAGCACTCAGGGATCCGGTTGGCTACAAGACTTTGTCCGCGAGGCTTCTGGACGAATTTTCCGTTCTCGATGAACGAGGCACAACCTGGCCCCCCTAGAGGCCACAATGGGATCTCTGCCTAAATCTTGCCGGATTGGGGCTTTGTCTTGAATGTCTGGATTGCTTGACTTGCGGTGCCAAACTTGAGCCAGAATGACCTGCCATTGATGGGTGTTCTCTCACCCAATGCGGACGGGATCCCAACCCCAGACTGGGACTGGCCGGGATTTCTGGAGTCACTCGGCCATTTTGGGGTGGATCTGAGCCTGGAGCGAATGCAGGAATTATTGCGGCGCTTGGGGCAGCCACAGGCCGGGATCCCAGTCATTCATGTGGCCGGAACCAATGGCAAGGGATCCGTCTGTGCCTGGGTGAGCCATGTTCTCTGGGCAGCAGGCTACCACGTGGGGCGCTACACCTCCCCCCATTTGGTGGATTGGTGCGAACGCATTTGGTTGAGCGGGGAGTATATCTTGCCCAGCGATTGGAGCCAAGTGCTGGCCCAGGTGCGAGACACCTTACAGACGTATCCCCCTGATGAGCCCTCCCCGACCCAGTTTGAGGTGGTCACAGCGGCGGCCTGGCTGTACTTCCGTCAGCAAAAGGTAGATGTTGTGGTGTTGGAGGTGGGGCTGGGGGGACGGTTGGATGCCACCAATGCCGGGATCGACCCCGTAGTGACGGCAATTACCTCCATCGGCTGGGATCATTGGCAACGCTTGGGCAACAGCCTGCCCCAAATTGCCTCCGAGAAAGCAGGCATTCTTAAGCCAGGGATCCCTTTGGTGTGTGCGCCGCAAACCCCGGAGGTGATGGCTGTGATCCAAGCCAGGGCCGAGCAGTTGCACATCCCGGTTTACGTGGCGGAGCCTCTGTGCTGGTCGGGGCCGCAGACGGTGAGCTGGCAAGGGCTCTCCCTCTACTTGCCCTTAACGGGCGATGTCCAGCTGACCAATGGGGCAGTGGCCCTGGAAATTCTACAGAACTTGCGCCGGCAGGGCTGGCGGCTCCCCGATGCTGCAATAGAAAAAGGCTTTGCCATCACCCGTTGGCCAGGGCGGCTACAGTCTGTCCAGATCGGATCCCAGAGATTGCTGATGGATGGGGCCCATAATTTGCCCGCCGCCCAAGCCCTGCGCCGCTTCCTGGATGAGCATTATCCTGGCCCCCTCACCTGGTACATCGGCATCCTAAGCACCAAAGATGTCTCTGGCATTTTAAGTACCCTGCTCCGAGCGGGAGATCGCCTGTTTACCCTGCCGATTGCCGCCCACTCCGGAATGGATCCCGAACAACTGGCCCAACTGGCCCGAACCTTACAACCCAACCTC
This sequence comes from Thermostichus sp. DRC_bins_24, assembly GCA_039794845.1. GTDB lineage: Bacteria > Cyanobacteriota > Cyanobacteriia > Thermostichales > Thermostichaceae > Thermostichus. Next base: position 10,037 of record JAUQVK010000112.1, read on the forward strand.
AGCCAAGTGCAAGCCCTACCCGACTTGGCAGCCCTCCGGTCACACCTTTCCCAGGGATCAGATGACCAGCCTCCGGCAGTGCTGTGTGGATCCCTGTATCTTCTGGGTCAGGTGATGCAGGAATGTTTGGGATGGGATCTGGCCCGTTAAAAGCCTCTTTTCCGACTGTCCCATCGCGACTTATAGTCCTGTAGTCACTCCCAATAAGAGCGATACACTTGCAGGACGCACAATCCCTGCTGTAGAAAACCCGCGCAAGGGCTGTAAATGGGCTGTGTGTTGGAAACAAAAAACAGGGGCTGAAGTCAGCCCCTCTGAGGAAAGCTCGCCGCAGCGATGCCAAGACGGGATCCGGCTTAGTGCATCACCACTTTGACGTTGGCATTGTTCAAGCCAGGACGCTTCACTTCCGCCAGGGTTTTGTTAACGGCGTACTTTTGGTTGATGGAGTTGATCAACTCGGTTTGGTTGTGCTTCTTAGCCACGCCCCAGAGATCGGCGATCAAGTCGAAGGAACCATCAGGGTTCTTAGACCAGCCCAAATCGTAGTCGCCCTCCAGCTGAGCCACGATGTCGGCACGCACGCGTTGGCCGTTGTAGCCGCGCACATCGGCGCCGAGCTTAACGCTGTAGCCGAGATCCCGCAGGGAGTTTTGCAGGATTTGGGCATCCGTAATCTTGGTGCGCAAGGTGCTAAAATGAGACATGGTGTTTCTCTCCTGTATTTAGGGTTTGGAACATCGACACACAACAACGAGCAACGTTCTAGTAGGGAAAGGTTGACCTGTGCCTCTTCCGCCTGTGGTTAGGCAACTTTGGCTGGCCACCTCCCGCTAGAACTCCAGTCGCTGGTACTCGGCCACAGAGGCTGCTGCTGGCCGAGCCCGCTGCTGGGCCCATTCCCTCAACGCTACCACCTGCTCCGTCATGGTGCGAGATAGCGGCTGAGTTGCTTTTGTTGCTGCCAAAATGTCCAGCTGCGTAAATTCGCGGTTCTGGGCAAAGGCTTCGTACATGGCAGCAATCAAAACCTGTTCAATTTCTGCACCGGAAAAGCCATCACAGGCTACGGCTAGCTGGCGCAGATCAAAGCGGCTAATGTCGCGCCGCCGCTTCTTCAGATGAATTTCCAGGATCTCCATTCGCTCGGTGGTGTTGGGCAGATCCACGAAAAAGATTTCGTCAAAGCGGCCCTTACGGAGAAACTCGCCTGGCAGACGATCCACCCGGTTGGCCGTTGCCATGACAAACACCGGAGAACGTTTCTCCTGCATCCAGGTTAGGAAAGAGCCGAAGATGCGGCTGGAGGTGCCCCCATCGGAGTCGCTCGAACCTGCGGATCCGGCAAAGGCTTTGTCCAACTCGTCGATAAACAGGATGGCCGGGGCCAAAGACTCGGCGGTGCGCAAGGCGCTGCGCAGGTTGGCTTCTGATTTCCCCACCGTAGAGCCATCGTAAACGCGGCCCATATCCAACCGCAGCAGAGGCAAGCCCCAAAGTCGGGAGGTGGTCTTGGCAATCAGGGATTTGCCACAGCCCGGCACGCCCAAAATCAGCATGCCTTTCGGTTGGGGCAGCCCGTAGGCTCTCGCCCGCTCGGTAAAGGCACCCGATCGTTGGGAGAGCCAGCGCTTCAGTTCCTCCAGGCCACCAACTGCCTCAATGGTTTCGTCTTCTTCGATAAACTCCAGGATGCCGTTGCGGCGGATCAGCTGCTTTTTCTCAGAGAGAACGATCTCAACTTCAGCCTCACTGAGGCGACCGTGCATGACCACGGCCTTGCGATAGACCTTTTCCGCTTCATCTTGGGTAAGGCCGAGGGCAGCTTTGACCAATTTCTCCCGAGTTTCAGGAGGGAGGGAGCCCGAGCGGGGAGTTTGCTCCAGTTGGCGATTGAGGGTGCGCTCCAGAGCGGGCATATCCGGCAGGGGAAAGTCCACCACGGAGATGTCTTTTTCCAGCTCAACGGGTACCACCTGCACCGGGGACATCAGAAGGATGGTTTTGTGGGATCCCTTCAGGCTAAAAATGGCATCGCGGATCCAGCGCTTCACCTCCGTGTTGTCCAGAAAATCGTGCAGATCTTTGAAGACACAAATAGCCGGATCCTTTTGCTCCATTACCCATTGAATGGCGGGTTGAGGAGACTGGGTATTGTGTTGGGTGAGGCTGCGGGGGTTGCCGTACTCGACGATGCCGTGGGTGACCGTCCAGATGAATAAGCGCCGCTGAGGCTTGAGGGTGCGCGCAATTGCTGCCAGAGCCGCCTCCGCCCGTTCTTCCTCTGGGGTGAGCAGGTAAAGCAGTGGGTATTGAGCTTGAATGAGGATGTCTAGCTCTTGCATGGGAGGCACCAACTGCACAGGGAAAAAATCTGAACTGAGACCGGGAAGGAGGACTCGAAGAAAATGGGTTGAAAATGGGTTTTAGTCTGGCTTGCTCCTGAGATTGCTTCTGTGTCGTGGACTGCTGTTATTCACTTCTTATTCACTCAAGTTTGCAAAATAAAGGCCATTCTTTAGGGTGCTTGAGAAGAACCTTAACAAGGCACCAAGGCATCTTGTCGTTGCTCTTCTGAACTGGGTGCAGATCCCCAGTATTCCGGCTCAACCTCCTCGAGGATGGCTTCGGCTGCAGACTGCTTGTGAAGGGAGGTCACCTCTCCGTCGCGGATGACAAATGGATGGCTGCACTCAGGACATTGATGAACGCGATAAGCACTGCCCTGCACGCCTTCGATCACCTCGGGATGCAGCAAGTAGAAGGTAAGAGCTTTCTCTGCCACTGCCGACATCGGTTCCCGCTCCACAGCCGCCCGAATCTTCAGATTCCGGTGCAAGTCGGACGAGAGATACAACGTCACCTTCTGCTTGGCATCCACGCCTTCCACAATCTCTGGCCGATGATTCATGGCTAACCGCTTTTCTTGCTCATGTGCCGGACTTGGGGCTCATCATAGCTAGCCCACCAGCTTGACGGCAAGCTTGTAATAATCCTTAACAATTCTCGCTTCCTTGCCCTTCTTGACGACAGCGGCAGCGGGGTAGGCTGGTGGAAGACGAAGGGTAGCTGATTTGTTGGGAGCGTGCCATCTTGTTTTCGTGGGATGCTTTCATGGGATCCTTGTGTTGGAGCCCTTCTACGGCCGGTTCTGACTCCATGCTTAACTCTTGATGAGCCTGCAACCCTATGGAACGTGTAATCAACACCCTCAGCAAAAATCTCTCCGCTTGGGGCCGTCGTGCCCTTGTGCAGACCTCAGATGGCTTGGCCAGCTTGAAAGAGGTGGCTCTGGACAATGGCAATGTGCTCCTCAGTAAGGCTCGAATTGCCTTTTCAGATGCCGGCTCCACCACCCTACGGGCGATTCAGTCCCGCTTTGGCGCTCGTCGATAACGCCAGAGTTCAAATGAGTTTTACAGCCCTTACGCGGGTTTTCTACGGCAGGGCTTGTGCTTCTTTAGCCCTAGGGGGTGGATCTCAACTTCCACGGTTGTTACATGGGACTAGCGGTGCCCTATGGTGGGCGAACGCGCCAGCGTGCCCTAGGCGTAAAGGGCTGTAAGTGAGTTCAGAATAGGGATCCCAAAAACCCCAAAAAATCCCCAAACTATCCGCCCAAGTCTTGCAGGCGATAGAGGTTGGCATAAATGCCATTCAGAGCCATTAGCTCCGCATGGGATCCCTGTTCTTTCAGTTCTCCCCGTTGCAGCACCAAGATGCGATCCACGTCGCGGATGGTGGAAAGGCGGTGGGCAATGATGATAGCGGTGCGATCCTGCAGCAGGGTTTCTAGAGCCGACTGGATCAGGGCTTCTGTGCCCACATCCAAGCTGGCGGTGGCCTCATCCAACACCAAAATTTTCGGATTCCGCCACATGGCCCGCACAAAGCTAATCAACTGTTTTTGGCCGCTAGAGAGGTTGCTGCTCCGTTCCCGCACCGGCGTGGCATAGCCTTGGGGTAAGTCGCGGATGAATTCGTGCAGGTTCAGCTGACGGGCGGCCCGCTCCACATCGGCCAAGTCCCCAGTTTCCCCAAGGGTGATGTTTTGTTGGATATTGCCCGAGAACAAAAATCCATCCTGCAGAATCACCCCAAGGTGTCGGTGCAGTTCTGCCTGGGGGATCTCGCGAATATCCACACCATCGATGCGAATGGATCCCTGATTTACCTCATAAAGGCGGCAGAGCAAGCGGATGATCGAGCTTTTCCCCGCCCCTGTCGGCCCCACCAGGGCCACTTTTTCTCCGGGGCGAATCGTAAAGTTGAGATTTTTCAGCACCCACTCATCGGCGGTGTAGCCAAAAGAAACATTCTCGAACCGCACCTCCCCCCCGGCGGAAGCAGGCAAGTGGCGGGGCTGAGCGGGATCCCGAATGGCAATCGGCAGGCTGAGAATGTTATCGATCCGTTCGACAGCCGTAAACCCCGACTGCAGAGCGGTAAATTTTTCCGCCAACTGACGCAGCGGGTTGAAAAACCGTTGGGAGAACAGGATAAAGGCGTAGAGGCTGCCAAAGGTGAGGGGCTCGCTGGGTAACGGCAGGGATCCCCCCAAGCCTTGTCGCAGAGCCCCCGTACCGGCCGAGATCACCTGTTGCCCCCCCACCCAAAGCAGGGCTGCTACCGCCAACCACGACACCCATTCCAAAACAGCGGACAAAGCGGAATCGTAAAGGATAGTCTGATCGACTTCGTGAATGTAGCGCTGGTTAATGGTTCGGAAGATCTGCCCGTTTAGTCGTTCCCGCCGAAACAGTTGGACCACCGTGATGCCCAAAATGTTTTCTTGAATCCAGGAGTTGAGTTTGGAGAGTTCTTCTCGCACACGAAAGTTGGCATCACGAAAGCGGCGCTGCAACCAAATGACGATGGCCCCAATGGGAATGACGATGAGGATCAGCAGCAGGCCCAAATCCCAGCGTTGGCTGAGCATGACCACCGCGATTACCCCCAGGGTAAACAGGTCACTGACAATGCCGACGGCCCCCGTCGAGAAGACATCCCCCAAGGCTTCTACATCACTGGTGATGCGGGTGATTAATTTCCCCACCGGGGTGCGATCAAAAAATTGGGCCGGTAAGGCGAGAATGTGGGCGAACAGATCATCCCGAATGTCGCGGGTCATCAGCTGCCCCAACTTTTGGCTGGTATAGCCCTCCAAAGATTGGAAGCCCCAGCGCACCAGCACCGTCAGAACCAACAAGCCCACAAAGGGCCACAGGCCGGAGAGGATCCCGTCCCCGCGTTCCATCGCCTGGGCAATCGGGCCATCCAGGGCTCGCTGCAAGATCAAAGGCTGCACTGCATCCGCAAGTGCCAAGGGGGGCAAAAAGGCCAAAGCTGCCAGCAACAACTTCAGGTGGCGACGGGCATAGGGCCAGAGAATCCGCAGCAACCGCCAGTCGCTCTCTCGTTGAGGTTGGGGATCCGAATCTGCAGCCGTATCGGGGGGAGTGGCAGCAAAGGTCACAGAGCACACCCAAGAACAAATGAAGAACAAAAAAGTGGTGCAGGGCACAGATCCACTTTACGCGCTTGCTGGTCGGGATAAACCGTGAAGGAGCGCAGAGGTTCAAACCTGTCTCCTGGGAATTTTGAAAAGTCGAGTTTGGTTTTTCCGGGACAGCTGGCAAACTGCCCCTTTTTGGGTTTCCGGCTAGCCAAACCCGGACAGGCTATAGACATCTTGACGGAGGAGAAGCCAGCGATGTCTTACTACAGAATGCTCTTTCCGGTTGGGGGAGCAGGGCTATTGTTATTGATCTTCGGCGGGATCCTGTTTGGCTTCTTCCGCGCCTTCGGATTGCCGATTGGAGAACTGGCGGACTGGGTGATCGGGATTGCCAGCTTTTGGTGGTTGGTGGTGATCGTCACCATTCCTTGGAACATTTACTTTCATGCCAAGGCCGTGCACCACGAGGCGGTTGTGTCTCGACAACGGGGGATCCCGGTGGAAACCTCAGCCTTTACCTTTATTCAGAAACTCACCAACTGGTCGTTGCGCATTGCGATTGCGCTGCATGTGCTGTCGGCCCTGGCCTTTTACGGATTGGCCATTGGGCAAGTCACCCCAATTGGCTACCCCAGTGCTGTGGCGGCTTTGTTGCTGACGGCTTTGCGCCCGGCCATTCGCGGCTATGAATATCTGGCGGACCGGTTGGCCCAGCTGCAACAGCAAATTTTGGTGCCCCGCGAAGATGCGATCGAACTGGCCTATCAGCTGAAGAACTTGACCCGCCAAGTGGAGATCATGCAAGAGCAATTGGATCCCAACAGGCCCCATTCCTGGGCATCTAAAGAAGAGGAAACCCGGCGCTACCTGCGGCAAGAAGTGGCCACTGCCAAAGCCCAGCTCGAACAACTGCGGGCCAGCAATGACCTAGACCACACCCAACTGCGGCAAGAGATCCAACAAGCCGTGGCTCAACTCAGCGTTGACAGCCAATTTCTGGGCCATGTGCGGGAGATCCTCCGCTTTGTCAAAGAAGCTTGAGAAAAAGACTTTAACGGGCGCTGCTGCTTACTTCCCCCACCTGCGCAGAATACTGGGAGGGAACCAGCTTGGTGCCTACTCCGGCATCGGTCAGAATCTCCAGCAGCAGGGAATGAGGGGATCCCCCATCCAGAATGTGGGCGGCCCGTACCCCTTGTGCCAAGGCCCGGATGCAACACTGCACCTTGGGAATCATACCGCCTTTAACGATACCCGTTTGGATCAGCCGGCGGGCAGTTTCGATATCCACCAAAGTCACCAAGGAGCTGCGATCCTGAGGATCTTTGAGAATACCGGGGGTATCGGTGAGCAAGATCAGCTTTTCTGCCCCCAGAGAAGCCGCCAGCTCTCCGGCTACTGTATCGGCGTTGATGTTGTAGGCTTGCCCTGTCTCATCGGCGGCCACACTGGAGATCACCGGAATTTGGCCTCCCTCCAGCAGGGTTTGAATCAAATGGGGGTTGATGCTGCTCACCTCCCCCACAAAGCCAATCTCCGCTCGTCCTTGAGAGCGTGCCTTGATCAAGTTGCCATCCCGACCACACAATCCCACTGCGGAACCGCCTGCCAAGCTGATTAGCTGCACGATCTGCTTATTGACCTTACCCACCAACACCATTTCCACCACTTCCATCGTGGCGGCATCGGTGACCCGCAGGCCATCGACAAATTTGAAGGGAATATCCAGCTTTTGCAGCCAGCTGTTGATCTCAGGCCCTCCTCCATGGACCAGCACCGGACGAATGCCGACACAGGACAAAAAGACGATATCCCGCAGCACTTCGGCCCGCCGCTCTTGATGCACCATGGCAGCGCCACCATATTTGATTACAACAACGCGACCCTGGTATTGCTGAATGTAGGGCAGTGCTTCGCTGAGGATCTGAGCCCGAGTGAGGGGATCACACTGCACAACCTGAGACTCAGCTGGATTGGAGGAGGAAGAGTGGGTCAGCACCGCCGTAGGGTTCCTGAGTGTAAGAAAACTTGACCTAAACTATCGCATTCTTTGGATTAGAGGTTAAGACCACCGTGCCCACTTTATCCACCTCCTGGGAGCCACCCTACGAAGGGCGCAGGCATGGTAGCTGGGTTGACTGCCGTCCCTTGGACAAGCCACCAACCCAAAGCCCACACCATCCGCCACCATCTGGGTTGGCTTCAACCCAAAATCAGACGGGATTCGGACAATAGGGGTCAGGGATCCCTGCCCATCGGTACCTGGCGAGCCCTGCAAATCAATATCGTGAATCGGCACAAAATCACCATCATTTTGCTCCCGCAACACCCGACCATCCAGCACCACCGACACCCCCTGACTGAGAGTGGCCCTGAGAATACTGGGATCCCCTTGGGCAGGCGCCAAAAACCAGCAGTCTTGCCCCTGATGAAGGAGCTTAGTCTCTCTTTTATTCTTTTATAAAGAACTCCTTAATAAAGAAAAATCCTTCATCACCGGGAAACTATCGAAATCCAACAACCGAGAGGTCTGCCCCGAGCTATCCACCTGTAACAACTCTGAACCACAACAGGTTTGCACCGCCGGATTTTGCCGAGCGAAAAAGACCGGGAAAGACTCTCGGGTGAGAGCTACGCTATTTCCCACCTGCACCAAGTTGGACAGGTATTCGAATACTCCTCCAAAAGAGGAAGCAAACGGGAGATTCTCCGCAAAAGTCGAGACTTGGCCCTGGGCATCAACCTGGCTCAAAACGCCGATATTCCGAGTTCTAATCGTTGCGTTGTAGCCCTGAGTGGCTTTCAACAGCATCACCCCACCGTCAAAAGCCCCGATTCTCCTGAACCATTCTGAATAGCCTGGCCATGGATTTCTCTCCTCCTCCAACACCAGGCTCACCTGCCCTGAAGAGGTGATGCGAGTCAGTCGTGACCGGGTATCAATACATCTGCTCGAGGTTAATGAAAACTCCCGACAGTTATCCTCCAGAACCCAATAATCAGAGCCCGATTTCACCAAGTCGGCTCTCCTAGACTTATGGTGATCAGCGATCACTAAGTCCAGAAGGCTGTCAATAATCGAGCTCTGAAGTTGGTCATATTGGTAAACCCGTACCCTTGTCGCTTTATTACCTTGATCCGGTTGTTGATTCCCTCCATCATCCCATTAGTCACACGATTCACAAAATAGTGACAGATCCCCTGAAGATGATTCCGGACTGCCTTGACCCCATCGGTGTGAACCCTTTGAGCCTCTGCCAGCCATGCGACCAGTTGACTCTCTCCCTCCTTTACAGTAATTATGCTCTCAAAAATGCTCCGCAACCTCTCTTTCAGTTCATAGGCTTGCCTCAGTCGTTTGCTCCGTTTTAAATAGATCTCCAGTTTTGCCTTTTCTTCCTCAGTTAAGTCTTTATTATTCTTAAGTATGATTCTTTTTAATCCTTTCTCTGTAATCTGAGCCTGTCGTCTAATTCTGTCTAACTCCTGGATGGCTTTCTGCCACATGGAATCTGTCATAGACGATACGGGCCTTCGGAAATACCCGCCTGACAACTTTGGTAAATCCAGCCCACATATCGATACTCACTTCTTCCATCCTCAGCCTCTCTTCCTCTGCCCATAAGCTTTCCAGCCTTGCAATAAACTCTTCTTCTTTGTGAACATCAATCACCTCTAGCAGACAATGATTCTCTAGGTCGCCGATAACTGTCACGTATTGATTGCGCCCTTTTCGTAAACTGATCTCGTCGATACTGATTTTCTTGGCCCGAAACACTGGGGCTCTTTTGGGCTTGTTGCTGCTCAGACTGACGCTTGAATATCCCTTCCACTTGGTCTCGACTTAATCCTTCATTCTGACTAACTTGTTCAATCGTCGATTGTTTGACTTGTCGATAAATAGAGGTTTCATAACGCTGTGTATAGGAGCGTTCCCAGTCCACGAATGAGAGGACTTCAGTGGAGTAGTGCTGGCAGTGAGAGCAATAAAATTGGCGGCGAGGCACTTGCAGATAGACTGAACGCCCAAACAGGGACAAGTCTCGCACAACGAACCATTCTACAGTAAATCTCACCTGTTGGTATTTGGATACGTTTCATTCCTTTTATCGCCACTTTTTGCTGAAGCTGTTCCATGAGGGATTGGGCAAGCCCGATCGCAATCCTGAATTGAACAAACTGCTGGGCAAAATTCCCTATCTGAATCTGAATGGCGGCTTGTTTGAAGTCCACCAGTTGAAGGAAAAATATGACACCACTCTGCACATTCCCGATGTGGTGTTTGAGCAAGTGGTGATGTTTATCAATTCATACATCGGGTGAGCATTGGCGAAGCCTCTCTGCAAGAAAATCGCGGCACAACAACGCGCTGCACCCGACCGCCAAGAGGTTATCTGCCGCGGGTGAGCTAACCCGTTCCCCATCAATGTCCTTTGCTTTCAGGGATCCCTTTCTTTAGCGCAGAAAACGAGCCAGTAGCACCATGCCGATGCCTCCGAACAGAATGTTGAAACTCCAGGCCGCCGCCCAAGGGGGCAAAGCCCCGGCTTCTCCCAAACTGCGGGACACACTTAAAATCACGTAGTAGCCAAACACCAACAAAATGCCGAAAACCACGCCCCCATAGCGCCCCACCCGGCGGGCCGTACTGGATCCCAGGGGCAGCGAGATCAACACCGCAAAAAAGCTGGCCAAAGGCAAGGAAAAGCGCAAATGAAACTCGGTGCGCAGGGCTTGGGTGTTCAGGTTAGAGCGGGCCAAACGCGCAATTCGCTCCGCCAATTCCGGCAAGCGCAACTCACTCGGGGGTACGGGCAGCTGCATCAGGGTGGCCAGATCCTCCGAGACCTGCAAGGGCTTACGGTCAAAGACCTGCTCGGCAATGCTGGTGCCGGTGGGACCATAGATGTGGGTCACCCCTTCACTGAGGCTCCACTCCAAACCATTCCACACCGCCTGAGCCGCCAAGGTCACTTCTGCCAACTGATAGTTGCCCCCCGGCAAGGGATTCACCCGCAGCAGGGTTACATCTTGCATGGTGTTCAGGCGGGGATCCACCTGGCGAATGAAAAACCAGAGGTTGTCTTCGGTTTTGAAAAAGACGTCGTACTGAACCGGGGTGGTGGCTTGGGTGAGCAAAGCCTGCTGATCGATCTCGCGGATTTGCTGTTTGCTGGCGGGGAGCAGCACATTGCTAATGCCAAAGGCGCTGAGGCTCATGGTCAGACCCACCAACAACAGGGGCCGGAAAATGCGGGAAAAAGGGATCCCAGCCGCTCGCAGGGCGGTGATCTCGCTATTGCCACTCAGTTTGCCCAGGGTGAGCATGGTGGCGAAAAAGGCAGCGATCGGCATCCCCAGCACCACCATCTCCGGCATGTCCAGGGCCAAGAGGCGCAATACCATCAAAGGGGGGACGGATCCCTCCACCAGCCGCTCGGCTAGGGTAAACAGCCTGCCCACCAGCAGCAGTAGCGTTCCCCCCGCCACACCGGCCAGCACCGGGGTAAGCATCTGTCCAAACAGGTAGCGCTCCAACAGCCAGAACTTGGTCAGCAAAGGGGCTCTCCTCCGGCTTCACCGGCCACCTACTCTAGCCTAAGGGGGCTGGCGGCTCAGGGAGCTGTGAGGGGGTCGGAGCCCTATCGTGACCGACCTCCGCCCCCCAAGCCTTCAGGTAAGCCCGTTGCTCTGGGGAAAGGCGACGCACCTGGCGAAAATCGGCCCCTGCCACGATTGCCCCGGCATAGGCCCCGCTTTTGAAATCGGGTTTTTGTCCCGGTTGAGCGGGAGAGGCAGTTTCCAAAGGTCCGACAAACAGCAAGGCCCGGTACAGGTCAGCTCCCCTGAAATCCGCATGGCGTAGGTTGGCTCCGCACAAATTGGCATAGCTGAGATCACAACCCTGCAAGTTGGCCCCTTCCAGACTGGCTTCACTTAGATCGATGGCCCGCAATTGGGTGCCGTGCAGATCGGCCCCCTCCAACATCGTCTCCAGTTTGACGACGCGGATCCCGTGCAGGCGATCCCGTTGGTAGCCGCCTTTGCCATCCAAAATCGGGCGCCCGAGGTGATCGTCGCGGCGTAGGGGGCTAAGCAAATTGGCCGTCGAGAGAAAGCGCAGAATCTTCGCTTTACCAAACCGATCCACCCCATTCAGCAGCGCGGCGGTGCGTCCGGCAGCAATGGCACGTTCTAAAGGCCAATCGTCCAACTGACCATCGGGGGCCAGCACCAGACCAGAAATCCCCTCGAAATAGGCATCGATGGTTTGCTGCTGGGTGATTACATTCTGCTGAATGGTCAGATCCCGAGAGATGATGTACTGCCGCCAGGCAATGTAAGCCGCCAAAATGGCAATTAAAATTTGTCCTGCCGCTCCAAACACCTCCCCCAGCGCCCCGATGGCTTCCCAACTCAGGGATCCCACCCCCGTCAGGATCCCGCTCAGATACACCCCTCCCACCATCGCCAAGCTGAGGGCCACCCCCATCCACAAAGCGCCGGGCCAACTGCGCAACTGATGCCAGAGACTGCGCCCCACCCTGGCCCAGAGCTGTCGCCCCCACCAACCCGCCAAGCCCACCCAAGCCAGCACGGCACCCCAGCCCAAACCCGGCTGAGCTGTCAGCAGGGCCAGCACCCAGAGCCCTCCGGGGATCCCCAACAACAGCAGATTGAGTAGGGGCCGCCAAGGGGGGACAAGGGCAAAGGAGACCCCCGACTCGGGAGTGGGAGGGTCGAACGGCAGGAATTCGGGGGCAAAAGGTTTGGAGGTCATGGGATCCTTTGGACGAGAGGATACTCCAGGGCTAGCGTTGGAGCCAGAAAAAGAAGCCTGCGTTAGTCCGTATCTGGGGGTGAGTACCAGGGCAGGATCCCGTTCCCCAGGTTTGTTAGGATAACCTCGACCTTCCTTCTCTAGCCCAACCCGGTGTGAGGGTGACAACTATGGTGATCTCTTTATTGTCTACTGCTCTGCAGAAGTCCAGCGGACGGCAATCCACAGCAGGCAAATCTGGCTTACGGGTGCAGCATTTCGCCTCCTCCCTGCTACTCGGCACCACCTTGCTACTGGCGGCGGGTTTCGATCCCGGTTGGGCCCAAACCTCCTTGGATACGGGCATTTCGGGGGATCAAACCTTACCCAGTGTCCCCCCTCTGCCGGACAATCGCCCCGCCATTTTCGTGGATGCCGCCAATGGCAGCGACACCCGTGGGGATGGATCCCGCAGCAATCCCTTCCAAACCATTACCCATGCCGTCCAACGGGCCCCTGCCGGTAGTGTGATTCAGCTTTTTCCCGGGGTTTACAGCGAGCAGAGCGGCGAGATTTTCCCCATTCGTCTCAGGAGCGGCCTCACCCTGCGAGGGGACGAGTCCACCCTGGGAGAAGGTTACCTGATCACGGGAGGGGGCACCTACATCAGCCCGACGGTGGCCCGGCAAAATATCACCATGCTGGCGGAGACCGGGTCAGAGGTGCGGGGCGTCACCATGCGCAATGAAGGTCGGCGGGGCTACGCCCTCTGGGTGGAATCGGCCGCCCCTCGCGTCCTCAACAACAGTTTTGTGGGCAGCATCCACGATGGCATCTTTATTACCGGTGCTTCTAACCCCTGGGTGGAGGGCAATCGCTTTTACAAGAATGGGGCGAGTGGCATTTCCGTCTTGGGCACCTCTCAGCCCACCATCGTCAACAACCTGTTTCAAGAAACCGGCTTCGGTCTTACCCTCGACCAGCGCTCTACCCCAATTGTGCGCAACAACCGCATTCTGCAAAACCGCACCGGTGTGCTCGTTGGCGGTAGCTCCCAGCCAATACTGCGCAACAACTTCATTGCCCAGAACCTGGAAACCGGCCTCACCGCCATCACCACGGCCCTACCGGATCTGGGCACCGCTTCGGATCCCGGCAACAACATCTTCGAGGGCAACGGCCAGTACGACATCCACAATTCCACCCGTGGCCTGCGCATCAATGCCAACGGCAACCAACTCCGGGGCCAAACCAAAGGGGATCTGGATCTGGCGGGCCAATCCACCGTGGCGGCGGCTCCCACTGCTGCTCCCAACCCCATCTCTCCTGGCACTCTGGCTCTGCCCAGCGCTCCAACCTTGCCTGCTGCCCCGGCTGAAGCGGAGCCTGTACCTGCGGCGGTTACCCCGGCTGAGACCACCCCAACCATGCCGATTTTGACGGTGCCAGAATCCACCGCTCCCACCGCCGTTTCCCCCACCGAGGGATCCGGAGGGCGTATTTTACCTGACGTTCCTGTGAGTGGCTCTGAAACCTCGCCAACTGCTCCGGTCACGGCCACAGCACCTGCCCCGCCACCGCCAACCCAAGAATTTACCGCAGTGCCCTTTACGCCGGATGGCTCCACCACCCCTGCCCAACCGGTGGATCCCCCCGTCACCGCCAGCCGCCCTGCCCCCCTGATGGATATCACCACCCTGTTGCCCCCACCGGCTCAGCGTCAATCCCAAGCTGCCCCGGCGGCTCCCGTTGCCCCAGCCCCACCCGCAACTACTGTCGCTGCGGCAGATTCTGCCACCCAGTTTCGAGTCCTGGTCACCCCCAGAAGCAGTGAGGATTTGAATCGGTTACGCCAACTCATTCCCGGTGCGGTGGAAACCGTGTTTAACGGCAGAAATGTACTCCAAGCCGGTCTCTACGACAGCCGCAGCCAAGCTCAGTCGGTGTTGGATCAGCTGTTGGATGCCGGCTTTGAAGCCGTGGCCGAGATGATCTTCCGCTGAACGGCTGCCTGAGTGGGATCCAAGCCACAATGGGGATAACCCACCACAGAAGGGATCCCTTTGCAACCTGGTCGTGTCAGCGGGACGCCGTCCCGTCGCCCTTGGATTCCCACCTCTCACCGCCTGGTGTTGTTCAGCGGCAAGGGGGGGGTGGGCAAAACCACTCTCACCTGTGCCCTGGCCCGCCAACTGGCCCGGGAGGAGCCCCAACGGCATATTCTCTTGATTTCCACGGATCCCGCCCACTCCTTAGGGGATGTGCTGGATTTTCCGGTGACCGATGCGGCCCAACCTCTGCCGGATCGGCCCAACTTGCAGGTACGGGCCTTGCAGGCGGAGGTTTTGTTAACGGCCTTCAAACAAACCTACGGAGAGGCCCTAGAGCTGATTGCCGAGCGGGGCAGTTGGTTTGGCCGCGAAGATCTGCTGCCCGTCTGGGATTTAACTTGGCCGGGGGTGGATGAATTGATGGCGATTCTGGAGGTAAATCGGCTGCTGGCGGGGGGGGCAGTGGATACCATCATTCTGGATACGGCTCCCACCGGCCATACCCTGCGGCTGCTGGAGCTACCCGATTTTCTGGACAATTTGCTGGCGGTTTTTGCCACCTTTCAGGCCAAGCACCGCGAGATCGCCCAAGCCCTAACGGGCACCTACCGGACGGATGAAGCAGATGCCTTTTTGGCCCAACTGCAGGGGGAACTCCAGGGGGGTAAAGCCCGCTTGACGGACCCGGCCACCACTTCCGCTTGGTTGGTGATGCTCCCCGAGCATCTGAGTGTGGAAGAAACCCGGCGCTTCTGTCAGCAGTTGCAGCATCGCCGTGTACCCATCGGCGGCATCCTCGTCAACCAGGTGCTGTGGGAAAGCCCAGAGCAGCCCTCACCTCTGTATCTGGCCCGCCAACAGGAACAAAGCCGCATGCTCAAGGCTCTGACGGCAGGGCTGCCCGATTACCCGATTTGGGTCTGTCCCTACCGGTTGCAAGAGCCGATTGGGTCGTCGGCTCTGGATGGCTTGGTGGAGCAGCTGCGCCCTCTGTCGGAGTTGCCGGCGATCAACCCTTTGGCCATCCCTGAAAACAGGATCCCTGCGGAAGGGACGGACACCCTGCGCCTACCGGATTTTTTGAACCAGGGGATGCGGCTGGTCTTAACGGGAGGCAAAGGGGGTGTGGGCAAAACGACGGTGGCCGGAGCACTGGCCTGGAACTTGGCCAAACGACATCCCGACAAGCAGCTGTTGCTGGTCTCGATCGATCCGGCCCATTCTTTGGGGGATCTGTTCGCGGTGCCGTTGGGTCAGGATCCCGTGCCTTTACTGCCCAACCTGATGGGCCAGGAGATCGACGCAGCGGTGGTGTTGGAGCAGTTCCGGCAAGACTACCTGGAGGATATCGTCGCCATCTTGGCCGGAGAATCCACCGCTGGGGTTGAAGTGCAGTACGATCCCCAAGCTTGGCGACAACTGCTGCAAATGCCCCCACCCGGTTTGGATGAAGTGATGGCGCTGCTGACGGTACTGGAACAAAGCGCGGCAGGTCAGTTCGATTTGGTGGTGCTGGATACAGCCCCCACAGGGCACATGTTGCGGTTTTTGCAGATGCCCCAAGCTCTGGAGGGATGGGTGAGCTTGGCCCTGAAGCTGTGGCTGAAATATCGAGATGTGGTGGGCAGGCCGGAATTGGCTCAGCGGCTGCGGGGGTTGTTGGCCCAGGTGCGGCAACTGCGGCAACAACTGCAGGATCCGCAGTTCGTCACCTTTATTCCCGTCTTCAATCCTGAGCAGGCGGTACTGGCGGAAACCGAGCGTCTCCTGGCGGAATTGGATGAGCTGGGGATCCCACACCCCTATGCCGTCCTCAATCGAGTTTGGTTGGACACCTCCGATCCCTTCGGACAAACGGTGAGCCGGCGCCATCAGGCCATTTTGGCCCAACTGCCCGAGCGACTCCCCCAACAACGGATTTTGCGGATCCCGTTCCTGCATCCCCCCAGTTTGGAGAGAATGGGAGCCTATTTGTTCTCCCCTCACCAACCCTAGCCTGGGTCATGTTGGCAGCAAATCCTAACCCCTTTTGAGGAGGTTTCTGATGGCACGAACTTTATCCCAAACACTCACTTTGGAAGAGTTTCTGGGTTTGCCCGAAACCAAACCTGCCGGTGAATACATTGACGGACAAATTGTGCAAAAACCCATGCCTCAGGGGAAACGCAGCTTATTGCAGGGAGAACTACTCCTCACCCTCAACAGTCATCTGAAACCTCAACACAGGGCTCGAGCTTTTCCGGAGTTACGCTGTACCTTTGCAGGACGCTCCATTGTGCCGGACATTGCCGTTTTTCGCTGGGCGCGGATCCCACGCGATGAAAAGGGAGAGGTGGCCAATGTGTTTCCCATGGCACCGGATTGGACAATAGAAATCCTGTCTTCAGAACAAAGCCAGACAAAAGCAACGAAAAATATCCTTCACTGCCTCAAACAGGGCACAGAGATGGGCTGGTTGATCGACCCAGCAGAGCAAACTCTATTCATCTACAGACCTCAACAAGAACCGGAGGTTTTGGATGAGTTGAGCCAGCGCCTTCCTGTCCCTGCGTTCGCGGCAGGATTGGAGTTATCGCTCGGAGAGATATTCGATTGGTTTTTGGAATGAGTGGCTGGCGGCTTGACCGGAGCAGGTGAGAGGGGGTATGGATCCAACACTGGAACAACGAGCACAAGAGCTGCGGGCCCTGCTGCAAAAGGCCAGCATCGCCTACTACGTCTACGATGATCCCATTCTGGAAGACAGCGTTTACGACCGCCTTTACCGAGAACTTCAAGAGCTGGAGCTTGCCCATCCCCAGCTGATCACCCCCGATAGCCCAACCCAACGGGTCGGGGAAAAACCCGCCACCCAGTTCCAGACGGTTCCCCATCGGATCCCGCTCTACAGCCTAGAAAATGCCTTTAACCTAGAAGAATTGCAGGAATGGCAGGAGCGGTTGCTGCGGGTGTTGGGTCGCACGCCGGAGCAAGGGGAACTGGAGTATGTCTGTGAGCTGAAAATCGATGGCTCTGCCTTGGCCCTGACCTATCGCAATGGCTTGTTGGAGCGGGGATCCACCCGTGGCGATGGGCAAGCAGGAGAAGACATTACCCCCAACGTGCGCACCATCCGTTCCATCCCCCTGCGATTAGCAGTGTCGCATCCCCCGCCGGTTTTGGAAGTGCGGGGCGAAGCCTATCTGTCGATTGCTGAGTTTGAGCGGATTAACCAGGAGCGCCGTTCCGCCGGGGATCCCCCTTTTGCCAACCCCCGCAACTGCGCCGCCGGCACCCTGCGCCAGTTGGATAGCCGCATCGTTGCCGCCCGTAAGCTCAGCTTCTTTGCCTACACCCTGCATTGGCCGGAGGGATGGGGAGAAGGGGATCCCCCCCAAACCCAGTGGGAATGCCTGCAACAGCTGAAAACCTTTGGCTTTAGCACCAACCCCTTGTCGCAGCTCTGTCGGGGTCTGGGGGAGGTGAGCCAGTTCTACGAGCGGTGGCGGGCGGCCAAGCTCCCCTACGCCAGCGATGGGGTTGTGGTCAAGCTTAATCGCTTGCAGTTGCAGGAAGAAGCGGGATTCACCCAAAAATTTCCCCGTTGGGCCATCGCCCTCAAGTACCCCGCAGAAGAGGCCCCTACCCGGATTCGCGCCATCTTGGCCAGTGTCGGACGCACCGGAGCCGTTACCCCCGTGGCGGAGTTGGATCCCGTCCCGCTGGCCGGAACCACCGTCAGCCGCGCCAGCCTGCACAATGCCGATCGCTTGCGGGAGTTGGATGTGCATATCGGCGATACCGCCATCGTGCGTAAAGCCGGCGAGATCATCCCGGAAGTGGTGTCGATTTTGAAGGCCTTGCGCCCTGCGGATGCCATTCCTTACGTTTTGCCCAGCCATTGCCCGGAATGCGCCACGGCCCTCATTCGCCCGGAAGGAGAGGCCATCACCCGTTGTCCCAACCCCGAGTGCCCGGCCAAACTGCGGGGTCAACTGCAGCACTGGGCCAGCCGCGATGCCTTGGATATCGAAGGGCTGGGGGAAAAACTGGTGGCGCAATTGGTGGAGAAGCTACGGATCCGCACCGTTGCCGATCTCTACCGCCTTACCCCCGAGCAGTTGCAGGGTCTAGAGCGGATGGGATCCCGTTCCAGCCACAAGTTGGTGGCCGCCATTCAAAACTCCCGCCAACAGCCCTGGGAACGCGTTCTCTACGGATTGGGGATCCCCCACGTGGGGGTGGTCACCGCCAAAACCTTGGCCAACCATTTCCCTACCCCCGAGCACCTGGCCCAGGCCAGCCCCGAGGCGATCGCCCGGATTTACGGTTTGGGATCCGAAATCGGCGAGGCCATCGTTGCTTGGTTTGCCGATCCCGCCCATCGTCAGCTGATGCAAGACTTGCAAGCTCTCGGGATCCCGGCCTCGGCTGCCCCAGAAGCCGCACCCGCTGTAGCCAAAGTGTTGGCGGGCAAAAAGTTGGTGATTACCGGCACGCTGCCCACCCTGTCCCGCCATCAGGCCAAGGCTTGGATCGAAAGCCGTGGGGGCAAAGTCACCGCCAGTGTCAGCCGCCAAACCGACTACGTGGTGGTGGGGGCAGAGGCCGGCTCAAAACTAGAGCAAGCCCAACAGTTGGGGATCCCCCTGCTGACAGAGGCAGAACTATTGGCGCTGGATCCCGCTGCGGAATTCGGTGATCTGCATCACCGACAAGGGTAGATTCCCAAAAAATCTAGGAGGGATGGGTTGTTCTGCCTGCAGGGATGATCTAAGATTCAGTTCTAGTGAGGAGTGGACGCCAATAGGGGGAAGTGGACGAAACACGGACAGTCCCTTCCCCTTTTTGGTTCGAGAAGGTGCAAATGATCCTCGCAAAAAAGTATCTGACTTAACTGTAAAGGCTTCATTCCTCTGATTGCCGTCTTTGCCAGGGCCAGGAGAGTTCCACTATGATGAGAACAGCGGAGACGCATGTTTCCGTTCACTCCTCACACCATCTTCCGCTCGGCGTAAAGTCGGGCGGTTTTCTTGTGAAGGCTGCTTGTGAAAATACCACCCCCAAATTGACCTGAGGATCCCCTTGGGCAAAGGTGGGTGGACAACGGCGTCGCTCCTCCATCCACCGGCTTCATCCAGGTTCTCCAGCAGTCTGAGGGGAGAAACTCTACAGACCGGATAGAAATGCTAGACTAGTGGGTCAGTGAGATTTGCACAAATTCCGGCATCCTTGCCCCTTCGCCGCCGATTTGCTGCACATTTTCTGAACGTGACCATTCAGCCTCCTTCTGGCTTTTGCCGGGTAGGATAGCCGAGAGCGAGCAGCAACGAGGATCCCATGGCCAAATATGACTCCCACTTGAAATGCTCTTTCTGCAACAAGTCGCAGGATCAAGTTCGTAAATTGATTGCGGGGCCAGGGGTTTACATCTGTGATGAATGCGTCGACCTCTGCAACGAAATTTTGGATGAGGAACTCTACGACGGCAACACCCCTGCCGCCACCACCCCTGCCGCCAGCCGCCGCGAAGCCCCGAAAAAGTCTCCCCGCAGCCTGCCCTCTTTGGCACAGCTGCCCAAACCACGGGAGATCATGCGCTATCTCGACCAGTATGTGATCGGTCAGGAAAACGCCAAAAAGATCCTATCGGTCGCGGTTTACAACCACTACAAGCGGCTTGCAGCCAAGGCCGCCCCCAGCAGCGGCGCCGGCACCTCCGAATTGGACGAGGTGGAACTGCAAAAGTCCAACATTTTGATCATCGGCCCCACCGGTTCCGGGAAAACCCTGCTGGCGGAGACCTTAGCCCGTATGTTGGAAGTTCCCTTTGCAGTGGCCGATGCCACTACCCTCACGGAAGCGGGCTATGTAGGGGAAGATGTGGAAAACATCCTCCTGCGCTTGTTACAGGTGGCGGATCTGGATGTGGAAGAAGCCCAGCGCGGCATCATCTACATTGACGAAATCGACAAGATTGCCCGCAAGAGCGAAAACCCCTCCATTACCCGCGATGTTTCCGGGGAAGGGGTGCAGCAGGCTTTGTTGAAGATGTTGGAGGGGACCATCGCCAATGTGCCCCCTCAAGGCGGTCGCAAGCACCCCTACCAAGACTGCATTCAAATTGACACCTCTAATATCCTCTTCATTTGCGGAGGCGCTTTTGTCGGCTTGGAGAAGGTGATCGAGCAGCGCATCGGCAAAAAATCGATGGGCTTCATCAAGCAAGGGGAACAACTGTCGGTCACCCGCGACCAGCGCATGGCGGATGCCCTCAAGGCCCTGGAACCGGATGATCTGGTCAAGTACGGCATGATCCCCGAGTTCACGGGGCGGATCCCGGTGGTGGCAACTTTGGATCCCTTGGACGAAAAGGCGCTGGAGGCAATCTTAACCCAGCCCAAAAACGCCATTCTCAAGCAATCCCAGAAGCTGCTGCGCATGGACGGGGTAGAGCTGGAATTCGAGCCTGCCGCCATTTCTGCCATTGCCAAGGAGGCTTACCGCCGTAAAACCGGGGCTCGGGCACTGCGGGCCATTGTCGAAGAGCTGATGTTGGATGTGATGTACGAGATTCCCTCCCGCCGCGACATCAAGCAGATGCGCATCACCGCCGAGATGGTGGAGCGCCGTTCTACCCGTGAGTTAATCCCCCATCCCTCCACCTTGCCCAAACCCGAGTCTGCCTGAGTGTAAGATCCTTCCAGGTGAGGGGCGGGGGAGCGCATGGCTCGGCAGCGGGTGGATCGCGAGTATGCGGTGATCGGGCTGGGACGTTTTGGCTCGAGCTTGGCCCTTACGTTGGTAGAGCGGGGACACAATGTTTTGGGGATCGATCGCAGCCGGGAGATTGTGCAGCGGTTGGCGGATCAGCTGACCCAGGTGGTGGCCCTAGATTCTAGCGATGAAGACGCTCTGCGGGCTGTCGACATTCTCTCCTTTGACACGGTGGTGGTGGCCATCGGCAGCGATTTCGAGAGCAACCTGTTGACCACCGTTGCGCTGAAAAGTTTGGGGGCTCGCAATGTGGTCTGCAAAGCCTCGACCGAACGTCAGCGCTCGATTCTGTTGCGGGTGGGGGCGGATCGGGTGGTGCTGCCCGAGCAGGAGGCGGGTCGCCGCTTGGCCCAGGTGTTGACGGCGCCCGGGATCCTGGATCAGTTGGAACTGGAGCCGGGCTACAGCATTACGGAGCTGCAGGTGCCACCGTCGTTGATGGGTCATACCCTCTCAGAATCAGATTTGCGCCGCCGCTTCGGCATTACGGTATTGGTGG
Source organism: Thermostichus sp. DRC_bins_24 (assembly GCA_039794845.1). Lineage (GTDB taxonomy): Bacteria > Cyanobacteriota > Cyanobacteriia > Thermostichales > Thermostichaceae > Thermostichus. The sequence goes on from JAUQVK010000112.1 coordinate 31,561, forward strand.
TGAAACGCAAGCAATCGTTGATCGTCTCGCCGCCGGCAGATTATTTGCTGGAGGAAGGGGATCTGTTGGTGGTGTTGGGTGCCAACACGAATATCAGTCGGCTCAATGAGCTATGAGGGATCCCAATGAAATCCGAGACGGCTTCTGACCCTGCCTCAGCGCAACAGGCAGCGGCCTTTAAGCAGCGCTTTAATCGGTTCTTCGTCGGGGATAAACGTCGTCCGCTGCCGCCCCCACTGCGTTTGGTAACAGGGCTAGGGCTGCTGGCCGTAGTGGGGACTTTAATCCTGATGTTGCCAGGAATTGGGCGCGGGGATCCCTTGAGCTGGAATGAGGCCCTGTTCACGGCGATGTCGGCTTTGAGTGTGACGGGGCTCTCGATTATCCAGGTGGCCGATGACCTCACCCTGTTTGGCCAGATCGTGTTGCTCATCCTGATCCAAATCGGCGGGGTGGGCTTTATGGTGTTGGCGGTAGTGGTGTTTCAGCTGATTGGGCGGCGCATTTCTCTGTTGAATCGCTTGGCGCTGTGCAATTCTTTGGGGTTAATCGATCCGGGGGCAATCCTGGAGTTAACGCGGCGGGTATTGCTGTTCGTCAGCCTGATCGAGCTGGGGGGAGCACTGCTGCTGTGGGTACATTGGCGCGATCTGTATGGGCCGGATCGGGCCATTTTTTTGGCCATTTTTCATGCGGTCTCTGCCTTTTGCAACGCTGGCTTTGATCTGTTCGGGAGAGAAGGGATCCCGACCGATAATCTGTCTTTGGGGATTTTGGCCGGTTTGATTTTTATCGGTGGGCTGGGCATTCCTGTGTTGTCGGATATGCTGACTTGGCCCCGCACCCACCGCCTCTCTTTACACACGCGCATCACGTTGGCGGTGGTGGTGGTGTTGCTTTGCACGGGTGGCCTTGGGATGTTCCTGGGGGAAAGTTTGCCCGGGGGATCACTGCTAGAGGTGAGCTGGCCCCGCCGCTTGGGCCTGACATTTTTTCAGTCGGTTTCCGCCCGCACAGCTGGGTTTGCCGGGATCCCGATCGACCATTTGTCCCCGCCGAGCCAGTTGTTGTTGATCGCCTTGATGTTTATCGGGGCCGCACCGGCCTCTATGGGCGGCGGCATCACCACCGGCACCTTTGCGGTCTTGGCCTTGGCCCTGTGGGGCTATGCCCGCGGGTTGCCCAGTGCTCAGATTGCCGGACGCAGTTTGGATCCTTCCATGGTGCGCAAGGCAGCAGCGGTGTTGACGGTTTCCCTGTTTGTGGTGCTCTTGGCCACTTGGTTGATTTTGATCAGCCACAGCAGCAGCAGGTTGGATCCGGTGCTGTTTGAAGTTATTTCCGCTTTCGCCACCTGCGGCCTTTCGACGGGGTTTACCGCAGACTTGAATCTGTTTGGCCAATTGATCATCGTTTTGGTGATGTTCTGGGGGCGCTTGGGGGCCCTGACGATTGTCTTGGCCTTGGCCCAACAGCAACCGCGCCAACTGGTGATCTACCCGGAGGAGCCGATTTTGATCGGTTAACCCCGTCTGCGTGCAAATGGGATGTGCTGGAGGATGGCGCCAGGTCTTCGGGAACTTGAGGAATGGGAATCTGCGTCGGGGGTTGCATTCCACCCGTGTTCTCACATCAAAGGTGGTTGGGGAAATGCTCAACTCTTCCCCGGTCAAGATCCGGCTCTCTCCCCTGAGCAGCCTCCGTTAGACTGAGTAACGAGCCCCTCAGGCCTGCTCTTGCTTGTCCTTTGTTCCTTAGCTTACTGGGAGCCCTCCGTGTCCAAGTTCCTTTTAATCGGTTCCACCGAGCCCTTCAGCGGGAAGTCTGCTGCGGCTTTGGGCCTGGCTAAGCATTTGCAGCAGCAGGGGATAAAAGTCACTTACGGGAAACCGATTGGTTCTTGCATGACGGAAGATTGCTCCTTGGAAGGGGGCGATCCGGATATGCGCTTTGTGGCGGAGTCTTTACGGCTGACGATGGGTCAGATGCCGCCCATGCTGCTACAGCTGAACGGAGACTCTCTGCTGGCCCAAATGAAGCAATCCCCTGGGGAACTTCCCCCGGAGCATCCCGTCGCCCCTCTGCTGGAGTTTGTCAAGGGATCCCCGGCGGACTTGGTGTTACTGGAAGGCCCGGCGGATCTTTATGAGGGGGAACTCTTCGGCCTGTCGCTGGCAAAAATGGCCCAGGCCCTGGAGGCTCCGGTGCTCTTAATTAGCCGTTATCACTCGCCGCTGGCGGTCGATTCAATCCTGGCTGCCCATGCTCAGCTGGGATCCCATTTGGCAGGGGTACTGCTGAATGATGTGCCCCAAAACCAGATGCAGCAGGTGAAAACGGTGATCCAGCTTTTCTTGGAAGCACAAGGGATCCCGGTGTTGGGCATTCTGCCTTCCCACCGCATTTTGCGCAGCATCAGCGTTGGGGAGCTGGCACGGCAACTGGATGCGGAGGTGCTCTGCTGCCCGGATCGGCTCGATTTAATGGTGGAAGATATCGCAGTGGGGGCCATGAACGTCAACTCGGCCCTAAAGTACTTCCGCAAGTCGGATCACAAGGCGGTGATTACAGGCGGGGATCGCACGGATATTCAACTGGCCGCCCTAGAAACCTCAACCCTCTGTTTGATCCTGACCGGCAAGCTCCCCTTGGATCCCCGCATTCAGTCTCGAGCCGAAGAACTGGAGGTGCCGATTCTCTCGGTCGATCTGGACACCTTCACCACCATCAACCGCATCGAACGGGTTTTTGGCCAGATCCGCCTGCACGAGGAGGTGAAAGTCCGCTGCATCCAGGAGCTAATGTCATCAAATTTTGACTTTTCTCGTTTGTATGACCATTTGGGTCTGACACAATCCCTAGTGTCGGCAGCACGAGCGTAAAAAAGTCACCCTAGAGCTCCCTCTACATCTAGTGCCTAGCTAGACCAAGCTATCCAAGAAAAACGCCATATCTACCGAGAGCAAAAAGAGCTTAGCTTTTGTGTGTTAATTTCTAGTGTTGGATACTTTCCAAAGTCAGCAATGATTTTTGCAAAAAAACGCAGGGAGCCGTTGTCAGGTTGGTCTACCGGCCGGGATCGAAGGATATCATGCGTGTATTCATCACCTCAACACACCACTCCTCCCCCAGGTTTTCTGGGGGTTTTTGTTTGGACAATTTTGAGCAGAGTTCCTCTTGATGAGCACCGGATCCCTACTACCGATAGCGTAAAAGTAGTTACTTTTGGAGCTACTGATGCTACCGGCAGCGGTGGTAAGCGACTAAGCGGTAAAATGCAGGTTCTGTTCTCCTAAAGTTTGAAGGGATCCCAATCATGGCCACGGTTTCTTCCAAAGCGGCACGCCCCACCCGATGGGTTGCTTGCCCCAGCACGGGCATCTTCACCGATGGGGGGTGTTCTCCCAATCCGGGACCAGGGGGATGGGCGGTGGTGGTAGTTCAGGAGGATCACATCCTGGATGAGTGGTTTGGAGGGGATCCCGCCAGCACCAACAACCGCATGGAATTGACCGGCTTGATTCAGGCTTTGCAGTATTGCCGCGACACCGCAGGCAATCCCATTCACACTATCTACAGCGATTCCAATCTGTGTGTACAAACCTACAACACTTGGATGTCCCAGTGGGCGGCGCAGGGGTGGCGACGACGCACGGGTCCGGTGGAGAACCTAGATTTGGTGCAACAGCTCTACCAACTGCGGCAGCAGTGCCCACACATTCAGGTGCGGTGGATTCAGGCCCACAAAGGCATGCGCTGGAACGAGTATGCCGATGAATTGGTTGCCCGTGGTCGGTCGCAGACGAAGTGACCTAGATCACATTTGAGCCGGGGGCAGCAGACAAGGTTCCAACTTATCGCCTATGCTCAGAAAGATGGCTCGTTGCAGGTATGTCCATGCAGGCCCAACTTCATCGTAGTTTTCGCCCTCTCTTCCTTACCCTCATGGCTGTGGGAGGCTCTTGGCTACTGGGGGCCTGTCAGAGACAAGCACCAGAGGCCCAGTTGCCCGGAGACATTTTGCCGGAGACGGTGCTGGTTCCCCAGTCTGCCCCCGTGGTGCTGGCCTTTGCCACCAATCCAGAAGAAGCCTTCCGCACCCACCCTGACCTCTTGGCTCAATGGGAAAACTGGACTGCTGAAGCCCTAGCGGAAACCGGTAGCGAATTCCCGAAGGAGGATATTCAAACCTGGGCCGGGGAGCAGTTCACGATGGCGGTGGTGGTGCCCAACTTGGTACCTACGGCCTCCGACCCCGTACCCGGGATCCTCTTCGGGGCCAGTACCCGCAACACCGACTTGTCTGGGCAATTTTTGGCACAGGTGCGGCAGCAGGCGGAAGCGGAGGGGGCGAACTTTGAGCGTCGCCAAGAGCAAGGGGTTACCCTCCACATCCAAACCAACGGGGATCCAGGCGAACGATGGGTGACTGCAGAGTTTGGCAACCGTTTTGTGGCAGTCGCCAACGATCCGGAGGTGATGGAGCAGGCGGTGGCCGTTTACCGGGGAGAAATGGAATCCGTGAGCCGTTCGGATTTGTTCCGAGCCGCTGCTGAGCAGTTGTATACCGACGGCACTCTGGCCTTTGCTTACCTCGATTTTGAAGCGTTGCAGGCTAGCTCAGAGTCCTTCGGGGCTTGGATGGAAGATCTCGATCCGGCGACATTACAATCCTTGCAGCCGCTGCGCTCCTTCGCCATGGCTGCCCACTGGCAAGAACAGGGCTTACGGATGCGCATGCTGACCCAAATGGATCCAGAAGCCCATTTACAGGCGGGGTTGCAACCGGCTCGGGGCGAGTTGATCCAACGGCTGCCGGGAAGCTCCCTAGTGGTGATCAGCACCCAGCAAATTGCTCAGCGATGGCAAGCCCTGCTGCCACAACTGGAAGAAGACCCGTCGATCAAAGCGTCTTTGGATGAGCTGAGGGCCGAGTTCCGTGCCAATACCCGCTTGGATCTGGAAAAAGACGTGATCGCCTGGATGGATGGGGAGATGGCCCTGTTGGTAGCTCCTGATGCGCAAGCTCATCCGCTGTTGCAGGGGATGGGAGCCGCTTGGGTGATCGAGAGCAGCCAAAAAGACAAAGCCAATGCAGCACTGGCTCAGTTGGATCGACTGGCTCAGGAATCGGGCGCACGAGTAACGGAAGCAGGGGGCCAAGTGACCTGGGCGGATCCCTTATTTAATCAACCGCTTCTGATCCGGGCCTGGGAAGGGAATAACTTAATTGTAACCAGCAGTACCGGAGCCCTACAAACCATCGCTCAACGACAGGGCAACCTGTTACCCCAAACCGAGCCCCTGAAAACCCTCTACGCTCAGCTGCACAAACCCAACTACGGTTACTTTTTGCTCAACTGGCAAGGGATCCGCACTGTGCTGGAGGCGGCCCTGCCGGGGGGATTAGCCACTTTGGATCCGGAGGCACGCGAGCTGTTGACTCGCATCGATGGAATAGGGCTAACCAGCTATCCTTCTGGGGAGCATGCCTTTGGGATGGAACTGTTGGTGACGGTGCCCCCGAAACCTTAGGGTTGGGCACACCGATAGACACTGATATGGTCACTCCAAACAGGAGCGATACACTTTCTGGCCCCCCTCTTCCGCTCTGAGAGAGGGGCTACAGCCGGTGCCACGCTGCGCGAAAGGGGTGAGGGAGCTGTTTCAGCCTCAATTGCAATGACTATATCACCACATAATCACCACATAATGAGTGAGCTGGGTTTGTTGGATGGCAAGCACGCGCAAGCAATCCGAAGCCAGGTGATCGAACAAGCCCCTTCGCGGAAGCGGGGTGCAACCCCTTGAAGAGATGCCATCCGCCGGAATCCTAAATTCCCAAGATCAAGCGAGCGGTGTAGAAGTAAATCAGGACCCCCAGCACATCCACAATCGTGGTGATAAAAGGGGCCGCCATCAAGGCCGGATCCAAGCCGAAGGAGCGGAACAAGAAGGGCAAACCGGCCCCCGATACGGAAGAGAGAACGGAAATACCAAACAAGCTCAGCCCGACAATGATTGCCACGGATAGATCCCGTTGCAAAGCATAGGCCCAACCGATGGTGATCGCACTGAGCATCAATCCCAGCATGGCCCCCACCGTTGCTTCCCGTGCGAGCACCCCAAACCCATCCTTGAGGCGTACCACCGCTGTACTCAAACCACGAATCACCACCGTGGAAGACTGCGCCCCGACATTGCCGCCACTGTCCACCAACAGTGGGATGAAGGCTGCCAAGGCAATCACCTCACTCAAGACTTCTTCTTGTCCGGCGATGATCGTGCTGGTGAAGGTGTTGGTAAACAGCAAAATCAGCAGCCACACCACCCGTTTGCGAGCTGCCTGCCAGAAATTCAAGTCAAAGTAATCGTCTTCCCCAGATTGCACTCCCCCCAAGGAGTAGATATCTTCGGTGGTTTCTTGCTCCAAAATGTCCAACACATCGTCTACCGTGACGATCCCCACCAGGCGATGTTCTGTATCTACCACCGGCACAGCCAATAGGTCGTACCGCTGGATCACCCGTGCCACTTCTTCTTGGTCGGTATTGGTGCTGACAAACACCACCTCCCGGTTCATCACCTCTCCCAACAGTTGGGTCGGTTCCGCCATCACCAGTTCCCGCAGTGAGAGTGCCCCCGTTAGATGCCGCTCGGTGTCTGTGATGTAGAGGTAGTAGATCGTCTCTGTTTCTCTGGCCAACAGGCGTACTCGTTCTAGGGCTTGGGCTGCCGTTAAGTTCTCCTTGAGGGAAATATGCTCGGGGGTCATGATCCGCCCCGCCGTGTTGGGGGCATAGCCGAGCAGTAGTGCCGTGGCTTCCCGTTCCTGTGGGCTTAGTTGTGGCAGCAGAGCAGTGACGACCTTGGCAGGTAACTCGTCAAATAGGCGGGCCCGGTCATCAGGCGACATTTTATCGAGAATGTCTTGGATTTCATGGCTCTTGAACTCTCGTAGCAGGGCTTCCTGCAGTTCCAGATCCAGGTGTTCGTAAACCCGAATCGCCAGATCCTTAGCCAGCAACCGAAAGGCCAAAGCCTGTTGAGCCTCCGGCAGCTCCCCGATTACATCGGCAATATCCACTGGCTGAACGGGCAACAGGAGAGATTTCGCCTGCTCCAGTTCGTTTTGTTCTAGGGCAAGGCTCAGTTGACCTCGCAATAGCTCACAGAATTGCTCTCGGCTCAGCTCGGAACGAATTGGGGCTGGGGTTCCTGTAGTGGGGTTCAACGGCTTACCTCCCTGCGACTCTAGCCTTAACTATGCCAGCAAAGCCGAGTCTACCCAAACTTTGGCTGCCGTGTATTTGGGACAACCTTCCACCCAAGACCGCTGGGCCGTTTGGGTGAGAATGCTCGGTGACACGGTTTACACTCTCAAAGAATCTCCCCCACCAGGGTTGCTGGAAGAGGATGTCAATCTCCCTTTGCGCATTCTGGGCAGGCGTGGGTTTTGAGGGGAATCCTTTCGGGGCTTGAACCTGGCCGAGATCTGACGAAAGCCGCGATGGGGGTGGATTTGGTCGGCTCTATCCCTAGAGGATCTTGAATAAACCCGAAAGGAACAACACTACCTATAACATCAGGTCTGGAGGAATATGATAGCTTGGTGAGCATCGCGTTGGGTGAACCCCTGAAACAGCTCTCTCAGTTTGGGGTGGCCCACGGATGGTCGAAAACCATGGGTTGAGTCTATTCATCGTGCTTCGCAGGGTGCGGAGAGTCATCGCAGGAGGGGTGTGGGTATGGTTCAGGGCAAAGAGATGCGTTCCGCAGAAGGGCTCGGATCCCTAAGCAACGGCGATTTCCCGGCAACGGCTCCGGCAGCCAATCCGGTTTTTTACCGCACCTACAGCCGCCGCACCGACAGAGGGCGGGAAACCTGGAGCCAGGTGTGTGATCGCACCCTGACGGATATCACCCAGCTAGGCCGGTTCACCCCAGAGGAACAGGATTTGATCAACCGCATGCAGCGGCAACTGAAGGCCTTGATCTCGGGGCGGGCCCTGTGGGTGATGGGCACCGACTGGATCCATCGTCCGGAAAACTTTTCAGGGGCCTACAACTGCACGAGCACCAATGTGATTGATTGGCAGGCCTTTGGTTTGATGATGGATCTGGCCATGATGGGCTGTGGCACCGGGGCGGTGCTGGAACCCAAGTTCATCAACCGCCTACCGGCCATTGTGAATTATCTGAACATCCAGGTGGTAGGACAAATCGGAGCCACGCCGGCGAACCAACGCCAAGATCAAACCCGTATCCAGCGACAGGGATCCCGGGTGCACATCCAGGTGGGGGATAGCCGTCGCGGTTGGGTGGATTCCTATCAGGTGTTGATGGAATTGGCCTCGGATCCCAGTTTCTCGGGAACAATTGAACTCTCGGTGGATCTCAGCGATGTGCGGCCTGCGGGTGAGATTCTCAAGGGGTTTGGCGGGGTGGCCAACCCAATCAAATTACCCACTTTGTATGAGCGGTGTGCAGCCATTCTGAACAAAGCCGTAGGCCGACAATTGAACTCTGTCGAGTGTTGCTTGCTGATCGATGAAGCGGCTTCTTGTATCGTGGCCGGGAACATTAGGCGTAGCGCGGGGATGCGTCAATTTGCTGGGGAAGATGTGCTCGGATCCAATGCCAAAGATAACCTCTGGCAACAAGATGAAAAAGGCAATTGGCGCATTGATCCTGAACGGGATGCTCTGCGTATGGCCAATCACACCCGTGTATTTCACCGCAAACCCACTCTAGAAGAAACCATTGAGGCGGTGCGGAAGCAATTTTATTCCGGTGAAGGGGCCATTCAGTGGGCAGGTGAAGCGGTGGCACGGGCCAACTGTGATCTGATCCCTCTCGATCAAAAGTCCGATTTTCTCAAGGCTTATGAGGCCGGATCTGCCAAAGATTGGCTGCAAAAGCGGGATCCCAATTTGAGCGAAGAAGAGCTAGAGGATCGAATCAGTCGTTATGGGTTGAATCCTTGTGTAACGGCTGACACTTGGATTCATACAGGAGATGGACCTCGTCAGGTGAAGGATTTGATCGGGATCCAGCACAGTACTTATGTGAATGGGGAGTTATTCAGCACCACTCCCGAAGGCTTTTTCTATTCGGGTATCAAGCCGGTTTTCAAACTGATAACTCAAGAAGGCTATGAATTGCGATTAACAGGCAATCATCGCGTGTTGAAAGTAACTGCTCAAACCCAGAAGAAACAATATACTCAATGGGTTTCTGCCGAAGATCTGCAGCCAGGGGATCGTGTGATACTCCATGATCATCGTGACCTTTGCCCTTGGGAAGGAGAAGGGAGCTTTGAAGAAGGATGGCTGCTGGGTAATTTGCTAGGTGATGGTAGTCTTGCCAAAACTCAGTGGAGTGATATGGGTTTGCTGCGTTTCTGGCAGGATACCCAAAGTGAAATGAGTGAACACGCCATAGGTTGTCTGGAAAAAGCAACAGGATACACTCGTCGTACAGATCAAGCCCACTACCATGCTCAACTCAAATATCGAGTGGTTAGCTCTAGCAGTCTAGCAAGGTTGGCAGCACGTTTTGGTTTATTTCCAGGCCAAAAAGCACTGAATTCATCTATAGAAAAAGCCAGCTATCAATTCTACCGAGGTTTTTTGCGAGGACTTTATGATGCAGATGGAACTGTGATTGGTTCTCAGCTCAAGGGAGTTAGTGTTCGCTTACCTCAAAGCAGCCTGCATACTCTACAAGCAGTTCAGCGAATGCTAGCTCGACTGGGGATCATCTCTACCATTTGTCAGAATCGTCGCCCTGCTGGATCTCGACTTTTGCCGGATAGTCAACGCCAGCCTAAACTTTATTTCTGCCAGGCACAGCACGAGTTAGTTATTTCTAAGGACAATCTGCTGCAATTTCAATCTTTGATAGGATTCCAGGATCCTGAAAAATCTCAGAAACTTGAACAACTTCTGTCTAATTATCAGAGAAATTTTAATCGGGAGCGCTTTACAGTTAAGGTTTTAGCTGTAAAGCCAGATGGAGTGGAACCTGTTTACGACTGTAGTGTGCCGGGGCCAAATCAATTTGATGCCAATGGCTTTGTTGCCCACAATTGTGGGGAAATCATCGGATCTAACTATCATTGCAATTTGTCCGAAATCCACCTAAATCAGATGGATCCCTACAACTACAAAGAACAAGAGGAAGCCTTTGCCGCCGGGGCATTGGCGGTAGCGGCCCTACTGAATCATCGTTTTCAAGAACCCCGTTATCAACGCTCGCGGGAATGGGATCCGATTGTGGGGGTATCCTTTACCGGGTTGTTCGACTTTTTTGTGAAAGCCTTTGGGGTGGAATGGCTGCGTTGGTGGCAGGAGGGGCGACCGGAAACCATGACCGGCCTGACCTTCAAGCAAAAAGAGCAGGATTACCTCTCTCGCTGGCGGGAGGTGGTGCACCAAACCGTCTGGGACTACTGCGACCGCCACGGACTGCGCCGACCCAATCGCTGTACGACCGTGCAACCGGCGGGGACCAAGTCGCTTCTGACGGGGGCAGCACCCGGTTGGCATCCTCCCAAGGCACAACGGTATATTCGCCGTATTACCTTCGGCAAAAATGACCCGGTGGCCCTGGCCTGTTTGGAATACGGCTACTCAATCGTGCCCTCGCAGTCGGACAAAGATGAGAACGGTAACCTTCTCAACGATCCCTTTGATCCGCGCTGTACGGAATGGCTGGTGGAATTGCCCGTAGAAGTGCCCTGGGCCAATTTGCCCGGTGCCGATCAGATCGAGCTCGAACAGTTTTCTGCTCTGGCCCAATTTGACTTTTACATGCAGGTGCAGAAGCACTACACCACCCACAACACCTCCGCTACCATTGAGCTGCGAGAAGACGAAGTGGAAGGGCTGGGATCCCGTATATTTGAGGCGATCCAAGGGGATGAGGGATACATCAGTGCCGCCTTGCTGGCTCGTTTTGATGCGCCGTTTCCGCGGCTGCCCTTTGAGAAGATTGACAAAGCCACCTATGAGCGGCTCTCGGCAGAAGTGTTGCGCCGTCGGCAAACCGAGGACTTCTTCGAGGCCTTGATGCGCTACGACCGCGGCTTTTTGAATACGGAAGGGCCGGCGGGTTGCGATGCCATGGGGTGTCTGCTGCCGGAAGCAGCTCCCCAAAGCTAGGTAAAACCCGGGGATCCCCTCCAAGCTCCTCTGGATCGGGATCCCTGGGCAAAGTCTGTGATACTCCTGTGATACTTTTGTAAAGACCGATCCCAGCTTGGCTGGAAATTCAGGGATCCCTTTGCGCATGCAAGATCAGCTTCTCACCCTACAAAGCGAAGCGCTTGCCCAAGTGGAGCAAGCCGCCGACCTTGAGTCTCTAGAACAGTTGCGCATTGAATACCTGGGCAAAAAGGGCAAGCTCTCCAAAATCTTGGGGGGAATGGGAAAGCTGCCCCCAGAAGAACGACCCCTGGTCGGCGCTTTGGCCAACACCTTCAAAGAGGCCCTGCAGTCTAGCCTGGATCAACGCAAACAAGCCCTCAGCGAAGCCCAACTGCTGAAGCGCCTGGAAGCAGAGCGGCTGGATGTCACCATGCCGGGATCCCGCCATCCCCTGGGGCGGATCCACCCTCTGCAGGCCACCATCGACCGCATGCTGGATATTTTCGTGGGTATGGGCTACACAGTGGTGCACGGCCCCGAGATCGAGACGGAGTATTACAATTTTGAGGCCCTCAACACCCCTGCCGACCATCCGGCGCGGGATATGCAGGATACCCTCTATCTGGAAAACGGCTACCTAATGCGTACCCAAACCTCTTCGGTTCAGGTGCGCTACATGGAGCAACACCAGCCCCCTCTGCGCATCGTGCATGCCGGACGGGTGATGCGCCGCGATACCGTCGATGCCACCCACTCGGCGGTGTTCCACCAGATGGAAATTTTGGCGGTGGGAGAAAACCTCACCTTCTCCGACTTGAAAGGCACCCTCAACGAATTCATCACCCGCCTGTTGGGCAAACGGGAAACCCGCTTTCGCCCCAGCTATTTTCCCTTCACGGAGCCGTCTGCCGAGATGGATGTGCGCTTTGGCTCAAAGTGGCTGGAAATATTTGGCTGCGGCATGGTTGACCCGAATGTGTTTCAAGCCGTCGGCTATGATCCGGAGCGCTACACCGGATTTGCCGCCGGGATCGGCATCGAACGGATGGCCATGCTTTTGCACGGCATTCAAGATATCCGCCTGTTTTATACCAGTGATCTGCGCTTTCTATCCCAGTTTTAGGCGATGGCTTGGGATCCAGAAGGCCAGTCTCCGAAAAGGTTCAAAAGTGTAGAATGTTCAGGGATATCCAGAAAAATCTCTGTTCAGGAGAAGGTCTGCTTATAGATCAGCTGCAGTTGCTCTAGAGCTTCTTTGCGGGCGGCGCGACGCATCAGGCGCATCTGTTCTTCGATCAATTGGCGAGCTTCGTTGCGGCTAATCGGATCAAAGACCAGCTCTTCCACGGTGGAGGGATCCGCATTGTTATCTGGGGAGCCGAAAGAAACCCGAAAAAAAAGCCTTTGGGCGTAAAGGGTCGTGAAAAGAGCCTGGTTTTCGTTGACTTGACACAGGCTGTAGAGCAGGCCAAAGGTGGGGTGATTTAGGTAAGACTCACTCATGCTCAATAGCGTATCACCCTTGGAGGAGGAGGGAAGCTTTCCCTCGGCGTTGGGGGGTCGGAGTCCCTGGAATGGCATTGCCATGGCTTTCTGACTAAAGAATCAGATTATAAGTTCCATCCAACCCGATTTTTGTTCCCGCGACCCAATTTAACAAAGTTTTTAGTCCGGGGTTTATGCTGAAAGAGTGGATCCCTTTGTGGGTGTTTTCAACTTATGCCCAGAACCTGTACAATCTATCGCCGTGCCCAATTTGCTGCCAGCCATCGTTATTGGCTGCCCGAGCTCTCGGAAGCCGAAAATTTTGCCCGATTCGGCCCAAATGCCCGTTTTCCCGGCCATGGACACAATTATGTGTTGCAGGTGGGCATGAGTGGCGAAGTAGACGACTACGGCATGGTGTTAAACCTCTCGGAGGTGAAGCAGGTGATCCGGCAGCGGGTGATTCAAGATCTCAACTTTGCCTATCTCAATCAGGCTTGGCCGGAGTTTGCCCAAACCCTACCGACCACCGAATGGATTGCCCACACGATTTGGCAACGTTTGGCGGACGCGTTGCCTCTGATAAGCCTTCGTCTATACGAAGATCCCGAGCTTTGGGCCGATTATCGAGGAGAAGACATGCAAGCCTATTTGACCGTCGCCACCCATTTCAGCGCTGCCCACCGGTTGGCCTTGGATCACCTCAGTTTGGAGGAAAACACCGAGATTTACGGCCTCTGCGCACGCCCCCACGGCCATGGCCACAACTACGGCCTGGAAATTACCGTCAAGGGATCCATCGACCCGCGCACGGGCATGATCGTGGACTTGGGGGCTCTGCAGCGGGTGATCGACCAATGGGTGGTGAAGCCCTTCGACCATACCTTCTTAAACAAAGACATCCCCTACTTCGCCCGGGTGGTGCCCACTGCCGAAAACATCGTCTTGCGCATCCAGCAGTTGTTGACCTTACCGATTCGGGAGCTGGGAGTACAGTTGCATCGCGTGTATTTGCAGGAAAGTCCCAACAACAGCAGCGAGGTGTACGGGGAATATCCCCTCGAGGAGTTGCTCACCGCCGCCGAAGGGATCCCCCAGGGAGAGCCCTTAGCCCCGCCAGCCTTTCGCGACAGCGGGCCGGAGGCCTTTGTTGGATCTCGCTAAGTATGCTGGATCTCGTGAAACTGAGTGGCCAAATCCCCGGCCTCACCCAGCACCTGCAACAGGAGTCGAAAGCCAGCCAAGAACGTCTGCGCCAAGCTCTGCAGGTGTTCGGGCGCCTACAGCAGGAGCCGCAGGTGTGGCAGTCTCGTCATGCCGAGTGGAGGGCACAGCTGTCCTTCATCTGTGCCAGTCCGGCGGAACCGCTGGAGAACTGGAGCCCCCCGCCCAAAGTTGAGCCCCTGAAGGGGCGACACACCGTGGTGGCCGCAGATGGATCCCAGATTGTGCCCAACCATCACGAGATCGCCTACTGCTCTCTAATTAATATCGGGCGGGTGGTCTTGCACTACGGCACCCAGCAATGGCCGCTGTTGGATAGCTTGCCGGTGTTGCTCTACCGGTCGGCAGAACTGCAGCACCGTGCTGGCTTAGGGACAGAGGAGGTTTTGGCTTTGCGGCGAACCCAAGCGGAGTGGGAGGAGTTGGCTCAGTTGGCCTTGGCCCTGCCCCGTCGCCGCCCCTGCTTGGCGTTGGTGGATGGGGCCTTGATCCCATGGGGCCTAGAGCCGCTCTCTGGGCAGGAGCAACGCCTGTGGTTGGATCCCCTCTTGGCGGTGCTAGAACGCCTACGGTTGGCCCGGATCCCGTTGGTGGGGTATGTTAGCGCCTCTCGCAGCAGCGAAACGGTGAATTACCTGCGCCTTGGCCTTTGCCCCTATTTGGGGTGTGAGTGTCATCGCTACTGCCCCCCCGGAACGGTTACCCCCTGTCAGCCGTTTGCGCCGTTGCCGGATCGGGTCTTTTGGGGATCCCTACTGCAGCCGGGGGAACGCAGCCCCCTCTGGCGCTGTGGGGCCAAGGTGTTGGATCCCTTCGGGGAGCACCATATTCACTGCTGTTACCTGAATGTGAGCCGGGGATCCCTGACGGAACCCGAGATTGCCCGATTGGAGTTTCCCGCCTGGGTTGCTGCGGATGAGGAATTGCTCAAGCGGGCCTTGGCGGGGGTGCTGAGCCAAGTCCAGAAGGGCTTCGGATACCCGGTGGCCTTGGCAGAAGCCCATCACTTGGCAGTGGTGCGCGGCGGGGATCGTCAACGATTTTTTGCCCTGATCGAGCAGGAACTGGTTCGTACGGGTCTGCGCAATGTAGCGGTGTCCCAGAAGGAAGCCCAGAAGCGGGGTGGGATTGCTTAGCAGCCTTGACATTCTCCCCGCCCTCAGGACGAGGCTTTTTTCTTGGCCCTACTTGATCAGTTTGGTTGGCGGGACCCCGTCGGCAGCACTCAAGGAGTCTGTTTTAGAGTCGTTGCAATTAAGGCTGAAACAGCCCCCTCACCCCCGGCCCCTCTCCCAGAGCGGGAGAGGGGGGTCAGAGAGTGTATCGTTCTCATTTGGAGTGACTATAGAATCATCAGAATCACCTTCCGAATCAAACCGAAATCTGGAGATCTCTCGACATCGGATCCTCCTCACCGCGCCCTAGAGGGTAAGGCCCGTCGATGATCTGGGATCTAGTCAGAGCAAGGGCAATTGTCGGCTAATGCGCACCATCGGCCCCAGCCCCAATCCCGTCGGGCTCAATGCCTGCATTTCAAACAGGGCCAAGATGTGCCGCATCTGCAACTCCGGTCGCACGGAAGTTACCCCCATGGCCACCACCAAACCACAATAGCCACCCGTATCGCGGCAGCGCCGTTCCCAGCGTTTGCGAGCCATGGAGTGGATGGGGTCATCTTCGGGAAACTCCCCGAACAAGTGTAGGTCGCGGTTGCCCGTCTGCACAATTTCTAGGTCGTAACGGTCGCCACCGAAGGGATCCACCCCCGTATTGAAACAAACCCCCTGGGGCCCACCTTCCCCGCGCAGATTCTCGATGAGTTGCTTCGCCTTGGGTCGGGAGGTACGCACGATCACCACAGGCAGCCCTTCGCCACTCTCCACCAGCTTGCTTTCGGGGAGTGGATGCAATTGCCCCATCAGCCGCAGCGCCTCTACCGTTGTCCAGGGCAAGACCCCCAAACCCAGTTGGGCCCCCTCGGGTACCAAATCATCCCGCAGCAGAGTTTGGGTGGATGCTTCGGTCGCCTCTCCCAACTCCAGCAGGTCTTCAGCCAAGTCTGGCAGGGTTCGTACCTGTACCCAGAGGGTTGTCCCTTTCGCCTGGGGATGAGGAATGCGATACCGCCCCTGACAGGGTTGAAAGTCCTCCTCGAGCTTGCGGCGATGTTGCCTGAGAAAGCGATGCAACGCTTCCAAGGCCACCAACAAGATTGCTGCCTCATCTTCCTGTAGGGCAGAACGCAAGCCCTCCAGAGGGTGGATAGTACCGAAGTTCGGCTCAATGGCATCCGGATCCAACTCCGCCAAGTCCAGATCCGGCAGCTCGTTCAGCTCAGGATTGCGAGCCTGAAAGGTAAGGTAGAGGCAATCCTGCTTGAGGAAGGCTTCTTCCATTTCTTCTGGGCTATCCGGCTGGCCCGCATCCTGGCGAAACTGCTTGAGGGAATGCAGCGAGCGGTAAAACAGCACCCCATACTCCATGCCCAGCCGCCCCATCACCGAGACGTAGAGGGTTTCCAGATCCCACCGGTTTAGCTCGATGGCCAGAACCTGGTGATCTTCTAGGTAATCCCAGGGGGCATCCTGCCAAAGGGTGAGGGCCTTGTTGGTCAGTGGCTCCGCGTAGGTTTCCGGCAGGGGGGGAGGGATCCGCTCATTGGCTTCTTCGAAGCTCTGGAGAATTTCATCGATCAGGGGCAAGTCCGGCTGACACTCCACCTTAATGTCCAGCTCGTGCAAAACGCCGCGCAAGAAAAACTGCACCTCCCGATCGCGCACGATGATCTTCTGGGGACGGGCAGGTGAAGCTGCATGGGGTCGCTCCATCGCCAAAATTAGGGTGCGCACCATCGGCTCAATGCCGGAGCGAGGGGGCACCACTTCCATGGCCCGTACCACGCCCTGAATGCCGTCCACCCACAGGATGCACTCCCCTTCTGTGGAACCCGACTGGGATCCCATGCGGAGTCGTCCCGAGAGGCTGTGTCGATCCCCTTCCCACACCGATGGCACCTGGGGCAACTTTTGTAAGCGACGAACCGTAGCGGCGGGGAGACCGGACATAGACATCCAAAGAAAACAAGAGAACAACCCATGGATCAGCACACTGCAACCAGGGATCGGCCTTGGCCATTTTGGCAGCAAGACCAAGGGATCTCGCTGGCTTAATCACCAGTGTAGGAGCTGAGCCCCTCTTCAGCGATAGGAGATGGCCTGGCTCTGGGGTGGTATGGAAAACGGATCCCCCATGAAACCGGCATATCACTGTCGCACTATTGTCGCACTGTAGGCAGCTGTTGACGGGAGCAAGGGGTAACCCGTCCCATGCCTGGATAGCTTATGCTGTAAAGCTCTTGCTGAAGCTGATGGTCAGATTCGAACTGACGACCGCTCGATTACAAGTCGAGTGCTCTACCAACTGAGCTACACCAGCGATTTAGGCTTATCGATCTTAGCACTCCCTTCCCTACTCTTATCCTCTGACCTTACTCAAGCCCTTGCTTCTCTTCACGTAGGAGCCAGAGTGAGGGGCTCCGTCCCGCCGGGCAAAACGTCGGAAAAGGCTCTAGCCCTACCGTTCCTCGGGAAATCCGGCTTCCCGCCAGCCCCGTATTCCGCCATCCATAGAGATCACTTTCCGGTATCCCATCTTTCTCAGGTTGTCTGCTGCCAAGGCGGAGCGAAACCCACCCCCACAGTAGAGAATGATTTCTGCCTCTTTATCAGGGATGGCCGTTTCGATATCCCGCTCGATGATCCCTTTGCCCAAGTGCATGGCTCCCGCGGCATGGCCCGCCTGCCATTCCGACTCCTCCCGCACATCCACAAAATAAAAGGGATCCCCTTGCAGTTGCTTCTGTCGTACCTGCTGAACCGTCAGTTCTTGAATGCGGCTTTTGGCATCGTTGACCAAGGCCAAAAACGCAGGGGAGTGCTGAGGGGCCATAGGGAACTCTCAAAAAAGAGGGACACATCGCAAGCCAAAGTTCGGCTCACCTCCTGGATCTTAAACGGCGCAAGGCTAGACTGGGATGCAGATTTGCCTGCTGGAGGCCCACGGTTTGAGATCCCCCTTTGCCCTTTCCCCACTGCTCTGGCCCCTTGCCTCTGCCCTCTGTCTGGGGATCCCGTTGATGGGTGCCGGTGCTGCCCTGGCTCAGCCTGCCCCCACACAATTGGAAGGTGGGATCCAACGCCAAGTATCCAGTTCTCCGCCTGCTCCTTTGGTGGAATGGCTCAACCGGCAGATCGAAGCGGCCAACCGCCGCGATTTGGAAGGGGTGATGGCCACCTACAGCCCTGAGTTTCATCATCGGGATGGCTTGGATCGAGAAGCAGTGAAGCGCTCCATCCAGAAGCTCTGGGAAAACCACCCCGATCTCACCTACTCCGCTCAAATTGTGTCTTGGCGGCAGGTGGGCCCCGATATCATTGCCGATGTGGCGAGCCAACTGGAGGGATCCCAAACTTCGGTGCGGGGCGACTTTCAAGTAGAAGCCTCCACGCTGGTGCGCAATCGCTATCGCCCAGATCCCGCCAATCCTGAACAACTGCTGTTGATCGACCAGGAAGTGTTGCGGGAAGCGAGCACCCTCACCTCCGGCTCGGCCCCGCCCACGGTCACCTTCAACTTGCCGGATGTGGTCAAGCCCGGCTCCACCTATTCTTTGCAGGCAATTGTGGCAGAACCCCTGACCCGCTCGCTGCTTTTGGGGGCGGTGACGGAACAACCCATTACCCCCTCCGGCTACCCGGAAGTTACCTCGTTTCCCCTCGAACCGTTGCAGGCAGGGGGCATTTTCCGTCAGGCGGATGCCCCGAAGGAACCCGGTGCAGAGTGGATTTCCGTGATGCTGGTGAATCAAACGGGCATTACCCTGGAGAGCCGTCGTCTCACCGTCAGCGACCGCTTGGCCCTAGAGGGATCCCTGGCTGCCCCTGCCAATCCTTAAAGAATCTTCACAAGACGGGGAATGCCTTCGGGGTAACCTAAGCTGTCAGTTGTGCTTGTGAAGGTGCGCCAGGGTTGGGCGCATAAGGCGGTAAACTATGCATGCTTCGGTTCGCCTGCTCTGCTTTTTGGTGTTGGGTCTGTTCTTGGTCGGTTGCAGCGGTGGCAACTCTGTAGGTGCGCCGGTGGTGGATCGGCAAACCCCCACACCTGGAGGCAGTTGATCCCTCACCCTCCAGAGCCCAGCGCTTCCTCAACCGTGATGGTGACCAAGGGTTGACCCTGAAAGGCGGTGCCGGTTTGCTGTCGGCGGAAGTGGTTCCGAGCCATCTCATAAGCCCGACCGGATAGGGGCAAGAAGCGCACCAACGGGATCCAGCGCTCCGGCTCACTTAGATACGCCTCAATGAAATCTCCGATTTGGGGTTTCTCCGCCAAAGAATCCGTATTGATATACAGCAGCAGAGGGCGGCTAAGGGGGCGATATTCCAAGCTGCGGATGGTCTCTAATTTGGGAAAAATCGGGCCGCGTCCGCTATCGAGGGGAATGGGCTTGAGATCTTCCCAATGGCGCAGGTAATTGCCAATGTCAAAAAAACCCAAGGCATCGGGATCGTTGCTAATTTCTTCTACCAAAAACTCCAGATCTTCACTGGCCACATAATCGATGCGGCTGGATCCCGCTTCTCCAACCACAACTTGCGTGAAGTAATCGTAAGTACCCGAATCTTGACCACGGCCATACAAATTCAACGGGCGATCCGGCCAACCAGAGCGTACCTGTGACCAGCGGGTGATCTGGCCTTCGGCAGCAGGCTCCCAAATCTTCTTGAGTTCTTGCAGGGTGATGTCATTTGCCCAAGCATTATTGGGGTGAGCCACAATGGAAATGGCATCCATCGCAACAGGGATCTCGATGTATTCGATGCCATTTAACTCACAGAGGGCCATCTCTTCTCGGATAATCGGTCGAGAGGCATTTTGAATATCGGTTTCTCCCTCACAAAACTTGCGGAAACCTGCTCTTGTCCCGGAAAAATTGAGCTTGATTTCAGCTGCTTGACGATTGTTGCGGCGATAACGCCGAATAGCTGAGTCTGTCAGTGGGTAAACGGTACTGGATCCGTCGATCACAATGGTGCTGTTGGTCTGAGCGGAACCATAATGGGCCAAAACAAGGGTGAAAAGACTGCCTAGCAAAAGCGCGATGAGCATGATCCCTGCAGTGGCAGAGCGCCCCATGCGGCGAAAAAGTGACGTGAGCATCGTCCGTATTCCCTCAGGAAATGTATTCACAAAGAACAACTGAATTTGAACTTAGCGATTGATCAATTTCTTGAGACTGTCTCGCAGATTATGCAACACCTCATCGATGAGGGATTTCAGATCCTGCCAGGCTTCATCGGTGGCCTTTGCCAAGTCTTCTGAGCGGATTTGTGCCGATTGCAGATGGTGTTCTAGTCGCTCAATTTCCTCATGTTGAGCTGCCTCACGAGCCTCCTGATACTTGGCCTTGAGATTCTCCAAAACCTGCTTGGCTTCTACAATCTGTTGTTCCAAATGATGGAGATATTCTGTCTTAGAATTCATTTCATCTCTTCTCCAGTGGATGGGAATAGCTATCCATTACAGCCTTTCCACTAGTCACCTACAACTGTAGAAGCCGAGGCTTTTCCTTCCAGTTGACTTAAGAAGTGCAAGTCTTGTTCTAGAAAATCCGCGCAAAGGCTGTAACTGTGCTTGTCAAGTTGGCTCAAATGACCTTTCGCCAGACCGTAGGCCCTTAGAACAACAGCGAGATGCCCAAACATACAGCGGGCAGCAGGAAGAAAACCCCGATCACGTAGATCAGCGCCACAATTTTGTGTTCGCTTGCCGCCTTTGCCAAAGCTTCCGCACCCAAGACTGGCAATTGCCGCAAGGGTTGAATGCCAAGCAAAAACGGGATCCCGAAAATGAGGATCACACCCAAAAAGTTAAACAAGAAGTGAACCACCGCAATCTCAAGAGCAGGCAAGGCCGTGGCCCCGGTTACCGCTGTTGCTGCCAGAAGGGCGGTGACACAGGTGCCCACATTAGCGCCCAAAGTAAAAGGGTAGATCTCCACCAAGCCAAACACCCCTGATCCGGCCAAGGGAACCATCAAGCTGGTGGTGGTGGAAGACGACTGCACCAAAATCGTCATCAGGGTACCAGAGGCAATGCCCATCAAAGGGCCACGCCCAATGGCGGTATGCAAAATATCTTTGGCTTTACCCACCAACAAATTCTTCAGCAGTTTGCCCACGTAGTAAATGGAGAAGAAAATCAGGATGATGCCCAAAAGAATTTGCAGGATGCCGTTCAAGGGTGCAGGGAAAAAGTTGGTTCCCCCCGTGATCAGCTTAGCGGTGGGGGCAGTAGCAAATCCAACGAAGTTTAGCCCCTTCATACTCAGGGATCCCTCGCCGACAAACACGGATCCGAGAGCCAAACTGAGTCTTTCTAAGGGGTGGAACAAAATCTCGAGGGGCAAGAAAATCATGACGGCGATGAGGTTGAACATGTCCAACACCGTGGCTGCCGAAAACGCTCGTCGAAACTCTTCTTTATCGGCCACATGTCCGGCACTGACCAAGGTATTGGTGATCGAGGTGCCGATGTTGGCTCCCATGATCATGGGAATGGCAGTAGCGACGGGCAATCCTCCAGCCACTAAGCCGACCACAATTGAAGTCGTGGTACTCGATGACTGAATCAGGGCTGTGGCTACCGTACCGACAATCAAACCCAAGAAAGGATTGGTGGCAAAGGCAAATAGGGCATTGGCCTGTGTTCCAAGGGCCACCTTAAAGCCAGAACCGATCACACTTACCGCAACGATCAACAAATAGATAAGCGCCAAAACGCTGAGCCAACTGAAAAAGGGCTTTTGACCTGTCTCAGCCAGAGGGGGTAAGGCTGCTGCTTGATCACCACTCATAAATAAAAAGTCTTAATTCTAAGATCTCTGTGATTCTACGAAGCTCAAATTAAGTGAGGTTTAAGAGAAAGAGAAATTGTGGAGAAGGGATCCCCAAACACAACTATCCGCTCTCCCCTATGCCAAACGGAATCGCGGGCCGTAGAGAAGAGCGGTCTAGCGGGCCTTCAACTGGAACCTGACTGCCGGGAGGAACCCCAAGCGAGCAAGAACGTGAAGACTCTTCAGTAAACTGAAGGATCTGAGTTCAGATCGTCAGAGAACAGCCCCGGCGCACAGCCGGCTGACCCCAACTTGATGACCCTTACAACTACTGCTATCTGGCATGGGCAAGAACCTCCCTTACTCGACGACACCCTGAGGCTAGCATAAATCCCTATCAGCGGTTCACTTCAGCCCTTCGCAGAGGTTGGTTTTGCCCGATATCGCTATCGCCCGATATCGCTGTCGGATGATGGCTAGGGTTTGTCTGGGAATACCCCTTTCCAGCAACAGCGTAGGATAGAGAAACGCCATTTAGCCTGCTCGAATCGCCGTGGACTACAAAAGCACCCTTAACCTGCCCCAAACTCAGTTTTCCATGCGGGCAGAGGCCGCCAAGAAAGAACCCGCCATTCAAGCCTTTTGGCAGGAAGAGCAGATTTATCAACGCCTTTCGGAAAACAACAGCGGGGATCCCTTTGTGCTGCACGATGGGCCGCCCTACGCCAATGGCGACATTCACATGGGCACCACCCTCAACAAGATCCTCAAGGATATTGTCAACAAGTATCAGATCCTGCGAGGACGCAAGGTGCGCTACGTGCCCGGCTGGGACTGTCATGGCCTGCCGATCGAGCTGAAGGTGCTGCAAAGCCTGCCCGCCCAAGAGCGGGAAAGTCTCACCCCCCTGCAACTGCGGCAAAAGGCCAAAGCCTATGCCCTGGGCTACATCGATACCCAGCGCACCAGCTTCAAACGCTTGGGGGTATGGGGATCCTGGGATCGGCCGTACATGACCCTGAAACCCGAATACGAAGCCGCCCAGATCGAGGTGTTTGGGCAGATGGCCCTGAAGGGGTATATCTACCGTGGCCTCAAGCCGGTGCATTGGAGCCCCAGCTCCCAGACGGCCTTGGCCGAAGCAGAGTTGGAATATCCCGAGAATCACATCTCCCGCAGCATCTATGTGGCCTTTCCCCTGAAAAGCCTCAGCCCCTCAGCCCAAGCGGTTTTGGATCCCTTTCTGCCGGGTTTGCGGGTGGCCATTTGGACCACGACCCCCTGGACGATCCCGGCCAACTTGGCCCTCTGTTTTAGCCCCAAGCTCACCTATGCCGTGGTGGAATCCCCAACCTTTGGGCATCTCCTAATCGCGGCGGATCTACGGGGGCGGCTGGAAAAAGTCTTAGAAACCTCCCTTGAGGTAAAGGCGACCCTACCGGGCTCCGCCCTGGAATACTCCCAAGGGCAGCACCCCCTCTACGACCGCACCAGCCTCTGTGTCTTGGGAGAATACGTCACCACCGAATCGGGGACCGGCATTGTCCATACCGCCCCAGGACATGGGGAAGACGACTTCAAAACCGGCCAAAAATATGGCCTGCCCATCCTCAGCCCGGTGGATGATCAGGGAAAATTTACGGCTGAGGCGGGGGCCGATTTTGTCGGGTTGGATGTGCTCTCCAAAAAGCCGGAAACCAGTGGCAATGCCGCCGTGATCAAGGCTCTGCAGGCAGCCGGTGCCCTCCTCAAAGAAGAACCCTACAACCACAAATATCCCTACGACTGGCGCACCAAGGAGCCGACGATTTTTCGGGCCACCGAGCAGTGGTTTGCCTCCGTTGCCGGATTCCGGGATCTGGCCCTGAAGGCGATCAAAGACGTGAAATGGATCCCGGCGATTGGCGAAAATCGCATCACCGCGATGGTGGCAGAACGTTCCGATTGGTGCATTTCCCGGCAACGGGCCTGGGGTGTGCCCATCCCCGTATTTTACGACGAAGAAACCGGGGATCCCTTGCTCACGGCCGAAACCATTGACCACATCAAAACCATTTTTGCCCAAGAGGGATCCGATGCTTGGTGGACTCACTCGGTGGAAGACCTGCTGCCGGAAACCTACCGTCACAATGGCCGTACCTACCGCAAGGGCATGGACACAATGGATGTCTGGTTTGACTCCGGTTCTTCTTGGGCAGCGGTGGCCAAAGCACAGGGACTGGGCTATCCCGTGGATATGTATTTGGAGGGATCCGATCAACACCGGGGTTGGTTCCAATCCAGTTTGCTCACGTCCGTGGCGGTGAATGGTCATGCCCCCTACAAATCGGTGTTGACCCACGGATTTGTGCTGGATGAAAAAGGCCAGAAAATGAGCAAATCCCTGGGCAATGTGATTGACCCGATGCTGTTGATCAACGGCGGAAAAAATCTGCAAACGGATCCCGCCTATGGGGCCGATGTGCTGCGGCTATGGGTTTCTAGTGTGGATTATTCCGGTGATGTGCCGCTGGGCAAAACCATTCTTGGCCAAATGGCGGATGTGTACCGCAAGATCCGCAATACTGCTCGGTTTTTATTGAGCAACCTCTATGATTTTGACCCGGCCCAGGATGCTCTGTCTTTTGCTGAACTGACGGAGTTGGATCGCTACATTCTCCACCGCCTGAAAGCGGTGGGATCCGAAATCACCGAGTCTTTTGAGAGTTACCAGTTCTACCGCTTTTTCCAAGCAATTCAGAATTTTTGCGTGGTGGATCTCTCCAATTTTTATTTGGATATCAGCAAGGACCGTCTGTATATTAGCCATGCCCAAAGTCCACGGCGGCGACAATGTCAAACGGTGCTGGCCATCCTGCTGGAAAATCTGGCCAAGGCAATTGCCCCCGTTCTGTCCCACATGGCCGAGGAAATTTGGATGCATCTTCCCTACCCCAAGCCCACCCCATCGGTGTTCGAAGCGGGCTGGATGAGCTTGCCCGAGACTTGGTCGGATCCCCAGTTGTCTGCCACCTGGGAGCAGTTGCGTTCTGTACGGCAAGAGGTGAACAAAGCCCTCGAGCAAGCCCGCACCGAAAAGCTGATCGGGGCGTCCACCGAAGCCAAGGTCATCCTTAAGGTGGGGGATCCCGGTCTTTACCGGATCCTGGAAGATCATGCTGCGGAGTTGCGTTACCTATTGATTACCTCACAGGTAGAAGTGGCCAAATCGACAGAGGGGTTGGAGATCATTGTTCAGCCTGCCGAGGGTAAAAAATGCGTGCGCTGCTGGAACCATTCCATTCATGTGGGCGAATCCGCCGAGCATCCAGAATTGTGTGAGCGCTGTGTGGCGGCTTTAGCAGGAACCTTTTGAGTATTTGGCCAACTCAGGCAGATAGGGTTACAACCCCTCACCTAGCCGTTGCAAATGGATTCTGGAGGAGTCTCACCGGATGATTGATTGCTGCGGGCATTCTCCGGAATCGGCCACCGGGAGATGCCAGCAGAGGAAGCAGGCTGCTGTCAGCACCTCAGGCAATGCACGAAATCTAGCACGCAGCAGACCCCTCCACCCCAAAGATGGCCTTGGGGATCCCATCCTAAATCTGAATTCAAAATCAATGGGATCCGCTATTGCCCCTGCTGCTCTATGGCACGGCGCAATTCACTGGCCATGTCCATAAACTCTCGCGGATTACCCGCAGTGCCATAGGAGGAGCGATCTTGAACCTTCTTGCCGCTGCCTTGGCGGGTACGGCTGTTGAACAAGGAACTGGCCATGTCCAGGAACTTAGCGGGATTTCCCTCGCTGCTGGCCCGCGTTGAGGAGCCCCGTCCGGCACGAGTGATAGCCATAACTGTCGCGATTCTCAGAAATGAAATGCTTGTTCACATCATCCCACAAGGGATCGGCGATCAACCAGGGCAAATGCTGCATCTTGTTAAGCCGCCCCAAGGTGAGGTCAGCGGGTTGTGGTCTTCTCTTGGGTGAAGCGATGGGTCAGCCAAATGGGGAGCACCGTCAGGGCAATCACTCCCAAAGCCACCACGTTGATCACCGGGCGCTGTCGGGGCTTGGTCAATTGGCTAAACACCCAAATCGGCAAGGTTTGCTGTTGTCCGGCCGTGAAGGTGGTGACGATGATCTCATCAAAAGACAGGGCAAACGCCAGCAGGGATCCCGCCAATAGAGCTGTGGCCAGCTCAGGCAAAAGAATGTGCCGAAAAGTTTGCAGAGGATTGGCCCCCAGATCCGCAGAGGCTTCCAGTTGCGAACGTCCCATGCGGCGAAACCGGGCCAGCACGTTGTTGTACACCACCACCAAGCAGAAGGTGGCATGGCCGATGACAATTGTCCAAAAGCTAAAGGGGATGTGGAGCAAATTCACCGCCGAACGCAAGGCGATCCCGGAGACAATGCCCGGCAAGGCAATGGGCAGCAACACCAAAAAGGAGATCGTCTCACGGCCAAAAAATCGACTGCGATAGACCGCCGCCGCCGCCAGGGATCCCAGCACCACGGCCACCCCCGTCGCCACCAAAGCCACCCGCAACGACAAAAACAAGGCCCGCCAAATATCCGCCCGTCCCCACGCCACCCCAAACCAATGCCACGTCAGCCCCGGTAACGGAAAGCGCAAGGTCGCCTCATCGGAGGAAAATGCATAGAGAATGATCACCAACAAGGGCAAATGGAGAAAGAGCAGCACCCCCAGCGAGAGGATGATCCAAGGCCACCGGCTGACGGGAAGAACCAAACGGGGGAAAGAGCGAAACAGCATGGGGGTTAGTCTACAAATAATCCTCAAAAATAGCCGGCATTTTTCAGGCTTTGCATCACCAAGTCAATACATTCCGGGATGCTTTGTTCTGCCGTTTTACACACTACTTCAGGATATTCCGGGGGCTCGTAAGGATCGTCAATGCCGGTGAAATGCTGAATTAAACCCGCCCGCGCCTTTTGATATAGGCCCTTCACATCCCGACGTTCGCATACCTCAAGAGGGGCATCCACAAAGACTTCGATAAAGTTGCCAATGTGCTGCCGTACCTCCTGCCGCACCGCCCGATAGGGGGAAATGGCCGATACCAACACGATCACCCCCTGCCGAGTCAGAAGACCCGCCACAAACCCAATGCGGCGAATGTTCTCGTCCCGATCCGTCTTGCTAAAGCCCAGCCCTTTGGTGAGGTGTTGCCGCACCACATCCCCGTCTAGCACCTCCACAGGCAGCCCCCAAGCCCGTAGCTGTTGGGCCACTCCTTGACTGAGGGTGGTTTTGCCCGCTCCGCTTAGCCCCGTAAACCAAACCGTTACCCCCCGCCGCGACATCCGTTGGATCCCTTACCCTTTGGCCTCGCCAGAATATCATCTCCAAAAGCGCGGTGATACACTCGAAGGATTGCGCATCCTACCCAAGCCATGTCACCCCTGACTTCCACTCTTGTTGATGCCACCACGGGATCCCCGACCACCGCTGAGCTGTTTGCCGACCATGTGATGTCCACCTATGGGCGCTATCCCCTGACGTTGGTGCGGGGGCAGGGCTGTCGTGTTTGGGATGAAGAAGGGCGCGAGTATCTGGATTTTGTCGCTGGCATTGCCACCTGCACCCTGGGCCATGCCCACCCGGTTTGGATTCAGGCCCTTACCGAACAGGCGCAACGGCTCCACCACGTTTCCAACCTCTACTACAACCTGCCGCAGGCGCAACTGGCCCAATGGCTGACCCAGCACTCTTGTGCCGATAAAGTCTTTTTCTGCAACTCTGGGGCGGAGGCCAATGAAGGAGCCCTCAAACTGGCTCGCAAGTATGCCCATACGGTGCGTGGGATCCCAGATCCGGTGATTCTCACCGCCCATGCCAGCTTTCATGGCCGGACCCTAGCTACCGTCACCGCCACCGGCCAGCCGAAATACCAAAAAGACTTTGCCCCCTTGGTGCCTGGTTTTGCCTATGTTCCCTACAACGATATCGAGGGCACCGAAGCGGTTTTGAACCAGTTTGGCGAGCGAGTTTGTGCGGTGTTGCTGGAGCCTTTGCAGGGGGAAGGGGGGGTTTTGCCGGGGGAGCCCGCCTATTTTCAGTGGTTGCGCCAGGTTTGTACGCAGCGGGGCATTTTGCTGATTTTGGATGAAGTGCAGGTGGGCATGGGCCGTACCGGTAGGCTCTGGGGCCACTGCAACCTGGGGGTGGAGCCGGATATATTCACCTTGGCCAAGGGCTTGGCCGGTGGGATCCCCATCGGGGCGCTGTTGGCGAAAGACTTTTGTGCCGTGTTTCAGCCGGGGGATCATGCCAGTACCTTTGGGGGCAACCCCCTGGCTTGTGCGGTGGGGCTGGCGGTCTGCCGCACCTTGATGTTGGAAAGTTTGGTCTGGAATGCCCAGCAGACGGGGGCTTATTTGCACCAAGGCTTATCTCGACTGGCGGAACAGTTCCCGCAGGTGATCCAGCAGGTGCGGGGTTGGGGCTTGATCCAGGGGTTGGTGGTGCGGATCCCGGCAGCCGAAGTGGTCAAAGCTGCCATGGCCTCCGGGTTGTTGTTGGTGCCAGCGGGGCCCCAGGTGGTGCGGTTTGTGCCGCCGTTGATCGTCACCCCTGCGGAAATTGACCGGGCTCTGGCGATGTTGGAGACGGCTTTGCAGAGTTTGGCTGCTCAGGGATCCTAATCCTAAGCGGGCCGTTCCCAGGCTTGCCGCAAAAACTCCTGTAACCGTTGCCGGGCAGTGGGTTCGTTGGGTTCAGGATCCCTTGCCTGTTCCAGCAGGGGCAGCAGATCCTCGGCATAGGCGGGGACAAATCCGGCGGCGGGCCAGAGCAAATCGGAGGTGGCCTGTAGGCTCAACACCCGGGATCCCTGCTTGAGCAGGAGAGGCCGTACCCAGAGCAGGGTTGTGGATTCTGCCGGAGCAGGAGAGTCTGGGCCGAGACTGTGGAGGGAAGTCTGAATCAGCTCCACGTACAGGGTGGCTTGCGGCCCTTGCAGGGTGAGGATGGGGCGGGGCGGCGGCGTGGGGTTGACTTCCACCGAATCGGGCAAAGGGCGACCCTCCAAGTGAAAAACCGAATCAACAGCCTCACCAGAACCACATTTGGCAGGCAGACGGGGGAACAAGGTCATGCAGAAGTTCAGCTCAAGGTTACGCAAACTCTTTTTATCGTAACGGAAGGGATCTTCCGTCTGGGTGAGGAGGTGGGATCCCCAGGCAGCAGCGCGATTCCGTCCATCGCAGACATTTCGTGAACTCCATTTTGTGGCATGGTGCTAAGTAACGATCCCTCGGAATTTGACTGATCCTGCCATGATGCACACTTTTGTCCCGCCCCACCGCTTTTTCCCCTACTTGACCTGGACCGAGATCCAGGCCATGCCCGACAAAGAGAATGTGGTGATCATTCAGCCGGTTGCCTCGATTGAACAGCATGGGCCACATCTGCCGCTGGTGGTGGATTCCTCGATTGGCACAGCCATCATCGGACGCGCCATGGAAAAGTTGGATCCCGAGATTCCCGCCTATGTTTTGCCCACCCAGTGCTATGGCAAAGCCAACGAACACTGGCATTTTCCTGGCACCATCGCCCTCACAGCCCAAACCCTGATGGCGGTGCTTACAGAAGTGGCTGAAAGCGTTTACCGAGCCGGATTCCGCAAGCTGGTGTTCCTCAACTCCCACGGCGGCCAACCGCAGGTGCTGGAGATCGTCGCCCGCGATGTTCATCAAAAGTACGAAGATTTCATGCTCTTCCCGGTGTCGGCCTGGCGCGTTCCCCACGAGGGGCGGGATCTGTTTACCGAGAAAGAACGGGAATTTGGTATTCATGCGGGCGATGGCGAAACCAGCATCCTGATGCACATCCTGCCCGACACGGTGCGAACCGACAAACTGGTGTGCGAGTATCCCCACGACCTGCCGGAGAATAGCCTGCTGAGCATGGAAGGAGCGATCCCCTTTGCGTGGGTAACCCGCGATCTCACCCAGAGTGGGGTCTTGGGCGATGCCACCGCCGCCACACCGGAAAAAGGCAAGCTGCTGGTGGAGTCGATGTCGGATGGCTGGGTGCGGCTGATCAAGGATCTGCACAAGTTCCAACAGCCCAAGGCTTGGCGAAAATCTGTGCCCAGCGTTGCCCCGGTGCCCAGCTTGGCTTAGGGCTTAGGGATCCCTTACAGGCGCTGGCTTACCAAGGTACGTCCCTCTTGGGTGTAGAGCTGCCAGTAGTTCCAATAGTTACCGAACACAGACTTAACGTAACCACGGGTTTCGGCAAAGGGGATCTGCTCCACAAACAGATCCGGATCCGTCAGGCCGTATCGGTTAAGCCAGCGGGCCACATTGCCCGGGCCACCGTTGTAGCTGGCTAAAGCCAGCAGGGTGTTGTCCTGGTAGGTACGGTGGGTATAGTCCAGATACCAGGATCCCAAGTAGAGGTTATCGGCGGGGTTGGTGAGGCTGTACTGAGTCAAGCCAATCTGTTGAGCAATCCACTGTCCGGTGGCGGGCATTACCTGCATCAAGCCTAGAGCCCCTGACACCGAAACGATCTCCGGCTCAAAGCGCGATTCCTGCCGAATTAAAGCGGCCACCATGAGCGGGTTGAGGTTGAACTGCCGCGACCAACGGGCCATACCCGACCGGCTGTAGGGATCCTCGTTCCAGGTATTATCTGGGCTGGCATAGTAGTGCAGCGGGTAAATGGCCTGCCAGAAATCCTGTCGCTGCCTAAGGGTGGCCAAAAGGGGATCCGGATCCTCGCTAAAGCGCAGAGCCGCCACTTGGTTAATGCCCCGCAGATGATCCCCAGCCTTGTTGCGCAGAATGCCCGTAACAAAGCGCTCTTGGATGCTCATCTGTTGAGGAGCCCGCTGCACAGGGGTCTCCCCTTGCCAGCGTTCCCAGGCCAGTTGCCTGGCCCCGATCAGGTGCAGGGTTTGAGTGGCATCGGAAACCCCCGGGAGCGGTAGGCGCACCGGCTGAAAATCCACCTCCACTCGTTTGCGGCCACTGCCAAAATCTCCCACGGGCCAACCCAGCTGTACCGCCGACCGCCAGCCGTAGTAGGTGTGGGGAAACTGGTTGAGCACCGACTGATAGGTTTGGCGGGCGGCGGCGGTATCCCCCAGTTGTTCCCGCCACTTGCCCGCCCAGTAGAGCAGTTGGGCCCCCATTTCCGTATCCCGCTGGCGGGATCCCACCTGTTGGGCAATGGCGATGGCTGGGCTGAGGTTACCCGCTTGGGCTTGGTTCCAAGCCATTGTCCAGGCGGCGTTGGCAGCAGCTTCGCTGTGGGGAAAGCGCTCCCAGAGGGCTTGCCGGGTGGCTTGGGCGGATTGGGGGCTGGCGTTGCGGTCGTACAGTTGGCTGAGGCTGAGCAGGGCTTCTGGAGCCTCTTTATCCGAGCCGGATCCCACTTGTTTGAGCAATTCAATCGCCGTGGGTAGGTCGCTCAGATCCGCCAGGCGGCGACGGGTCAGGGAGGCATCCGGCCCATCGGGAAATTGCGCCAACAGGGCTTGGTAGGCAGCTACTGCCTGAGGGAACTCTCGCGAGATCTGGTGGCTACGACCCCAACGGTAAAGATTCTGGGAAGTCGCCGGGGCACGACCATAGGCACGGGCGGCCTTGCCGTACTCCCGTTGCTCCCAGTAGGCGTCGGCGATGATCTGCCAATCTGCCGCCGAGAGAGAGGCCTCTTGGGCTTGTCGCCAGCGATCCAACAGAGGGGTTAAGCCAGATGTTTGGGGATGGTGTTGAGCCAGATCCCGCAGCAGGTCGAAGCGTTCGGGACTAAGGCCCAGCAAATGCTTGAGCGCACGTCCGGTCACCGGGTGGGTGGGAAATTGTTGCCGCAGCCGATCAACCTTGCCCATACCCCAGAGGGCGTAGGCGGCGACCGGGCTGGTGGGGTACTGTTCCAGGATCTTGGGCCACCAAACTCCTCGGGCGGTTTCCTTGTCCTGTAACTGCTCGTAGGCTTGTGCCCGCAGCTTCCAAATCTCATCCGTCAAGACCGGCAGACTGTCTTCCAACCCTTGCAAGTAACGCAGGGCCGACTCGGCTTGGCCTGCTTGTAGGGCGGCATAGGCTTGCAAAAAGGCAGCAGTAGATGTTTGGGGCAGTTGCGTCGGGTCTAGTCCCTCAATCGTAGAAGCCACTTCTACGGTTTCTGCTTGAGACAGAGCACCGGATCCCCATAGCGCCCCCCCCAAAGCTGCACCCAACATCAGGACTCCGGTTACCATCCCTGTCCAGAGTCGGTTGTTGTTCGACGGGATCCCCATGTTCTTCTCCCCACAAAGTCTTCGACTAAGATACTCAACCTCGGAGAATAGTGATCTACGAAAAGGCGCTCTCTAGACAACACTCTCCGGTATCCCCATTGTTCACAGATTTCTGACAGGAGTTCTGGACAGTTACGCTGTTGCAGACTACTGTGGAGGCAATTTACGTTTACACAAAGCGTGTGGGGTGGGATCCATGCTCAGGCCCAGTCTCTTGTTTTCCGGATCGGCCCTGCTGGGGTTGATGTCTTTGCTGATCTTGGGCGGTGAATGCGGTTTGCTCGCACGGCGGCAACGCTCATCCCCTCAGATTCCCCTGGACGCTTTGGAACAGCCTCTGGAGCCATCCCAGATATTCATATTTTTTGAAGATGAGCCGGATCCGTCGCCGCTACTTGCCCACCAAGCCCAACTGCGAGAGCGGGTGCAAGAGCTGGAACGACGCTCTCAAGCCCACCAACAGCAAGCTCATCAATGGCTTTCCCCTCGGGTCGATGGCCGTGGGATCCCCCAGCACCCTTCCGGTGTTATCCGTTTTGATTCAACTTCAACCCTCGCCCGATCGGCACGGCCTCGCCGTCAGGATCCCACCCTTTCGCAAGCCGCTGCTCAACCGGTCGCTCCCAATTATCTGGCGCGGTTAAGCCAGCAAATGAACCGGGAGCCAGGGAATGCCCGGCTTTATCTGCAACGGGCACAGCACTTTTGGCATCAGTCCCAGGAGGATCCCTTTGCTCTGCCCCGGCCGGAACAGGCGTCGGCCATTGCCCACCTGATGCGCTCTGCCTTGCGGGATCTAAACATTGCCATTGCTTTGGATCCCTATCTCAGCGAAGCCTATCTGCTCAAGGCCAAAATTCAGTACGAGCGTTTGCGCGAACCCGACCAAGCCTTGGCGACCCTGTCTCCTTTGGACCGCTTTGCCTATCGCAACCCGCAACTGCACCTGATGCGCTCCCGCATTTGGGCTGAGCAAGGGCATCTGGAATCCGCCTTTGATGTCGCTCACCTGGCGATTGAGCTGGCGCACCAAAGCCAGAACAAAGCGGACCTGTTTGATGCCTATGTGCATCGGGGTTTGCTGTGGGGCAGCGTTTGTGATTTGAGTTTGGCAATGCAGGACTTCAGCCGGGCCATCGAGCTGTTGCCCCATCGCGGGGATCCCTACTACTACCGGGGAATAGCAGGCGCCTACTCTGGCTCTGATCTGCGACGAGCAGCGGCAGACCTAGGCAGTGCGTTGATGTTGTGGCGGGCTTCGGGTACGGGATCCCCGGCGAGGCTGGAGCACGCAGAAGCAGTGCGAATGGAGCTTTTGCAGCAGCTGCGTCGATAATTTCGACAGTGTTTTCGTTTCAGGTTCGGGAGAATCCGGTAGGCACAAGGGGTTAAGTGTCTCTTTGGGGGCCTGGCTCCGAAATGAGGATACTGCCGGGTGGCAATTGGCAAGTCCATCCGAACAAAGCCAGGATGTTAGGGATGACTGTAACTGCAGCAGGATCCTTCAGAACCGAGCGCAATGATGAGCCGACGACAATTAACGATCTCCGTGTCTTCAGTAGCCCTGGTGGTGGCGACGGGAATGCTGCTCCTGTTGCTGTGGCAACTGCGGAGCCTGGTGCTGACGGTGATGATCGCGGTGGTGGTGGCGGCGGCGCTGGCTCCCCTGGTGGATATGGCGGAACGGATGTGGATCCCTCGCTGGCTGGCGGTGGTGGCGGTGTATCTGAGCCTCATTGCCGGAATTGCCGGGTTGGCTTTGTTGATCGGCCCCACGGTGGCAACCCAGACCGAGCGGCTGTTGATGAAATTACCCTTCTATCTGGAGCGGCTGCAACTGCTGGTGGATACCTGGATTACGGATCTGGCAGGGGTGGATCCGGAGGTGATCGACTACTTGAATCAGGTGCTCAACCCGCAATCGATAACCGGCTGGGCGATTCGCTCAGGGCAGCAGTTGTTGGTGCAATCCTACGACTTCACGCGGGGCTTACTGGGGGCGATCCTGACCACCTTGCTGACGATTTTTATTTCTGGCTACATGCTGGTGAGCGGCTCCAGCCTGATTCAGGGGTTGGTGGAGCTGTTCCCTTACCCCTGGAATGAACGACTGGCGCAACAGGTGCACCCGATGGCCCAGCGGATGGGGGGCTACATTCAAGGGCGGGTGGTGGTTTCCGCCATTTTGGGGGTGATGATCACGGTCTCGCTGCGCTTTTTGGGTCTGTCGGAGTTTGCCATCGCGCTGGGGGTGATCGCCGGGTTTACCAATCTCATCCCCTTTATCGGGCCGGTGTTGGGATCCCTGCCCGCCTTGGTGGTGGCGATTGTGCAAGGGGGCTGGACCTTCTTGTGGGTACTGCTTCTTTATATTGCCATCCAAAACCTGGAGACCTACGTGTTGGATCCCCTGCTGGTGGGGTCTTCGGTACGGGTGAAACCCCTGTACCAATTGTTGGCCGTCTTGGGAGGCACACAGCTGTTGGGCATTATCGGGGCGGTGATCGCTCCCCCTTGGGTGGCTGGAGCAGCGGTGTTGCTGGAGAATCTTTACCTCAAGCCCAAACAGGAGGCGGAAGCCCAAGCGAAATTGCATATGCCTCCCTCCGATTCTTCTGCCTTGCCGGCCCCAGCCGCTAATGGTCATCTGGCCTCGGAGCAGGGAGCCAAAGAAGCTGGATGGGAAGAGACTTCCAGAGCTACTCCTGGTTCTCAGGCATCTGAGGAAGCAGATCTACCCCTTCCAGGGCGCAGGGTTTGAGTTTTGATGTGAGTGGGTGAGGGATCCTAGGTGGCCCGGTCATTGATGGTGGTGGGAACCTCTTCCCATGTGGGCAAAACCCTGTTGGTCACTGCCCTCTGTCGCCTTCTCAAAAGAGCCGGAAAGCGGGTTACACCTTTCAAAGCCCAGAATATGTCTCTTAATGCCTACGTCACCGCAGATGGCAAAGAGATTGCCTATGCCCAAGCTCTACAAGCCTGGGCCGCTGGGATCCCGCCAACGGTGGAAATGAACCCGATCCTCCTCAAGCCGCAGGGAAACCTCACCTCACAAGTGATTTTGAATGGGGTAGCTGCAGGCACCTACCGAGCCGGAGAGTACTACGAACGCTGGTTTGAGCCCGGTTGGCAAGCTGTAACCGCAGCCCTGGCCCAATTGCAACAGCAGTACGACTGGATTCTGTGTGAGGGGGCGGGCAGCCCTGCAGAAGTTAACCTCAAGCATCGGGATCTGGTGAATATGCGGGTCGCGTTGCACCTAGGATCCCCCACTTGGTTGGTGGCGGATATCGATCGCGGCGGGGCCTTGGCCCATGTGGTGGGTACGCTACAATTGCTGGACCCCGAAGAACGCGCTTTGATCCGGGGCATTGTCATCAACAAATTTCGGGGCTCCCGGGAATTGCTGCAACCGGGCCTCGACTGGCTGGAAAACCATACCGGGATCCCTGTGGTCGGGGTGTTGCCCTGGTTGGATTTGCCTCTGCCTCAAGAAGATTCTATGGGGGTTGAAGCCATGAGTTGGGCCCAGCCACAACTCTTGGAGGATCGGCAAGGCAGTGCTAGCCGGAGGGCCTTGAGGGGATCCCAGCTCGAGATCGCCGTGATTCGGCTGCCCAAAATCGCCAATTTCTCAGATTTTGACCCTCTGGTGGCAGAGCCAAGCGTTCGTCTGCGTTGGGTTCACCCGGGTGAGGCGTTGGGATCCCCGCATGCAGTGATTCTTCCCGGCAGCAAAACCACCCTTGCCGATCTATTGACCCTGGAAAAGACGGGCTTGGCCGACCAACTGCGACGGTATCCTGGCCAAATTGTCGGGATTTGCGGCGGTCTGCAGATGTTGGGGGAAAAGATTACCGATCCCGAGGGGATAGAAGAAGTTTCGGGTTCCTATCCTGGGCTGGGTTTTCTCCCCCTGACAACAACCCTCGAACCGACCAAAGTTACCCAGCAGATCCAGACCCACATTCAATGGCCTACCCCCTCTCCCATCCTGGGTTACGAAATTCACCAGGGATCCACTCAAGCTACTTCTTCTAGCTGCGTGCCTCTGTTTGAACAGGAGCACCTCGGTTGGCGGGATCCCGCAGGACGGGTGTGGGGCAGCTACCTGCACGGACTGTTCGACAATCACCGCTGGCGACGACAATGGCTGAATCACCTGAGGCGACAAAACGGCTGGGAGCTCTTGCCGGAATTGGAAGGTCACTATTCTCAGCAACGGGAGCAACTGCTGGAGCGCTTGGCAGATCTATGGCAAGCCCACCTGGATTTGCATGTGTTTTCAACAGCAAAAGACTCATAGCCTGCCTCCCACTTTCTAGCAAGGAGATCTGACAAGGAGATCTGATGGTCGGGGGTTAGCTTT
The DNA here is from genome assembly GCA_039794845.1 of Thermostichus sp. DRC_bins_24. Taxonomy (GTDB): domain Bacteria; phylum Cyanobacteriota; class Cyanobacteriia; order Thermostichales; family Thermostichaceae; genus Thermostichus. The sequence goes on from JAUQVK010000112.1 coordinate 67,952, forward strand.
GCCGGCAGTTTGCGTTTGTTGAATGCCTTGTTCTGGGTTTTTCCAGACTAGCCTTGCTTGGGCTCTCTCCATACCAAATGCCCCTCTTGAACTTCTAACCAACCCCCACCCGGATACTCCGGAGTACGACTGCGGCGGCCTGCCTTCAACAAAGGGATCCCGGCTTCCACTTGCTCAAAAGTGGGGTGGTGAGGCAACACCGTTTCCAAAAACTGAAATAGAATCTGGCGCTGTAAGGCTAGGGGAGCTGTTCGTAAGGGATCCCTCACCAATCCAGGCAGAGTGGGTTGATACACCTGCAGCCACAGTTGGGAAGTTTGCGCCAACACCAACTCATGCTCCGCCTCCAGCAAAGCGGCAACCCGGTTCAATGCCGATTCCAGTTGCGGGTTAAAGTGCTGCTTCAAGTAGGGAATGACCTCCAGGCGCAGGCGATTGCGGCCATGGGCCAAATCTTGGTTGCTGCGATCCGGCCAGACTGGCAACTGATACCGCTGGCAGAACTGCTCGGTTTCGGAGCGGGAAAGGTTCAGCAGAGGACGCACCAAGTGAGCGGAGGTGGGATCCTGTTCATCGAGGCGGCGCTGCCAATCAAGACTGGTTAGCCCGGCTGCCCCCGTGCCTCGCAGAAGATTCCACAAGAACGTCTCGGCCCGATCGCTGGCAGTATGCCCCATGACTACCGCGCTGCAGTTCCAAATCTTGGCCCATTTGTTCAACTGTTGGTAGCGCCAGGCTCTGGCCCCCGCTTCATCCCAACGGATGGGATCGGCGGTTTCGATGGCGTGGGGTAAGTCCTGTTGCTTTAGCCAACTCTGCAAAAACCGAGCGCAATTGGTTTCATCTGCCGACCAACGGTGATCACAATGCAGAACAAACAACTGCCAGCCCCAGCGTGGCCTTAAGTCGAGCAAAATCTTAAGCAGACAAAAGGAATCCTGCCCGCCGGAGAAGGCCACCACCAATTGCTGACCCGGGTGGAGCAGCCGCCGTTGCCGAATCGTGTGCTGTACCCGCAGGTGTAGAGGAGAGAGCCTGACCACCGTGACCCCAGAGATTTCCAAAATAAACCTTGGATCCCTCTGTTCCTCGAGGAACTGATACACTAGCCGTTTCCGTTCTGCAGTCGGGAACTAGGCCAGCGCCCGTGTCAGGTGGGAGGCCACAGCTTGGACAGCGGCAATGCTTCGTTCGTAGGCCATCCGGGTTGGCCCCAATAGGGTGACGGTACCCAGGGGCGCGGAACGGCGGCGGTAGGTGGAGGCGATGACCGTACAGTGGTGCAAAGATTCAAGCGGGTTTTCGCTGCCAATGTAGATGAGCACAGGGATCTTTCGGGCTTGATGAGATGGATCCTGCTCTGGATCAACCGCAGGTGAATCCTCGGAGGAAGGATTTGTCTCATCCTTGCCATCAAGAGGATCTGGTCCTGTCACGTCGGTGGGCCGGAGGCCTACCATCCCCTGGAGCTGCTCGGATCCCTCTTCGATCAACTGCACCACCGCTTGCACCTGTTGTGCGTGGGAAAACTCCGGTTGCCGCATCAATTCCGTCATGCCCGCACTAAACACCTGACTGAGGGGAGGCTGTAGATAGCGTTGCACCACCGAGCGCAGCAGGTGTTGCAGCCAATGGCCATAGGTGCGAAATTCTTCGTCCAGCTTCAGCCAGCTCAGATCCTGCAATTCGGCAAAGGTTTTGCCCCGCAGCTTCAGGGTGAGAAAGTTGCTAAGCAGCTGCAACTCATCTTCCAGACGGTCGCTGGGCCACTCAGGGGGGGCCACCATAGCCGAATAGGTTTGATACGAATCTGTAACCACCAGCACCATGACCCGCCCCGGCGCAACCGCCACCAATTGCAGGTGATGGATGGCCACCACGGGTCCCTGGGGGGGCGTGATCAGGGCGATGCAGCCGCTCAAATGGGCCAGGAGCTGCGCCACCCGCTGTAAGAGGCTATCCAGATCATCCCCCAACTGACGATTCAGCTGATCCAACAACTGTTGCAGGGCAGGGTGGGGATCCGGCTGAGGAATATTGGGCGAAATCCCGGTGCTGCTGGGAGAAGCCAGCAGGTCGTCAACATAAACTCGGTAGCCGAAATCGGAAGGGATCCGACCTGCAGAGGTGTGGGGTTGAAACAGCAGACCGATCTGTTCGAGGGTGGCCAAATCGTTGCGGATGGTGGCCGTGCTGACTCCGAGGTCATAGGACTCGGCCAAGGTTTTGGAGCCAACCGGTTCAGCCGTGGCGATGTAGCTGCGCACCGTCGCCCACAGGATCTTCCGCTGTCGGGGAGTCAGTTTAAGTCTCATGGCTGCTCAAAAGGGCAAGGTCAACACACAACCAAAAGGAACCATTGAATCGCTCTACGATAAATCAACTCAGGGCTTGAATACGAATCCAGACGAACCTTTACGTCTATTCTTACTCCTTCACGATGGGTTGCGCCTGAGCGGAGCTGGAGGGCTAGCCGTTAAGTCTTGTGTAGCGCCTCCGGGGTTCCCTAAGGGCTGGGATTGGGGGCGCCGTTTTGGCCTGGAGGTGGTAAAAGTTAAGTCAGCTCTTGTGTCTGTTGCATCTACTTAGGTTGGTTCCATGCACCTATCGCCCCAGGAGAAAGACAAGTTGTTGGTCTACCTAGCGGCTCAACTGGCTCAGGATCGACGGCAGCGGGGCCTAAAGCTGAATTATCCCGAGGCAGTTGCCTATTTGAGTGCGGCAGTTCTGGAGGGGGCTCGGGAAGGAAAAACGGTTGCCCAACTGATGAGCGAAGGGCTGACTTGGTTGAGCCGGGAGGATGTGATGGCTGGGATCCCGGAGATGATTCCCGAGATCCAGGTGGAAGCCACGTTCCCCGATGGGACAAAGCTGGTAACCCTGCACCACCCGATTCGCTGAGGGGGTTGGGAACCTGAATACCTGAATACTTGAATAATCCTGAATAACCGTATTGCCCTTTGCCCTTGGAGATTGTGATATGCCCCCTGCCCGTAAACCCAAAGCCACGCCGGCTCCTGAAGCTGGGGCCACCTTGGTTCCGGGAGAGCTCATGTTGGCAGAAGAACCGATCCACGCCAACGTCGGGCGGGCCACCGTGACGCTTGAGGTGACCAACCAAGGGGATCGACCCATTCAAGTGGGATCCCATTTTCACTTTTTTGAGGTGAACCGAGCTTTGGTCTTTGACCGGGCTGCGAGTTTTGGCATGCGCCTGAATATCCCTTCTGGCAATGCGGTGCGTTTTGAGCCGGGGCAAACCCATGAGGTGACCTTAGTGGCCCTCGGGGGCAAGGGGTTGGTGCATGGCTTTAACAAGCTAACCGAGGGTAGTGTGCGCTCTGCCACCCAAAAACAGCTTTCTCTGGCGCGGTTGCAGGCGTGGATGGGCTAAGCAGTCAAGCAGTGGAGGGATAACGCCCCCTTAACTGTGCAGCTTTGGGCATCTGAACTGAGGCTCAGTCACATCTTAATTTTCTGCCCAGATCCGCAACAGTAGTGCTATCCATTCCTTTTCCTCTAGGAGCTTGTGCAATGTCGGGGCGCGAAACGGTCTTGTGGATGTGGGTACAAGGCTTGGGGTTAAATCTTTCCGGGTTGGCCCTGTTGGCTGCAACAGGCACTATCTTTGGGCCGGTGGGCTGGACGGGTACGGCTGTAGCGGTAATGTTGAAGTTGATCGGAGATGGACAACTGGTGCGAGGATACTGGCTCTGGCAAAGTCAGCAGCAACAGCTAGGATCCCAGCCCGTCAGGACAGCAGCAACAGCACCGTAGATGGAAATTCTGCTTTTCCGCTCTAGGGCTGATCAATCTAGGGCTGATCAAACAGAAAATGTTGGGGAAACTGAGGGGCTTGGGATTTTTTTCTATCCTTAGTCAGCCATTGTAAGCCTTCTCGAATAAAGGCCACCAGGGATCCCTGAATTTTTTGGTAATCGCTTTGGGTGATGGGCTTGAATCCATGGGCAAATAACGAATAATTTCGCACCTGTAGAGCATCTGCAATCAGCGACTGCCGCTCCTGAAAAAGCTCTCCCAAGGGATCCCCTGGCAGTTGGCCGAGAAGATTGTAGCTTTTGCGAAGAGGCAGCTCTATCTTTCCCTCTCGTTGGAATTGCGATTGGAATTGAGGGCGGATGGCTTCGGGGAGCTTGTTGGGATCCACATCCCCTGTTGTAATGTCATAGCTGAGTTTGAGGTGTATCTGAGCCAGCAGTTCCAAAGCTCGATAAACTCGTCCCACTGCATCATCAAAGCGGCATTGGGAGGCGCGTCGCTCCGCATTGAGCAGCAGATCTTCGACGATTTCATAGCCATGCCCTGGGGATCCCAGGGATCCATCAAAGTCAGGATCAATTTTGCTGCGGCTGTCCATCACCCGTTTCAGAAATAGCCCCAAAGGCTGGATCCATTTTTGTTTCATTAGGGGTTCTAGGTAGGCCCAAGCCTCGAGGTGATCAAATCGATCCCAGGCATCAAGGGCTGAGCACAGGTCGTAAAATTGCCGGATGGTCTGCCGAGTCGCAGGGGATGTATCTTGATTTACCCTCAGTTGGCGGAGCTTTTGCAGGGCGGCGGCGTAGTTGTAGTCGGCAACCATAGTTGGGAGATCCTGCTCCAGCACCCGCTGCACCACCACCGGAGCAACGCTGGCTTGTTCGGTCATCTCGCCACGATCGACCCGGATCAAATCCCGACGATTGCCGGTGGTCAGCATCAGCTTGGCCCCGTAGTCCAGCGCCGCCAAAGCGAGGGTCACAGACATGGTTTTGGTACCGCCGGTGTAATCTGCGGCGAGAGTGAGGCCGGTTTCTGCTGCACTGATCTGGGCCATCTTGCGGGTGATGGTGGCGTAGCACTCGGCAAAATCATCTGGATCCTGAACCAGCACCACATCCTGCTCAGGATCAAAGTCTCTCAGCCCTGCCTGGGTGGGAATGTTGGGTAGCTTTTCCACCACTTCGGATCCCTTGCGCACCTCACAGGGGGATCCCTGTCCTGTCACCTGAGAAAGACTTCCCCTGGGGCCATCCGAACAAATAAAGATGACCCGATCTGGGCTTAGGGTTTGAATCGCAGTGACGATAGGTTGAGGGGATCCGCCAACGGTAACAAAGAGAACGGTTTTCATGCGCTAGGCAACCACAGCTTTGGCAAGGGGCAGACAAAACCAGGGAGTAACGGAGATTCAAGGATATCCTCTTGCAGGCAGGTTTTGATGAGGGTCAGGGATCCCTCGTGGCGGCGATAGATTTCGGCTTGTTTTTGCAGTGGATCCAGGATCCAGTACTCTTGCACCCCACGGCGGCTGTAGAGTTTGAGCTTGATCTGGCGATCCCGGCTGGCATTGCGGGATCCGGGGCTGACCACCTCGATCACCAACTCTGGGGCACTGTGGAGCTTGCCATCCTCTTGCAGGGCTGTTTGCAGACGAGTGTGACTGATCCAGACCACATCCGGGGCAACATCATCATCTTCGGCAAAGATCAGCCCTGGGGCGGTATTGGCCATTCCTAGCCCAGTGCTATCACTCCATTCATCAAGAAAGCGAAAGATGCGGCTGGCGGCATATTGGTGTTGCCAACTGGGTTGGTGGGTCACATACAGCTCTCCATCGATCACTTCGTAGCGTTTGCCGTCATCGGGCATGAGAGCCAAGTCTGAGGAGGTAAAGCGGTGGGCAGCAATCATGGCGTACCTCAAAAGGGTGTCATTATTCGGAGCAATCAGAGCAATTGACCCAGCCGTTCTCGCAGTTCAGCAGCGGCTTGCTCTAGGTGGTCGGGGGTATGGCCCGTCGTCTCTACCATAACGGCCATGTGGGTATCTTCGCTCTCGTGCAACAGATTTCAGCTTAATTTTTTAGCCAAACTGTCAAGCACTACGGTGTTTCCGTCGTAATGACAAAAGACACGTTTTGCATCTAGGTCGGCCCAAGCATCGAACTCGTGGGTTGAACCCGGTACTGGATCCCCCTTCAGTGCTTTGAAGTCTAAAGATGGCGGATTATAGTTGGTTTCGACAAAGCAGGCGAGTTGATCAAGTCTCGTATTTAGAATAATGAGACGATCACGAGCAATCTTTTCCGCAGTTTTGGAAAAATGAGGGCCAAAATGAATCAATGGAGATATTGACGGAAGTAACTTTTCCCCATAAATATCCTGCTTACTCTGCTCCCAAACAAGCCTCCCCCATTCTGAAAGCCAGGGTTGACCCTCCATGAATCGAATTAGGGTTTCAGGCAGGTTTGAGGTAGGTTGAACAGGAAGCTTCTGGCTCAGGCGACGAAATATCTCAAGATGTTCTTGAATTGAGGCTACTGCATCAAGTTTTACTGGCAGACGGGGAATGCGTAGTAGTGTTTCCGATCGCTCAAACGTATAGATTGTTTCGTCGGCATAAAACATAGCTAGGGTTTGCAGAAATCCTTGGATGCTCTTGAAACCACCAGTGAGATTGAAAATGATACGATAATGGGCCTTACGGTAACCTGGAATCGTATCAGAACACCAACTTACTAACTCAGCCAGGGAAAGTTGGAAGGCGTCAGGATCATAAGTTTGTAAGTCCTTATGTCTTACCAGTTGGACGCTTGCTCCTTGATTTTGCAGCCAGATCTGGATAAGTTTTCCAGTCTCTTCACCCAACCAAGTATCTGTGCAGAGTAAGACATGTTGATCGGCAGGATCGAATTGAAATTCACAGTAGTGAATCAGGCATTTAAGCTCTGCTGAAAGATCTCTAGCTCTTTGAAGATCTGCAGTAGAAAGCTCCCCTTTTGCTTGGTTAATCAGTCCTTCTAGATGAGATAGATCTGAAGAGTCAAGAACTTCTCTTGGGCTATTCACATTAGCATATTGACTTATCAATTTTCGTTCTTTAGGTGTTGCTAGGTTAGTGAGTGTACTAGTACCACAGGGAGAAAGAAGGAATTTCATGATGCTTCCTAGATAGTGGGATTCCGTTTTAGCCCTCGATCTTTCCAGAGATCCGGCAGAGGATATTTCCTGTCATCATTGCCGCCATTTTCAACAAACCACTTGAAAGCCTCACCATTCGGATTAGGTGCTCGGTCGGTACGGGGATAATGGATAGGCAGTTGATCGTCAAACCCTTTAGCGCTAGTTAAGAACGCCTTGATAAATGGCACCTGATCAAATTGCCCAGATCCATAGGTATTTGCAATGGCTAATTGATAGGCATTGATGGCTGATTGGATAACTCCAGATACATCAGGTTTAGCTTGACTGGTCAGAGATTGATAATAGGTTTGCCAGTCTTTTCCTGAGCGAATATCAGAGCTGTAGATCCCTCGTAGTGAAAGACGAACACTTCCAAAGCCAAGAGGTTTACCGCCACCTAAGCGGTGATAGTGATTTTCAGGTAAATTGAGCAAGTACAACAAGGCCCCTAGCTCAACTTGAGAGAGATTGGTGATGTCGATGCTAAAGGTAAACTCTGTGCCTGGTTTCACCCAAGATTTAATTGACCGGTTTTGGTTGTCTCGCTCATTTCCCCCATCATCAGGGCGACGATATTCCTGATAATGAGTTTTTCCGCTAGTATTGCAAGTCCCATTTTGCGTGCGATTTTGGGTGGGATTATTCCAGTGCCCATCTGGCAAACCTTGATGATGTGGATAGACTTTTCGTCCTCGTAATCCCTGATTGGCTTGATAGGCTTGATTTTGGGAAGTGCCTTTGGGCAGGGATCCCCCATTGGGATCCCGAGCGGCATAAAAGCGAAATTGTTGGGGTTGAGGTTGCCCAAGAATGGCTAGAGGAAAACCATTGTCTGGAAATGTTTCAACTGGGTTATCGCTTTTACAAATAGCAGGACTAATCCGTAGATTACCCTTGTAGGCTCCTCGTTTGGAGTATTGTGACTTCTTATCTTGCTTGTCTTGACGCACCCAGCCAAATACACGATCCGCAGGAGAAAGATGACTAATATCTTCTGCAGGCAACAGCGAGGGATCCAATAGGGTTTCAGGGGCATTGGAGAATAATCCCCGCGTAATCATCACAGGGTAGAGATCCTTAACAACGATCTGCCCATTCCTTTTCTCAACATGGGCATAACACAGGGATCCCTCTTTTAGCTCTCGTTCAGAGGATCCGCCGGTGACATGACGTGACCAAACTGAATGTTGAAGTGCGGGAGGGCCATGTTGTCCAGATTTAATTTCTGGCTCGTGAATCTCTTGATAGTTTTTGATGAGCTCTCGCCATTTGGTCTTGAGTTCAGGTGTCAGGGGCACAACTTGAGGGTTGCCTGAGCAGAAAAAGACTCGCTCATCGTGCTTATTATCAATATTTTTATTCGTGATGCACACATAGCCTTTGACTTGTTTCATAGGCGAACCAGTTGGCTCATGAGAACCTCTAGGAGAGCCTGCTGAAGGTCTAGCTCCGAGGTTTTCTCCATGTCGAACAATTTTGCGAACCCTCCAGTACGAGAATACTGGTCGTCGCATTTTTTTGTATTCCTCTATCCAAACCGATACTGCCTCACCATGTTGTGGAAGCTGATTGGATGGGTATTTGACAGCAAAATTAGCAATGTTTCTAGAATAGCGATCATACCGAGGTAGCCATGCTGCATACATGATTCCACCTGCCGGTTTGCCGTCATTGCCAATTTGAGCGGTTCCTGTGTAAAGGGCAAGATTACCATTCTCTACCCGTGCCGGAACCATTTGCAGACCAATCTTGGCAGGCATGCGATAAGCAAGGCGGTCTTCATGGCTTTCAAAAATAGCCAGGCGAGAATTGGTAATAGCCTCGTAGGCAGAACGCAACATCCCTTTGATGGAAGTGGGTGGCAAATAAGGCTTGCCATCGGATCCCATTCGCACATCAAAAAGCCTATGATCCGTCTTAATTTCTTTGGCTTTAGCAGCATCCGGGATCAGTAAAGGTGTGATGGTTTTGAGGGTAACTTCAATCCGGCCAGAGTAGCGATCGCGATGATAAAGACCATGCCCAACCGGATGATGATCCCCGAGGTGGGGATCCCTAGTTTTGCGGGGTAGAGCGGGGATGAAGTTGTAGGGATTATGAAAATCTCCGGCGGGCAGTGGGCCAGCGGCAGCAGGTGTTCCAACTGCTGGGGCAGCGGCAACAGCCACTCCTCCACCTCCACCTCCACCACCCATTGGGTCAATCCAGATCTGCCCTACTTCCCGCACTTTGTGAGGTTGGCCGCCCACTTCCTCAAATTCAACTTGTTTGTTGTTGAGTGAGGACAAGTTTCTAGCTCTTTTCAGATCATAAATGGGTTGGGATAGTTCCTTCTCTGCTGGAGGCATCTGAACATTGTTGCCTCTGCGGTTAACAAATTTAATCTGCAATTGAGTTCCTGAAACAATGATGGTTCCTGTTGTCATCACTTCACCTCCAGCTTGATCAATCTTTCTTCCACAACGGCAACATTGCCGTAATCATCAACAATGTTGAGATACTCTCGGCTGTGCAAATAAACATAGCTATCCTGCCGGATCCCTCCTATAGGAATATCCAGGGATCCCACCCGTGCCGAGGCAATGGATCCCCAATCGGCTGAGCTATTGGTATCAATTCCCTTTCCCCATAGCAGATACTGTTGCGGGAGGACTTCTATAACCTTTAAGTTTTCTACTTCTTCTGACAATACTTCCCCTAAGGGATCCTCAGAGAGGAGCACTGCCCGTCCGGATCCCCGATTTTGGTTCAGCCAGCGCAGCTCATGGGTTTCAGTGAAAATTTTTGCCTCGAAAACTTTGGCCAAATCAACTGGAGATTCCAGTCTATCCACTAAATGTCCATTCTCCCATCGCACAAAAGAACAGGCATCTGGGGCATAGAGTAAGCCAATCCCATTGATTAAATAGGGGCTGCAAGCTGCCAAAGCATCTACCAAAGTTATCCCGTCACTTGCTCGCCCATAAAGGGTTATTTCTGAAGTCATGAACCTACCTCCTGCTGCCATGCTTGTTGTAAAAGCTTGAGGAGATTTTCGGGAACCTGAGATATATCTCCCCCTCTCAGCACTAACCCATGCAATCCCTGAAGCTGGGGATCCCCCTGCACAGAAAACTTCACTTGATTGATCTGAATTGCTCCCAAGCCTCGATTCACCCCAAATCCTATCGGGATCCTGCCATGAGCCATATCTCGCAAGAGCAAAAACACAAGAGCCACTACAGATAAAGGGTTCTTGCCCGCTCGATCCAAATCAAGCCGCAAATAAATGGGATCCCAGTCTATTCCTATTGGCTCCAAAGTTGAATAGAGAAACCCATCAGCAGCCCCACCCGTCCAACGATCAATAGCCACATGAAAGGCTTGTTGGGTGTGATTTAAGTTGGCATTATTAAGAGCTAGCTGCAAATCTTCAGATTTTTCAGCGGTGGTGATAGTCTGC
>JAUQVK010000113.1:0-22166 GCA_039794845.1 Thermostichus sp. DRC_bins_24
CGTTTGCAACGGACTTGAGAGGGGTGAGGAGGTCGCTCAATTTATCTTCTTGTCGATGAGACTGGGGATCCTAAGAAAGGAAAGTCAACAGGCTATGTGGCTCGCCAATATATTGGGAGGTTGGGAAAGATTGAGAATGGGATTGTGTCTGTTTCAGTTTGGGGTGTTGTGGACAACCTTGTTTTCCCGCTAGTATTCGACCTCTACAAGCCGGAGAATCGGCAAGAAGGTAATGGAAAAGGGATTTGTAGTGGACTTGGTATGTGCAGACAGCCTTTACGGTGAGAGCAGCACTTTTCTGAATGGGTTAGAAGAGATGGGGCTGGAATATATTGTCTCAATTCGCAGTAACCATGGGGTGTGGATGCTGCCTGGGGAGAGAGTAAGGCGTAGTCGATGGAGACGTTTTGAGCGAATCTTTGCAGATGGGACGAAAGAGGAGAGATACATCCGGGAGCTGATTTTCGGCCACAGGATGGAGAAGAGATACTGGGAGCTGACAAAAGACCCCAAAGAGCTGCCAGAGGAAGGGACATTTTATTGAATGACCAAGAAAAGGGAGATTGATTACAGCCCTTTCGCTAGTCACATGTAACAGCTATGGAGGTTGAAACCCACCTCCTGGAGGGCTGAGGAAGCATAAACCCTGCTGTAGAAAACCCGCGCAAGGGCTGTATCAGGGGATAGGAAACCTATACGGGATGAGAAGTTGGATTGAGTATGGATACAAGCAGAGTCAAGATGAGCTGGGCTGGGCTGACTACCGCCTAACCCATTATCAGGATATCGAGAAGTGGTGGGAGCTGGTGTATCATGCCCTGCTGCTTGTCGGCTTTATCGGTGATGGAAACCGGAAGAATAAGACAAGATCTAGAGAAGAAGAAACTAGGGAGGAGTTCAGGAACAATCCGAGGTGGGAAGAGGGAAAGAGTTGGAAGAGCCAATTGAACAACCTGCATGTGCTGATTGAGCCTTGGAACTATTTGAGCAATCTTGCGAGTTGGTTGAGAGTTTATACTATTCCTGAACTATCGATAGGTCTATCCCGACTCATCGAGAAGTTAAATTCATCCCGATGGCCTTGGATGTCTACCTCAATTCTGTTCTCCTCTGCTTAGAGTGACGAAAGAGGCGTAATTAGCGAAAGCGCTGTACCTGGATTTCAGGCAAGAGATGGGCAAGGGATCGGTGAGCGGCAGAGCTGACCAGTCGCTGCACCTGACTTTACAGCCCTTTACGCCCGGGGCACACCGGCGTGACCGCTAGTCATATGTAATAGTCATATGTAACAACTGCGGAAGTTGAGATCCACTCTCTAGAGGGCTAGTGCTCCGCACCTCGCGGAGCGAGAACAGGACGCACAATTTCTGATATAGAAAACCCGCGCAAGGGCTGTAAGCTAGATTTGTCCCGATGTTTCAGTTTGTTTCTGGCAAGTGAGTTCCACGTTGGAAGTAGTCCCTTCTCCCGCTTCGGTCTCGGCCCCCAAGTCGGTTGCCCTCCTGCACTTGGGCTGTGAGAAAAACCGGGTGGATACGGAGCACATGTTGGGGTTGTTGGTTACAGCAGGCTACCGAGTCGATGGGGATGAAGAGACTGCAGATTACGTCATCGTCAACACCTGCAGCTTTATCGAGGCGGCGCGGCGCGAGTCGGTGCGCACCCTGATGGAATTGGCAGTACAGGGCAAAAAGATCGTGATCTCAGGGTGCTTGGCCCAACACTTTCAGCAGCAGCTCCTAGACGAGATCCCGGAAGCCGTAGCCTTGGTGGGCACCGGTGACTACCACCAGATTGTGCAGGTGATTGAGCGGGTGGAGCGGGGGGAACGGGTGAATGCCGTCACCGCCAGTCTCGACTACATTGCCGACGAAACCGTACCGCGCTACCGCACCACCCATGCTCCCGTGGCCTATTTGCGGGTGGCAGAGGGTTGCGACTACCGCTGCGCTTTCTGTATCATTCCCCATCTGCGGGGCAACCAACGCTCCCGTTCCATTGAGTCGATCGTGCAGGAAGCTCAGCACCTGGCTGCCGAAGGGGTGCAGGAGTTGATCCTCATCTCACAAATCACCACCAACTACGGGTTGGATCGGTACGGAGAACCGCGACTGGCGGAGCTGATTCGCGCCTTGGGCCAAGTTGACATCCCCTGGATCCGCATGCTCTATGCCTACCCAACTGGGCTCACCCCCCCAGTCTTGGAGGCGATTCAAGAAACCCCCAATGTTTTGCCCTATCTCGATCTGCCCCTTCAGCATAGCCATCCAGAGGTGCTCAAGGCCATGAATCGTCCCTGGCAAGGGCAAGTGAACGACCGGGTGATCGAGCGCCTACGCCAAACTTTGCCCAATGCGGTGCTGCGGACCACCTTCATCGTCGGCTTTCCGGGGGAGACCGAAGCGCATTTTCAGCATCTGCTGGAGTTCGTGCAACGCCACCAATTCGACCATGTTGGGGTTTTTACCTTCTCGCCCGAAGAGGGTACCCCCGCCTACAACCGTCCCGATCCGATCCCCGAGTCGGTGAAACAGGAGCGCCGAGCGCGTCTGATGCAGGTGCAGCAGGGCATTGCTTTCCGCCGGAACCGCGAGCAGGTGGGCCAGATCGTGCCCGTGCTTTTGGAGCAGGAAAACCCCCAAACCGGAGAGTGGATTGGCCGTTCCCCCCGCTTTGCCCCCGAGGTGGATGGGGTGGTGTATGTGCGGGGCAGAGGTTCGCTGGGATCCCTAGTGCCTGTGCAGATTACGCGGGCTGAACCCTACGATCTGTTTGGCCAAGTGGTGGCAGCCCCGGAGGGCTTTGGTTGGAGCGGGCGGTAGAGCCTCCATTTGCGGTTGGGGGGTGGTGTAGTGGCGGGTAACTGAAGGGAGCAATTCGATAAAATGACAGAGCACACGCTGACGAGCCTTGCAGGATATCCATAACTGGACTCCATGAGCAGAAACGTGATTTGTAGAGGATCTGTGCCCTCTGTCTGCGGTGGGGCGCATCGTGGACGTAAAACAAACAGCCTGCGGAGGCGTTCTGACCGGGGATGCTGGTGCTCCGTACTTGTGTAGCAAGAACGAGCAAGCTTGTGCATCTAGGCGTGAGCCAGTGAAGCAGGAATCTCACTCTGTACCCCAGAGGGAGAGCGTCAAACTGCAAGTGCGTTGACCTCTGCCCCAGCAGAAGGATTTGTGCAGGCACAAGCCGCTACGTGAGAGGAACTGCAAATGGCCACTCAAGACGAACTCAAGCAAGCTGCGGCTCGGGCTGCTGCCCACAAGGTGCAGTCGGGGATGGTGGTGGGCTTGGGCACGGGATCTACGGCAGCGTTTGCGGTGAGTGCCTTGGCAGAGCGGATGCGAACTGAGGGATTGAAGCTAATCGGGGTGCCTACCTCCGTTCGCACCGCAGAACAGGCTCGCTCCCTCGGGATCCCGTTGGCCACTCTGGAAGAGCAGCCCCATTTGGATATGGCCATTGACGGGGCGGATGAGATCGAGGTTGGATCCCTGAATTTGATCAAGGGTGCGGGTGGGGCTTTGCTGCGGGAAAAATTGGTGGAGGCCAGCGCTGCTGAGCTGATCATCATCGCCGATGCCTCGAAAAAAGTGACGCAACTGGGCACGCACTTCCCTCTGCCGGTGGAGGTGGTGCGGTTTGGCTGGAAAGCCACCTTTGCCCGCGTGGAGGCGATCGGATGTACCCCGGTTCTCAGATTGGATCAGGCAGGGGATCCCTACCTGACGGATGAACAGCACTACATTCTTGACTGTCAGTTTGGCCCGATGACGGATCCCGCTAGGATCGCCGATCAACTGAAGGGCACTGTTGGGGTGGTGGAGCATGGCCTGTTCATTGGCATGGCCAAAGAGGCGATCATCGCGCTGCCGGACGGGATCGAAACCCTACGTCCTGCTTGAGTGGTTTTGGCGCAACAGGCGGGCTGGACTGACCAACCGGTTCAAGACTTCCAGTTCAACACTCATATAGTTGCTCTCCCGCTTCATGCTTGTTCTGGAAACCAAGCTCAGAGGTAATCCCACCCAGTTTGCAGCACTGGATGAGGCGATGACCCTCCGGGTCGTGCGGAGCACGATTAGAACGGCTCAGTTCATTCGCAACAAGTGTGTGCGCTACTGGATGGAGAACAGAGGGGTAGGGCAATACGACCTCTCCAAACTCTGTGCTGTATGGGCCAAGGAATTTGCCTGGGCCGGCAAGCTCAATTCAATGGCCAGACAGGCCGGCGCGGAACGGGCTTGGTCTGCCATCAAGCGGTTCTACGACAATTGCAAAGCCAAGAAGCCAGGAAAGCAGGGCTTTCCTAAGTTCAAGAAGAATAGCCGCTCCGTGGAATACAAAACCTCTGGGTGGAAGCTCTCTCCTGAGCGGACGCATCTCACCTTCACCGATGGCTTCAAGGCTGGAACCTTTTTGCTGGTAGGAGCTAGGGATCTCCACTTCTACCCAATTTCGCAAATCAAGCGGGTTCGGGTGGTGCGTAAGGCGGATTATGCTCAGTTCTGTGTTGCGGTTGACCGACAAGAAACGATTCAACCAACAGGTAAGGCGGTTGGCATTGACCTGGGGTTGAAGTCTTTCTACAAGGCAGCCGATAGCACTGAGGTCGAAACTCCTAAGTTCCCGAGAAAGGCGGAACACAAACTGAGGAATAGAGGATCCCTATCCTATGCTCTGCCTACGGCACCCTTTTGCTCCCCAATGGCGGGAACCCCACAACCCGGAGGGATCCCAGCGGTAGTAGGTAACGCTGGAAAAGGCTAGATGTGCAGATTTTCAAATCGTCGGCTTCTTAGGCTTTGAATGGGGCTATTGCTGCTATCGGTTGGAAGGCCAGGGGGATCCATCCCTAGAAAATATCCTGGTTCAACAATTTGGTCAGGCGTTCCAGCCCTTTCTTTACCTGACGGGAAACCGTAACGGCACTGATCCCCAGTCGCTCTGCGGTTTCTTTTTGAGTGAGATCGTAGAAAAAGACAAACTCCAGAATGGTGCGGGTACGTTGTTCCAGCTTGGCAAGGGCATTTTGCAGGCGAATGCGATCTTCTTCTGCCAGTTGAAAGCTGCGGTAGCGCTGATCGGGAACGATATCCCCCAAGGCCACACTGTCCTCCTCGGTTTGGATCGGGGCATCGAGGCTGAGCAAGAGGCTATTTTGTTGAGCCAGCTCCATCTCCCGCCATTCCTGCTCCGTCAGCTGTAGGGCTTCTCTCACCTCCGTCTCGTAGGGAGGACGGCCCAACTCCTGCCGCAACTGGGCGATCACCTTCTTGGCCTGCCGTTGCAGCGTGGCCCAGCGGCGCGGGATCCGCATCGTCGGGCTTTTGTCCCGCAGATAGTGTTGGATCTCCCCCCGGATGTAGGGTATGGCAAAGGAGCTAAAGGCCAAACCACGGGTAATATCGAAGCGCTCGATCGCTTGAATCAGCCCCAAACACCCGATCTGCATCAGGTCGTCGTAGCCCTCTGCACATTGGTTGCGCCAGTGGTGGGCCTCTTTGCGTACCAAGCCCAGGTTCATTTCCACCAAGCGGTTGCGCAAGTGGGGATCCGGACGTTGATGGTAGAGACGCAGCAGTTCGGCGGTACGAGTTTTGACGTCCTCGGTAGATGCCATAGTGCCAGACGCGACTCGACGAGATCCGGAATCGCAAAGAAGAGTACAGGACAAGGGCAACGGAGTCAGGGCTATGGGTGGAGAAGAGGGAAGGTGGAGAGCATTGGTTACCATCAGGGATCCCCTTGACTCAAAAAGCAGACCAAAGCCAATATCCAAAGACCCAACAGAGGAACTTATCCAGCTGCCGGAGCCATGAAGCGAAGCGCAAAAGCTGCCAAACTCCTTAGCAAGAGCACTTCTCAAGCCAGATGTTCTTAGTTTGACCAGGTTTGGGAACCAAAGCAACGGCATCCCTACGGAAAATGCCCCGCTTGCATCAGCAAGAGAGCGTAATTTTACGCCAATATTCGACTAATTGTCCGTTTTTTTACTACTACAGCCCCTTACGCCCAGGGCACACCGGCGTGCCTGCGAGTCACGTGTAACAACTGTGGGGGTTGAGATCCACTCTCTAGAAGGATAACCCTCCGGGCCCCGCGAAAGCGGGAGTAGGAATTACAATCTCTGCTGTAGAAAACCCGCGCAAGGGCTGTAACTCGATCTTGCGCACGGTCATCCGGACATCTTCTGCCCTCAGGAGGCCACCGACCTGGCAGCGGGATCCCACCTTGCTAAGAAGTCTTTAAAACTCGGCTCACTGCGGATCAGGTCGAAGTAGGGCTCAGAAAACAGCAAAGGACCGTAGTGGTCTGGTTGCAACTGCAGGGCTCGCTCCAAGGCTTGTAGGGCTTGGGGCACTTGCCCTTCCCAGGCACAGCAGCAGGCTTTGGAGTAGTGGGCTTCGGCCTCGTCAGGATCCAGCTGGAGGGCGCGATCCAAACTTTGCCTGGCCAGCTCGTGGAGGTTCAAATCCATCAGTGCC
The DNA here is from genome assembly GCA_039794845.1 of Thermostichus sp. DRC_bins_24. Lineage (GTDB taxonomy): Bacteria > Cyanobacteriota > Cyanobacteriia > Thermostichales > Thermostichaceae > Thermostichus. Next base: position 6,495 of record JAUQVK010000113.1, read on the forward strand.
AGTCCGCGATAGACCCAAATCTGGCCCCGTTCGGGATCCCGTTCGAGGGCACGATCGTAGCTGTTCAGGGCCTCCATAGGGTTGCCGAGGCGGTGATGGGCAAGGCCGTGGCTAGCCCAGAGGGTGGCGGAGTCCGGCCCCAGTTGGAGGGCCCGTTCGTAGCTGGCCAACGCATCCGCGTAGCGTTCCAGCCGAAACAGGGCCAGCCCGCGACTTTGCCAAACCCGAGCATCGACGGGGTTGATGGCGATGGCTTTGTCGTAGCTGATCAAGGATCCCTCCCAGCGGCCCAGAGAGGCCAAGGTCAGCCCGTGCAGGTACCAAGTCTCCGGGCTGTCGGGGCTAATGGTGAGGGCACGATGGTAGGCGCGCAGGGCCTCTTCTCCCCGACCCATTTCCCGGAGAGTATTGGCTTGGTTAAAGCAGGCCTCGAAAAAATCCGGCTTCAGTTGTAGGGCACGGTCGTAACTGGCCAGGGCTTCTTGGTGGCGGCCCAGCTCGTCAAGGGCGGAGGCGCGGTTGTTCCAGGCTTGGGGAAAATCCGGTTTCAGCTCCAGGGCACGGTCGTAGTTGGCGAGTGCTTCTTGGGTTTGCCCCATTTGGTCGAGGAGGGTGCCGCGGTTGTACCAGGCAATGGGATCCAGCGGCTGCACTGCCAGAGCTCGGTCGAAGGGATCCAACTGGGCGGCCTGTTCCGGAGAGAGAGCCGTCGGTTGTGGTGGGATAACCGATTTCGCGTCGCTAGAAACAGCTCGGTTGCGGCGTCCCAATCGCCAGGCCCAGCCGCCCGCCAGAAGCAGCAGGCCCACCCCCAGCCCCAACACCCCCAGGTCTTGGGGGGCAACCCCAACCCCAAATGGCATGATCAACTCCTCATCTTCACAACATCACCAGAAACGGCAATGGATCGCTCGGCCCTGCTGCCGAGATCAGCTCAATGCGCTTTTCCCCCGGATAGGTGCTGGTGTCGATTTCAAAAGTCACCGTCAGCTGGTTGGGGCCGCTCTGCACCGGTTCTTTCGCTTGCCCCAGGGGATCCCCGAAGCTGACCCGGATCCCTTTACCCGCCGGACTCACCCGAATCTCTGTCACCTGATCCAGATGGGATCCCTCCAGGGTACAGACAATAACATCCCCCACAAAAGCTTCTAGGGGCCAACCGCGTTGTACTTCTGGTCTAGGCATTTCGATTTCACCTATTCCACCTATTCCAAGTGTTCTGATTCCAAGTGTTCTGACTCTTTATTTTTGTATTTTTGTTTATGGTTTTTTATTGGGGTATTTTACGATCCCTGTTGAATCGATTTCAATCCTCCAAGCCAAAGCTACCGGGATGACAGATGGCTTCCTCCCCCGTAGGGGTGGCACTGGCCCAACCCTCCGAAGAACTCGGTGGAGCAGGAGCTGGGTTTACCGCCGTACCCCGCAGCACCACCTTTTGATCTGCCCCGACACTCACCAGGCGCGGCAACTCCCCCAGGCTATCGGCCACCGCAAACAGCACCCGCTCTTGGGCCTGGGGATCCCAACCGAGCAGCTGAGTGTAGCCCAGTACCGGCGGCGGATCCCAGATTTGTACCGGCGGGATCTCTGCAGAAGAGGCAGGTAAGGGCCAGATCACGGCTCGATCCCAGCTCAAATCCGTCTGGAACCAGCCTTCGTACTCGCGGGCCAACAGGGTGTGATCTCGCCACGCCAGGGGCAGGATCATGGCAAAATCCAGGGGCTCCCAGGGATCAAGCACAGAAGCCGAGGCCTGATAGAGCACTTGCAGTGTTCGAGTACGGGTATTCTCAGCAAACAGTACGCTCGTCAACCTGCCCATCTGTGGGGTAGCCACCAAGTCCAGCCGTGTGTACACCTGCCATTCGGGATTTGGTGATGGCAAAGGCTCGCTGCGCAACAGACCAACCATCGTGCATTGTCGCTGCTGGGCTTGGTCCCGCAATCCGTACACCCAGTCCCAGGGGATCGAGACGGCAGCCGCAAGATAAGTTGCAGAGGAGCGGATCCCGGCTTGTAAAGACGCGCCTGGAGCAGCCCATACCGAGCCAGCCCAGCTCGCCCAGATGGCCACGAGTACTTTAACCAGCCCATTTCGCCTCATCTGATCCGCCATCCACCTCACCTGCTTGTGTTCGACAACGGCTACAAGGCTCACTTAGTCGTCTTCCGTCAACCGCAGCTGCACCGACTGGCCATGGGCCGGCAACCCCTCCGCCTGGGTGAGGGCCTGAATGGCCCCTGCCACCTCTCGCAAAGCCATGGAGCCGTACTGGATCAGGCTGGAATGCTTGAGAAAGGTTTCCACCCCCAAAGCGGAAGCATAACGAGCTGCCCCGGCGGTGGGCAAGGTGTGGTTGGGGCCTGCTAGATAATCCCCCACTGCTTCTGGGGTGTGGTGTCCCAAGAAAATCGCCCCTGCATGGCGAATCGGCTCCAACAACGCCCAGGGATCCGCCACCTGCAACTCCAAGTGCTCTGGGGCAAACAGGTTAGACAGCACCACCGCTGTGGCCAGATCCGGCACCACAGCAATTAACCCATAATTGACCACCGACTTTTCCACCATCAGACGGTTGGGATGGGTTTCAATTTGGATCGCCACCGCCTGTTGCACCTGCTGGGCCAACTTCGGATCCGGGGTTAGGAGGATTGCCGCTGCCAGAGGATCATGTTCTGCCTGGGCCAGCAAATCGGCTGCCAAATGGGTGGGATTGGCACTCTCATCGGCGATGATCAACACCTCCGAAGGCCCCGCCAGCGAGTCGATGCCCACCGTGCCGTACACCTGCTTTTTGGCCAAAGTGACGTAGATGTTTCCGGGGCCGGTGATCACATCCACCTTGGGAATCGTCTCGGTGCCGTAGGCCAGCGCCCCAATCGCCTGCGCCCCGCCGACGCGGTAGATGGTTTGGATCCCGGCTTCTTGGGCGGCCACCAAGATTGCCGGGCTGATCCCTTTCCCGCCCGAGCCATCGGATCCCGGCGGCGTCACCAGGACAATTTCCGGCACCCCTGCCACCTGAGCGGGAATGGCGTTCATCAACACGGTGCTGGGATAGGCGGCGCGCCCCCCGGGAACGTAAAGACCGGCGCGATCCACAGGGCGATATTGCTTGCCCAAGACGATCTCGGGGGCAGGGAAACTCACCCAACTGCTGGGCACCCGCTGCCGGTGAAAGGCCTCAATGCGCTGTTTGGCCAGGCGAAGAGCAGCCAGAAGCTGGGGAGACACCGCCTGATAGGCTGCCTCCAGTTCTGCGCCCGATACCTTCAGCTCAGACACACTTAGCTCTACTTGATCAAACTCTGCGGTGTAATCCAGCAAAGCCCGATCCCCTTGACGGCGCACCGATTGCAGAATCTCCCGCACCGTCGCTTCACGATGAATGTTCTGGTCGGCTTGCGTGCGCTCCGAGATCCGTCTGAGCTCGGCTTCAGCCTCGGTCAGCTGGGTGACGATTCTCAGCATGGCAACTCCAAGGTAACGAAGGATCCAGCGGCATCGCGGCAGCAAAATACCGATCTTTACCACCGTCCCGGTTGTCGGCTAAAACCCGCGGAGCAACCCCTGGGCAGGATCCCCTTTAGGCCAAGCGGTAGCCGGGTTGGATATGGTCATAGCTTAGCCTGTATTTCCGGCAGCCAAGAACTTGACAGAAGCCTTCCATCGCCTCCTTTCCGAAGGATTCCGCTGCGACTCCTACAGACCCAGCTCCGCCGTTTTGATTAGGTTGCGAAAATCGTGTATCACCCCTTCACAGCGGCGGAAAAAAGCCAGTACCCAATCCCGCAGCACCTTCTGCTGAGATTCATCCAGCTCCTTCAGGAGGCCGCCGTAGCGGATCTGGCCGCTGCGCTCGATCTCGAACTGATTGAGCCATTCTGCCTCCAACCCCCGGTGTTGCAACACCTCCTGTCGGGCTGCTTTCCAGTAGTTAACGATCACTGCTTTGCCCAAATAGCCCGTTGTAATCTGACAGAGACGGTTCAGGGAGCGCATAAACGTCTCCATTTCCATAGATGTACCAGCAGCGGAGGTAGGGGCGGCCGTGGGCTGAGTGGCGTTGGAGCTAGCCTCCATTTGACTGCTGAAGAGGCGAAAAGTCGCCAGGCCCTTTTGGGTATCCCGCTGCAATTCCGTGCGTAGGCGGTTTACCGCCAAACTGTAGATGGGCATCACCAGGTCATCGCCCACCGCCACCAGCAACACCCACTCAGTGCTCAGGGGATAGACAAACACCCGTTGCTCGGCAAACTGAAAGTCAAAATAGTCAAACCCCTGCGGCATCGTCTCCAAGACTTGAAACAATCCCTGGGTTAGAGCCTGCTGCTGGCGAGAATCCAGATTTTGAAAAGAACGGTAGAAACAAGGGCGCCCCGTGGGGCTCAGTAGCGCCACTCCCATCACCCCTTGAATGGACAAAAAGCGCTCGAGGATTTCTTTCTCCATACCTATTGGGAGATAGCTTGAGAGATCTGTCGAGATCATTGAGCGATGATCACATCCTTAATATCCTGACTTAGTTTGCCCGAGGATGGGTCAGCGAAATTGACGAATGCTTAAAACGGGAAGACAGAGCTTCAGTTGGTCCACCAGCTTAATTGGCTGCAGCCCGTGAAACCAGAATGCGGGCATTTTTCAGCTAGGGCAGCAGGAGCCCCGCACCCTACCCCTTCGAGGGGGGGTCGGGAGGAATGCGCCGCCGGCAGCGGGATGAAATAACACAAACCAACTCCTGACCATCTCTTGCAAGCTCAAGGTATCCGAATCGCAGGCCGCAAAACTGGATGCGACTCCGGAGGCGTTTGGGCAGGTATTGAACTGGGTTAACCAGAACACACCCGAGAAGATGGTCAATGCCCTCAAGCTGCAATCCCTTTGCTACCACGAGATTCGCACTCACTTTGGCCTGTCGAGCAACTTGGCTTTACAGGTTTGCAGGGGAGTCGCCGGTTCTCGGAAGGTGGCCAAACAAAAGCATCGCCCGGTCAAAGCGGTCAAGTCGGATTTTCTCGTTTCGGGAAAGAGACCGGACGGCTCGCCGGAGCCGGGTGAGCACAGTTTCACTCACCACCGTTGATGGGCGTGAGCGGTTTGGGTTGGCCATCGGCAATTACAGCCCTTGCGCGGGTTTTCTGCAGCAAGGATTGTGCTTCCTCAGCCTTCTAGAGAGAGGATCCTAACTCCCACAGTTGTTATACGTGACTAGCGAAAGGGCTGTACCAACAGGGAATGCTGAACAGTTGGGCGTTCCACCGGTTGAGGGGGTTCATTGAGTACAAAGCTTTGAGGGCGGGTGTGAAGGTTGTTGCGGTCAATCCGGCCTACACCGGTCAAACGTGCCACCGATGTCTGCGTATTCACCCGGATGTCGATAAGTTCTATCGGAGGGGTAAGCGGTTTGGGTGTGGGCATTGGGGTTGGCAGGGGGATGGGGCTTTTAACGGGGCCAAGAACCTTCAATCCATCTCACGAAGCGGGGTGCAGAGCACCACCGGGCTGTCGGTAATACAGCCTGGAGGCTCCTGGTTATCCTGTGGGTTGAAGGAGATAGGCGGAGGGCTACTGAAGGGCTTTTGGAAAGCCCGCGACTGCGTAAGCCGTCAGCCTCGGGAAGACATTACGAGATCTTTACCACCTCACCCCCAGTGATGCGCAGTGGCTGCTGTTGCTGTGCTGTCGGTCACTGCTACTGGGGGCGGAAGAAGTGCGCAAGAAGAAGTGCACAAATTGTGGATGGGCCGAGGCAGGGGATCCCGTTAGGCTTCGTTGGGCGCAAGGGATCCCATCGGCCCGGTTGATCCCTGCCCTCCCTCCGGCTGGGGGATGACCTTCGCAGACTAGGATGAACGGTATTCGTTTTCAGCCGATGGTTCCCCATGACACCTGTTTTTTTGCGGCAGGCTCTCAGCCACTACCCTTTTGCGTCGCAGCGACGAGTGGTGATGGGCAGACGGGGATCCGTTGCCACCAGCCAGCCTCTGGCGGCGATGGCGGGAATGGAGATGCTCTGGGCAGGAGGAAATGCCGTGGATGCCGCCCTGGCAATGGCGATGGCCTTGACGGTGGTGGAGCCGACTTCCAATGGCCTGGGCTCAGATGCCTTTGCCTTGGTGTGGGATGGCGAAAATCGTTTGCATGGCTTAAATGCCTCCGGTCGTAGCCCGGCGGCCCTGACTCCAGAGCACTTTATCGGCTATGAGCGGATCCCATCCTGGGATTGGTTGGCGGTGACGGTGCCGGGGGCCGTGTCTGCTTGGCAGGCTTTGCATCGGCGCTGGGGACGATTGCCCTTCGAGCGCCTGTTTATACCTGCCATTCGGTTGGCTCGAGAGGGGTTTCCGGTTTCTCCCCGCATTGCACAACTGTGGCAAGCGGCAGCCGCAACCTATTTGCCCCTGCAGGATCCCCGTCATGATCCCTTCAAAGCTGTTTTCTTTCCCCAGGGGCGCGCCCCACAAGCCGGAGAATGCTGGAGTAGCCCGCAGCATGCCCAAACGCTGGAAGAGATTGCCCGTAGCGGCGGAGAGAGCTTTTACCGCGGGGAGCTGGCGGAGAAGCTGCTGGCTTTTTCAGAGGCAACGGGTGGGATCCTTTCTCAAGCAGATTTAACGGAGCATCGGGCCGACTGGGTGGAGCCGATCCATACGGATTACCGGGGCTACACCGTCTGGGAGATCCCCCCCAATGGCCAGGGCATTGCCGCCCTGATGGCCCTCAACATTCTGGAAGGCTTTGATCTGAGTCGGATCCCCTACGATGCAGGCGAGCGCTATCACCTACAAATTGAGGCGATGAAGCTGGCCTTTGCCGATGTGAACCGACAGGTGGCGGATCCCGATTATCTGCAGGTGACGCCTGCCCAAATGCTGGATAAACCCTACGCTCAACAACGGCGCAGGCTGATCGGTGATGAGGCAATCCCCTTGGCTAAGCCAGGACTGCCCCAGGGGGGAACGGTTTACCTAGCAGCCGCCGACGGCGACCTGATGGTGTCGTTGATTCAGTCCAATTTCGACGGGTTTGGCAGTGGTCTGTTGGTTCCGGGTACGGGCATTGCCCTCCACAATCGCGGCACCGGCTTTACCCTGGAGCCAGGCCATCCCAACCAAGTGGGCCCCCGCAAGCGCCCCTATCACACGATCATTCCTGCTTTTCTCTCCCGAGACGGGATCCCCCTCGGCCCCTTTGGTGTCATGGGGGGAGCCATGCAGCCCCAAGGCCATGTGCAGGTGGTGGTGAACTTGGTGGATTATGGCTTGAACCCGCAAGCCGCCCTAGATGCTCCCCGCTGGCGAGTCTTGTCGGGCCAAGAAACCACACAAGTGCTGGTAGAGGCAACTGTGCCGCAGCCGGTGGTGCAAGAGTTGGCGGCCCGAGGCCATGCGGTGCAGGTGATGACCACAGAGGACTACTACGGCTTTGGACGGGGGCAGATCATCTTTCGGGATGGAGATCACCTGATCAGCGCTTCCGAACCCCGCGCCGATGGGTTGGCCTTGGCTTGGTAAAGGGGTTAACTCATCACCATGCCGCCATCAATCGTTAAAACCTGCCCTGTGATGTAGGCGGCTGCCGGATCCGCAGCCAAAAAGCGAACCAACCCGGCCACCTCAGCAGGGGATCCCATACGCCCCAAAGGAATTTGCGCCACGATCGGGCCAGGATCCAGTTTTTCCGTCATTTGGGTGGCGATAAAGCCCGGTGCGACGGCATTGACCGTGATGTTGCGGCTGGCCAGTTCTCGCGCTGCGGTCTTGGTCAGACCCACCACCCCTGCTTTGGCGGCACTATAGTTGGCCTGCCCCGCATTGCCCACCAGGCCCACCACCGATGTGATGTTGATGATGCGCCCTTGGCGTTGTTTCACCATGATCTTGGCCGCCGCCTTCAAACACAAAAACACCCCCGTCAGGTTCAGGTCCAGCACCGCTTGCCAATCTTCTGGTTTCATGCGCAGCAACAGCGTGTCGCGGGTGACGCCGGCATTGTTCACCAGCACATCCACCCGGCCCCAGCGCTCCATCACCTGAGCAAAAAGCCCCTCGACAGAATCCGCAGACGAAACATCGGCGGCTAAGGCGATCCCTTCTCCCCCCAGTGCCGTGATCTCCTCTAACAGTGACTCGGCCTCAGCGGCAGAACGGGCATAGTTGATCGCCACTTTTGCCCCGATGGCCGCCAGATGCAGCGCAATCGCCCGACCAATTCCCCGACTGGCTCCGGTGACCACCGCCACCTGGCTTTGCAGAGAGGGCAAGGGGAGAAGCTCAGACATAAGCGACAGGTTCCTGGACTATTCCAACAGCCGCAACAGTATATGACGCTTTGGGGATGTCTGATGCCAAGGGTAGGGTTTGTAGTGATAATGTTTCTACTCCTAATTCCTACCGTGATCGGTGCCGACCATGCCAGATTTTCTGCCCTATGCCTACTTCCAGGGCCAGATTGTTCCCTTTGCTGAGGCGAAGATTTCCATTGCCACCCATGCCTTGCACTATGGAACCGCGGCATTCGGCGGCCTACGCGGGATCCCGGATCCGCAAAATCCCAATCAAATTTTGTTGTTCCGGCTGGACCGCCATTGCCAACGGCTAAGCCAAAGTGCCCGCCTGCTGTGTTTCGATCTCCCTGCCGACCGGATCGAGCAGGTGATTGTGGAGCTGATCCAAAAAAATCGACCCTCCAACTCCTTTTACATTCGCCCCTTGGTGTACACCTCCGATTTGGGCATTTCGCCGCGATTGCACAACATCGAAAAAGACTTCTTCGTATACGGCTTGGAGTTGGGGGATTATCTCTCGCCAGAAGGGGTCAGTTGTCGCATCAGTTCTTGGGCCAGACAGGAGGATCGCAGCCTGCCTTTACGGGGCAAGATCAGTGGCGCCTATATCACCTCCTCTTTGGCAAAAACGGAGGCCGTGCAGGCGGGCTACGACGAAGCGATTTTGATGAATTCCCAGGGTAAAGTCAGCGAAGCCTCAGGCATGAACATCTTTATCGTGCGCAACGGCACCCTGATCACCCCCGGTTTCGACCAAGACATTTTGGAAGGGATCACCCGCGATAGCATCCTCACCCTGGCGCGGGATCTGGGGATCCCCACCCAAGAACGACCGATCGACAAGTCGGAGCTGTTGATCGCCGATGAGGTGTTTTTGAGTGGCACAGCCGCCAAGATCACCCCAGTTCGTCAAATTGAGCAGTACCTCATGCCCGCCTCCCGCCCCATCACCGAGCAATTGCGGCAAAAGCTGGCGGCAATCACGGAAAATCGGGATCCCGATTACCCCCATTGGGTAAAGGTGGTGCGCTTCGGTTGAGGCCCAGAAGACCGGCCATCCCACCAGCTGAAATTATTCCCGCGCTACTTCCAGTTGATTGTCGGGTGCAAACCGCACGCGAAACCGTTGGGCTCCCGTCGGCAAGGGATCCGGGGGCAGCTCCGGCAGGTCGGCAAGGGGGGTTTCGGCCAGGCGCTCCTGGGCCAGCTCATTCTCTGGTTGGGCCGCCAACAGGGATCCCGTCGCATCCACCGTGACTTGATAAACCAAGCTCTCCTGCAAATCTGGCGGCGATTGCCACTGGTTTGCCAGGGTATCGCGCAGGCGGCTAAGGGGATCCCCGTCGTCTTCGGCAGAAAGGGGGCGGCTGGCCCCTGCTTCCTGGCCGGCGGTTTGGGCAGAGTCGGGGGGGGTGGCGGCTAGAGGGGGCGGCGCCTCAGGCGAGGCAGGGGTGGTGAGCTGCTCCTGAACGGCGTTTGAAGCGGTTTGCTCCTGGCTTTCGGGCGTGCGCGTGGCCAAGACCCCCACACCAGCAACCACGGCGATCCCCCCCACCAATAGGGCAGCGATCCCGGTCGGTTGTCGGTACCAAGCACGCACAGCCTGGGTTTTCAAGCTGCTCAGTTGGGGGATGTCGTCGGCCACCTGAGAGAGGGTCTCCAGCAGGTCATACAACTGGGTCATGGAGAGATCCACCTGAGCGATCCGATCCTCCCCTTGGCGAACCGTGAGGCGATGAAAAATAAAATCAAGAGGACGAATGGCGACCGTGCCACTGAAGGTCCCCTTTGGCTCCCCACTCAATTGGGATCCCACATAGCGATCGATCACCGTGATCAAATCATTAAGCCAGACATGATCTCCGTACAGGGTTTTGGTGTTCTCCCCCTGACGAATCTCCAACTGACAGGTGAACCCCCGCTGGATCGCATGTAATGGCGGCGTGGAGGTGCCGTCGGGAAGGGCAGACGCTTCTCCCTGCACAGTCAAGGTAGAGGTGGGCTGCTGATAGGCGTGGCTGAGGGTAGCGCTAGGCATGACGACTACAGGCAAACAATACAGAGGTGAGGGACCGGATTTAGACCGAGGGGGAAGCGTCGGAAGAACCGGAATTGGCCGCCTGGGCTACCTCCTCTTCTTCCAGCTCACTGACGGCAGGCAGATCCATCTCAGGACGGTTAAGCAAGGCTTTCCACAGACGCTGAGTTCCTTTCGGGCTGCTGTAGAACATCAGCTCGATCAGAATGCGTAGGGCCAACTCCATAATGCTGTTTTCATCCCGCACATCTCCGTCCACCATGCGGCTGCGGTAATGGGAGAGAAATTCATCCAAGTAATCCCCCACCAGGGGCTGATGAAAGGGGTTGCGCTCCTGCTCGACAGCAGCTTCGAGTTGTTCTAGGGTGCTGCGGAGGCGGGCCTGCTGCTGGGCAGCCAGATGGCCGATCACCAGAACAAGGGCACGAGCCTCTTCAATGTCGACCTTTTTGCGCCCACCGCTGCCACGGCGTAGGGGGTTGGCATTGCGCAGCCGCCACAGAGCCACTCGATCGGGAATGCGATCCTCCAGGTGCAAGGCTTGGGCTGCGGCCAGAACCGCCTCAGAACTTTCGCCGCTAAGGGATTCCAACCCCAGCAATAACAAATCCAACTGGGCTTTGATGGTGCCGGTGGCTGTGCTGAGACCCTCGGGCCAACCGTCTAACTGAGTGTGCTTAGTGTGTTTGTGTTCCACCGTCACGCTGTCAAGGGGAGCTGTTTGTTTCAACAAGACTCTATGATCTCTTGTCTGAGCTAAACCTGCAACCAGTCCCCGCTGCGCTTTAGGGAAAAATACCTTGTGCCCCCTGCTCTGGCAGGCTGGGCTGTTGAGGGTCGAGTACCTGGATGACGGGATCCCCCGAAGGCTGACCATGCTTTTGCTCCTAGAGACTTTGGAGGAAAGGAGAAGGTTCTGAATCTCTATCCCCTTCCTAGCGTAAGGGTCAGCTCAGGTGTGTTTGGGCCAGTTGCCATTTTTGCAACGCACGTTTTCCAAGATTGGGATCCCTGCCCTTACTCCAATGGGGATCCTCCCCAAAGGGATGGTTAAGAGGTGAGGCTGTATGTCATCATGGGCTAATAATTTGGAATGAAGGAAGGGGGACCTCTCCTTGATTCGGGTGTGACTGTTTTCTTGTCCTCTGTTTCTCTGTTCACCGCCCTTGCCCATACCGACTGCGTTGGGTAGGTTCACACATGGTCATGGATGCTTCTGCTGCTCAATCCAGCCTGCCTCGCTTGGTCTTGATCATCACCGATCAGATGGGTCGCCGCGGCGTTGTTTTGGATGGCATTTACTACTCCGTGGGTCGTGCCCCTAGCAACCATATTCGTCTCTACGACTCCTGCGTCTCGCGGGAACATGCCCTGATCATCCGCATTCCTGAAGAGAATCAGGCTGGTTACAGCTACATGGTGTTCGATGGCAGCCCTGGCTCCCGTCGCAGCACCAACGGCTTGTTTGTGAATGGCAAAGCGGTCTTGTCGCACCCCTTGAAGCTGTTTGACAAGGTGGGGTTTGGCCCCAACGTGACGGCGATTGTGGAGACCACCGACCGTCTCACCCCGGAAACTTTGGCGGGCCTGTTGAAACCTCCGGTTCCTGCCGGCAACACCACGCTGGTGGGATCCAAAGAGACCAAGGGGTTTACCGCCGCCTGACCCGAGATTCAGGGATCCCGACCCGAGCTGTAGAGAGAGACCGTTGTGCTGGATTTGTCGAGTTCTGGGTTGTTGTGCCCCCGATTCCCCCTGCTCTGAGCCAGTATTGGCGGAATGCCTTTGACCTGGAAGCCCATTTGGGAGCCTTCCTGGGTCTTGATGCGGTGAGCTTGCAGGAGAAATTGCGGGCAGGGCAACAGCAGTTGGCGGAGCTGGGCCGACGGGATTTTCGCTGGGAGCAAGCGGATGAGTTTTATCGGGATCGGGTGGGATCCACCTATTTACTGGATTTGGCGGCTTGGCACCTGAGCAGCACCGACTACATTGGCGATACCCTGCGCCTGCTGGCGGATCACGCGCGTGGGTTGGTGCTGGATTTTGGTGGTGGCATCGGCACCCATGCGATCGGGGCGGCCTTGTGTCCGGCGGTGGAACAGGTGATCTTTTGGGATCTCAACCCCATTCATCGGCAGTTGTTGCGGCTGCGGGCGGAAAAACTGGGCCTCACCGAACGGATCCGCTGCCCAGACACTTTCCCCGTCGGGCTCCGCTTCGATACGCTGGTTTGCTTCGATGTGATGGAACATTTGCCGGATCCGGTGGAGCAGCTGCGGCAGTTTCATGCCTGGTTGCAACCGGAGGGCAAGCTGCTGATCAACTGGTACTTCTTCAAGGGCTTTCAAGAGGAGTTCCCCTTTCATCTCGACGATCCGAAGGTGATCGAGCACTTTTTTCGGGTGTTGCAAAGCCAGTTTTTGGAAGTGTTTCACCCTTATTTGATCACCAGTCGCTGTTACCGGAAATGGCCGGATCCTATTGTGGAGGCAGAACCGGGATGATGCGCTATGGGCGGGTGTTGTGGCTGTTCTGGAGCACCTCCATTGCAGCGGAAATGGAGTACCGGGCCAATTTTTTCTTTGCCAGCCTCAGCAGTTTGGGGGGCTTGGCGGGGGCTTGGTTTGGGTTGTCGTTGTTTTATCAGCAGGGGCATCAGTTCGGCGGGTGGAGTTGGCCCGAGGCACTGATCGTGTTGGGGGTGTTTACGATCCTACAGGGGGTGGCTACCTCCAGCTTTAACGCCAATTTGAACCGCATTGTGCAGCAAGTACAGGAAGGCACCCTCGACTTTGTCTTGCTCAAGCCGATCAGCAGCCAGTTTTGGCTTTCGGCCAGGGTGTTTTCCCCCTGGGGTCTTACGGATATTGCCTTTGGCCTTTTGGTGATTCTCTATGCCGGTAGGCAATTGGGGTTGCCGGCGTGGGCCTACGGGCTGGGGATCCTACCTCTCCTGTTGGGGTTGGTGATTCTCTATAGCCTCTGGTTTATGTTGGGGGCGACCAGCATTTGGTTTGTGAAAATCTACAACGTGACGGAGGTATTGCGGGGCTTGGTGGAGGCGGGGCGGTTCCCGATCGTCGCTTATCCGGCGGCCTATCGTGTGTTTTTTACCTTCATCGTGCCGGTGGCTTTCTTGACGACGATCCCTGCAGAAACCTTGCTGGGGCGGGTGCAGTGGCAGTGGCTCTTCGGATCGGGACTGCTGGCGGTGGGGCTGTTGTGGGGATCCCATGCTTTTTGGCGGTTTGCGCTGCGCTTTTATACCAGTGCCTCCAGTTGAGGGGATTCCTACTCCCACTTTTTCTTTGAATGGAACTGTTGGGCTGGGATCCCCATCATGAGGCGGAGCGTGCAAGGGTTTTTGGCCCTGATGGTGCTGCCGGGGTTGCGCTGGATATGGGCAGCCCGTTTGGGGGCAATCGACGCAGCAGTTGGAACAGGCGGTACAAGCCCAGGATTGGTCGCGGGCCTTGGCCATTGTCGAACAGATGATGCGCGCCCAGGCCGCAACGCCGCGCCGAACTCGAGACCTATCGTGAGCACCTGCAGGCCCTCCAAGCGCAAGCTCAGACCATGCCTCCTGAGACTCCTGCACCTAGCCGCCCACCCTAAGCGGGCTATGACATCACCCTGCGGTTTTTGGATGAGCGGTTTGGCCCCCAAGAACAGGTGGTGATTGCGGCGGCAGTACGTTGCCGGGAAGAGGTGGTGATCGGGGATCTGCCGGAGTATCGCGGTGGCATTGGCCCTGCCCGTTGTGCCCGGTTTAGAAGTTATGACCCGTGGGGCCGCCATTAGCTGGGTTTCATTGGGGGCCTTGATGGATTTGGGCTATCGCGTCAATCTGGAGGCGGCGGATCCCTTTGTGTTGGGAGCAGGATAGGGATCCTTGAGGTGATCTGAGAGATTCGGGCTGTTGATTGAAAAAAAGTTCGGATCCCAGGCATCCAAGTTTTGAATGTTCGAGTATTCCCTACAGAGGCGACCCCCACGCTGCTGTCGGGAAGTGCTGCTGGCCTTCCGCCGACCCGGTTGAAGGGCAAGACATGGATCCCTCCCATGTGAGGGATCCTCGAATTTCTGCTTTGACCAAGAGATAGCCCTGATTGCGGCAATCCAGAACCACATCCGGTGGCCGGGGAGGGGTTTGCCTGTGCTTGCACTGTCGATCAGTCGATCATTTGTCGATTTTTTAGGAGCCTTTTCAATGCGCAAACTCCTGGTTTCTGTAGCAGCCGGTGGCTTGGCCCTTTTTGGCTGTGGCAGTGGTCATGCTTCTCCGGTGGCCATGATGCCTTCCCAGGCTGATCTGGTGGCTTTGAGTGGCGGCAACCGCCTCACCTTGATTCGCTCTACGGATGCCTCTGTGCAGGGATCCCTGAGGGTGACGGGGGTGAATGGCAATTTGATCGGCATTGATGTGCGCCCCGCCAATGGTGCCCTTTACGGCCTCACCGATACCAACATTCTCTACACCATCAATTTGCAAACCGGTGCCGCCGTCGCCGCCAGTACCCTCTCGATTCCCTTTTCCGGGGGTACCCTCTCTGGTATGGATTTCAATCCTGTCCCCGATCGTCTGCGGGTGGTGGGTAGCAATGGTCGCAACCTGCGCATCAATGTCGATACCGGCGAGGTGATAGAGGATAGCATGTTGGCCTTTGGTCCCGCTGAGCTGCAAACCACCCCACCCAGGATTACCGCTGCTGCCTACCTCAACTCCGTAGCAGGTGCTCAATCCACCCAGTTGTTGAATATCGATGGCGAACGCAATCTGCTGGTTTTGCAGAACCCCCCCAACGACGGGATCCTCACCCCGATTGGGCCTTTGGGAGTGAACTTCGGCCCTGTGGGCGGATTTGACATTCGTACCGATGCCAGTGGCATGAATACCGGCTTTGCCATCGGGGGATCCACCCTTTACCAGATTGATCTGGACTCGGGTCGGGCAACTGCCCTAGGTACCGTGCCGGGGGGGCCTTTCTTCGGGTTAGCGGCCCTGTAACTGTACCTGAGCCTTCACCATCCGATTCCCCAAATCCTGGCCCAATTCCGCATTGGGGTTGGGCTTTTCCCTCTCCCCGGGTCTGGCTTGACCCTCATCTATGCAAACGATAAATTATGGAGGCCATCGTTCCGCGTGTTTCGTCCCTGGCAACACTTGCCTCTCTGTTGTCTGTTTTTCCCTCCCATTCCGTTCTCCCTTCCCGCCTATGAAAGTTGAGGGTGACAAGATCGAGGGATCCCTGCAGGAGGGCACCGATGCGGAGGTGTTTCTGGCCCTGAAGGCGGGGCAGCCGCAAGCTTTGGCAATTCTCTACGACCGACATGTGGGTCTAG
>JAUQVK010000114.1:0-7988 GCA_039794845.1 Thermostichus sp. DRC_bins_24
TCGCCTCCAACGGCAGGCCATATTTGGTGGGACATAACCCCGATCCATGCAACAAGACTGCCGACCCTGCCGCCGCCAGTAACAAGGCCACCAAAACCCCCACCGGAGCGGTGCGAGAGCGCCCGTCGTAGGGGTGCCCAAAAATGATCAATGGGCCGGGAAGATCCCGTTCCGGCAGGAGCGGTCCGCATGCGTCGTAGGCATCGAGCATACCCGCCAGTTCTTCGGCAGTGGGACGCTTAATGCGATGGGCGATCAAAAAAGCACCAATTTGGGCGGGGGTGGCTTCCCCCGTCAGGATCATTCGGGTGGCGGTCGCCGCCTCGGCACGGGTGAGGTCTTTGTGGGTATGAGCGCCACTGCCGACTTTTTTCAACAGTTCCCGAAATTCATGGCTCATAGAATCAGCGACCGTTACCTCAGTCAGCAGAAGGCCCGCACTGTCCTCGTGGAGTCAGCATCGGGAGGATATCGGAAGGTCTGCAACCGCTTAGCGGATGGCTCCGGCAAATTTGTATCTGCAGGAGGTACCACCAGCTCAGCTGCCAACTGCAAAAACCGACGAATCGGCGGGATCCGATGGCGATCGGTGGTGGTAACCATGACCACCTGTCGTCTCAAGAGAGGGGCTTCGGTTGGCCGCACCTGCAAGTCCGGATCGGTGTAGCAGTCTACCAGGGCCGATTCTGGCAAGAGGGCGATCAACTGCCCCTGTCGAACCACACCCCGAAAGGCATCGAGGGTGTTCAGTTCCAAGGCCACTTTTAGAGTTAGCCCTTGTTGCGCCAAATGGGATCCCACCAGCGAGCGCATGGCATAGCCATCCTTAAACACCGCCTGCGGGTACTCCGCCAGTACCTTCCAAGGGATCCGTTCGTACTGGCTAAGGGGGTGATGGGCGGTCATCAACACCTGAATTGGCTCAGAATACAGCGGCTCCACCACCATTTCTGCACCGCGGGTCATGAGGGGGTTATCCATCACCAGGGCCACATCCACCAGACCATCCTTCAACACCTTCAAGGCGCGGTCGCTGCCCAAAGCCGTCACCCGCAACTGCACCTCAGGATATTCCCGACAAAACCGTTGCAGCACCGGCGGCAGTTGATGGGCGATCAAAGAGTGGATCCCGGCAATGCACAGTTCGGTTTGTTTGCCCTCCAGCAATTCGGTAATGCTCTCTTGAGCCCGCTGCCACTCCTGACAAATGCGACGGGCATGGGGCAAGAGCCGTTCTCCGGCTACCGTCAGGGCCACGGGGCTTTTGCGGTGCAACAGAGGGGTGCCCACCTCTTCTTCCAAGGCTTGAATTTGGCGGCTAATGGCCGATTGGGTCAATCCGCTGAGACGGGCGGTGGCCAAAAAGCTGCCCGTTTCTACCACTTTCAAAAAGGCTTGCAACAGCTCAATGCGCACAGGGGATCCCTTGGGGGTTATTAACCAGACCGTGGTGGCATCCTAGCCAGGGAACCGATAGCCTTTTGTAGGCGCTGTTACAGGAGCTGGATCCTGAGGATCCGTAAGAGGAGAACTTAAAGTGAGCTGGGATCCGACATTGCTTGAACGATTGCTTAACTCGGCCATCCCCCACCTTTTCCCTGCCGCACAGGTGGCCATCCGCCAAAGGGGGGAGTTGATTTATTCAAGGGCCTTCGGTTTCCTGAACCCTGAGGCTAAAACCTCTCCCACCACCCTTGCCACCCCTTTTGACCTCGCCTCCATTACCAAGCTCTACACCGCCACCGCCTGCATGAGCCTGATAGAAGCTGGACTCTTGCACCTGGAGCAACCCCTGAGCACCCTGTTGCCGGAATGGCAGGGATCCCGACCGATTCATCCCTATGAGGATCCCTTGCAACCGGGTCACTGGATAGCGGTGGAACTCGAAGATCCCAACCCCATTTCAACGGAATCAGTCACGCTGCGGCAGTTGCTCACCCATACCTCCGGTCTGCCCGCTTGGCGCCCCTTGTTTCAACAACCGGATGCGGAATCGGCCCGGCAACTGGCCCTGCACACTTTTTTTTCCTACAGACCGGGATCCCGTGTGGTCTACAGCGATATTGGCTTTATCCTGCTGGGCTTTGGCCTAGAGCGCCTCACCGGGAAAGGGCTGGATCAGATCCTGCAAGACACCATTTTGCATCCCCTCGATCTGCGGCATACGCAGTTTTTTCCTCTCGGGGTTCCTTCCTCCAACCCACCCACCTGTGCCCCCACCGAGTTTTGCCTCTGGAGAAAGTGCCGCCTGAGGGGGCAGGTTCACGACGACAATGCCGCTCGCCTGGGAGGGATCGCCGCCCATGCCGGGCTGTTTGCCACTGCTGAAGAGGTGGCAGCCTTTGGGGAGAGCTTTTTGACGGGATCCCTGCTCAAACCAGAGACCGTAGCGGCCATGACCCGCGAACAGATGGCCCGTCGCGGACTGGGGTTTGCCCTGCGCTCGGAGGATCCCTTGGCCAGCAGCTACCCCTTTAGCCCAAGGGCTTTTGGCCATACCGGCTTTACGGGCACTTCGATGTGGATAGATCCAGAGCGGGATCTGGTGGTGGTTTTGCTCACCAATGCCGTCTATCACGGTCGGGCATCCAGTGCAGATGGGTTCCAGGCTTTTCGGGTTGCTGCCCATCAGGCCATTCTAGAGGGGCTTTCGTGAGTGGGTAAGCGTGGAAGAGGCCTTCTACCAAGAATTGGCTGCAATGCTCTCGGCTGGCCCGCTGGTGGTGGCGACGGTGATCCACACGCAGGGATCCGTCCCTCGTCAGGTGGGGGCGAAGCTGGCTCTGGGGATCGGGGGCACTTTGGCGGGCACCATTGGCGGTGGGGCGGGGGAAGCAGCCGTTTTGGCTCAAGCCCAAGCTCTGTTGCAAGCCGCAGATCCTGTGGGGCGGGAACTCACCATTGACCTAACCGGATCCCCGCTCGGGGTCTGTGGCGGGCGGATGCAGATCTGGCTGCAACTTTGGCAGGGATCCCAAGCCCAAGCGCTGGTGGCGCAAATCCGGCACGCCTTGGCGGAAGGGGCGGGTCGGCAGTTGGTTACCCCCTTGAACCCGCCGGGATGGCCCTATCTCAGCGCCGAGTTTGCTCATTTGGCCGCCCCACAGCGGGAAGCGGGATCCTTCATCGAACCCCTCACCCCGGCTCCCACGCTGCTGATCGTCGGGGCCGGCCATTGTGGGATCCCGCTGGCACAAGTGGCTCACTGGGCCGGGTTTCGCATCTGGGTGCAGGATGACCGACCCGAATACGCCACTCCAGAACGTTTTCCCACCGCCGAACGGCTTTGCCCGCAGGCTTTTTCAGAACTGATCCCAGACCTAAGGCGGATCCCCCAGCTCTACATGGCGCTGCTGACCCGGGGCTACACCCTCGACTGCCAAATTTTGCGGGCCCTTCACCAAGCCAACCTGATCCCTCGCTACTTGGGTATGATCGGCAGCCGTAAGCGGGTCAAAACCGTCCTGCAAACCCTGGCCCAAGAAGGGATCCCGGCCGGTGCGTTCCCCACCCTCCATGCCCCGATTGGCCTTGAGATCCACGCCGAAACCCCTGCCGAAATTGCCATCAGCATCACCGCCCAGCTGATCCAGGTGCGTCGGGCGCAAAACCAAGCCAAGTTGCCACCAGGCAAAAAGAAAGGTTAGGCTAGAAAAGCGGCGCGGGGTAGAGCAGCCTGGTAGCTCGTCGGGCTCATAACCCGAAGGTCGCTGGTTCAAATCCAGTCCCCGCTATGTAAGAACAAACAGGAAGAACAAACAGCGACCCCTAACCGTCTTAGGCTAGGGGCTTTTTGTTGGCCAGGATTCAGAAAGAAAGGGATCCCTATTTTTTGAGAGGATCCCCAGAATTTCTACTCAATCACCACATTTTTCGGGCCCCCATTCACATCCGGGCGTCCCTGATTAAAGTTCGCCAGGAACGTATCGGGATCCTTGAGACTGAAGACGATCTTCTTACAGGCCAACTGCAGCCCCACCGGCCCCAACAGGGGGATAAATAGGGGTTTTTCCTCCAACAGCGGAATCGCCACCACCCCCTGCGTGCTGGTTACCGGGCCGACCATCCCTTGAAAATCGGTGCGTACCCCCAATCCGTAGTACCAAGGCCAGGGAAACCGCTCCCCTTGCCCCAATTCGCTCAGGGAGAAGGTTTCATTAAACAGGTTGCCCGCCCGCACAATCAATTTGTCTTGCAGCAGATCGACATAGGCCGACTCGCCACTCACCCCAAACAGAGAAAGCGGCAAACTTGCTAAAGGATTGGAGTCAATGGCCATGTAATAGCGCATGGGAAGTCTCCGAGGTCAGGAAAAGGACGACCAGGTAAGCCACCGCCCCCCAGCCTTGCCAATTATAAAGAATCCCCCGCTCGGGTTTTGGACAGTGCCGCAAACTCAGTCATCCTCCGCTCCACTACAAAATGGGATCCCTGCCACCAATCCCCTGTTGAACAGGTATGATGGGTTGCTTGGAACGCCCTTTCAGCAGGCAACTGGGTTGGGAGGAAAACAGGATGGAGCTGCGATCCCTAATTCGCTTGGTGCCCGATTTCCCCAAACCTGGGATCCTCTTCCGGGATATGACCCCCCTTCTGCAAGATCCCACAGGCTTCCGGGTAGCAATCGAACGATTGGCGGCCGGCACCTCCAGCATGGGATCCCTGGACTACATTGTTGGCATTGAATCTCGCGGGTTCATCCTGGGGGCAGCCTTGGCGCAGCACCTGGGTCTGGGGTTTGTGCCCGTCCGCAAACCGGGAAAACTGCCCCCGCCGGTTCTCAGCCAAAGCTACAGCCTCGAGTACGGCCAAGACCAGCTCCAACTCCATGCCCATGCCTTGCGCCCCGGAGAACGGGTGTTGATCGTGGATGATCTGATCGCCACAGGAGGCACCGCTGTCGCCACCGCCGAATTGGTCGCCCAAACCGGGGCAGAAGTAGGGGGCTTCGCGTTTTTAATTGAGCTGGCCTTTTTGCCCGGTTGTAAAGCCCTGCCCCAAGGGATCCCTGCCCATGTGTTGATGGTGGAAGAAGGGGATCCAGAGCCTGGATCGCAATCCGAGTGACTGTGACATACTCCCGACGCAATGCCTAGCGGCAGGCTAACGCCAACACCCTAAGGGGTAGAGCGCGGGGCGACCTACGGTCTACCCGCTTTACGCTAACCTCGGCAATCCCCACAAGGGGCTTGAGAGCCTGCCACAATAAATAATGTAGAGAAAATGTAGAGATAGATGTAGAGCGTCTTGGATCCCTTATGAACCTGTCTTCTCCCCGGCCCCGCCTCAACTCCGAACACTACCGACAACTGTTGGTGCGCGACGGCGAGCGGCGCTTCCGCGAATGGCACACTGCCTTCCTCAACTATCAAAAGCGGTTCTTGCAAGAAATGAAACAACTGCGCCTCAGTTCCCCCCTTAGCCGTTAATGCCCACCGCTCCAACTTTG
The DNA here is from genome assembly GCA_039794845.1 of Thermostichus sp. DRC_bins_24. GTDB lineage: Bacteria > Cyanobacteriota > Cyanobacteriia > Thermostichales > Thermostichaceae > Thermostichus. The sequence continues at coordinate 5,450 of JAUQVK010000114.1, forward strand.
CACCCCGATCCCGTTGCCTGTGAGCCAGACCCGTTGCTCCGGCAGGAGACCCTTGAGTTGCTGGAGTGGCCTCGTCTGTGTCAACATCTGGCCACCTTTGCCGCCACATCCCTGGGCCGTCGAGCCTGTCTGGATCTGGATCCCTGGCTGAGCCGAACCCAGAGCGAGGAACGCCTAGAACAAACCGAAGAGGCCATCCGTCTCGATCAAACCCAGGCCGGAGGGCTATCGCTGGACGGAATCCATGATTTGCTCTCAGCCCTAGAACGAGCCGAACGGGGCGGCACCCTGTCTGGAGAAGAGCTGATCCAGATCGCCACCACCTTGGGGGCAGCCCGCCGTATTCGCCGCCTCATCGATGCCGACGACCGTTTGCCCCGCCTGCAAGATTGGGTCAGTACCCTGCGCACCTATCCAGACTTGGAACAAGAGATCTTCCGCTGCCTGGAAGATCACGGCGATGTGCGAGACAGTGCCAGCCCCAGCTTGGCCGATTTGCGTCGCCAGCAACGCCGGCAACGCAGCCACATTCAAGAACGGCTGCAACAGTTGATGAATCAACACCCCCAAGCCCTGCAAGATACCCTGATCAGCCAGCGGCAGGGGCGGTTTGTCTTGATGGTCAAGGCCACCCACCGCGATGTGATCCGCGGCGTTGTTCACGACAGCTCTGCCAGTGGTGCCACCCTTTATGTAGAACCCTACGCCGTTGTGGAGTTGGGCAACCGACTGCGACAAACCCAGGCCCAAGTTCAAGCAGAAGAAGAACGGATTTTGGCGGCCCTGTCTGCCCAGGTGGGATCTGTCGCCCCTGATTTGGAGCATTTGCAAGCAGTCATGGTCGGGTTGGATGTGGCTTTGGCCCGGGGCCGCTACAGCCTGTGGCTGGAAGGGAATCGTCCTCAATTTGTCGCGGGGGGAGTACGATTGCGCCGCGTTCGGCATCCACTGCTGCTTTGGCAAGCCCGCACCGAAGGGAACGAATCCGGGGTGATCCCGGTTGATTTCACCCTGTCTGCACCCATTCGCACCGTCGTCATCACTGGCCCCAACACGGGTGGCAAAACCGTTGCCCTGAAAACCTTGGGTCTATTGGTGCTGATGGCCAAGGCGGGAATCTTCTTGCCCGCTCAGGATCCGCCGGAACTGCCCTGGTTTGACTGGGTTTATGCGGATATTGGCGATGAACAATCCTTGCAGCAAAGCCTCTCCACCTTTTCGGGGCATATTCGGCGTATCAGCCGCATTGTGCAGGCCATTCACTCCACCTCAGAATCTGCCCTGGTCTTGCTGGATGAAGTGGGGGCGGGTACGGATCCCACCGAAGGGGCTGCTCTGGCCACCGGCCTACTGGAGTATCTCTCAGAAAGGGCTCTGCTCACGCTGGCCACCACCCACTACGGCGAGCTGAAGGCCCTGAAATATCAACACCCCGGCTTTGAAAACGCTTCGGTGGAGTTTGATGAGACCACCCTTGCTCCCACCTATCGCCTACTTTGGGGGATCCCTGGCCGCTCCAATGCCCTTACCATTGCCCAACGGTTGCAACTGGATGCCGAAATTGTGCAACGGGCCCAACAGCGCCTGCAGGGGGAAAGCCAAGTGGATAGGGTGATCGCTGGGTTGGAGGGGCAACGGGCGGAACTGGAAGAACGCGTCGCCCAGGTGGGATCCCTGCACCAGGAGTTGGAAACCCTGCACCGCCAAATGCAGCAACGCAGCCGCCAAATGGCCGAGCGAGAAGCCCAACTGGAACACAAGCAAACCCAAGGGCTGCAAGCCCTGCTGGCCGCTGCCCGAGAAGAAGTGGCCGCCGCCATCCGCAAGTTGCAACAGGGGAATACCCCCCAGCACGTTACCGCCGAACTGGAGCAGATCCGGGAGCGCTATTCTCCGCCGCCGCCGCCCGTAGAGATGGAATTTGTGCCGGAAATTGGGGATCGCGTACGCCTGCGGGGCCTAGGGCAGACGGGAGAGGTGATCGCCGTTGAAGAAGACGTGTTTGTGGTGCGCAGCGGCCTTTTGAAATTTACGGTGCCGCGTGGACAACTGGATCCTCTTGATGAGCATCAGGCCAAACAGCGCCAACGCCCCAAAGCACCACCCCCAGCCCCTGCTGCTGCTCCCCTCAACCTTCGCACCAGCCAGAATACCCTCGATCTGCGGGGGAGAACCGTTGCCGATGCCGAGGTGTTGCTGGAGCAGCACTTTGCCCAAGCCCCTCCTGGCCCGGTTTGGATCATTCATGGCCACGGTACAGGGCGCCTGCGCACCGGGGTACACACCTACCTGAGGGAACATCCGCGGGTGCAAAGTTTTGCAGCCGCCGAGGCCCAAGAGGGAGGCAGTGGCGTGACTGTGGCCCAGCTACGGTGAAAGATGCGACAGCTCACCTAGAACAGCTCACCTAGAAAGGAGACTCGCGCTGTAACGGTACTCCGTTCCGCGTCGAGAGGAATGCGCGTGACCGGGCATAGCGAAGGAACAGCTCGATCTGCATCCCGTTGAGTAGATGTAGATTATGATACATGTGAATGCT
>JAUQVK010000115.1:0-108654 GCA_039794845.1 Thermostichus sp. DRC_bins_24
ACAGTTCGGTTTTCAGAATTTGGATGGGTTCTGTTGTTTGTCCTACCAACCACTGCACAAAGGGAAGAGGATTGGCTTCCACCAGGGCTTTGCAGAGGTTGTCATAGGGCATGAGCTGGGTCAGGCTGGGGGGGGGTGACATCCATTCTCAAGGGATTCGGGGTAAGAACTCCTCAATTCGCCTGATGGCCTCTTCCAGCCGGGATCCCTCCACAACCAAGGCAAAGCGCACATAGCCCTCCCCGGCAGAGCCAAAACCGGAACCGGGAGACAAGGCCACCCCAGTTGCCTTCACCAAGTCCAAGCAAAACTGCCCAGAGGATCCCGTGTAACCCGCCGGCAAAGGCGCCCAGAGATACATCGTCGCTTCCGGCAGTGGGACGGGCCAACCGATGCGATGCAATGCCGCTACCGCGATATCCCGCCGCTCTCGATACACCTGCCGCCAGTGCTGCAAAAAGGTCTCCGGAGCGGCCAAGGCCGCTGCTGCCCCCCGCAGAATGCCCTGGTACTGATGAAAGTCGATGGTGGATTTGACCAGCCGCAACGCCCGAATCAGATCTCGGTTGCCGATGGCATAGGCCACCCGAAACCCCCCCATATGGTAAGACTTCGACAGGGAGAAAAACTCGATGGTGCAAGTTTTTTGCGCATCCGCCTGTAGGGCCGAAGGGGCCACCTGGCCATCGAAGCGCCAATCCACGTAAGGAAAATCGTGGGCCAAAATAATCTGGTGCTGCTGGCAAAAGTGCAGGGTTTGTTGCCAAAACTCCGGCGTCACGGTGGCGGTGGTGGGGTTATGGGGGTAGCTCAATACCAGGAGCCGCGCCTGCCGACAAACTTCATCTGGGATCCGATCCCACTGGGGCAAAAAAGCGTGCTCCGCCAGCAGGGGCAAATAGTAGGGGATCCCGCCCGCTAGATGGATCCCACCCCCATGAGAGGGGTAGCCCGGATTCGTAAGCAAGGCCACATCGCCAGGGTTGAGCAGGGCCAAAGGCAATAGAGCCGTTCCCTGCTGGGATCCAATCAGCGGCAGCACCTCTGTTTCCGGATCAACCGCAAGACCGAACTTGCCCTCGTACCATTTGGCACAGGCCTGACGAAACGCCACCGTGTCGTGAAAGAGGGTATAGCCATAGGTGGCCGGATCTGACAGGGACGACTGCACGGCGGCCAAGGCCTCGGGAGGTGGGAACAGATCAGAAGATCCTAAGGAAAGATCGATCAAATCTAGACCCGACCGGCGAGCCTCCCGCTTGGCCTGATCCATCTGGTCAAAGACATTGGAGCCAAGGGGGTACAGCCGTTGGGCAAAGGGGGCAAACATGCAGCAACTCTTCTGGAGCGGAGAAGTTTATCCTAGCTTGAGCCGAAATTTCATTCCCCTCCAGATCTCTTCATGAGCCAGAGTTGGAATCGGGGGAAGAGGGAGGCGTGGAGCGGGTGCTAGCAGCAGGGCCGCGGTCAAAAATTTCGATGTTCCATTGCCCCCGGCCGTTGCTCTCAAAGGCGATAAACCGGCCATCGCCGCTAATGGTGGGATTGCGCACATCCCCGGCCACTCGGCTACTGATGTTTTGCACGTTGCGGGTTTGGCGATCATAGAGAAAAATCTCGGACTTGCCCAGTGCATTCGACACGTAGACAATGAAGCGGCCATCCGCACTGATGTCGGGAGAGGTGGCGGCCACATCACTGGAGTTGAGGCCGGGCAATTCTATCAGGCGGCGCTCTTGAGTGTCGTAGAGGAAGATATCCTGGCTACCACTGCGGGCGGAGGAAAACACCAAGTAGCGACCGTCACCACTAAAGGCAGGCTCCCCATCCGGGAAGATGCTATTCAGGCCACTGTTGGTAAGGCTGGGCCTTGGGGTACGAAAACCCTCTGGAGAACAGCCAAGCAGCAGCAGGCTCAGCCCGGCCAAGCACAGGCTCCCCGACCGGCGGGTTAAGCTGAATTGGGTCAGGCGTTCGGTCAGCATTATTGCCCCCTCCAGGTTTTTTCCATTTTAGTCAGCCAGGTGGGCTAGGCTTCCACCTTCACCCCTTTCCAAAAGGCCACATAACCGCGGATGTTGGCGGCAGCCGGCTTCGGATCTGGGTAGTACCAGGCGGCATCTTTGTTCTCCTGGCCGTTTACCACGATGTTGTAGTAGCTGGCCAATCCCTTCCAGGGACAGGTGGTATGAGTAGAACTGGGCTGAAAGTACTCCAAATGGAGAGATTCCGGCGGAAAATAGATGTTGCCTTCTACGGTTTCGTAACGTTCTGTCTCTGCCAATACCACTCCATTCCAAATCGCCTTCGGCATGGTGGCTCTCCTTTTGCAAAACCTTGAATGCGATCAGCCCGTACCCACTGCCCTAGCTGGGGTGAAGGCTGTACTCCTTTATTATTTCCTGCAACTTTCGAAAACCGACTGATTTTGGATCCGATTTGTCACCATGGCTCGCCGCAACACCCTCCAAGATGACCTCAACTACCAACAGGCCAAACGCAGCCTGCGCCAGTGGGTGGCTCAACTGGATTTGCAGCCCCAAGAAGCAGTGGGCCTGGAAGCGGAATTGCACGGTCTGCAAACCCTCCTCGATAAATTAGAAACAGAGGTCATTCACATCGCTGCCTTTGGTCTGGTGGGTCGGGGCAAGTCTTCCCTGCTCAATGCCCTACTTGGAGAATCGGTGTTTGAGACCGGGCCAACCCATGGCGTCACCCGTAGCCAGCAGGCTGCCCCTTGGAAGGTGAGCTGGGAAACACGCCCGAAAACCCAGGCGGAGCCTGTTACGGCTCAGGGATCCTACTTACCCCCCGCCTCTATTCAATCGGTACAGGTGACCCATTGGGAGGGATCCCGTCTGGAGTTGATCGACACCCCCGGCCTTGATGAAGTGGATGGGGAGATGCGGGCCCGGCTGGCACAGGACGTAGCCCAGCAGGCAGATCTAATTCTGTTCGTCATTTGTGGGGATCTGACCCGGGTGGAGTTTGAGGCGTTGGCGGCTCTGCGGGAGGCCGGCAAACCGATGCTGCTGGTGTTCAACAAAATCGACCAATATCCCGAGGCGGATCGGCAGGCCATCTACGACAAGATCCGCAACGAACGGGTGCGGCAGCTCCTTTCCCCCAATGAGATCGTCATGGTGGCGGCATCCCCCCGCATTCCTCGCCTGGTGCAAAGGCCGGATGGCAGCTTTGGGGCGCAGTTGGAGGTGGGATCCCCGCAGGTGGACGGGTTGCGGCTGAAGATTTTAGAGGTGTTGCATCGGGAGGGACGCTCACTGCTGGCCTTGAATGCCCTTTTGTTTGCAGATCGCGTTAACCAACAGGTGATCACTCGCAAGGTCGAGGCCCGTGCTCAGCAGGCCCAAGATCTGATTGGTTCAGCGGCGCGCACCAAAGCCTTGGCGGTGGCCCTCAACCCGATTACTTTGCTGGATACGCTGGGGGGCTTGGCCATCGATGTCGCCCTGATCCTGCGCCTGTCTCGCTTGTACGGGCTGCCCATGAGTACCCAGGGGGCGACCCAACTGCTGCAAAAGATCGTCCTCAGTATGCTCAGCCTCGGCGCCGGGGAATGGGTGGCCCTATTGGGGCTGGGATCCCTGAAAACTCTGCTGGGGGGATCCGTTCCCTTCAGTGGGGGATTCTCTCTGGGGGCCTACACCTCCGTGGCCCTCACCCAGGCGGTATTGGCAGGGGTTTCCTGCTATGCCATAGGGGAATCGGCCCGCCGTTACCTCACCCAAGGAGCCAGTTGGGGGCCAGAAGGACCTAGGGCTGCCATTGCCCAGATTTTGGCGGATTTGGATGAAGCCTCGATCACTGCCCGCATCCGCGAAGAAATCCGTGACAGGATGGGATCCGCCCTTACCTGAACGCCGTACAATCTAAGGGGCCGAGCCGGTTACTTCCATGACCTACTGCCTTGGCATCCTCACCCGTTCAGGATTGGTGATGGCTGCAGATTCCCGCACCAATGCAGGGGTCGATTATGTCTCCACCTATCAGAAGCTGTTTGATTTTTCGCTGCCTGAGGAGCGGGTGATTCTAATCTGCACCTCCGGCAACCTGTCCATCACCCAGAGCGTCCTCACCGAGATCCAGCGGGATCTGCGCCACCAGGAAACCCCGAACCTACACACCCTGCCCAATCTTTACGACATCGCACGTTATCTCGGCTCCAAAATTCGCGCCATTCAAGAGCAGGATCGCCCCTGGCTGGAGAAAGACGGCATCGATGCCCAGTGTAGCTTCCTGTTGGGGGGACAAGTGCACGGCGAAAGTCCGGCACTGTTTTTAATCTACAACCAGGGCAACTGCATTCAGGCCACCCCCGAAACCCCTTTTTTGCAGGTGGGGGAAACCAAGTACGGCAAACCGATCTTGGATCGCACCCTGTCCTACGAAACTCCCCTGGAGGATGCCGCCAAGTGTGCGCTACTTTCCATCGACTCCACCATGAAATCCAACATTTCCGTCGGCCCCCCCATCGATCTGGTGATGGTACAGGTGGATCAGCTCAAGGTCAGCCATCGTCTGCGCCTGCGCACTGGGGATCCCTACTTGGCGAAAATGCGAAAATTGTGGGAAAGCTCCCTCAAGCAGGCCTTCGATCAGATGCCCCCGGTCGAGTGGACCTACTTAGATCCGCGGGATCAAGAGGAGCTGATCGACTGAGGGAGGGATCCCCTTGGTAGGATAGGGGCTGCTTCTCCGCACAACCTTTGCTATGTCAACGAGCAGCTTTCAAGATCTGATCTTTCGCCTACAGCAGTTTTGGGGAGAGCAAGGTTGCCTCATCCTGCAACCCTATGACACCGAAAAAGGGGCAGGCACCATGAGCCCCCATACGTTTTTGCGAGCCTTGGGACCGGATCCCTGGCGGGTAGCTTACGTGGAGCCCTGTCGTCGGCCCACCGATGGGCGCTATGGGCAAAACCCGAATCGGTTACAGCATTATTTCCAGTATCAAGTGCTGATTAAACCCTCACCCGATGACATCCAAGAGCTGTATTTGGATAGCTTAAGAGCGTTGGGTATTGATCCCAACGAACACGACATTCGTTTTGTGGAGGACGACTGGGAATCTCCCACCTTAGGAGCCTGGGGTGTGGGTTGGGAAGTGTGGTTGGATGGCATGGAGGTGACGCAATTCACCTATTTTCAGCAGGTGGGGGGACAAGATTGCCGCCCGGTGTCCGTGGAGATTACCTATGGGCTAGAGCGCCTAGCCATGTACCTACAGGGCGTTGATGCTGTCTACGATCTGTGCTGGGGTGAGCATTCCTCTTTGGGGCGCATTACCTATGGCCAAATCTATTTTCAAAATGAAGTCGAGCAATCCCACTACAACTTTGAGTATTCTGACCCGAAGATGCTGTTTGAACTGTTTCGGCTCTACGAAGCTGAGGCCAAACGACTGATTGAAACAACACAACAAAAACTCCAGGAGCAGGTGCTGCCAGATCGGCTGGCGGTGTCCCTTCTCTTGCCCGCTTATGACTATGTACTCAAGTGCTCCCACAGCTTTAACCTGTTGGATGCCCGCGGGGTTATTGCGGTGGCGGAACGCACCCTCTACATTGGGCGCATCCGCAACTTAGCCCGACAATTGGCGGAGATCTACGTTAGCCAAGCGGACCACCCCGGCTCGAATTATGCCTTGCGGCAACCGGAACCCACTTTGTTCTACAGCGGCGCCCCCCTAGACAGCTAATTGTTCGCAAAAGGGATCCCACTTTTGGCTATGATGGGAGATTAGCATCGACAGGATGCTGGCAAGCCGAGTTGATTGTCTCTTGGAAAATCTTTCTTGCTTTTCTCGCTGATCACCCTCTTAATTCTCTGGAAAAATTCTTTATGTTTCACCATCCCGTCACTCGGGTCTCCATCTTTATTGATGGCAATAATATGTTTTATGCCCAACAAAAGAATGGCTGGTTCTTTGACCCGCGTCGTGTCTTGGAATACTTTACCAAGTCACAGCCCAACGTGGAGCTGGTCAATGCTTTTTGGTACACTGGCATTAAAGATGCCCATGACCAGAGAGCTTTTCGAGATGCCTTGATTAGTCTGGGCTTCACGGTGCGCACCAAGTACCTCAAAGAATATCGAGATGAAGACTCTGGTCGCTATTCCCAAAAGGCAAATCTGGACATCGAAATTGTCATCGACATGTTTAATACTGTCGAGCAATACAACAAGATCGTCTTATTTAGTGGCGATGGGGATTTTGAGCGGGCTGTGGAGTTGCTACGCTCCAAAAACACCTTGATTACGGTTGTCTCCACCGAGGGGATGATCGCCCGTGAGTTGCGCAATGCTACCGATCGCTACATCGACCTAAACGAGATTCGACACTTTATCGAGAAGTTGGAGAAATAGTTCCGATCAGGCAGACTACGACTGAGACAGGCATGCCCTGGAAACCCTCGGTCTGAGGTTGAGTGCACTTGCCCCAGATGGATGATAGAGGAAGCCCAGAGGGAATAGAGCAGCCGGGGGCCGGAGGGGTTACGATTGTAAAAAATCTTTGCTCTTCTCAGGTTTTTATGACCGACGTTCCCGTCTCCCGTATTCGCAATTTCTCGATCATTGCCCACATTGACCACGGCAAATCCACCCTGGCGGATCGGCTCCTGCAGGAGACCGGAACGGTGGCTGCCCGCGAGATGAAGCCTCAGTTGCTGGACAACATGGAGCTGGAGCGGGAACGGGGCATTACCATCAAGTTGCAGGCGGCTCGCATGAACTACCGCGCCCAGGATGGTCAGGACTACGTCTTGAACCTGATCGACACTCCTGGCCATGTGGATTTCACCTACGAAGTCTCTCGCTCTCTGGCCGCCTGTGAAGGGGCCCTGTTGGTGGTGGATGCCTCACAGGGGGTAGAAGCGCAAACCTTGGCCAATGTCTATTTGGCCCTGGAAAATAACCTGGAAATTATTCCGGTGATCAACAAAATCGATCTGCCGGGGGCGGAGCCGGATCGGGTGATCGACGAAATTGAACAGGTGATCGGCCTCGACTGCAGTGGAGCCATTCTCGCTTCCGCCAAGGTGGGCATTGGCATTCAAGACATTCTAGAGGCGATTGTCCGACGGATCCCTCCTCCCAAGGATACGGTTGCGGATCCCTTACGGGCCTTGATTTTTGACAGTTACTACGACTCCTATCGGGGGGTGATTGTCTACGTGCGGGTCATGGATGGGGAGGTGAAAACCGGCGACAAGATCCACTTTATGGCCTCGGGGCGGGAGTACGAGATTGCCGAGGTGGGAGTAATGCGCCCCATGCAGGAGCCCATTGCTGCCCTTCATGCCGGGGAGGTGGGCTACATTGCCGCCGCCATCAAAAGTGTGGAGCACGCCCGCGTGGGGGATACCGTCACCTTAGTCAATCGCAAGGCCCCGGAGCCGCTACCGGGCTACAAAGAAGCCAAACCGATGGTGTTTTGTGGGCTGTTCCCCAGCAGCTCGGATCAATATGCCGAACTCAAGGAAGCCCTGGAAAAGTTGAAGCTCAACGATGCCGCCCTCAACTTTGAGCCCGAAGTCTCTAGCGCTATGGGCTTCGGCTTCCGCTGTGGGTTCCTGGGCCTGCTGCACATGGAGGTGGTGCAGGAACGCTTAGAGCGGGAATACAACCTGGATTTGGTGATTACAGCTCCCACAGTGGTCTATCGAGTCACCCTCAACGATGGATCCGTGATCCGCGTGGACAATCCCAGCGAATTGCCCTCCCCCAACGAACGCACCAGCATCGAGGAGCCGATCGTACGAGTGGAGGTGATTCTGCCGGAGGAGTTTGTCGGCACGGTGATGGAGTTGTGCGAGACCAAACGCGGCACCTTCAAGGATATGAAATACCTGGCCCAAGGACGCACCACCTTGGTGTACGAATTGCCTTTGGCAGAGGTGGTTACCGACTTTTTTGATCAGATGAAATCTCGCACCCGCGGCTATGCCAGTATGGATTACCAGATTATCGGCTATCGCCCTGATGATTTGGTGCGTTTGGATATTTTGATCAATGGGGATCCGGTGGATTCTCTCTCCACCATTGTGCATCGGGATAAAGCCTTTTATGTGGGTCGTTCCTTGGTGGCGAAGTTACGGGAGTTGATCCCCCGTCATCAATTTGAGGTGCCGATTCAAGCGGCCATCGGTTCCAAGATTATTGCCCGCGAAACCATTCCGGCGTTGCGCAAGAACGTTTTGGCCAAGTGCTACGGTGGGGACGTTACCCGCAAGCGCAAACTCCTGGAGAAACAAAAAGAAGGGAAAAAACGGATGAAATCGGTGGGAACGGTGGATGTACCTCAGGAGGCCTTTATGGCAGTATTAAAATTGCAAAATGAGTAATCGGCTGACGACTCCACTCACCCCCCGGCGGGAGGAGATCCTGGCCTGGTTGGAGCAGCAGGTGCCTGCTCCCCGCCTGCGCCATATTTTGGGGGTAGAAGCCATGGCTCGAGCACTGGCGGCGCACTACGGCCTGGATGAACACAAGGCAGCTTGGGCTGGTTTGCTGCACGATCTGGCCAAGTATTTTCCCCCGGAAAAACTGCTGCACTTGGCAGCTCAGGAGCGGGAGCTGGATGAGATCGAACGGGCGGAACCCCACATTCTGCACGCAGAAGTGGGATCCCTGGTGGCGCGGGATCAGTTTCAGGTGCAGGATCCGGAGATTTTGGCGGCCATCCGTAACCACACCTTGGGGCAACCGGGCATGGATCCGTTAAGTTGTGTGGTTTTTATTGCCGATGCCCTAGAGCCGCAACGGGGCAACAATCCAGAATTGGAGCAATTGCGACAACTGGCCTTCACGGATTTGGCCAAGACGGTGGTGGGGGTATGTGACCTGAGCCTGAGATTTTTGCTAAACCGGAGTCAGGTAATCCATCCGCGCACGGTAATGACTCGTAATTATTTTTTGTTACATCCTTCGGGGAGCTCTGCTTCCCAAGCCAATTCAGTCGTTTCGGGAGGTTTTTAGTTGCTACATCTCAGGCCTGCCCCTATGGGGGATCCCATCTATCGCATGGCGTTGAGCGCAGCCCGCGCAGCAGAAGAAAAGAAAGGTGGCGATATCGTTCTATTGGATGTATCCCAGGTTTCGACTTTGGCAGATTACTTCCTTTTGGTCAGTGGCTATTCTCTTACGCAAGTCCGAGCCATTGCCCGAGCGATCGAAGAACAGGTTTGGGAAGAGTGGCAAGAGGCTCCACGCCGCATTGAGGGACAGGAATCAGGTTCTTGGATACTGATCGATTATGCAGATCTGATCGTGCATGTACTCATGCAGGAGGAAAGAGATTACTACGATCTAGAATCTTTTTGGGCTCAGGCCCACCGAGTTAATTTGCCGATAGCGGGCTAAACCTCTGGGATATTCACCGGGATATTCACCGAGACAATTAAGTATCCTAAGTATCCCTCTACACATCTTTGCTTGTTCTCAAATTGCTTGTTCTCATGCTTGTTCTCAAATTGACCCACTTGACAGAGATTTTGCTTGGTCAAGAAATATGTACAGCTCGCAACAATACCACAAGTTCCTATGTAATTGCGTGCTAGCGTATCGGATGAGAAGTTGATGAGCCTATCTCATTTCCTTCTTAGGCTGCGTTTCTATACTCTTCATTAAATGGCTTGAGGTGTCTTCCTCGAAACGTCGATAATCTTGTGTTGGTACTGAGTATCAACGTCAAGGATTTAGACCTGTTGATTCTATCTATCAATAGAGTTATGGGAAGACAGATTGGGCTAGCAAATTGGGGTAAGGAGCCAGCAGTTTAATAGATCTTGTGGAAATGTTCACGATTCTTTCCCGATTGTGTGAGGATCGGGCCCGCCTTGGGTCAGCTCTTTTGCTTCCGGCCAAAGGCCAGGTGTTGGCAATAGCTCGACTCAAGAAAGGCTGTGTTTAAGGTGGATTTGTTTTGGAGCACCTCTTTAAGAGTTGCCAAGGATTATTTTGGGAGATTCATCATGGAAAAGATGCTGGTCAATATCATCGAGTACCTAGCCCTGGGGGAGTTGGAGGATTATCTCTGCAGGGAGCATCCCCATCAACAGGTGTTCCATGATGCGATGGAACGAGAAGCGATGATGCAGCAGGTGTTAAACCGGATCCCTGCCATTTATATGTGGTTGGCTGCCGATGAATGCCCCAGCCGTGATCAACTGAATCCTGCCGAACAGGAACTGCTGCGCTCGGTTGTACGAGATGTGGTCAATCAGAAATTGCAGCAAGCCTCCTTCAGCATTGATCCCTACGCGGGATCCATGACCGAAGCCTTTTACGGATAATTTTACGGATAAGGAGATCCAGCCTGTTGGGGACAGTGGTACAGGCTTAGGTTAAACTGCAAAAGCATTGGCCTAGCCCGTTCATTTTCTCCGTCCACTTTCTTATGCTGCCCATTTATTATTCAGAGGCTTACCTCAGCCACGATACGGGAGCATTTCACCCTGAGCGTCCGGCTCGTTTGCAGTCGATCGTCAAGGCCCTACGCAGTGCCCCTTTTGCCGACCAACTTGAATGGCGGGATCCCCCGCTGGCGGCCCTTTCTGAAATTGAACGGGTACACTCTCCCCGGCACATTCGGTTGGTTGCCGAGCTGGCGGCAGCAGGGGGGGGGCGCATCGAAGCCGACACGCCTTTGTCCTCCGGGAGCTTTGAGGCGGCGCGTTTGGCAGTGGGGGGGTGGGTTGCTGCAGCGGCGGCGGTTTTGGAAACCGCCCAACCGGCTTTTGTGCTCTGTCGCCCACCGGGCCATCACGCCGAGCCGGAGCAGGCGATGGGGTTTTGTCTGTTTAGCAATGCGGCCATTGCGGCGCTGTGGGCTTTAGAACAACCGGGCATCGAGCGGGTGGCCATTTTTGACTGGGATGTTCACCACGGTAATGGTACGCAAACGGTGGTCGAGCGACATCCGCAACTGGCCTATGCCTCCACCCACCAGTCCCCCCTTTACCCCGGCACGGGATCCGCCGCCGAAACTGGGCCCTACGGCAACGTCTGCAATGTGCCTTTGCCTGCAGGATCTGATTGGTCGGTCTATAAAAACGCCCTGAGCGAGAAGATTCTGCCCTTCTTGCAAAAGGTTCAGCCGGATCTGTTGTTGGTTAGTGCTGGCTTTGACTGCGCCAAAGGGGATCCCTTGGCGAGCATGCTGCTGGAGCCCGAAGACTTCGGCCGTATGGCTCAGCTGTGCCTTGAGCAGGTTACCCGCAGAACCCTCTTCGGCTTAGAAGGGGGCTATGACCTGAACAATTTGGCTCGAAGCTGGCTCAGTCTGGCCCAGGTGTGCCTGGGGGGCGAGCCCTGAACCCTTAGCCCTTCCACTTCACCTTCGGCAAAATCTGCCCCACATCCACCCGATCTTTGTACTTGAGGGCGAAATTGAGCAGGGAATCCAAGAGGGACTCTGACAGGTAGTGGGGTTGCAGGCCGAGATCCAGAAGCTTGGTGTTTTTGGCGTTGAAGTAGTGCTCTTCTAGCTCGACGCGGGGATTCTCCAGATAGTTGACCTCCACCTTCAGGCCCATCGCCGAGCCTGCCTTCTGCACCATTAACGCCAACTGCTCAACGCTGAACTGCTCCGTAAATTGGTTGAGGACACGAAACTGTCCCGGCTCAGCAGGGTGAGCAATGGCCAGTTCCACACAGCGCACCGTATCGCGGATATCCAAAAAGCCCCGGGTTTGGCCGCCTTTGCCGTACACCGTTAGGGGATGACCGACAGCAGCCTGGATGCAGAAGCGGTTCAGGGCGGTACCAAACACCCCGTCGTAGTCGAGGCGGTTGATCAACACCTCATCCATGCCTGTTTCATCCGTCAGCACTCCATACACCACCCCTTGGTTGAGGTCGGTGGCGCGCAGGCCCCAGATGCGACAGGCGAAGTGAATGTTGTGGCTGTCGTGCACCTTGGACAGGTGGTACATGGATCCCGGCTGCTTCGGATAGGGCAGGGTATCTTTGCGGCCGTTGTGCTCGATGGTGATGTAGCCCTCTTCGATGTCGATGTTGGGGGTGCCGTACTCGCCCATGGTGCCCAGCTTCACCAGGTGGCAGTCGGGGAATTCCTCCTTGAGGGCGTAGAGGATGTTCAAGGTGCCCACCACGTTGTTCACCTGGGTCATCACCGCATGGTCGCGGCTGATCATCGAGTAGGGGGCAGAGCGTTGTTCGCCGAAATGCACGATGGCATCGGGAGGAAACTGGCGCAGGCTGGAGATCAGGGCATCGTACTGGGTGATGTCACAGACGAAAATAGGGATAGACTTGCCGCTCAAGCCCTTCCACCGATCCACCCGTTGTTCCAGTTGGGCGATTGGCGTCAGGGTGGAAACCCCCAATTGCAGATCCCAGAGGCGGCGAACGTAAGAATCGAGAATGGCAACCTCGTAGCCTTTGCTGGACAGATGCAGAGCCGTTGCCCAGCCGCAGTATCCATCGCCACCAATAATCAGGACTTTCATCGGTAGAGATAAATTCGATTGTTCACGAATCTATCAAGTTATGGGATCAAAGACAAACTCCTGCAGGATCGGGTTTTTGCGGCCAAAGATCAAGGTCAAGAGCCCCCTATTCGATCTGGGGAGGATTGTCTAGGGTATAAACCGTGGTCTCTGCGGCGATGGCACGACGCAGGTGGGCAGGTACCTGATAAAGGCCCAACAGGGTGATCCCATCCAGAAATCGTAAGGGGCCACGGCTGGGATCCAACTGTTGCCCGAGGATCTGGTCGATCTGGTCCGGATCTGGTCGGGAGGGAATCGGGGCATGGGCAGACAGGGCAAACCCGAGCGGTCCTCCATAGGTAGGGGTGTAGATGGCGTAGGGCTGCACGGCCGCAAACACCGTTTGCAGGGTATGAACGATGCGGGTGTGCTGCTGAAACTCCACCGGCCCCACCGGCCCCGCCTGCACCACGAAAGCCCCATCTGGCCCCAACTTAGAGCGGATCTGACCAAAAAACTCCTGGGTGAAAAGGCGATAGGCAGGGCCAGACTCAATCGGGTCGGACAGATCGGAGAGGATCACATCCCAGATGGGGGCAGTTTGCCAGAGAAAATCCAAAGCATCGGCGATGACCACCTGCACCCGCGGATCCTCTAGGGCCCCCTGGTGCATTTCCGGCAGATGTTCTCGGCAGGCTTCTACCACCTCCCCGTCAATATCCACCATCACCACCTGTTCCACCGAACGCCAGCGCAGTACCTCTCGTACCGTCGCCCCTTCGGCACCCCCCAACACCAGTACCCGCCTTGGGATCCCCCCCGCATGGTGAACCTGCAGGAGGGCCGGATGCACCAAAGCCTCGTGGTAAAGGAATTCGTCCGCTGTGGTGGATTGCCAGCGCCCATCCAGCAGCAAGCCCTTCCCGTAGGCCCCCGTCTCGGCGATCAGCATCTCCTGAAAAGGGGTCTGTCGGTAGGCCAAAATGCGGGTGATGCCGCGCAGGCTGTAGTCCCAAGGGGTGGAGTGTTCCTGTACCCAGAGGGGGATCCGGGAGGTATCCATGTCGGTTCAGCGTCGTCGGTGAGGGACAGCTTCCCGGCCAAGGGGGGAGTCTACCGAAGCAGTTACCCCCATGCGTCGACGCGGCACCTTGCGCAGAGAATGGGCTCCCGCTTGAAACACCTCGATCAAGTACTCACAGGCCACCTCCGGCTGAGTATGCCGACCACAGGTGAACACGTCCACCGCCGCATAGCCCGCTTCGGGCCAGGTGTGAATGGAGATGTGAGATTCCCCCAAAAGTGCGAGGGCCGTAATCCCCTGAGGCTCAAATCGGTGGCACAGCTCCCCCAAAAAGGTGGAGTTGGAGCGTCTCGCTGCCTCCCGCAATGCCTGTTGCACTAGGGAGACATTATCCAAAAGATTGGCCGGGCAGTCGTACAGCTCTAGGATGCAGTGGATCCCGAATAGAGCCAGAGACCTATCCCCTAATTGGCCAGATAGTGTGTGAACCATACTATCCCCTAATTGGCCAGATAGAACAAAAGGCTATGCAAAAAAGCACAGCTTTGCTATTGTCTCACGACCTGTCAACTTTTGCTAGCCATCTGTGGGCTGCAAGCTTGGGGGCTAGATTGGGGCTCAGGGCTCAGCTGCTGCCTTCGGCAGTTGCATGTCGGGGTAAAGCAACGCTTCGAGCTGCTGCAGGGCCTGTTCAAGGTTGTCGTTGACGATCACATGGTCGAATTCATCTTGGGCATCCAGTTCTTTTTGGGCCTGTTGCAGGCGGCGCTCGATGCTGGCTTCTGTATCTTGGCCACGTTCGCGGATGCGGCGCTCTAGCTCCTGCAGAGAGGGGGGAGACAAAAAGATGCGGATTGCTTCCGGGCAATGCTGGCTCACCTGACGGGCCCCCGCCAGTTCAATTTCCAACAGTACATCCTGCCCCTGGCTGAGCTTGTCCAAGACCACCTCACGGGGGGTGCCGTAAAAGTTGCCTGCATACTGTGCCCATTCCAACAACTTGCCAGCTTCAACCAGGTCCAGAAATTCCTCACGGCTGCGGAAATAGTAGTTGATCCCTTCCTGTTCACTGGGGCGAGGGGGGCGGGTGGTGACCGAAACCGAAAAATGTAGATCCGGATGACGCTCTCGCAACTGCTTGACCAGCGTCCCTTTTCCCACTCCACTGGGCCCGGTTAAAACCAGCAGCCGACCTCGGGGCTTAGGAGGGGATCCCTGCCGCTGCACACCCTTAGAGGAGACCGGAGAGAAGAGCGTAGTGGGAGAGGCTGGCATAGATCGACGAGCAAGGAGGAATGGCGGGGCAGCCGGTTTGTTTTAGGATATCTCACTCTTTGCTTCGCAGACTGCCTACAGCACAAGGGTGGCCCCTAATCGGTTTCTTCTGGTAACCCGAGCTTAGCGGTTAGGAAACGGTTGGCAACGGTCTCGGGTTGAATGGCAGAGAGAATGATGTGTCCAGAATCGGTGATGATCACGGCGCGGGTACGGCGGCCATAGGTAGCATCCACCAACTGGCCGCGGTCGCGGGCATCGCTGATAATGCGCTTGATGGGGGCTGACTCGGGGCTGACAATGGCGATCACACGTCCGGCAGCGACAATATTGCCAAAGCCAATGTTGATAAGACGAGTATCCATGGGAGAGGGGTAAACCTAACGGCTGTCCAGCCGGCAACCTCCATTAAAGTAGCAAATAAAACGGATAATCAGCATCTTTACGGATAAAAGAGAATGACTAACTACTTACTTAAGGCTTACAGCCCTTGCGCGGGTTTTCTGCAGCAAGGATTGTGCTTCCTCAGCCTTCTAGAGAGCGGATCCTAACTCCCACAGTTGTTATACGTGACTAGCGGTGCCCTATGGGTCGCCATGGGCAAACGCGCCAGCGTGCCCTAGGCGTAAAGGGCTGTACTTAAGATGAGGAAGATCTCGGCCAACATCACCCAAGAGCAGAAAATACATAGGGGCACTTCGATTAATTGCCTTGTTGCAAATCAGATAAGGCTAGAAAACCTATTCTATCGTTGCTATTCTCAATAAGGTCTGGATTTTTCGATGTGCCCAAAGTTTTGGAATGCGACCTTGATCACTGTCCTAGTGGCTAAGACAGCATTATGCTTGGCGAAGTGAGTGTAGAAAAGAGCTCTCTATGAAGTCTTGAGAATGGGCTTGCGAGAGAGGATGCCCATGGTGGTTCGCTGCAACGGATCCCTACCAGGTGAAGATCATGCAACCCAATTTGGAGAATTACCTCCTCAATCAGCGTTACCGCCTTCATCATTTGATCAGCGAGGGGGGGATGGGAGCTGTCTATCAGGCGGCAGATACACAACGCTTCGATGCAACGGTGGCAGTGAAATTGCTGCACCAAAGGCTGCTGGTCAAATCTCATCTACACGATCAATTGCTGCAACGGTTTGCCACTGAAGCCAAGATCAGCATTCTATTAGGCAACCATCCCAACATCATCAAGGTGATGGACTATGGCCTAGAGGGAGATCAGCCTTTTTTGGTGATGGAATTTTTGGGGGAAGCGCCCTTAATCGGGCAGAGCCTGAGCCAAATGTTGAACCAAGAGGGGCCGATGGCTCCAGAGCGGGTGGTACGTCTGGCGCGGCAGGTCTGTGCCGGATTACACCATGCCCATTGCTTTGAGCGGGAGTTGGATGGCATTTCCATCCAAGGGGTGATCCACCGAGATATCAAACCCAGCAACATTTACATCGTCCGGGATCCCACTTCTGGCCAAGGGGGAGAAACCGTTAAGCTGCTGGATTTTGGCATTGCCAAGGTCTTAAGCGATATGACCCTGAGCCTGGGTACGGAGGCTTTGGGTTTTCTGGGCACCGCCCAGTACGCTTCCCCCGAACAGCTCCGTGGAAAAGTGTTGGATGCCCGTTCTGACATTTACTCCCTCGGTTTGGTGCTCTACGAGATGCTGACGGGGCAATCGCCCTTGGAGCCCGAGACCGATTCCTTTTGGGCTTGGATCGATGCCCACAATCACCAACCTCCCAAACCCTTGCCCCTGGAGCAACTGCCCCACGCTATTCCCCCCGCCCTACAGCAGATCGTCTTTGCCTGTCTGGCAAAGGATCGGGAAGAACGGCCCGTCAGTATGCAAGCCCTCAGTAATGCTCTAGAGGCCGTGCTGCAACCGCCGCCAGAAGGGGCAACTGTTGCGGACATCACCACTTGGATCACACACATTTTGAAGCACACGGTGCCCCCCTCTCTGCCCGTGACCCGCTCCGATATCACCGTTGAGTTACCACCCAAGCTGGGTATTACTTCTGACTCCGGGGGAGCAGTCAGTGCCCCCATTCAACCTCCTCCTTCCCAGGGATCCGGCAGCGATTCTGCTGTCCCCAGTTCCGGATCCCCCAGTTCTAAGCCGGCCCTTCCCCTCACTCCCGGTGCCCCCCTATTTGCCGCCCGGGAAGAAAACCCTTCCGTTTTGGAAGAGGACTTGCTGCAGCCATCTGAGATAAGCGCTTCTTACCCCCCAGGAGAACCGGCCGATATCTCCCCACCTTCAGAAGGCGCCGGTAGCGAAACATCAGAAGGGATCCCTTCCACAGTGCAGTTTTCCTCCATTCCCATTGTCCCACCCCCACCTGCAACTGAACCAAAGCAACCTCTTATTCCGCAGCCCCAGGAAACCCCAACCCCCTCACGCACTTCTCCTCCAGGCACGGGATCCCCGTCAGCCCCCGCCTCTTATGGCAGGATGACTCCACAGCGCTCTGCAGCTAGGGCTCATAAGGCTCAGGCTCCCCAAACCCAAGTTGTTCAAAAAGCAGCCTCGGGAAAAGGAGCTGGGTTCTTCGGTCTGCTCCTGGCCCTTTTGGGTTCGGCGGCGGCAGGGCTGTGGTACTTTTCCATGCGCACTGCCTTTGTGCCTGAGACTCCAGAACCGGATCCCTCTCCCACGCCGCTGGTGGTAGCAACTCCTGAACCAGAACCGGATCCCTCGCCAGAAGCTACCCCCGAGCTGACACCGACCCCAGAATCGACGGCCACGCCCGAAGCTACCCCCACTCCAACGCCGATCCCGGAAGCAACTCCCACAGCAACCCCAACGCCTGAATCCACCCCAACACCAACACCCGAACCAACAGCAACCCCGACCCCGATTCCTACTCCAACGCCCACTCCTGTCCCCACACCAACACCTACCCCTTTAGCCGCAACCCCAACGCCCACTCCAGTACCCGCAACCCCCCCGCCGACTCCAGTGCCGCAATTTACCCCCCTCATTCACGGAATTCGGCCTCCAACGACCTCGCCTTCAGTTCCTAGTGTTCAACTTCCTGATGTTCAACTTCCTGATGTCCAAGTTCCCAGTACTCCACAGGGTGTAGATGTGGTTGCCCTTTTGGATCGGGGCCGTAGCTTAATCGGTACAGGACGCGGGTTGGATGCGTTGGTCACCTTTGAGCGGGCCACTGAAGCCGATCCAAATTCTGCCGCCGCTTGGAGTGGTAAATGTATGGCAGCCGTGTTGCTAGGGCAATTCCCAGAGGCCCTTTCTGCCTGTGAGCGTTCCCAACAAATTGCTGCCGATCACCCCGAGGCTTCCACCGGACGGTGTGCCGCTTTGATTGGGTTGGGACGTCAATCGGAAGCAGGGCCTGTGTGTAACCGAGCCGTGCAATTGGATGCCAACAATGCCTATTCGTGGCTGAATCAGGGGGCTTACTTGATTTGGGCTCAAGACTTCGCCAAAGCAGCCGAGGCTAGCCAGAGAGCAACTCAACTCAACGGCAACCTTTACCAAGCTTGGTTCAATCAAGCCCTATCTCTGTCTGCCTTGCGACGCTTCGATGAGGCCCTCCGTGCTGCTGACAAGGCAGTGGAATTGCGCCCGAATTTGGCGGATGCTTGGTATGGCCGGGGCTTGATCCTAGAGCAACTGGGCCGTAAAGAGGAAGCCATAAACTCCTACAAACGGGCTGTTGAGCTACGTCCTGGCTATCCTGAGGCATTGGCAGGAGTGGGCAGACTCTCTGACTGATATTGAATCAATACTGATTGTGAGATTACCCAACAGCAGCCTGAAAAATCGAAAGAAATTGCAATGGAAGAGGGGGCTTCCAACCACTCCTAAACTTTTTGGAGAGCAGATGACGGCTGAACACCTAGCGTTCACCAGCCCAAAACCAACCTTCAGGGGGAGTTAATCGTGTCAAATATATCTAATCCCTCCACTCATATCAGTGTTATTCTCGACCGCACCGGATCCATGCAACCTATCCGGGAGGATATCATTGGCGGTTTTAATGCCTTTCTGCATGAGCAGCAGGCCCAGCCAGATCCAGCCACCCTCACCCTGGTTCAATTTGATTCCGGGGATCCCTACGAAGTGATCCACCATTTTCGACCGATCGCTGAGATTCCCGATTTGACCCGCAAAACCTACGTTCCCCGTGCCACTACTCCCCTTTTGGATGCCATGGGCCGAGGGATCAATGACCTGGAAAAATCCTTGGCCGATCTCTCGGAAAAACCCAGCCGCATCATCATGGTGATCATCACCGATGGACAAGAAAATGCTAGCCGTGAATTTACTCGTGACCAAGTTCAAAAGATGATTACGGAAAAACAGGCTGCCGGTTGGCAATTTGTCTTTTTAAGTGCTGATTTATCGGCCATCGATGAAGCGATTGCCAGTGGTGTACGTGCGACTTCCTCCATGTCCTTCGACAAAAGCAGCAAGGGATCCCGCAGAGCTTGGTTCTCTACCTCCGCCCGCATTATTAAATATCGCAATCATCAATCACCAGCCATCGAGTTCACCGATGAAGATCGCCAGCAACAGGAGAGCGAAAAGAAACGCCGCTGAGGCTCTTTCTCCTCATACAGCCTTTTCCGACTTGACGTAGGGTGTAGGGCAAGGGAGAAACCCTCTGCTAGACAAGGAACCTTCCGCATTGACTGTAGTGGATAACGCTGGAAAAGGCTGTAACCCAATTGCTAACCAACCCCTTTTAGCCCTTGCACGGGTCTTTATACAATAGGGCTTGTGCTTCCTGCTCTGGCTACACAAGGGGTGGAGCACCCTCCCTTCAGAGGGGAGGTCTCGGCTTCCACGGTTGTTGTATGTGACCGGCGTTGCCCTACGGGCTGCCATGGGCGAATACGCTAGCATGTCCTCGGCGTAAAGAGCTGTAAATCAATTTTGTACCCATGTGGGATCTCTTGAATGACAAAAGCAAGGGATCCCTTCTGTTTGTTGGTTGTCCTCCGATTTGCAACAAAGTGATCAATCAAAGTGATCAATCAAAGTGATTAATCGGGTAACTAACCGAAGTGCCCCTCAGTTTGCATCCTGAATGGTGAGAATGGCGGTCGTACAGCAGGGGGCACCTGAGTAGGGATCCCCACCGGGAGGCTCAAGCAGGTTCAATATCAGCGTCCGATCCCCTACGGGGTTGAGGTTGTTGATGAGCTCAATCACCAAAGTGGCCCGACTTTGTCCCGCAGGAACCGTGAGCTCGGTGCTGAAGGGGACGTAATCTCTGCCGGGAACTGCCGTTGAACTGGGATCCACTTGAAAAGTGACCGGAATGCTCTGCTGGGCGGTTTGCTCAGTGATGCGGCCTTGATTCAGCTCATTTCTATTGAGGAGGGTAAACACCACCCGCTGAGAAGGTTGAGTTTCCGGCACCGTCAACCGCACGGGATCCCCGATATTGGAAAAGCCAAGGGATCCAGGTGCTTCGGGCTGGATAATCGGTTGGCCAGCTGCATCGAAAAACCGCAAGCCCACCAATGGAGCCGGGAAAAGAATAGGAGCCAAGCCAGAAGCTGCACCACATCCAGTCAGGGTGACCAATGCCGCAACCTTGCATACCAAAGAGCCCAAGTGGCTCCAGGCAAACTTGATTTGACCGGGCAAGTGAACTTTGACAACTGAGGATCCCATGCCGGTGCACTGACTAGCTTACCGTTAGACATAGCCTACAACACTTTTGGGAGATTTACCTTATCAAAAAACAGAACTCAACATTGAGATTTGGGTTTGTGCAGACTTCCCAGAATTCAGTTGTGAAGCGCTGAAGAGATTTCAAGTTCAACACCTTTGTAGCCGCACTTCTCACAGGGCTAGCCACTGACAGTCTGAAAAGACAAGTCAAAGGGTAAAGAGTGCTTGGGTATCAGAATCGGGGTCAGCCCTTGCGCGGGTCTTCTACAACAGGGCTTGTGTTTCCTGCTCCCGCCCCACGGGGCTCGGAGGGCTCTCCTTCTAGAGAGTGGATCTCAACTTCCACGGTTGTTACACGTGACTAACGAAAGTCTGTATTAAGTCCTAGAGGTTGAATCAGCTTCTGAACCCAATGTTCAAA
The DNA here is from genome assembly GCA_039794845.1 of Thermostichus sp. DRC_bins_24. Lineage (GTDB taxonomy): Bacteria > Cyanobacteriota > Cyanobacteriia > Thermostichales > Thermostichaceae > Thermostichus. Next base: position 20,852 of record JAUQVK010000115.1, read on the forward strand.
GCAGGCCTCAAATTGTTGCGAAAAACAAGTCTTTCAGCCAGGGCAGCAGGAGCCCCGCACCCTACCCTTTCGAGGGGGGGTCGGGAGGAATGCGCCGCCGGCAGCGGGATGAAATCACATAAACCAACTCCTGACCATCTCCTGCAAGCTCAAGGTATCCGAATCACAGACCGCAAAACCAATCCGACTCCGGAGGCGTTTGGGCTGCAATCCCTTTGCTACCACGAGATTCGCGCTCGCTTTGGCCTGTCGAGCAACTTGGCCCAACAGGTTTGCAGGGGAGTGGCCGGTTCTCGGAAGGTGGCCAAACAAAAGCATCGCCCGGTCAAAGCGGTCAAGTCGGATTTTCTCGTTTCGGGAAAAAGACCGGACGGCTCGCCGGAGCCGGGCGAGCACAGTTTCACTCACCACCGTTGATGGGCGTGAGCGGTTGGTTATCTTGTGGGTTGAGCGAGATAGGCGGAGGGCTACTGAAGGGCTTTTGGAAAGCCCGCGACTGTGTAAGCCGTCAGCGGCGGGAAGACGTTACTGAGCTAGGTGAGCGGTGTGCCACAGCGCTTGCAAAATTGGGCATCGACATCATGTTGGGACAAGCCACATCCTGGGCAAACCCGTTGCACCAAGTTGCCGCTTTTCACCAGTTGTTTGATCAGATCCCCTACCTGCCAGGGAATCAAGGCAATGCCCGTCAAAATCATCAGCACCGTCAACAACCGGCCCAACTCAGAAATGGGAGTGAGATCCCCAAACCCTACCGTGGTCATGGTGACAACGGAAAAGTAGAAGGCATCCAAAAAGGTGGCAAAGGCGCCCGGATTGACCGGATGTTCCACCTGATAGATCAGCCCGGAATAGACAAAGAGAATGGCAAAGAGGGTGAAGAAAATACGCAGCAAAATGCGGCTATCGGAGGAAATGACCTGCCCGAATAGGGTTTTGCCCTCCACCAGGCGCAGCAATCGCAAAATGCGAAACCAGCGAAAGATGCGGATAAAGCGAATATCCGTCAGGCCGGCAAAAAACGGCAAAATGGCGAGCAAATCGATCACCGAATACAAGCTAAGCACGTAGCGCAGTTTTTGGGGGGCTGCCGCCAAACGGAGCAAATATTCCACCACAAACAGGCTGAGGATGACCCGATCCGCCCGATCCAGTCCCAGGCGCACCTCGGCGGGAATGGGATAGGTTTCCACCACAAAGAAGGTGACCGAACAGAAGGCCAGCACGGTGACCAGCAAATTTACCCAGCGGCTTTCGGGGGTGTCCTGATCCCCCCAGTAGCGTTGGAGGATCCCAAGATGGGTGAGCTCAGTTTGGGTAGGGGCTTGGGAGTGTAGGGTGGTCACGAACGGGATCCGGCTGCGAAGGGTATCGAGAGGGCCAACCTTTTGGCGCACACTGGAAGGGCAAACCCTCAGGCGTTTGGTGTTGAACCGATGTTGCCTCCCATCGTACTGGCTTCGCAATCTCCCGCCCGCCGCCAATTGCTAGAGGCTGCCGGGATCCCCTACCGCGCTCAACCCAGCTATTTTGACGAAAGCCAAATTCAACTGACGGATCCGGCGCAACTGGTGCAAAAACTAGCCTTAGCGAAAGCAGAGGTGGTGGCGGCCCAGCAACGGGATCCCGCTTTGGTGTTGGGGGCGGATTCGGTACTCTATTTGCAGGGAGAGGTTTTGGGCAAGCCTGCGGATGCGGCAGAAGCAGAACGGCGTTGGCGACAAATGCGCGGCCAAGTGGGAGAACTCTACACCGGCCATGCCTTGGTGGATACCGCCCAAGGTCGTCGCCTCACCCATTACGGCCTGACGCGGGTGTTTTTTGCCAAGCCCAGTGATGAGGAAATTCGCGCCTATGTGGCGACGGGAGAGCCTTTGGCCTGTGCTGGGTGTTTTGCCATCGATGGTCGTGGGGGGCTGTTTGTGGAGCGGATCGAGGGCTGCCACGGCAATGTCATCGGGCTGAGTTTGCCCTTGCTGCGGCACATGGTTCAAGAGTTGGGCTATTCCCTTACGGAAGCCTGGGATCCCTAGCATTTGGACCGTGTAAACCACCCAACTCCGACCGCTTAGGGGGTAGGAAGCAGGCTTTCAGCAGCCCTCAAGATAAGATCCTGCCAAGAACAAGACATCACTGGGTAAGCTTGTGTAGATCAATTGCTCCGTCCTACCGGGCAAGAGAAAAGCTGTGGCGCCATGAAGATCGAACTCCTAAACATCCACAAGCGCTTCGGAACGGTACAGGCCAACCGGGATGTATCTTTGCTGGTAGAGGCGGGAACCATTCACGGCCTGCTTGGGGAAAATGGGGCGGGCAAAAGTACGCTGGTCAAGATCCTGAGTGGCTTCTTGCGTTGTGATCAAGGGGAGATTCGTGTGGGTGGGCAGCCAGTTCAGATCGGCAGCCCCGCTGCTGCCATTCGACTGGGGATTGGTATGTTGCATCAGGATCCCTTGGACTTTCCATCACTGACGGTTCTGGAGAACTTTATCGCGGGGCAACCGGGGCGCTTTGGCCTAGGGCGTGGAGAAAGCTTGCAGCGGCTGAGAAAGCTGTGCGAGGAATTTGGCTTTGCTCTCAACCCGGATGAGACGACGGGCGAGCTGACGGTGGGGGAACGGCAGCAACTGGAAATTCTGCGGCTGCTCTCGCTGGGGATTAACACCCTCATCTTGGATGAACCAACCACGGGTATTTCCGCCTCTCAAAAGGATCTCTTGTTTGCGGCGTTGCGGCGGTTGGCGGGCCAGGGTAAATCGGTGATTTTTGTCTCCCATAAGTTGGAGGATGTGGAACGCCTCTGCGACCGGGTGACGGTGATGCGACAAGGACAGGTGGTGGGAAATCTGCCCGTCAGAGAAGAAGACGGTTCTCCGGTGCCCTTAGAGCAGCGGCTGATCGACCTGATGTTTGGGCGGGAGTTGGCGGCTCCTGGGCGGATCCATCCTCCGGCGACAACGGTGGAGCCCCTGTTGGAACTGCGCTCGTTGCTGCTGCGGCAGAATCATTTCACCCTGGCAATGCCGGATCTGGCTGTGCAGGCGGGAGAGGTGATCGGTCTGGCGGGACTGGAAGGAAGCGGTCAACGGCAACTGTTACTGGCCTGTGCGGGGTTGCTACCTCCTCTTCGGGGGCAGATTCTATTGCGGGGGCAAGAGATGGTGGGCCGACCCTATGCAGAGTATTTGCGGCAGGGGGTGGGCTTTTCTCCGGCAGATCGGCTGCGGGAAGGGCTGATCCCCGGGTTAACCTTGCAAGAGCACTTTGCCCTGCAACAACGGGATCCCTGGGTGAACTGGCCCCTAGCTCGTCAACAGGCCCAAGCCGCCATCGAGCACTTCAGCATTCGCGGACATGTCTACAGCCGGGTGGAGCAACTTTCAGGAGGGAACCAACAACGTAGCCAGTTGGCTCTTTTGCCCACACCCCTGACCCTTTTGCTGATGGAGCACCCCACGCGGGGGTTGGATGTTGAGTCGGCCCTGTGGGTCTGGGGGCAGTTACTGGAGCGTACCCAAACCGGCACAGCCATTTTCTTTGCTTCAGCAGATTTGGACGAGATCGTGCAGTACAGCGACCGGGTGATGGTGTTCAGTGGTGGGCAGGTGTCCCAGCCCATTCCGGTGGGCGAGTTAACCGTTTCGCGGTTGGGGCAGATGATCGGTGGCAAGCTGCACGGGCTCCCAACCCAAAATGGACAGGGATCCACATCCCACAACCTGTAGAACACCCGATGGAGCAAGAGGGGATCATCTCCTTCGGCATGATTTTCGGCACCTTATCCGTCCTTACCCGTAAGTAGTGGCCTTTCCGCTTCCGCTGGGGGAGCTTTGGCCATGTCAGCTTTTGTGTTGGGTTACGGATGAGGGGTTTGTGGCCACGATTCGCCGCTTTGAACAACCGGGCACCTCTGTTTGGTACTACAGCTCTTGTGCAGGTCTTCTATGGTTTCCACAGCAAGATTTGCGCTTCCTGCTCCCGCTAGCGGGGTGCGGAGCACCATCCGGCCGGAAGTTGAGTTTGCAACACCTGTCCTCACCCCCGGCTCAGGGTGGGAGAGGGGAGTCAGAAGGTGTATCACTCTGGTTGGAATGCCTATAAATCTAAATCTCTGGATTCCAGCAGGTTCCGAGGCTGGGTGCTTGCCCCACCTGCCAAAGAGAAAGACTTTCGGCCCCGAGCGGATGGATACTCCAGGGATCCAGCTCAGAACCCAGCCATCCGTAGGGATCTACGGCAGCCGGTTGAGCGGAGTTGTTGCCCTCGAAGCGCCGCACCTCGAAATGCAGATGGGGGCCAGTGGAGCAGCCGCTGTTTCCCGAAAGGCCGATCACTTCTTCTGGAGTCACCTCTTGCCCCTCTTGCACCTTAATTTGACTGAGATGAGTGTAATGGGTTTCAAACCGTAGGGTTGCGGTTCCATTGAGAGATCCCGGTTCGTGCAGAATACGCACCCGTAGCCCCCTCACCCTACGGCCCAAACTTGGGCAATAAACCTCTGGCTCCTCACGGGCTAAGGTCACCCGTCCTACGGCTGCGGCCAAGATCGGGGTGCCCACCGGCATGGCCCAGTCGTAACCGGCGTGGCCATCGCTCTTACCACAGGGATGCTGCGGATGCGGGATCCACACTTGCCCCTGCACACTCACAAAGCGGCCATTGCCATCTCCATCCCCCAGCGGCAGATCGTGGTCGAATAGGTTGCTCACAGCAAATTCCCCCACAAAAGGCTTATGCAAGAAGGGGAAACGGGGAGGTTGAGGGGGCGGCGGCGGATCCCCAGAAGGCGGATAGGCGTAGGCCTCCAGATCCAGCCGGTAGCCCTCCAGGTCATGGCGTTGGGCGGGATCCTCCGTCTGTCGATATAGGTGATCTACCAATTGCAGGGCTTGCACCCAGTCTTGACGATCCAAGGCGCGGGCCAGCTGGGCGTACATCCCCAAAGGGGATCCCTGTTGCACCTTTAACTCATTGGCTCGACTGGATCGAAAGCCGGATTCTGGCAAGCGCTGGGCAAAAGCAAGCGGACTGTTTACGAATTGATACAATAGACAGCAAAATATCAGCAGTGTCACCCTTGCCCATCGGGCCATGGGAAGCAGATCAGTCTGTCGGGCACGCCGCATCCTTTCCAGGCTATCGGTTTCTCTCTTCATGGGTTGCAGGGAGACACAATGGCTCTGGTTAACCACCCTTCGGGAGTCCCTCATGCGTTGGTTTTCATCCTCTAGTGTTCCTGTCAGCCTGCCCTTCGCACCGGGGGGTGGGAGCCCCGGTGGCAAGTCTTCTGTGTTGCAGACCGTTTTGCCCATGTCAGGCTCTGTGTGGCGGCGGCTGGAAACCCTGGCCCTCAGCTTGCACATTCTGTCGCTGTTTTTTGGGTTGGCGGGGTTGCTTTTGGTTGTACCGCATCCCGAGTGGATTGCCAGTTTGCCCCCGATTGGCATGCAGGCGTTCTCCCTGAGCATGGGCAATGGTGGCGTTGCCTACATGGTGTTTGGCATGATCGCGGCAGCTTTGATGGGATCCCGGCTGCTGGGGCTGCAGCGCATGGTGATGTTTTTGATCCCAGCCGTCGGTATTTCTTTGGGCAGTGAGCTGCTGGGCACGAGCACCGGTATCCCCTTTGGGGACTACGGCTACTTAAGCGGGCTGGGCTACAAGATTGCCGGACTCGTGCCCTTTACCATTCCTCTGTCTTGGTTTTACGTTGGCCTGTCCGCCTATTTGTTGGCCCGTGTGGCTTTGCAACATCAACGCCATTGGCTGATCCATTTCGAGGCGATCATGCTGGGGGCGTTGCTGCTGACGGCTTGGGATTTTGTCCTGGATCCGGCGATGACCCGCGGTTTGATTCCCTTTTGGACGTGGTTTCAACCGGGGCCTTTCTTCGGTATGCCCTTGCAAAATTTCGGGGGTTGGATGCTGACCGGGGCTGCTTTTATGGCAGTAGCCAACTGGCTCTGGGGTAAGGATCAGCCCGTTTTGAACCGCAGCGAGCTGCTGGGGCCGCTGGTGTTGTACGGGGCCAATTTCGGCTTTGCCCTGATCATGAGCCTGGGATCCGGGATTGTTGCCCCGGCGGGGTTGGGGGTGTTGCTGGGTTTGGCCCCAGCCCTGGGAATGTGGTGGATGGCCAAGCCAGCTCCAGCATCGGCTATGGACGAAAAATCGGCGGCGGATTCTGCTTGGGAGGCTTTGGAGGATCCCAGCTTGGTCGGCGTGAAATAAGACAGCACCCCGGGATCCCATGAATTTTTGTAGCGACAACGTGACGGGGGCTTGCCCTGAGGTGATGGAGGCCTTGGTGGCTCTTAACCAAGGTTCGGCCATGCCTTATGGAGGGGATGAGTGCACGGCCCAGTTACAGGGGATCTTTGCCGAGATCTTTGAGCACGAAGTGGCGGTGTTTCCGGTGGCAACGGGATCCGCAGCCAATGCCCTGGCGCTCTCGGTGCTCACGCCTCCCTATGGGGCAATTTATTGCCATCCCGAGGCCCACATCAATGTGGATGAATGCGGGGCGCCGGAACTGTTCACGGGTGGGGCAAAGCTGGTGGGGATCCCCGGAGAGCATGGCCGCATCGACTTGGACCAGTTGAAAACTGCCTTAGCCCACTCTGGGTTGGGGGTGGTTCATCATGTGCAGCCCACCAGCCTGAGCCTGACCCAGGCCACCGAAGCCGGTACGGTTTACGCTCTGGATCAGCTTGAGGCCTTGACTGATCTGGCCCATCATTTCGGCTTGAAAGTGCACATGGATGGGGCCCGCTTTGCCAATGCTGTGGTGAGTTTGGGATGTACACCTGCGGACATGACCTGGAAAGCGGGGGTGGATGTGCTCTCTTTTGGGGCCACCAAAAATGGTGCTTGGGCCGCGGAAGCGGTGGTGTTTTTTCAGCCGCAACTGGCCGGGGATTTTGAGTTTCGTCGCAAGCGTGGGGGGCACCTCTTTTCAAAGATGCGCTTTCTTTCGGCTCAGTTGCAGGCTTACCTAAAAGATGAGGTGTGGTTGCACAATGCCCGTCATGCCAATGCCATGGCCCAAAAGCTGGTTGAGGGGTTGGGATCCCTGCCGGGAGCTGTGTGGGTGCATCCCCCTCAGGTGAATGAACTGTTTATTGAGCTACCGGAACCCGTTCTTCAGGCCCTTGAACAAACGGGGTTTCGGTTTTACCGCTGGCTGGGGGAAGACCACAACCAGATTCGCTTGGTCACGGCCTTTAATACTGCAGAGGCAGATGTGGATCGTTTTTGCCGGGTAGCTTATGAAGCCAGTCAGGCGACATTTTCTGTAGAGGGGATCGGCTAAAGCTCTGTGCCTGACCGGCCTGGTTTTCTCCCTATCATGTGGGAAATCAATCTTAATCGCTTTGGGAAGGGATCCCATCGTTGGATTTCCCCTCAGGGTTGGGTAAGGCTGGCGTGGGATTTTTTTGCTTGGCATTACCCCGCAATAAGCTGATCAGCAAACAGGCCACACCGATATTGATCGCCACATCCGCGACATTGAACACCGGAAAGCGAATCAAGATAAAGTTAAAAAAATCCACCACATAGCCCGTGGTGAAGCGGTCGATACCATTGCCCACCGCCCCGGCCAAGACCAGGCCATAGCCCGCCTGTTCCCAGCGGCTCATGATCCCCCCCCGAATCGCCAGCAGCATCAAGGCCAGCGATACCCCCAAGGAGATCCACTTGAGAAACTCTCCCGACTCTTCAAACAGGCTCCAGGCAGCGCCAGTATTCTCCACATAGGTAAGGTGAAAAACCCCTGGCCACAGGCGAATTTCTGGCCCCGGCAGCAACCGTTCTACGGCCCAGCGTTTGGTCGCTTGATCCAAGATCACGCCTAGGATCCCGGCCAGCCAGAAGCCCTTATTTTTCATGCTCAACTCACCTCGATTGCCGACATCAGCAAGAGCGCCCAGATTAGCACTTTCTCTATCCTGACATCCGGTTAGCGCCCTTCGGGATTCCTCTGGCCTACTTTTTCCCGCAGAAGCCATTTCCGGCAGAAGCCATTTGTCGCCCTCCGGCAAACCCCACCTTCATCACGCCAGCCCTGTGGGGCGATTGGGTGCATCTCTCAGGTACATCGATGGGTTGGAGCAATTTGGATGCAGCGCGTATCCTCAGACATGTTGCGGTATCCACTACTATCGAGTGGATCCCTCCCCCGCCCAGCAAGGGGGTCTGTCTCATCTTGTCTCATACTTGTCTTGTCTCATACTTGAGTGAAGTTGGGAAAAGCTGTAGCTCACGCTCTCACTTTCATCCAACCTTTGCTGCCCTCGTTAAGATCAGGGCGATTGGGATCCAGGGATCATGGGGCAAATGCGACGGTTACGGCGGGGGCTGATCCTGTTGCTCTGCATTGGGATCGGGATCCTGGGGATCACGGGCTTAGCTGCCTTTTATGTGGATTGGGCTTGGTTTGCCGAATTAAATGCCCTGTCGGTGCTATGGACGCGGGTGATCGCCCGCTGGGGGTTGGGCTTGGGCGCTTGGGCCTTTGCCTTGGTGGTGGTGGGATCCAACATTCGCTCCTGCTGGCGGGGAACAACCCTGACCGGAGCTTGGGGGATCGCCTTGGGTTTGAGTGGCTTTTTGGCCTGGTTGCTTTCCCATCACTGGTTTACGCTGCTGCTTTGGCTCAACCAAGGACCTGTTGGAGAAGCCGATCCGATCTTTAACCGCGATCTTAGTTTTTACCTCTTCAGCCTGCCCTTCTGGGAAACCCTACAGCATTGGTGTTTCAACCTGGTGCTGCTCACCCTGATCACGACGGTAATCATCTACCTGGTGGAACTGGGGCTGTCTGAACAACGGTTAACCATGGCCCTTTCTCTGTTTGCCCAGCGGCATCTGTTGATTTTGGGGGGATCCCTGTTTTTGCTGCGGGCCTGGGGGCACTGGCTGGATCGCTATGAGCTGCTGTACTCCACACGCGGGGTGGTGTTTGGGGCAAGTTTTACCGATGTACACGCGACGCTGCCGGCCACAACCTTGATGAGCGGGGTGGCGATCCTGACGGCAGTGGGCTTTTGGGTCTTGGCCAAGCAGGGTACCCGCCTGAGCTTACCCCTGCCGAAACAATGGTGTGGCCCCTGGGTCAGTTCTGTGGTGGCTCCCGCCTTGCTCTGGGGTGCCTACCTGGGCTTTGGGGCGCTGACGACGAGCCTATACCCCCAGTTGGTACAAACACTGCTGGTCTCCCCCAACGAGCTGGAGCTGGAGCGACCCTACATCGAACACAACATTCGCTTCACCCGCGCCGGTTTTGGCCTCAGCGACATCACGGTGCAGCCCTTCCCAGAGGAGGGATCCCTGACCGCCGAGGTGCTCGCCCAAAATCAACCCACCCTGACCAATGTGCGCCTTTGGGATGCGGATCCCCTGTTGGCTACCTATCGGCAGTTACAGGAAATTCGCCCCTACTACCAGTTCCCCTACGTGAATGTGGATCGCTACCGCATTGGGGGGGAATTGCGCCAGGTGATGCACGCAGCCCGCGAGCTGGATTTTGCCCAGGTTCCTGCCGCTGCGCAAACCTGGATCAATGAGCGCTTTTTCTACACCCACGGCTATGGACTCACCCTCAGCCCGGTCAATGTGGTAACCCCAGAAGGGCTGCCGGATTTTTTCCTGTCGGATATTCCGCCGCGCATTTCCCCCCGCTACCCAGAGGTGGCTGCTGTGCTACGGGTGGAGCAACCCTCTCTCTACTACGGCGAACTCACGACCACCGATGTTTTCGTGGGCACCGAGGCGCGAGAACTGGATTACCCAACGGCGGATCGCTATGTGTACGGCCGCTACCAGGGTACGGGTGGCGTTCCGATTCCACACCTTTGGCAACGTTTTCTCTTCGCTTGGCACTTTGGAGATTTGCGCATTCTCATCAGCCAAGAACTCTCAAAGGACAGCCGTTTTCTCTATCGCCGCCAAATTCGGGAGCGCATCCGCCTGCTGATGCCGTTTTTGCGCTACGACCAGGATCCCTACCTGGTGATCGCGGATGGAAAACTCTACTGGTTCCTGGATGCCTACACCACCAGCAACCGCTACCCCTACTCAGAGCACGCTGCCACTGCTTCTCCCTTCAACTACATTCGCAACTCCGTTAAAGGGGTGATGGATGCCTACAACGGCAACCTCGACCTCTACATTGCCGAGCCGGAGGATCCCCTGATTCAGGCCTATGCCCGCATCTATCCCAACCTGTTCAAGCCCTTGAGCGATTTGCCCGGCCAGCTTCGGCAGCACATTCGCTACCCACAGGATCTTTTCCGCGTACAGGCGCAACAGTTCGCCACCTACCACATGGCGGATCCACGCATTTTCTACAACCGTGAAGATCAGTGGCAGATCCCCAACCAATTTCGCAATCGTCGGCGCATCCCGATGCAGCCCCAGTATTTGATCTTGACGTTGCCGGATGAACAAGCACTTTCTGGCTCCAGCAACGCACCGGAATTCGTCTTGCTCTCCCCCTTTACCCCGCTCAACAAACAAAACATGGTTGGCTGGATGGCCGCCCGCTGTGATGGTGAGAACTACGGCAAGCTGCTGGTTTATGAGTTTTCCAAGCAACGTCTCATCTACGGCCCCGAGCAGGTGGAAGCCCGCGTCAATCAGGATCCCGGCATTTCTGAGCAAATCGCCCTCTGGAACCAACATGGATCCCGGGTGAATCTGGGCACGCTTTTGGTGATCCCGATTGAGACTTCTTTGCTATATGTGCAGCCCCTTTACATCGAGGCGGAACAGGGTCGCCTGCCCCAACTGACGCGGGTGATCGCCGCTTATGAAGACCGGGTGGTGATGGCGTCGACTCTGGCCCAAGCCTTGGAAGCCCTCTTCCCGCCCGGCCATAGATCGACTCACGGCACGGCTAGCAGCGGATAGCGGATCCCTTCTCAGGGAGAGAGGGGAAGGTTGACGAAACTTAACGGATAACTTAATCTTAGGGTGTAAATCTTCGCGCTTCCTTCGGGAAGTTCATCCCAAATCATGACTACTGTTATCCAACGTCGCTCTGCGAGCAACGTGTGGGAGCAGTTCTGCGAGTGGGTCACCTCTACCGACAACCGCCTCTACATCGGCTGGTTCGGTGTGTTGATGATCCCCACCCTGCTGACTGCCACCACCTGCTTCATCATCGCCTTTATCGGTGCTCCCCCGGTGGACATCGACGGCATCCGTGAGCCGGTTTCCGGTTCTTTGCTCTACGGCAACAACATCATTTCTGGCGCTGTGGTGCCTTCTTCTGCGGCGATTGGCCTGCACTTTTACCCCATTTGGGAAGCCGCTTCTTTGGATGAGTGGCTCTACAATGGCGGCCCCTACCAGCTGATTGTGCTGCACTTTTTGCTGGGGGTGTTCTGCTACATGGGTCGGGAGTGGGAGTTGTCCTACCGCTTGGGGATGCGTCCCTGGATTGCGGTGGCCTACTCTGCCCCTGTTGCGGCTGCCACGGCGGTGTTTTTGATTTACCCGATTGGGCAAGGGTCTTTTTCGGACGGGATGCCCTTGGGGATTTCCGGCACCTTCAACTTCATGTTGGTGTTCCAAGCGGAGCACAACATTCTGATGCATCCGTTCCACCAGCTGGGTGTGGCCGGTGTGTTTGGTGGGGCGTTGTTCTCGGCGATGCACGGGTCTTTGGTGACCTCCAGTTTGATTCGTGAGACGTCTGAGGACGAGTCTCAGAATGCTGGGTACAAGTTTGGGCAAGAGGAAGAGACCTACAACATCGTGGCTGCCCACGGGTACTTTGGTCGGTTGATTTTCCAATATGCCTCGTTCAACAACAGCCGTAGCCTGCACTTTTTCCTGGCGGCTTGGCCTGTGATCGGGATTTGGTTCACGGCCTTGGGCATCAGCATCATGGCGTTCAACCTGAACGGGTTCAACTTCAACCAGTCGATTGTGGACAGCAACGGCCGCGTGGTGGGCACTTGGGCTGATGTGTTGAATCGTGCCAACTTGGGTATGGAAGTGATGCACGAGCGCAATGCTCACAACTTCCCCTTGGATTTGGCGGCTGTGGAGTCTGCTCCGGCCATCCGTGGCTGAGGCTTAACTCAGCGACTCGAATCATTGGTCTAGTGAGTTGATTGGGATCCCCTGGCTATGGCCGGGGGATTTCTTTTTTCTGGTTTCTGGAGGTTTCTGGTTTCTGGAGGGCCCAGGAAACACAAGCCCTGCCCTCCTACCTTCTCAAGAACTTAAGGACTCCGTGCCGCTGGGCGCAACGCTGTAGGAGGTTGTAATGAAATGTCTTGGCATTCTAGGCATTTTGGGTATTTTAAGGTTCATTTGGAAAATTTGAGAAGAAGACCTTGGGAAGACCTCGGGTGCGGGAACTTGCTGCCTGTTGAACCGCCTGCACCAGTCCGGCCGGGCCACCCTCCACCTGCACCACCGGGACCCCCACTTGAGCCTGCAGATCTTGCCAGGTGAGATCATCCAAAAAGCGCTCCCCATCCTTGAGAGTCACTCGGGGCAGCAGCAGCACATCATAGGCGGCCAAATCTTCCACAGACTCTAGGGCTCTCAAAATATCTTTCCCCGTCAGCAAGCCGGTAACCGTCAGGGTTTGTCCCCAAAACTGGCTGGCAATCGGCAGCAGGGTGAGCTGCAAATTGGGGATGCGGTTCATGCGCTCGACAATCGGCTGAAAGGCTTGCCCCACCGCGTTGCCCACCAACCAAAGCCCCCGCAAAGGCACCTCCAGTCCAGCCGGCAAACTCACCTGCTCAAACTGACTCAAAAACCAGCGCAGCGACCCAACCCCGTTACCGATCTGTGGGTAATCTTCGTAGTGCTCAGCAGGGGGCAACTCCCAACCCGCCAACAGATACCACTCATCCGCCAACCAAGCAAAGGGGGAGCCCAGTTGCTCCCGAAATTGGGCCTGTAATGCCTCCACCTGCCGAATCACCTCTTGGGCCTTGGCTGCATCCACAGGCACAATCTCATCTTCAGGGGGGCGAAAGCGGGTTAACCCCACGGGCACCACGGCTGCCGAAAGCACGGTGGGGATCCCATCCTGAAGCTGGCGAAAAGCCGCCAAATCCAGGAGGGTACGGGTCAGGTGCTCTCCATCGTTCCAGCCGGGGCAAACCACCACTTGCGCGTGCAGTTGCAGGCGATGGTCTCGAAACCAGGCCAACTGTTCCAAAATTAGCCCCGCTCGTGGGTTTTTCAGCAGGCGGCGGCGCACCTCCGGCTCGGTGGCATGCACCGAGACATACAGAGGGGAGAGGCGCATACGGGCAATGCGATCCCATTCGGCGGCGGGCAGATTGGTGAGGGTGAGGTAGCTGCCGTAGAGAAAGCTGAGGCGATAGTCGTCATCCTTGAGGTGCAAGGTGGCTCGCATCTCGGGGGGTTGTTGATCGATGAAGCAAAAGGGGCAGGCATTGGCGCACTGGATCAGGCCGTCGAACAGGGCGGTCTCAAACTCCAGGCCCAGATCCTCGTCGATCCCCTTTTCCAGCTCAACTCGGTACGGGATCCCCTGGCGATCCAGAATCTCTAGGTCCAACACCTCCTCGGCGATCAAAAAGCGGTAGTCGATCAAATCGCGGGGGCGCTCTCCGTTGATGCTGACCAGGGCATCTCCAGGCTCAATGCCCATCTCTGCCGCCAGGGATCCGGGCAAAACAGCGCTGATGCGAGCAGGTTGTAGGCTGGCACGAGACATGGTTAGGGGGAAGGCTATTGGGCTGGGTCTAAGGGCAAGGCAGAACAGGAAAAAGCTTTACCCGAGGCAGCGAAGAAGAGCCGCCTCCAGTTCTGGCCGGCTCAGTTCCGTAACCACAAACACCTCCTGCACACTGTTTCCTTTGCGGGCCACCAGCTTATATCCACCCCGGATCGGCACCGAAACGCGCAACTGCAATTGCGGGATCCGCCCCCGACTGCGAGACAAAGCGCCCGGAGTAACGGTTTTAATGCCCGCTTGCTGGATGAGGCGCTCCAACACCGGGATCAAGCCGGAAATGTGGGTGGAATGATTCCAAACGAGGCGACCGCAGGGCTCAGACATAATGGCAAGGGGAGGAGGAGTGGGATCTCTATGCTATTCCCCTGAAAAGCCTGTTCATGCTCAAAATCCGGCCCCTCACCCCCGAACAGATTGCCCAAATGGCAGCCGGCGAGGTGATCGACTCTCTGGGGGCGGCCCTGCGGGAATTGCTGGACAATGCCCTCGATGCCCAGGCCACCCGCATTCAGGTGGAGCTTTGGCCCCAGCGCTGGCGAATTCGGGTGGGGGATAACGGCGAAGGGATCCCGGCCTCGGAGCTGGAACAGGTGGCGCGACGACACACCAGCAGCAAATGGAACCGCTCCGGCCTTGGGTTCCGAGGGGAAGCGCTGCACAGCCTGGCCCGGCTGGGATCCCTGACCATCCAAACCCGTCACAGCGCCGATCCCCATGGGTGGCAGGCCACCTACAACCGCGAGGGGGAATTGATCCACCGGCAACCGGCGGCCACGGCCCTGGGTACCGTCGTCACGGTTGCCGATCTCTTTGGGGAGTGGCCCTTGCGTCGTCAGGAGTTGCCCCAAACCCGCCCGCTCCTGACCTTGCTGCAAAATGCCGCTTTGGCCCATCCCTCGGTCAGTTGGCAGGTTCACCGGGATGAGCGATTGCTTCTCAGCCTTTGGCCAGGCAAGTCGTTACAAGATATCCTTTTGCAACTGTTGCCCCACCTGGATCCCTCCGATCTGCGCCACCGACGCATTTGCCAGCAGGAGGCGGACTGGGAAATTCTGCTGGGTTTGCCGGATCGGGTGCATTATCCGCGTCCAGACTGGGTGCGCTTGGCGGTGAATGGGCGTTTTGTGCAGATCCCCGAGCTGCAGCGGGTGATCCCGTCGGTTTTTCACCACACCTTGCCCCGCCAGCGACATCCTCTGGTGGTCGTCCACCTGCGCTTGCCCCCTGAGCAAGTCGATTGGAACCGGCACCCCGCCAAAAGTGAACTCTACCTGCAGGAACTGACCACCCGACAGGCACAACTGCGCCAACACCTACAGGCCCTACTCCAAGAGGGATCCGGCCAGGCCAGCCGCCGCTCTGTGCAACTGATCCGGGCCAGTGAGGCCAAACAGGCCTACCAGAGCTCACCCAGTTCAACCCAGAACCCTGCCGCCCAGCCAGCCTCAACGGGATCCCTGCCTCCCCTCAGAGCTCTGGCCCAACTGCACCGGATCTATATCCTGGCGGAGCATCCCCAGGGGCTGTGGTTGGTGGAGCAACACCTGGCCCACGAACGCGTTCGCTACGAGCATCTGCAACAGCACTGGCAACTGGTGGAGCCGGATCCCCCTTTGGCCCTGGAGGGGCTGTCTCCCCAGGCTCTGCACCAACTCGAGCAGTTGGGCTTGGGGCCAGAACCCTTTGGCCCCCATACCCATTTGTTGCGGCGCATCCCGCTGGCGTTGCTTCAGGAGGATCCTCAGGAAATTCAGGGATCCCTCCTTGAGCTCAGCCGCTGCGAAGATTTGCAGGCCGCCCAAGTGGCGGTAGCCTGTCGGGGGGCTTTACGCAATGGGGTAGCCCTGACACTGCAGCAGATGCAACAGTTGCTGGAAGCTTGGCAACGCACCACCCATCCGCATACCTGTCCCCATGGCCGCCCAGTGTATCTGGTGCTGGCGGAAAACGATCTGGCCCGTTACTTTCGCCGTCGCTGGGGTATCTGTGACCGGCCCGGATCAAATCGTGGGGTGGGATCCCTGTTGGAACTGGATGCCCTCGGGGATGGGTTTGCCGCGCACGTCCGCCAGACAACGGACGCTTCTGCGCTTGGGCCAAAGGACGGGGCCAGGCCATCCCCACTATAATCGGGGGTGTTGAACTGCTGTGACTGTTCAGAATCCAATGGCCTATTATCTCAAAACTGAGGAAGAGTCCTGGCTGCACCGCCATTCACGCACAATCTTGGCGGTTTTGGCCGGCTTGGGATCCCTGTTGACGGCTTATCTCACCTACAGCAAGCTAACAGAGCAATCGGCTGCCTTCTGTACTGGGGATGGGGGCTGTGATCTGGTGCTCTCCAGCCGTTGGGCCACGTTTCTGGGGATCCCGACGGCGGCTGTCGGCTTGTTGGGGTTCTTGGGGGTTTTGGTGTTGGCGTTGGTGCCGGATGAACTCCCCTGGGTAAAGCAGTGGCGCTGGCCGGCCCTGTTTGGCTTGGTTTCTGCCATGACGGCCTTTGAGATGTACATGCTCTATCTAATGGTGGGGGTGCTACGGCAGTTTTGTATGTACTGTACAGCGGCAATTGTTTTGGTGGCGGGGCTGTGGCTGGTGACGGTATTGGGCCACCGCTGGTTGGACTGGGGCAAGATGAGCTTCGGCTACATCCTTGTGAGTGTGCTGACCCTGATCACCACCATCGGGGTGTATGCCAACCAAGTTCCTCCGCCCAGCCCCTTTGCCTTGGGGTTGGCAGCCCACCTGCGGGAGACCGGCGGCACCATGTACGGCGCTTACTGGTGTCCCCATTGCCAAGACCAAAAGGATTTGTTCGGGGCAGCTTTTGCGGAAGTACCCTACGTGGAGTGTTCTCCCAACGGCCCTAGTGCTCCCCAAGCGCAGGAGTGCAATGAAGCTGGGATCACCAGCTACCCCACTTGGGTGATCAACGGCCGCACCTACACCGGTGTGCGCTCTCTGGAGGCGCTGGCAGTGGCCTCAGGCTTTCAGTTTGATCCGGAGGAAGTCCGCGAATGATTTGGGAGTTGGCTTCTACTTGACTTCCGAAAGAGGAGTAAGGATGTGTACCCGGTTGCGGCCTGCCTGTTTGGCCTGGTACAAAGCTTCATCCGCCTGTTGCAAGGCCGCCTCGGGTTCTAGAGGGTGATCCTCAGTAACCACGACCCCGCCAATGGAGAGGGTTATCGATAAGCTGCGCTTGGGGGAAACGGCGATGGGATGGTTGGCAATCACCCGGCGCAAAAGCTCCGCATAACGGTAGCTACGGGAGGGGTTGAGCCCCGGCGTAATGCAAACAAACTCTTCCCCGCCATAGCGGTAGAGCAGACTGGAGGGGCGCAGCTGATTTTGGAGTCGCCCGGCAATTGCCTGCAACACACAGTCGCCGATGTAATGGCCGTGGTTGTCGTTCACCTGCTTAAAGTGATCCACATCCATCATCAACAGGCAGAGATAGCGGTAACGGGCTTCCCCAAACCGCGGCCCCACCTGTTTGAGCAAATGGGGCAGCGCCTGATCGAGGGCCCGGCGGTTCAACATTCCCGTCAGGGGATCCGTCAGAGACAGGGACTCCAGCAGCTCGTTGCGGGCTTGCAGTTGCCGATTGGCCTGGGCTAGGGCTTGGGTGAGCCGCTGCAGGCGCAGCCCCGCCCGTACCCGGGCTTGCAGCTCGTCTGGGTTAACCGGCTTGGCGATAAATTCATCCGCCCCCGCATCCAATCCCCGCACCCGATCCTCAATTTCAGAACGGGCCGTGAGCAAAATGAAGTAAACAAACTGGCCGTTGGCGGATCCCTTGAGGCGGCGGCAGAGATCCACCCCCGACAGATCCGGCATGATCCAATCGCAGATGATCACATTCGGCAGTTGCCCCTCTTCCAGGCTTTGCATGTACTCCAGGGCGGATTGGCCATCATTGCGGGTTTCAACTTGGTAGTCAGCTCCGCGCAGCACCTCGCCAATGTAGTTCCGGGTGGCCGCATCGTCATCCACCACCAAAATGCGGGGGGCCTGGGTGAAGACACAGCCCAAAGGGTTGCCGTCTAAGGGATCCTTCCCCTCAGGAACTTGGAGCGGAGGACGTTGATTGGCGTCAGTCGGTTGCATGAGAGGGGAAGACAGACAAGGGTAAGCTCAGCCTCAACTGGAACTGGGGGTGGCTAGATAGGCATGATCGGAAACCCGCTCGCGAAGCCCCAGGTGCACTGCTTCCACAAATTCACGCACCCGAATCGGGTCAATAAGCGGAAAGGGTTCTGTGCGCGTCAGCGGGACGGAGTCTTTGTAGCCCGACGGAATGCCCGCGGAGCGGGAAGACCGCTTCAGGGAGCTGGCCACAATCACCCCATCCGCTTGCCGAATGAGACTGCCAATATTTTCGGCAGTGGCCCCCGAGCCAATCAAGAGGGGCACCTGAGGGGCAACAGTACGGGCCAACTCCAGTTCCTCGAAAATGGGCGGGTGGCCCGTGGCCCAACCGGAGAGGATGATCCCATCGGCCAAGCCACGCTCAACGGTATCGGCAATGGCAGCGGCGAGGCCCACGGAACCCAGGGGTTGGGCATGTTTCACCAGCACATCCGCAAAGATTTTGATATCGGCCCCCAGCTCACGGCGGTAGCGCATTAGGCGGTGGGCATCCCCCTCAATGATGCCTTGGTCGGTGGCCATTACCCCCGACAAGACATTGACACGGATAAACTGGGCCCCCACACAAGCGGCAATGGCCAAAGCACTGTGGCCGTCGTTGCGCAGTACATTAATTCCAAGGGGCAGCGAGACCAGCATTTTCAGCCGCTGCACCACCACCGTCATGGCACTGACCACAGCGGCATCCACTTGATCCTTGGCAAAGGGGGCATCGTAAAAGTTCTCGACAATGATCCCGTCCACCCCCCCCGCTGCTAGGGCTGTCGCCGCCTGCTCTGCCTGGGCGATCACCCATTCCAAATCGCCTCCCCAACGGGGGGATGTTGGTAGCGGCAACAGATGAACCACCCCGATGACTGGATGGGCGGTTTTGAAAAGGTGTTGCAGCAAGTTCACCGGCAGGTTCTCACAGGAATTCCCCACGATCTTACGCCCGGATCTTCCCCAAGTCGGCATTCTTTAAGGGGAAGTGTAACCTACGGCCGGTTAAGGAATGGATTTAGGGGTCTGCAGGAGTGCTCATGGGGGTGTTTCGGTGGGTCGAGATGCCCCGCAAGAGTCGCCTAACCAGGCCTGGCCCTTCGTAAACCCAGCCGGTGTACACCTGCAGCAAACTGGCACCGGCCTGCCATTTTTCCAGGGCATCGGCCACGGTGAAAATGCCCCCCACCCCGATGATCGGCAGTTGGCCCTGGGTGGCTGTGTGAATGTAGCGAATCACCTCGGTGGAGCGCTCTCGCAGAGGGGCACCGCTGATCCCTCCCGCTTCTTTTGCGATCGGGATCCCACTGCCGGGCAGGAAACGGGTTTTCAGATTGTCCCGCCTTAGGGTGGTGTTGGTGGCAACAATCCCGGCCAGTTGGTGGGTTCGGGCCAATGCCAGGATCCCGTCGAGTTCCGGCCAATCCAGATCGGGGGCAATTTTAACCAGGAGGGGTTTTTGGCCCTGATTCTCCTGCTGCAGTGCAGACAGGATCGGCTCCAGTTGCTCCGTGGCCTGCAGGGATCGCAAACCCGGCGTGTTGGGGGAGCTGACATTAACGACAAAATAATCCCCCAGCTCCTTGAGAAGCCGGAAGCTGGCCAGATAGTCTGTGGCAGCCTCGTTGAGCGGTGTGACCTTCGACTTGCCCAGGTTGACCCCGATCGGGATCCGGCGTTGGGGAAGATGACGCAATCGCTCCGCCAAGGCTGCTGCCCCCCGATTGTTAAAGCCCATGCGGTTCAGGGCAGCCCGATCCAGGGGCAATTGAAACAAACGCGGTTTCGGGTTGCCGGGCTGAGCCTGGGCGGTGACAGTACCCACTTCCACAAAGCCAAACCCCAAGCTGGGCCAGACGGCTAACCCAAGGCCATCTTTGTCAAAACCGGCTGCCAACCCAATCGGATTGGGAAAGGTAAGCCCCCACAGCTTGACCTCTAGGAGGGGATCCCGGTAGCAAAAAAGGCGCTCCAGCCCAGCCAGGATCCCGGTGGCATCGGTGGCCCCGATCCAGTGCAAGGCTTGCAATAGCCTGACCTTAACGGTTTCGGGATCCGCCCGCAAACCAGAAAACAGCAGCGGGCGCAGCCCATCCCGATAGAGATTCACGGTGAGAGATCCCCCTATAGCCCTGCCATCAAACCCTATCCGGGATCCGATCCTCAACCCCCTTTTCCCGACAAAAAAGCCTGCACAGAGAGTCTCCTGGCAGGCTCATTCTTCTGGCACATTTTTCTAACCAGGGTGCTCAATGCTAAGGGATCCTATCTCGTCTGTGAGGACCAGAGGATGATCAGCTTTCCGGCTCAAACACCTCCAAATCCACCACCGTGCCCCCTTGGAAAGTCCAGCGGGCAAAGGTACCAGCCACATCGCCGTTCTCGTCGAAGTTGATCGAGCCAGAAGCGCCGGTATAGAAGATGTCTTCCCCTTTGGCGATCAAATCCACGGCCTTTTCCCATTCCCCGGGGCGAATCTCGGTGCCAGGGGGGTTGGCCACCTCCCGCAGGGCATCGCGAATGGCCACCCCGTCGGTGCTACCGGCTTTTTGGATGGCTAAGGCCAATACAAAAGCGGCATCGTAGGAGGTGTCGATGTAGGGGGTAGGAGGCAGTTCGCCGAAGGCCTCCTCATAGGACCGGGCAAAGAATTGGTAGGTATCGCTGTCGGTGAGGGCCTGGGGAGAAACGCCGATGGATCCCTCCAACAGATCCGCCCCCACTTGAGCTGCCACATCGGGGGAACGCATCCCGTCGGTGAAGACGAACCGGTCAAACAGCCCTTCTTCCAAAGCCTGCCGCAGGATGACCACACCGTTTTCGGGGTAACCAATCAACACCAGCGCCTCGGGATCCCCGTCGGTCAGTTGCGAGAGTTCGCCGCGATAGGAGGCTTGGCCGGGTTCGTAAGGCACTGCATTGGTGATGGTGCCACCGCGGGCTTCAAACGCCGCGGTAAAGCTGTCGGAAAGCCCCTGGCCGTAGTCGTTGTTGATGTAGATGATCGCCAGCCGCTCCAGATTCTCCTGCCGAGTCACCTGGGCCAAGGCCACCCCTTGGTACGCATCGGAAGGGACGGTGCGGAACAGGAAATCATCGTCATCAAGGGTGCTGATGGCAGGAGCCGTGGACGCCGGAGAAATTTGCGGGATCCGATTGGGAGCCGAGACAGTGGTAGCCACCGGGATCGTATTGCCACTTCCCAAAGCACCGATGATCCCGGCCACTCGCTCGACGCTCACCAGGCGTTGGGCCCCATCAATGGCCGGCTGAGCGGCAGTTTGATCGTCTGCCACCACCAGTTCTGCAGGAGCCCCCAGGATCCCTCCAGCAGCATTGATCTGCTCGATGGCCAGCTTCACCCCATTCAGACAATTTTGACCAAAGACCTGCAGGTCACCGGTCAAGGGCATCAAGGCCCCGATCCTGACCGCTTGTTGGGCGGCACCGGGAAACAGGGTGGTGGTGAGGGCAGCAGCAGTCAAGACGGCGGCAGCAGTGAAGGTACGCCGAGTTAGTTTGTTCATGCGAGACATAACAGACAACCTCCTGTGAGGGAAGAAAACAAAATAGGGATCCCTAAAGCCGAGTGTCAATTGTATAGGCCAGACGCTTGCTCACCTCAACGCGTTCCCCACTCCCTCAACAAAAATGGATGTGCCGGATCCCGATAACCTTTGTAAAGTCAGCTGCGAAACCCAAGGCAGTTGCTCCTACAGGGATCCGGGAAGGATAATAAGCGAACTCGGCAATTGCATTCATTATGCAGTGTGTTCTTCTCAGGGCAGTAGCGTGATTGTTATCGATGATATCTCCAAACAGTTCGGCGGCATTAACGCGGTGGATCGCTGCTCCTTCCGAATTGAAACCGGTCAGGTGACCGGCTTGATTGGCCCCAATGGAGCCGGAAAAACCACCCTTTTCAACATCATTGCCGGGTTTATTCGCCCAAGCGCCGGGCGGATCTGGTTGGATGGGGAAGATATTACGGGGTTGCCTCCGCATCGCCTGTTCCATCGCGGCTTGGTACGCACCTTTCAGATCCCGCGTGAGTTCGGCCGCATGACGGTCCTGGAAAATCTGATGGTGGTGCCCCCGGAGCAGGCCGGTGAGAACCTGTTCACCACCTGGTTTGGTTGGCACCGGGTGAGGCGACAGGAACAGGATCTACAAGCCCGGGCCGAGGAGGTATTGGAACGCCTGAAGCTGACTCATGTGCGGGATCAACTGGCGGGTACCCTCTCCGGTGGGCAGAAAAAGCTGCTGGAACTGGGGCGGACGCTGATGACGGATGCGCGGGTGATTTTACTGGACGAGCCAGGCGCTGGGGTGAATCGCACCCTGCTCGGGGATTTGATGAGCTTCATCGAGTATTTGAATCGGGAGCGCGGCTGTACTTTCTGCATCATTGAGCATGATCTGGATCTGGTGACCCGCCTCTGTAACCATGTGGTGGTGATGGCCGCCGGACAGGTGCTCATGCAGGGATCCATGCAGGAAATCAAACAAAACCCGGAGGTGCGGGAGGCCTATCTGGGATCCATGACCATTGCCGACCGATCTGGCCAGCCCCAACCCTCCACCTCCGCTGTGTCTCCAGAGGGATCCCCGTCATGACCTTGCTGGAGCTGCAGAATCTCTACAGTGGCTATCGCGGTGTGGACATCCTAAAAGGGATCCACCTGGAGGTAAAACGTGGCCAGATCGTGGTGATTATTGGCCCCAATGGCGCGGGCAAATCGACGGTGTTGAAATCCTTGTTTGGGTTGGCCACCATCCGGGCGGGCAAGGTGCTGTTCCAGGGATCCGACATCACTCGGCTACCGGCAGAACAATTGGTGCGGCGTGGCATTTGTTTTGTTCCTCAAACCAACAATGTGTTTCCTTCCCTGTCGGTGCAGGAAAACTTGGAGATGGGGGCCTTCATCCGGCAGGATACCTTTGCCAGCCAACTGGAGCGGGTGTATGAACTGTTTCCGCCCCTGAAAGAGAAACGGCGACAAGCAGCAGGATCCCTGTCGGGTGGGCAGCGGCAAATGGTGGCGATGGGGCGGGCCTTGATGGTGGAGCCGCAGTTGTTGCTGTTGGATGAGCCGACCGCGGGCCTTTCTCCCTTGTTTATCGAGCAAACCTTCGCCATTCTGCAGGATATCAACCGCCTCGGCATTAGCATCCTGATGGTGGAACAGAATGCCAAGCAAGCCCTGAGCATGGCGGACTGGGGTTATGTGCTGTCGACGGGGGAAAACCGCTTTGAGGATACTGGCCCCAATCTGTTGGCCAATCCTGAGGTGCTGGAGCTGTTTCTGGGTGGGTGACAGACTCCTGACACTGACCGCTACCCGGTACAGGGCCGGCTTTTACGGTGACGCTCGCCTACTGGCAAGACATTGCCCGTAAGTTGACGTGCCTGATGACCCACGACTGGGAATCTCACTGGCTGGCGCCCTCCATACCCTCAAGTAGCTGACCCAGGTACCAAATGTCAACTTCGCTGGCCACCTCACCTGCGGCCAAGAAAGGGGTACCATCCTGGAAGTTCAAGGGCCCCTTGAACAGCTCAATGCTGCCATCTCCTAGGCCAGCGATAAACTCCTCCAACTTGGCCCGTTCCTCAGGGCCCAGGGCATCACCCATGACAAAGCCAGCAGAGGAGGTATCGGGGTTGTTGATATCCGACCAATCGATGGCTGGACGAACAAACTCGCTCTTAAAGGTGCCGGCACGGGCGGACTCAATCATCTCCTTATAGCCAGGCCCCCAATTGTAGTAGGAAACCCCCAGGCAAATTTCAGGAGCAAAGTCACATCCTGTAGCCAAGCCGTAGCCGGTGTAGCGTACCCGTTTTCCGGCTTCGGCAGCCCGCCTGCCTTGCACTGCCGCCTCAGGAGTATCCAGGGCCGACATGACGACATCAAATCCGCCATTGTAAAAGTCATCCGCCACTTTGGTGGGATCCAGGGTGACACCGGGAATGTTGAACCAAAACCCAATCCAGGTGACGCGGAATTCCAACTCTTCAGGGCGGTCGCGGTAGTTATCCCAGCAGTACTTCGCCCCCAGGTAGGCAGCCGCAGCATAGCGGCGGGTTTCATCGTTGATCAGGGGCCCCAACATGCCAATTTTGCCGGTTTCGGATCCCAAAGCTGCGGCACATCCCGCCACCATGCGCATTTCTTCCATTTGGGGCATGATGTTGGCCAGGTTGGGCTGATCGATGTAGTTTTTCCCCTCCTGCCAGGCCATATCTCCAGAGGCATGGATGACGGCGATCTCGGGATATTTACGGGCGGTCTCGACAGCATCATCTTTGTGGTCATCAGAGGTAAAGATGATCACCTTGGCCCCCTGGGCAATCATGTCGTCGGCCACTTGGGATCCCCGCACATTTGGCCGATCCGCCGGGTTCACCTTATCCAGATAGTCAAACTCCACGCCGGGCAATTGGGCCATGACATATTGGCTTCCTTCGACGTGGGCTTGGCTCCAGCCGCCATCTTGCATCGGCCCCACCAGCACCATGCCCACTTTGAAGGTGTCTTGCGCTGAAGTGGGGGTGGATCCCACTAGAGCGGCAACCGATAGGCCAACAGCCAGGCTCTTCAAGGGAGAAAAAGTACGGATCAGACTCCAGTTCACAAGCAGCTCCGACACGACAGTACAAAAGGGGGCAGGAATGATCCCGAAAGAGAATCTCGAATTCCATCATGAGGATCTTACTCCAGCGCATTGTATCTAGCGCTACTGAAAGAAGATCCCGGACAAAGGAGAAAGGATCCCGGACAAAGGAGAAAGTTCTCAACGGTTCGTGACATCCTCCCGACGCAATGCCCAGCGGGTAGAGCGCGGGACTTAATTGTGCTCCGCACGACCCGGAGGGTCATTGTGCTCCGTAGCGCAGCGTGCCGCAGGCTTACCCCTCATGGGTTAAAGCTTGCGGAAGGTCGTGGTTGCGCACATAAAAAAAGCCGATGGTTTGGCAGGCGGTGGCTATTTCCGTGGCGACGGCTTGGCGAGCCTGGGGATCCCCTGAGAAAAACGGGGCCAAATCAACACTGGGCACCGAGATGGGCGAGCTCATGGGCAATCCTCAGGGTTGGCAGCAGGCAGGTTCATACCCGAAAGCAGTCTGGGCAAACCCATGCCTTTTTTCTGTGCTGGGCAATGCCGGTATCGGGTTGGAACCGGGCCGTGAAAAAGAGGGATCCCCGCTTGGGTCAGGATGGAGGATAAGAGCACCACGAGTACGGCCGGAATGGATCTGATCCTGTGTCATCAGTCGGCGGATTTTGACACCCTTGGGGCGGCGGTGGGGGCAGCACGGCTGTATCCGGGGGCACGCATTGTCTTAACCGGGGGATCCCTGCCGGGGGTTCAGGAGTTTTTGTCTTTGCACCGGGATGAATTTCCTTTGCTTGAGCTGCGTTCGGTGGATCCGCAACAGGTTCAGCAGTGGATTTTGGTGGATTGCCACGATCCGGATCGCCTGGGCAAGGCCGCTGCCTGGTTGAGCGCCCCTGGGGTTGCCATCGAAATTTTTGACCACCATGTGGGGGATCCAGAAACCCCAGCTGAAGCCTTTTGGCCCCAACAGCGGGTTACCAGCCATATCGAAGCGGTGGGGGCTACTTGTACGCTTTTGGTGGAGCGAGTGCGGGCTGCCGGGATCCTGCTCACTCCCTTCGAGCGATTGGCTCTGGCCCTGGGCATTCACATGGATACGGGATCCCTCACCTTTCCAGAAACCACGGCCCGGGATGCCGAGGCCCTCAGTTGGCTCTTGGGGCAAGGGATCAATTTGGTGTTGTTGCGGCGGTTTTTGGGAGATGGTCTCACCCCGGAGATGCGCGAACTGCTCAGCCAAGGGCTGACCCAGATGCAGGTGCGGCAGGTGGGGGGCTATCGCCTGGCGGAGTGGTTACTGGACTTGCCGGAGTTTGTGCCCGGTTTGGCGGGCTTGGTGATGCGGCTGATGGATTTGACGGATGTGGATGTGTTGATCTTGGTGGCGCGGCAAGGAGAGCGTTTGAGCCTAATCGGTCGGGCGCGGCAGGATTTTGCCCAGTTGGGAAAAGTCATGGCCCTCTACGGCGGCGGCGGACACGATTGTGCGGCAGCAGCCACCCTCAAAGCCAGCCCAGACCAGCCTCTACCCAACCCAGCGGAAGTGGCGGCAGTGTTAAGGCAGGCCATAGAAGAGCGGATCCCGCCGCCGGTGACGGCGCAAGATCTGATGTCGGCCCCGGTACGCACCATTCGCCCAGAAACCACCATCGACGAAGCCCAACGGGTGCTGTTGCGCTACGGCCATTCCGGCTTGGTGGTGGTGGATGCCGAAGCGCAATTGGTGGGGGTGATCTCGCGGCGGGATATCGATATCGCCCTACACCATGGGTTTGGCCATGCCCCCGTCAAAGGGTACATGACCACCGAGGTGAAAACCCTCTCACCCGATACGCCCCTGGCCCAGATCCAGCAGCTGATGGTGAATTGGGATATTGGTCGGCTGCCGGTGCTCAAGGATGGACAGTTGCTGGGCATTGTCACCCGTACGGATGTGCTGCGCCACTTGCACGAGTTGCCTTCCTTTTCCCCGTTGTTTGCCCCCAAACGGGATCCCGTCCATCCTCACCGCTTGGATCTCACCTTCGCAGCCCTGTCAGAACAGCACCGACGACTGCTCGACCAAGCCGCCCGGGTGGCAGAAGACCTCGGCCTTAAGGTGTATTTGGTGGGGGGGGCGGTGCGGGATCTGTTGCTGTACCAATGGGGTCGTCAACCTCTGCCGGATCTCGACCGTTTGGACTTGGACTTGGTGGTGGATGGGCCTTATCCGCTGCGGGGGGATGGAGCAGATCCGACGGGATGGGGGCTGATCCTGGGGCAAGCATTACAAAAGCAGTTTCCAGAAGCGCGGCTGGAGATCCACGGCAAATTTCAAACGGCTGCCCTGATTTGGCCGGGAGGATTTTGTGTGGATATTGCCAGTGCCCGCACGGAGTTTTATCCGTATCCGGCCTCTCCTCCAGAAGTGGCGATGGGATCCATCCAGCAAGACTTGTATCGGCGGGATTTTTCCATCAATGCCCTTGCCCTGCGCCTGAACGGGCCACAACGGGGGCAACTGCTGGATTTTTTCGGTGGGCAAGCGGATCTGCGGCAGGGGGTGATCCGGGTTTTGCATCCCAACAGCTTCATCGAGGATCCCACCCGGATTTACCGGGCGGTGCGCTTTGCGGTGCGTCTGGGCTTTTCTCTGGATCCGAGCACCGAAGAACGCATCCGGGTTGCCGTGGCCAGTGGGTTACACGATGCCGTCGGCGGGGATCGCCTCAAGCAGGAGCTGGCCTACATTCTCGGATCCCGCTATTGGCCTCTGGCTTTGCAAAAACTGGCGGAATGGGGGGCCTTGCGCTGTATCCACCCTGACCTGGAATGGGATCCATCCCTGCGCCAGCGGCTACAACGGGTCGGCTCTTGGGCCAGACATTGGCGTCGTCGTTACCCCGAGCTGGGATCCCATGAAATTTGGCAACTGCGCCTCGAAGCCCTTCTTCTGACCCTGCCCCAAGCACCCCAGGTGGCCGGCCAACTGCACCTCACCCAAGCGGGCATCGAACGCCTCGGCAACTATCCCCATTACCAAACCCTCTTGGCCCAATTGCAGCCGGATCTTTCCCCCGGTGAGGTGGTGCAACGACTTCAAGGGGTGCGGATCCCGGCGCTGATTTTGTTGGCCAGTATTGCCCCCAAACCGGCACGGTGGCTGATCTGGCGCTACCTGCAGGAGTGGCATGGGGTAAAACCGGTGCTCAACGGGCACGATTTGCGTCATCTGGGCTATCCGCCGGGCCGCCATTTCCAGGAGATTTTGGATCAACTGCGGTACCGCACCCTCAACGGCGAACTCACCACTCCGGCAGCAGCTGAGACCTGGCTAAAGGCGCATTTTCCGCCCCCTCTGCCGTCCAAGGATCATCACAAAAATCATCAGTCGAAATAAAACAAAGTCACCAGCTTGTGCTGATCCTCAGCGTGCCTGCAGGCATCCAAGAGCGTGACGCTATCGTGAAAGACGAAGCAGATCAGCTGCTGACACTTGCTGATGATCTCGAGGTTGCACAGACGGCTGGCCTCCGCCAGAGGGAGATGGTCGTTTTCGGGGTGTTCCACCAAATGCAATACCTGCTCGAGGCTGGCCCGCGACTCCGCCGGTTGCCGATCCAAGCTTTGGGGCAAAATTACCGTCAAGGATTTCATATCCGCCCGCATTGCCCCCCGGATCACAGCCAAATTGGTGCCGATGGCCCCGGAAGTAAGAATGTGGTTGCCGGTGAGGGCGAGCGCGTAGCTAAGGGTTTCGATCAAATACTGGTGGGTGATGGGCACATGACGACTGCCCAAGATTGCGATTCGCTTCGGCCCGACTTGCTGAATGGCGGCCAACTCCTGCAAAAACGTATCAACGCTCGCGGAGATATCAATAGACTGGGTCAACGGGATCCCTCGGCAGAAGCTTGGCTAAACTCCGTTATCTTACACCGCTGCTTCGGGATCCAGCTAGAGATGTCTTGGCCCAGAAATCCAGCAGATTAAGTGGGGCGCAAAGGGCTGCTTGAAGGAGGCTGGACTTGGCTTTGCGCAGGGGTACTCGCTGCCAGTTCGATGCTGTAGCGCATGCTGCTGTGAATGCCCCTACCCAACCACTGGCCACTGATGGGAGTCGCCCCGCGGGGATGAGGGCTGGCGGCTAAGGCGATGTGTTGATCGGCAACGGCCAATCCTTGGGTTGGGTCAAACCCCCGCCAGCCCGCTCCTGGCAAATACACCTCCGCCCAGGCGTGCAGGTGGTGGTGGGCCGGGTTCTGGCTCATGGCGGGATCCGTTTTGGGTTCTTCAACAGCTTCTGCGGGCAATTCCGGAGGGCTGACTTGTGGGCTAGGCTCCGGCCGGACTTGATAGCCACTGACAAAGCGCGCTGCCAAGCCCACCGTGCGACAGACCTCCATGAACAACAGGGTCAGATCCCGACAGGAGCCGGTTTTGCGATGCCAGGTGAGGCCCGCCGGCCAGGGATCCCCTTTTTCCCGCAGGATGTAGCGGCATTCGCTGTAGATGTGTTGGTTCAGGTGGTGCAAAAAAGCAGTGCTGTTTCCATGGACTTGATCCCAAAGTTCCCAAGCCAGGGTTTGCACCGTAGCTTCGCCCTGCGGAGTGAGATAGGGCTGTAGCTGAACGGCCAAGGCACTGGGGTAGTCAATGGGGAGATGGGTGGCCCAATCCAAAAGCAGGTAGTCGAAGGGGTTTTGCCGTAGGGTGAGCACCGTAGCCTGCGTTTCAATGCGCAGATGCTCTGTGGGATCTCCGAACCACACCAATTCAGTCGCGTTGCCCTCCAAATCCACCAGTGCCGAGCTACCCACCGGGGGCGGATCCACCTGTAAGTCAAAGGCCAAAAGGGTTTGGATCCCGTCACAGCGAGGCCGCAGACGCAGGGTATGGGGTTCCAACCGGGCTGGACTGCTGTAGCGGTATTCGAGGAGATGGCGAATTTGAATTTGCACAAGCTGTAGAATTCAATCTCATTTAACTAATTCAATCTCATTTAACTAATGAGGGGTAAGCCTGCCGCACGCTGCGCTACGGGGAGGACGATGACCCTCCGGGTCGTGCGGAGCACAATTAAGTCCCGCGCTCTACCCGCTAGGCATTGCGTCGGGAGGATGTCCCTTCAATGCATGGGATCCATCACAAACCCCACGGCGGGAATTCTAAGCTTACCGCTGCACCGCCTCCACCAGAGATTGGATCCCGGCTTGCAGGCGCTCCTCAATGTCTGCTTCTAGCTGCAGCTTTCCGTTGGCATCAAACTGAATTTGAGCGCTGAGAATGTAAATACCTTTCAAGATCGTCGTCGCCCCCATCACCGACAGCACCGGCTTCATGGCGAAGTCAATGGCAAGCAAATGGGCCAATGTTCCCCCTGTCGCTATCGGTAGGATCACTTTCCCCGTCAGGGCATCTTGGTCGAGCAGATCCAATAGTGCCTTGAAAACCCCTGGGTAGGAAGCTTTGTAAACCGGGGCAGAGATGAGGATCCCATCTGCCTGAACCACTTTTTCTTGAATCTGCTTGAGCTGCGGGCTATCGAACCGGGTCAGTACCAAATCTTCTGGGGGTAGATCTCGCACCGAGACGAACTGGGTGGCGAAGCCCGGACTGGGCAGCAGCCCGGCGGCATGATGCAAGAGCGCCTCTGAGCGAGAGTTGGCACTAGGACTCCCCGAGAGCAAGAGAATATCAGGCATGAAGGAGAGAGAGAAAACTTGTCTCCGTTGTACCAGGGATCCGACTGCTGTTGGCAGAGCAACCCTTTCATCGTCCAATCCACGGCTCTTGACCGATACTCTCAAAAGCAACTCTCAAAAGGTGCTGGTCAGGCGGCGCATCGCTTCTTCCACATTGGCACGGCTATTAAAAGCCGACAGACGGAAATATCCTTCTCCGGCACTGCCGAACCCAGAACCGGGGGTTCCGACCACATGACAATGGTGCAGCAGTTTATCAAAGAAATCCCAACTGCTCAGCCCGTCCGGCGTTTTCACCCAAACATAGGGGGCGTTCACCCCACCGTAGACCTGGATCCCGGCGGCGGTCAGTTGCTCCCGAATGATGCGGGCGTTCTCGAGGTAAAACTCCACCAAGCTGCGCACCTGTGCCTGCCCTGCTTCTGAATAGACGGCCTCCGCCCCTCGCTGCACAATGTAGGACACCCCATTGAATTTGGTAGATTGGCGGCGATTCCACAAACTCCACAGCTCTACCCGGGATCCGTCGCCGGCCTCCCCCTGCAAGGATTTGGGCACCACCGTAAAGGCACAGCGGGTACCGGTAAACCCGGCGGTCTTGGAAAACGAGCGAAACTCAATGGCACAGTCTCGCGCCCCTTCCACTTCGTAGATGGAGTGGGGGATCCCGGGTTCCGTAATGTAGGCTTCGTAGGCGGCATCGAACAAAATCAGGGATCCATGGGTGCGGGCATAGTTCACCCAGTCCTGCAAATGCTCCCGTGTCGCCACCGCTCCCGTGGGATTGTTGGGAAAACAGAGGTAGATCACGTCCACCTTCCGGGTGGGAATGCCGGCGGTGAAATGATTCTCAGCCGTAATGGGCAGATAGATCAGGCCCTCATACTCACCTCGGTCGTTGGCTGCGCCCGTGTGGCCGGCCATGACGTTGGTATCCACATACACCGGGTATACCGGATCGGTAACGGCGATGGTGTTGTCGTTGCCGAGGATGTCGAGGATGTTGCCACAGTCGCACTTAGAGCCATCGGAGATGAAAATCTCCGATGCATCGATATCGCAGCCCCGCGCCTGAAAGTCCTGCCGGGCGATCGCCTGGCGCAACCACTCGTACCCCTGCTCCGGCCCGTAGCCCCTGAAGGTGGCCGGATCCCCCATTTCTTCCACCGCTCGAATCATGGCAGTCCGACAGGCTTCGGGTAAAGGCTCTGTTACATCGCCAATGCCCATTTTGATGATGGAGGCGGTGGGGTTGGCTTCAGCAAAGGCTCGCACCCGGCGGGCAATTTCGGGGAAGAGGTATCCGGCCTTGAGCTTGAGGTAGTGGTCGTTGATCCTGGCCATAGGGGTTGGGCGATGAGAATATCTGTCGGCCCTACAGTGTAGCTGAAGCCGGCTCCCGAGAACCTATGGCCACAACCTCAGGAGCAAGCCCCAGCATGGACTACTCCCCCACGCTATGCTGTAGGGGCGAAGATTGTGTAGAAACATGAACATCCTGCGTCAATACGTCTTCCCGGCTCTGATCCTGTTGGTATTTCTGTTTACCTTGGTGGTGGTGAGCATCCGCTCCTTCCTGCCGGGAGACATGGCTCAGCCTGCCCCGATAGAAGACCTACCCTCGGTATCACTCTCTGCCGTGCCGATGCTTGAGAATGTCTGAATCCGGAATCCTGTTGCCCCCTGGCTACCGCTGGCGCACCGGCTCCGCCTGGGATCGGCCCCGGGTTCGGCAAAGCTTGCAGGCGACTTTGCAAGAAGCTTTTCCGGAGCAAGCCCACTGGGATCACCTGGAGATAACCCTGGATCGGCTGTTCGATCCACCCAGTACCCCCTGCTGGTGGATCCTAGAGGAAGCAACCGGGGAACCGGTGGGCTGCGTTTGGGTGGGCATTTCCACAGACCAAGCCACCTACCGGCGGGTCGCGTATATTTTCTTGCTCTGGGTGGATCCCGGGCACCGACGACGAGGGCTGGGCAGAGCTCTGATTCAGCAGGTGGAACGGTGGGGATCCCAGCAGCAGCTGGCGGCCATCACCCTACAGGTCTACCATCACAACCAAGCTGCCCTCAGTCTCTATCGACAGGCAGATTTTGCGGTGCAAGGCTACTGGCTCCACAAACCCCTCGGCCCGACTCTTTCCGAGAATCATGAAGTTTTGTAAATAAACTGGGAGCTACCCTCAGTTGCTCTTTTGATGAAACTAGCGGCGTTGACTGGAGGGAATACCCATGTCCAGACCTGTCAAACTGAGCGAAACCGAGATCAACACAAAATTGGACAACCTGCCCGGATGGTCTTTGGAGTCTGGCAAACTGCATCGACAGTTTCAATTTGGCTCCTTTGTTGAAGCCTTTGGCTGGATGAGCAGCGTTGCTTTGGTGGCCGAGAGCATGGGGCATCACCCCGAGTGGAGCAATGTCTACAACCGCGTCCGTGTGGATCTCACCACCCACGATGCTGGGGGCATCACAGAACTGGACTTCACCTTGGCGCAGCGCATGAGCGAATTGGCCAAGTGACCTACTCCCAACGCTAGGTCAAGCTACGCTGAGACGGCTTCGATTCTTCAGCATAGATTCAGGGATGGGAAGGATTTGAGGGGTGAAGCACAATCCTTTCAGGAGGCAACTGCACACGGTAAGATAAAACTTCTCGGGCCAAAGCTTGGCCTACTTCCGCCCCACCCGTTCAGGATCCCATGGCCAACGGCAACTCCTTCGGCGTTATGTTTTCGGTGACCACCTACGGCGAATCCCATGGGGGAGCGGTAGGGGTGGTGGTGGATGGATGCCCGCCCCGCTTGCCCCTAACGGAAGCGGACATTCAGGCGGAATTGGATCGCCGTCGCCCTGGACAAAGCCACATCACCACGCCGCGCAAAGAAGCGGATCGCTGCGAGATCACCTCCGGTGTATTTCAGGGGCTGACCCTGGGCACACCGATTCACATTTTGGTGCGCAACCAGGATGCCCGCCCGCAGGACTACAGCGAAATGGCCACCACCTTTCGACCCTCCCATGCGGATGCCACTTACCAAGCCAAGTACGGGATCCGCAACTGGCAAGGTGGGGGGCGAGCTTCCGCCCGGGAGACGATTGGTCGGGTGGCCGCGGGGGCCATTGCCAAGAAAATTTTGCGGCTGGCCGCCGGGGTGGAGATCCTCGCCTACGTGCAGCGGGTGAAAGATTTGGAAGCCCAGGTGGATCCCGCCTTGGTGAGTGCTGAGCAGGTGGAAGCCAACATCGTCCGTTGTCCGGATCCTGAGATGGCTGCCGCCATGATCCGGATGATCGAGGCTGCCGGTCGAGAAGGCGACTCCCTGGGGGGGGTAGTGGAATGTGTGGCCCGCCGGGTGCCGCGGGGGTTGGGAGCACCGGTATTCGACAAGCTAGAGGCGGATTTGGCCAAGGCGGTGATGTCTCTGCCGGCCAGCAAAGGCTTTGAAATCGGTTCGGGGTTTGCCGGTACCTATTTGACGGGCAAGCAACACAACGACGAGTTTTACATGACCCCCTCCGGCTGGCGTACCCGCAGCAATCGTTCCGGCGGCATTCAGGGGGGAATTGCCAACGGCGAAGACATCACGCTGCGGGTGGCCTTTAAGCCCACGGCCACGATTCGACAGGCTCAAAAAACCGTCACCCTCACCGGCGAAGAAACGGAATTGGCGGCGCGGGGGCGGCATGATCCCTGTGTGTTGCCGCGGGCGGTGCCGATGGTGGAAGCGATGGTGGCGCTGGTGTTGTGCGATCATCTGCTGCGTCATCAGGCCCAGTGCGGATCCCTGGTATTCCCCGAGGAGGGATCCCTGGCCCAGGCCGATGACTCCGTCCCGCTGACACGTTCCCCCATGGTGGGGGCAACGG
Source organism: Thermostichus sp. DRC_bins_24 (assembly GCA_039794845.1). GTDB lineage: Bacteria > Cyanobacteriota > Cyanobacteriia > Thermostichales > Thermostichaceae > Thermostichus. Next base: position 54,899 of record JAUQVK010000115.1, read on the forward strand.
AAACCACCCAAGCCTTGCACTGAAGCGATCCCTGTTGCCAGCCCCGGTAGAGTTTGAGGGACATAGACCATACAAAAGGACAGAGCCATCTGCGTATACTTGATCCATGCCCAAACTAGATATCATCCACAATGCCGTAAAAAAGGCACTGATTAAGGATGGCTGGTTGGTTACAGATGATCCTTATGTCATTCAATACCAAAGAACCGTACTATACGCTGATCTTGGTGCCGAACGTCCGATTGCGGTTGAACGAAATGGTCAGAAGCTAGTTGTGGAGGCAAAAAGCTTTGTTGGAGCATCCAAGATTCAAGATTTGAAAGAGGCTCTCGGTCAGTACAGCCCTTTCGCTAGTCACATGTAACAGCTATGGAGGTTGAAACCCACCTCCTGGAGGGCTGAGGAAGCATAAACCCTGCTGTAGAAAACCCGCGCAAGGGCTGTATGACATATACTGCTACCTTTTAGAGGAAATAGCCCCAGACCGTAAGTTGTATGTTGCTGTTAGCAGAGTTGCATACAATACCTTTTTTACTCAGGATGTGATTCAACTCATTCTCACTAAACATCAACTTCCCATCATTGTTGTAGATATAGAGGCGGAGGAGATTTTGCAATGGATAAATTAACGGAGTATCCAAAGCTAATTCAGCGTATTTTGACTGAATACGTGGAGCTGAGTAAACGTCACTCTAACCCAGACATTGAAACGTTTTTGATTGTAGATGAGGCTAAAGCCAACTATATCTGGATGAACCTTGGTTGGCAGAATGGGAAACGTGTTGCTGGAATGACGGTCTATGTGCGGATTCGGGATGGTCAATTCTGGATCGAAGAGGATTGGACTGAAAACGGTATTGCAACCGATTTAATTCGTGAAGGTGTTCCCAGAGAGGATATTGTGCTCGCATTCCATGAGCCTAAGATGAGGCAGTATACGGAGTTTGCTGTAGTGTCGTAGTGGCGGTTGAAAGGGCACCGGGATCCCAATCATGGCCAAAGCAAAAACCGTCTGGGAATGCAGCAACTGCGGTGAACGCTATCCCAAGTTTTTGGGCCGTTGTGAAAACTGCGGTGCCTGGAATACCCTATCCGAAATCGCCGTTGCCCCGCCGCCAAAATCTCCCCGTGCCCAAGCCCTGAAACCCAGCGCCTCCAGCTCAGCCGGGATCCCTCAAGCTGCCATCCCGATCACGCAAGTGCAGCCGGATGATCACCCTCGCCTTGCCTCTGGGTACGGGGAGTTCGACCGCGTCTTAGGGGGTGGGATCGTGGCCGGATCCCTGGTGTTGATCGGCGGCGATCCGGGGATTGGCAAAAGCACACTGCTATTGCAAACCGCCGAACATTTGGCCAAAAGCGGGCGGATGCTCTACGTGTCGGGGGAAGAGTCGGCCCAACAAATTAAGCTGCGGGCAGAACGCCTCGGGGTGGGATCCCCCCAGTTGTACCTCTTGGCCGAAACGGATTTGGAGGCCATTTTGCTGGAGATCCAGGCTTTGCAGCCCCGTGTGGCGGTCATCGATAGCATTCAAGCGATCTTCTGGGGACAAATCACGGCCGCTCCAGGATCGGTCTCACAAGTGCGTGAATGCACCAGCCTCCTGATGCGGGCGGCGAAAAAATTGGGGGTAGCGCTGCTGATTGTGGGCCATGTTACCAAAGATGGATCCCTGGCGGGGCCGAAGGTGCTGGAGCATTTGGTGGATACGGTTTTGTACTTTGAGGGGGATCGCTTTCAGAGCCATCGCCTGTTGCGTTCGGTGAAAAATCGCTTCGGGGCAGCCCAGGAAATTGGTGTCTTTGAAATGGCGGAATCGGGCTTGGTGGAGGTGGAAAACCCCTCGCAACTGTTTTTGAGCAGTCGGGATCAAGCCACACCCGGAACGGCAACCATTGTCGCCTGTGAAGGCACTCGCCCCCTCGTGGTAGAGGTGCAGGCCCTGGTTAGCCCCACCAGCTACAGCTCACCCCGCCGGACCCCCACCGGTATTGAGATGAACCGCTTTTTGCAAATCTTGGCGGTTTTAGAAAAACGGGTTGGGATCCCGCTTTCCAAATACGATGCCTACATTGCCTCCGCCGGTGGCATCAATGTGGCCGAGCCGGCTGCCGATTTGGGGGTAGCCGTAGCCGTGGCCGCCAGCTTTCGGGATCGCCTGGTGGATCCCTTCACGGTTTTGATTGGAGAGGTGGGGTTGGGGGGGCAGGTGCGCCCGGTGTCGCAGCTGGAGCAGCGGCTGAAAGAAGCGAGCAAGCTGGGGTTTCGCCACGCCATTATTCCCAATAGCCCCGTCTTGTCGGATTACGGCCTGCGCCTAAGCCGGGTGAATCGGGTGCTGGAGGCCCTGATCGTGGCGTTGCCCAGTTCCGAGAGTCCTGAGTGAGTTGGTTGTTGTTCATTGTTGGCTGTGGATGTTGATTGAGCAAAAGCCTTGGCAAAACCAACCGCAAGCCTGCGGGTAAAATGGCCTCACCTGAGGTTGGAGAACCTGCCAGTGATGCTCACATCTCGTCGTCGGTTTTTGCTCAGTACGGGGGCGCTGCTGTTGGGGGCTTGTGGAGGGCGACAGCTGGCCCCGCCGGGAACAGCAAAGATCCGCCTCCGCTTCTGGACGATGCAACTGAAGCCCACCTTCGACGACTATCTGAACCGGGTGATCGCCGATTTCCAAGGTCAGTACCCCGATACCACCGTGGAGTGGGTGGATGTGCCCTGGGGGGAGATGGAAACCAAAATCCTGACGGCGGTGGCCGCCAACACAGGCCCAGATGTGGTGAACCTCAACCCGCCCTTTGCCAGCAAACTGGCCGAACGCGATGCCCTTTTGGATCTGGAAACCCAGGTTTCTGAAGCTGAACGTGCCGCCTATTTCCCCAACCTTTGGCGGGCCAACCAACTGCTCAAAGCCGGAGCCTCATCCCCGGTCACCTTCGGCTTACCCTGGTACGTGGCCAGCGATATCACCCTCTACAACCGGGCTTTGCTAGAAGACTCGGGCTGGGATGCCGATACCCCCCCCAGGACCTATGCCGAGTTGGCCCAGCTCGCCCCCCAAATCCGGGAGCGCACCGGCAAATACGCCTTCATGTTGACCCTGGATGGATCCCAGGTGTTGGAGGCGATGGTGCAGATGGGGCTGCCACTGCTGGATGGGGAAGGAAAGGCAGGATTTGCTAACCCGGCGGGGGAAGCGGCCTTTGCCTACTGGGTGGATTTGTTTCAGTCGGGCGGGATCCCACGGGAGGTACTGACGGAAAGCCACCGCCGTACTCTGGAGCTGTATCAGTCGGGGGAACTGGCCTTTTTGCTGACGGGGCCGCAGTTTTTACGGCAGATCCAAGAAAATGCCCCCGATATTGCCCAGGTGACTGATGTGGCCCCCCAACTGGCCGGCTTGGATGGGCGCATCAGTGCGGCGGTGATGAACGTGGCCATTCCCAAAGCCACCCCCCACCCCGAGCGGGCGGTGCAATTTGCCCTCTTCCTCACGAATGCCCAGAACCAACTGGAATTTTCTCAGCTGGCCAATACCCTACCCTCGACAGTGGCGACGGCGGCGGATCCCTACTTTACGGGTACCGCGGAAACCGTGGTGGATAAAGCCCGGCTGGTAAGTGCGGCTCAACTACCCCAGGCGCAGGTGTTGATCCCCCCGGTAGAGGGCTTGGGGGATTTGCAGAAGATCATTTACGAAGAGTTGCAACGGGCGATGCTGGGGGAAAAGTCGGTACAGGCAGCAGTGCGGGATGCGGCCCAACGCTGGAATGGCTAAAAAAACTTCATCAGAGTTATCTCGGTCATCCCCACCCAGATGGGAACGGTTGTGGATCCACTCTGGCCCCTACTTGTTTCTGTTGCCCGCCCTGATCTTGATGGGGATCGCCGCCTTTTGGCCGATGCTGCAAGCGGTTTACCTGAGTTTGACCCGCTATGACCTGCTCAGTGCCCCCACCTGGATTGGCCTAGAGAACTACTTGCGCCTGACCCGGGATCCCCTCTTTTGGAGAGCCCTGGGAAATACCTTAATGTATGTGGGTTTGGTGGTGCCGCCTTTGGTGTGGTTGCCGCTGGGGCTGGCGATTTTGGTGAATCGACGGCTGCCGGGGATTGGGATTTTTCGCTTGCTCTACTATCTGCCGGTGGTGTTTTCGGTGGTGGTGGCGGGCTTGGCCTGGCGCTGGCTCTATGCCGAGAATGGCCTGTTGAACCACATTCTTTCTGTGCTGTCGGGGCATCCGCTACGGATCCCTTGGTTGACGGATCCCCGTTGGGCCTTGTTCTCCGTTAGTTTGGTCACCATCTGGAAAGGCTTGGGCTACTACATGGTGATTTATTTGGCCGGCTTGCAGGGGATCCCGGCCCATTTGTACGAAGCCGCTGCCCTGGATGGGGCGAATCGTTGGCAACAACACCGCTGGATTACCCTGCCCCTGATGCGCCCTTACCAACTGTTGGTGTTGATCCTCTCCACCATTGCCGCCATGAAGGTGTTTGAGGAAGTGTATTTGCTCACCCGCGGCGGCCCGGTCTACAGCACCCTCACTTTGGTGTACTACCTTTACGAGCGGGGCATCAGCAATCTGGAGATGGGCTACGCTTCCGCCCTAGGGTTGGTGTTGTTTGGGGTGGTGTTGGCTTTGTCGCTGGGGGCAGTGCGGCTTTATTCCAGGGAAGAGGAAAAAGAGTAGTCATCCCCCATTCGCCTGCCCAGAGCAACGGTGGCTGGGGGAGAAGTGCGGAAAACAGTATTCCTCGGTACAACTGATCCGGATCACAGACAAATCTTGTAAGATAAAGGGCTACGAGGGCATTGACCGGATCCCTCTTGCCTAATGTAATCGTCCGATGTACCAGACTTAACCGCCCGCCCTTGGCAGCCCACAGGATAAGGATTGACCTATGGCACTGGTTGCACTGTTTATTTTCGTCCTGTACCTGATTGTCTCCAACTTGAATGCTCAAGCTGAGCGCTAACTTTTTCATCTGCAAGGAGTTCGTATCAAGCCTGCAAAAGCCAGCGGCTCTACTCCTGTTCTGCATCTCCCGCTCTGGGGGGGTGAGGGCAGGTGCTCCAAACCCAATTCAAACTCAATTCAAAGAACTGTCGAGCAGGGAAAGAATCCCCTCCCTTTGAGGATGACAGTCAAGTTAACTTCGTAAGATAACCTGAAACTGTTTTTCCAACTGGGCTCTTACCCGGCTTTGGGCCGCTTCTACTTCAGCATCCGTGAGGGTGCGATCGAGGGCGCGGTAGACCAGTCGAAAGGCAAGGCTACGCTGCCCTTCCGGGACACCCTGGCCGCGATACTCGTCGAAAAGCTGCACCGACTGAAGCAGCTCGCCTCCCGCCTGGCGAATGGCTTGTTCGAGTTCTCCCACAGAAAGGGCAATCGGTGCAAAGAAGGCAATATCCCGATCCGAGGCCGGGAAAGTTGAGAAGGGGGAAAATTGCACAATGCCCCGTTTCTCTAAGATCTCCAGCAAGGGATCCAGTTCCAACTCAAATGCATATACCTGATCCGGCAGGCCCTTGTCTTGACAGAGGCGGGGATGTAATTGCCCAAACAAGCCCATACGGGATCCCTCGATCCACAGGCTGGCCTGGCGACCGGGATGCAGCTCCGGAGATTGCTCAGAGGTCGAATCCACTCGAAACTCGGGGTGGAACCCTAACCGTTCCAGAGCCGAGACCAGTAATCCCTTGGCCTCGAACCAGTCCATCGGGCGGTTGTGGTGTTGCCAATCGTTGGGGTTGGGATCCCCACCCAAAATGCCGCCGATGTGATCAGCTTCTCGGTAGGGGTGGGGGCTGGGGGGAAGGGCACGGGCAAAAACACGACCGATTTCAAAAGCTTGTAACGGGCCATTGCCTTGATCCCAATTGAAGCGGAAGGCTTCCACCAAACCGGGCAGGAGGGCATCTCGCACGGCGGAATATTCCGGCGAGAGGGGGTTGGCAATTTTCACCAAGTCCCTGTTGGAGCCACTCCCCTCTGCATTAGCCGGGCACAAAGAGAGATGGTAAAGCTCCGTGAGGCCAATGCCGCGCAGCACTTCCCGGATCTGACGGGTGAAGGATTCCCGTGGGGAAAGGGATCCCACCTGGGGTTCGGGGGGCAGGGTTTCGGAGAAACGGTCGTAGCCGTAAAGGCGGGCAAATTCCTCGATGAGGTCGATCTCCCGTTCGATATCCCGCAGGCGGTAGGGGGGAACGGTAACCTGCCAGACACAACGCGCCACGGTTGCCGTTTCGGTCTCGGGAGAAGCGGGTTTTGCACCGGGTTTGGTGACCACCTTGGGGACACAGGGAGACAGCTGAAAGCCCAGAGCAGGCAAGATCTCCTCGACATCCGCCGCCCGCACATCATCCCCCAACACATCGATTAGCCGAGACAGCCTTAGCTCCAGGGTGCGCTCTAGAGAGGGCCGTTGGTCGAAGGTGGTGATGCCGGTGACTTGTCCGCCGGCCAACTCCAGGATCAACTGCACCGCCCGATCCCGCGCCTGATCCAGACCGGCAAAATTCACTCCCCGTTCGTAGCGAGCTGAGGCTTCGGTGCGCAGGGCTTGTGAACGTGCGGAGCGCCGCGTCACCACGGGGTCGAACAGGGCGGCTTCCAGAAAAATGTTGGTCGTCCCTGAGTTCACCTCGGTTTCTTCGCCCCCCATCACTCCCGCCAGAGCTACAGGCCGATCTGCAGCGGTGATCAGATGGCTCTCGGCTTGCAGGGTGCGGATTTGGCCGTCCAGGGTTTTCAGGGTTTCTCCGGTTTGGGCGAGGCGCACCCCGATAGCAGGCTTTTTCGGCTTGCCCATCACCTGCAGCAGGCAATCCCAATCGAAGGCGTGCAAGGGTTGGCCCCATTCCAACAGGATCAAATTGGTGATGTCCACCACGTTGTTGATGGAGCGCGTCCCGGCTGCTGCCAAACGGTGTTTCAGCCAGTCGGGGGACGGGCCGATCTTCACCCCCTCAATCAACACACCACTGTAGGCAGGACAGGCTTTGGCATCGGCAATGTGCAGTTTCAGATTGGGAATGGGTTTGGCCTCGAGGGGCTTGACGGGGGGCAGGTGCAGCGGGTTACGGGTGAGGGCAGCCACTTCACGGGCAATGCCGACCATGCTCAGGGCATCGGCACGGTTAGCCGTTGAGGTGAGATCCAGCACCACGTCATCCAAGCCCAAGAGGGGACGGACATCGGAGCCGAGGGGATGGGTTTCCAGATCTAAGTCGGTTGGAAATTCGTGGATCCCTTCGGAGGATTTTTCCAGTCCCAATTCCGCCAAAGAACAGATCATGCCGGCAGAGGTCACCCCCCGTTTCTCGGCTTTTTCAATGGTGAGGTTGAGGGCGGGCAAATGGGTGCCTGGGGTAGCGACGGCAACGAGGATCCCGGCACGGGCGTTGGCGGCTCCACAGACGATGGTGGCAGGCGGCTTGCCCCCCAGATCCACCTGACAAACCTGCAGTTTATCGGCGTTGGGGTGAGGTTCTGCCTTGAGAATTTTGCCCAGGACTACTCCATCTGCCCAGGTGCGGCGATCTTCGATATCTTCCACCTCAAACCCTGCCAGGGTCAGGGCTTCCCCCAATTCTTCTGGTGAAAGCTCGAAGTCTACCAGTTCCCGCAACCACTTCAAGGAGATGCGCATCGCTCAGCCGTTGGTGCAAACGCCGCACCCATTATCGCTCACCAGGCCCTCTCCCCCAGCACCGGATCTCGGTTGAATCCATGGCCCCCTCTTGAATGGGATCCCGTCAGCCCACCTCTAGGGTTCCAAAGCTCCAAAACGAAAGGCGGCCATGCTGAGCACTCCGTAGGTATAGCCCTGGAAAAGTTGTGCCCAAGTGTTGGCAGGGCCGCCGGCTCCTGCCGCTACAAAGAGGGGCAGTAAATGTTCCTCGCGGGGATGGTTGCGCACCGCCTCTGGAGCCAGAGTTCGGTAATCGAGCAGTTCTTGCACCTGTCCGCTGCTGATGGTTTGGGAAAGCCATTGGTCGAAGTGGGCAACCCAGGCTGGGGGCTTGTCGGTAAACTCGGCTTGGGTTTCGCTCCAACCGGCTGTTGGAAGAGGCCTCCGCCATGCAGGCGCGATCAGCTCCCGTAGGTTGTGGGTGGCACCGCCACTGGCCAGAATGAGCACCCCCTCTGCTCGCAAGGGCTGTAGGGCTTGGCCCAGATGGTAATGGTAGGCGGGATCCTTTTGCGGCTGGATGGACAACTGCACCACCGGGATCCGCGCTTCCGGGTAGATCAGCAATAGGGGGTTCCAAGCGCCATGATCCAAGCCGCGATTGGGGTCAATTTGGGTTGGGATCCCGGCAGCAGTTAACATCGCCTGAACTCGATTGGCCAGAGCTGGATCCCCGGGGGCGGGGTAATGCAATTGGTAGAGCGGGGGCGGGAATCCGTAGAAGTCGTGGATAGTTGCTGGTTGAGGGGCAGCACTCACCGTAGGCTCTGGCGTTTCCCAATGGGCGGAAATAACCAAAATGGCGCGGGGGGTTGGCAGAAGGGATCCCAATGTTTTGAAGAACTGCACCACAGGCCCAGACTCTAGAGGCAGGGTAGGCGCTCCGTGGGAGATAAACAGACTGGGCAGAGCATTCATCTGTTTGGCTCAATAAAGTTTTTGTTCGTACAATTTGATAATAGCAAGGCCGTTGACTCTAATGAAGTACGTCGGGAGGTACGTTGGGCGGGGCGGGGATGGGTTCAATGCAATGCTAGAACGGTGAAAGTGGGGGCTTGTGGGGGTTGCCCCAGGCAGTTTTGACAAAGCGTTTAAGAGCAGATTTAGCAGATCTAATAGAGGTGCTGAACATGAGTGAAAACTGGGCGAAACGGTTGCGCAACGGGTTGATCGCCTTGGCGGCGGTGATTTTGGCGACAGGGCTATTTTTTGCCAATCAAAGCCGCAATGCCACCACGCGTTTGGAGGTTCTGGCGCAACAGGCGGTACCTCTGGAAGAGGCCCAAGCCAATTTCAAACCCTCTTTGGTGGAGTTTTACGCCGATTGGTGCACCAGTTGTCGAGCCATGGCGCCGCTGCTGGCCGGCCTGAAGGAAGAGTTCGCCGATCGGGTCAACTTTGTCATGCTGAATGTGGACAATCCCAAGTGGTTACCGGAACTGAGCCGCTATCGGGTGAACGGGATCCCCCATTTTTTGTTTTTGGATCGACAGGGAGAATCCCTTGGAGCGGTGATTGGAGAGCAACCGGAATCGGTGTTACGTGCGAATTTGCTGGCTTTGGCGGCTGGGGATCCCTTAACCTTGACGGGTAGTGGGCCGGTCTCCGGGCTGGAGCGGGGTACGCCCATTCTCCTGGATCAACCGGATCCCCGTAGTCATGGCTAGGAAGCTTTGACCTCTTCCACAGGGGCCAAGCGGTTTGACCACCGGTTCATTGCTGGCAAAAGCAGAGCGTCCTCCCACTCAGCCACTGAGGATCGGTGCTGTAAAGTGGGTCAGAATACTGCAAACGGTGCGGGATTCCAATGTCTGTTGCCCCTTTCGACTTCAGCCACTTTTTTACCCATACTGAGATCCTGGAGTTTCTCCGGCAGATGGCATCTGCCTACCCTGATTTGATCACTTGGGAGGTAATTGGGCAGAGCTATGAGGGGCGGGATATTGTTTTGGCCACCCTCACCCAGCGCCACACCGGGCCAGCCCTTGAAAAACCCGGCTATTGGATCGATGCCAACACCCATGCCGGGGAAGTGACGGGATCCGCAGTGGCTCTGTACGACATTCACTACCTGCTCACCCACTATGGCCGGGATGAACGGGCAACCCGCTTGCTGGATGGATACACCGTCTACGTGTTGCCCCGCATCGCCGTGGATGGCTCAGAGAAATATCTAACCACCCCCTACCGTCTGCGCTCCGGCACTCGTCCCTACCCGGAACCGGATCCGCAACCGGGTCTTTACCCAGAGGATGTGAATGGGGATGGCAAGATTTTGCAGATGCGCAAGCAGGATCCCTGTGGGGCCTGGAAGGTATCCGCCTTAGATCCGAGGATTCTGGTACGGCGGGATCCCGATGAGTTTGGCGGCACCTACTACCATCTGATGACCGAAGGGCTGATTCGGGAGTTTGATGGCTACGATTTGCCGATGGCCCCAACTCTTGAAGGACTGGATTTTAATCGCAATTATCCCCACGAATGGGTACCCGAAAATGAGCAGGTGGGGGCGGGGGATTTTCCCTATTCTGAGCCGGAAACCCGGGCTATTGGAGAATTTTTGCGCACCCACCCCAACATCAACGGCTTTGTAACCTATCACACGTCTTCTGCCGTTCACATTCGCGCCTACGCCACCCACCCGGACGAACACTACCCCCCTGAAGATCTGGACATTCACAAGCTGATTGGGGAAAAAGCCACCGAGATCACCGGTTATCCCACCATTTCTGGCTACCACCACTTTCGCTATCACCCGAAGAAGGTCAGCCACGGCAACTTCAACAGCTATGCCTACGATGCCTTTGGTTGGTACGGGTTCACCACAGAATTGTGGGATCTGCCCACCGAGGCGGGGGTGGAGAAAAAAGATTTCATCCAGTGGTTTCGCTGGCACCCCGAAGCGGACGATTTGAAGATGTTGAAATGGAATGATCAGGTTTTGGGGGGGCGTGGCTTCATCGATTGGCAGGCCTTCGATCATCCCCAGTTGGGCAAGGTGGAAATCGGCGGCTGGGATTACAAAGCGGTTTGGCAAAATGTGCCCCCAGAATTGCTGCCGGATCTGTGTGACAAGCATTGCCGCTTCGCCATTGCCCATGCCCTGATGTCACCTCGGTTGGCCTTGGCCCGCAGCGAAGTGCATCGCCTTGGATCGGCAGCAGAGGGATCCCTATCTTTGTTTTGGGTGGTGGTGCAGTACGAAAATCAGGGGTTCCTGCCCACCTATACCAGCCAAAAAGCCCTGGAGCGCAAGGCGGTACGGCCCATTCAAGTCAGTCTGGAACTGCCGGAAGGCTCTACCCTGATCACGGGATCCCCAACGCAAGAACTGGGGCATTTAGAAGGGCGCTCCAACAAAGCCTACGGTGAAATCATGTCTTCCAGCACCGGCATCGACTATCGCCGCAAGCTGGAATGGGTGATTCAAGCGCCGGTAGGCAGCTCTCTCCAAATTGTGGCCCGAGCAGAACGGGCCGGAACGGTGCGCACTCAATTGTTGTTGGATTGACGCTCATTCAGCCAAGCCCGAGGCTACAGCCGGAGATTCCTTATTCCCCGAGTCTTGGCTCATTCTCAAGTCCTGACCCGTTTGGGTTCCCCACCTACACTTCTCCCCAGCCAGGTTCTAGCTTCTGTTTCAGAGGTCGATATACCTTAAAGTAGGCAATGGATCCCGCCTGTCTGGCTAAGGCTTTACCGGGAGTATCTCCGCCCATGCAGCGTTGGCAAACGGGGTTGTTTACCTGCAGGCGATTGAACCCTTGCCGCAAGGCACAGGCAGGTTGGCCCGCCAAAATCTCGCCCAGGGATCCCCCCAACGCCAGTTTTCCCAACGGGATCCGTCCTTCATAGTCTTTGCAGCAAGGCACCACCGTGCCATCGCAGAGAACTCCTGCTTGCCCTGAGACCCCGTTACAGTATCCCCAACGGGCCGGGATCACGTGTTTTGTCTCCACATTGCCCCAGCTATCCAACGGGAAGGTCTCCAAAACCAAGCGCGGATGAAGGCGAATCTGTTGCCAACGTCCGGGGCGGTGGGCAGCAATTCGGGATCCCATCCAATCGGGATCCGGGGCATCGGGGATCCCTTGCAAGGCCCGCGTGGCCCAAGCGGAGAGCTCTGCGCGCATCTGTTGCCCGGAATTGATGACCGAAAGAGCCTTGTGAGGCACCAAAAAGGGGTGGGGGCTGGTGTCGAGAAACTTCAGGTGCACCTGGGTGGGGCTCTCGGAGCGCAGATGGGCTTGCAGAAAATCGGTTATGCCCTGAAAGTAACGCTCCGGGCTAAGGCGAGGCGGTGCCCCCCGGAGGGTGAAGGTAACCGGATCCGGCGTTTGCAGTGAGATCGTTAGTTTGGGCAATCGGCTACGGATCAACTTCTCGATGTGCTCAGGCCAGAGGGCGAAGGTGCTGCCATTGCTGGTCAGGTGCAGGTTGAGGCCCCGTTCCACCGCCATGTGAATGCCCTGGAAAATGTATGGGTAGATCAAGGGCTCCCCCATCAGGTGAAAGGCGATCACTCGAGCCAATTGCGTTGCGGCCACCTCCTCCAAAATCTGCTCCAACAGGACGGGATCCATGTGCCCCCGTCGCCGCTGCATGATCGCATCTGGGCAAAACTCACACTTAAAGTTGCAAACGTTGGTCACCTCGATGTGGAGGCGCTCCAGTTGCGGTATGGGCAATCGCTTGGGCATGGGGAATCGAATAGGAGTCGGGGCGGGATCCCTAACAAGAGGGCGATCCTGTTCATATTAGTTCCCCCCTCTCAATTTCATGAGAATCTCATCATTGTGTAGGGATCCCTCGGTTAGGCTAGCAATAGACCCTCCTCCTTGCACAAACATGGCCTACCAACCGATTGAGAACTACGGCATCATCGGCAATATGCAAAGTGTGGCGCTGGTGGGCATGAATGGCTCAATCGATTGGCTGTGCTTGCCCCGCTTCGATTCTCCCAGTATTTTCGGCGCGATTTTGGACGATGAAAAGGGGGGGCGCTTTCAAATTACGGCGGTGGGAGAAACCGTTAAAAGTCAGCAATTCTATTGGCCGGATACGAATGTTTTGGTGACGCGGTTTGTCTCTGAGTCGGGCATTGGCGATGTGGTGGATTACATGACCGTGGGCCTGCGACCGGATGAACCGGGCTATCACTGGCTGATCCGGCGGGTACGGGCGGTGCGCGGCAGCATGACCTTTAAGCTGATCTGTCGGCCCGCTTTTAACTACGGACGGGATCCCCACGACACCAAATTGATCGGCTGTGGGGCCAATTTCATCAGCAAAGATCTGGCCCTAGAACTGACCGCCCGCCTCCCGTTAGAAATTGATGGGGATGGGGTGGTTTCGGAATTTACCCTACAAGAAGAACAAACCACCTTTGTGGTGCTGCAACAGGATCGGGATCTGAGCACCTGCGACATTGTCGAGCAACAACGGGCGGATGAGCTGTTTTTGCACACCGTTCAATTTTGGCGGCACTGGGTTTCGCAGTGCACCTACACGGGACGCTGGCGGGAAATGGTGCATCGATCGGCTCTGGCCCTGAAGTTGCTCACCTACGAACCCACCGGTGGCATCATCGCCGCCGCCACCACCAGCCTGCCAGAAGGGATCGGCGGCGAACGCAACTGGGACTACCGCTACACCTGGATTCGGGATGCGGCCTTCACCATCTATGCCCTCATGCGCATTGGCTTCACAGAAGAAGCGGCTCGTTTCATGCACTGGATCGAGGAGCGCACCCACGATGCCAACCCCGATGGCTCTCTGCAACTGGTGTACGGCATCGACGGCCGAAAAGACCTGGAGGAATACACCCTCGATCACCTGGAGGGCTATAAGGGATCCCGTCCGGTACGCATCGGCAACGGCGCCTACAAACAACTGCAACTGGATATTTACGGCGAACTGATGGATTCGGTCTATCTGTTCAACAAATACGGGATCCCGATTTCCTACGACTTTTGGACCCAACTGCGGCGGCTGGTGGATTGGGTCTGCGACAACTGGAACCAGCCGGATGAAGGGGTATGGGAGGTGCGCGGTGGCCCCCAACACTTTGTTTACTCCCGCCTAATGTGCTGGGTAGCGTTGGATCGCGCCTTGCGACTGGCCAACAAGCGCTCCTTTCCCGCCGACCGTCTGCGCTGGGAACGGATCCGCGACCAAATCTACGAAGAGATCATGGACAAAGGTTGGAATGAGCAGCTGCAAACCTTTGTGCAGGCCTACGGCAGCGATGCCCTGGATGCTTCTACCCTGATCATGCCTTTGGTGTTGTTTTTGGCGCCGACGGATCCGCGCATGCTCAAAACCCTGGAAGCCATTGGCCGCCCGATACGGCAAGGGGGTCTGATGATGGGGGGCTTGGTCCACCGCTACGATGTGCGCAAAACCGACGATGGCCTGACGGGGGAAGAAGGCACCTTCAACATCTGCTCCTTTTGGATGGTGGAGGCGATGACGCGGGCCGGGGCTGCCGATCCAATCTGGTTGGAGCGTGCCCGGCTAATGTTTGAGGAGATGCTGGGGTATTCCAATCACCTGGGGCTGTACGCAGAGCAAATTGGCTCCAGTGGCGAGGCTTTGGGCAATTTTCCTCAAGCCTTTACCCATTTGGCTCTGATCAGTGCTGCCTTTAATCTGGATCGGGCCTTGGGACAACGGGATTAGCCGGGATCCCCGGTGACTGCAGCTAACATAGGCATGGCCCTTTTGGTTTGAGCAGTATGTCGCTACTACCGTCGTTCCTGTCGTCTGTTCCGCCCATTCGTGGCCTGCAAGCGTTGTCTGTGAGCGTCGGGGTTGCACTGTTCATGGGGGGATCCCTGCCCACTGCCCAAGCCCAGGTGCTGATGCACGTGCCTGTACCCAATGGGGGTTTGATGCAGGCCCAAGGGCTACAACTGGCCACCGACTCGCTACGATTGGCACAGTTTGGTCAAGCCGAGGAAGCTCTGCGCCGTCTGCAATTGGCGGTTGAAATGGTGCCCAATTCCTCGGAGCTGCACTATGTTTTGGGGAATGTTCATCTGCAGCTAGGAGACTACGGCCAAGCCATCCAAGCGTTGCAAAAGGCGCGCGCTTTAGCCCCGGAAGATGCTGCCGTTCTCTACTCCCTGGGATCTTCCTATCTGCGGCAGGGCAGTTACTTTGCTGCCGTTGAAGCCCTAGAACGGGCTGTTGCCCTACAGCCGGATAACCCCAACGCCCGCTTCCAACTGGGCAATGCCTATTTGTTACTGAACAACGGTGACCGTGCCCGCCAGGAATACGAAGAGGCCCTGCGGCTGGATCCCTCCTATTGGCCCGCTATGAACAACATTGGCTTGGTGGATTACGAGCAGGGAGACCTGGAGGCCGCCATTGACCGCTGGGAACGTACCCTAGAGATGATCGACACCATGGCCGAGCCCTACCTGGCTCTAGCCACCGCCCTCTATATCAAAGGAGAAACCGAACGGGCGGAAGAACTGGGTGCAAAGGCGATGCGCCTGGATCCGGAATATGCCCGCCTGCAAGTGCTCCGAGAAAACCTCTGGGGGGAAAACCTCCTGCGCGATGTGCAGATTCTCCTGCGTACCCGCCCTGTAATGGAAGCCCTGCAACAAGCAGCCGTCGATCAGTTCAACCAGCAAATGGGCCTTTCAGAGTAGGGAGTTATTTCATCGCAATCTTCACCCTAGTTCCCCGCGCTCTACCCATTAGGGTGGTCGTGGAGCAACTCCGTAGGAGTAACATCGGGTAGTTTAGTCAAAATCGTTCCTCCGTATAGGTTCTCGTATAGGTTCTGTAGTCCTTGCCATTGAGGCTGAAACAGCTCCCTCACCCCCGGCCCCTCTCCCAGAGCGGGAGAGGGGAGAAAAAAAAGTCTATCGTCGGGGGTTACCTGTGACCGGCGGTGCCCTATGGGGGGCGAACGCACCAGCGTGCCCTGAGCGTAATGAGCGTAAAGGGCTGTACCGGACTTTTTGCCTTGTCTGTCACCGATGTAGGGGCGAACGTTGGAGCTTAGCTCTTGGGTTGGCAAAAGGGTTGCGGACTCTTTGCCGCCAGCGGGATGGTGTTCTTACAGCTGCAACCGGCCCTAAACCCATGAGAAGTTTTGTGGCTAAGTGGCTGAGAAGACAGCTGGCTGCTATGGTTGTCAGGATTCTTGCCCTTTGTCTTGCTTGAGTTTTCCGTCATGGTGCTGTTACTGGCCAACCTCATCGCGGCTTCGCTGTTTGTGATCTGTCCTTGGTGGGTGCTCAAACGGGAATTTGGCGGCGCTGGGGTTCTAGCAGGCACCTTTGGGGTAGTTGACCCGCAAGAATTGGGGATCCCTGACGGCTTGGCGGTGGATTGGATCCCTGGGTTGAGCGGGGCTTGGCTGCTGTTGACCCTGGTTTCCTGTTTGACGCTGGGGATCCGCAAACCTCAGTTGCGGGCGCAGGTGCTCTATGGCTTGGGCCTCGGCGGCCTGCTCCTGTTCGGGGTGGGCTTGTTCTTGTTCTATCGGGCGATTGGGGCGGTGAATGGGGCAGCCTTGGCGGAAGGGATCCTGCCGGCGCGCTTGCCGTTGCGGCGGTTTAGCCCCTCGTTGGCCGGCTACGCCAGTTTTGCCTATGCCTTGTTGTTGCTGCTGTTGGGGCGGCTGCAACTACCGGGGGGGAAAGCCTTTTTGGTGCGGCGGCGGCAGATCGTGGTGCCCCTCAGTGCCCTGGGGGCAGCGGTGGCGGTGGGGGCGGTGGTGGTGTGGATGTTGCGACCTGGATTGGGTTCCTCACCGGATTTGACTCCCTTTGAGAACCTGACCA
This sequence comes from Thermostichus sp. DRC_bins_24, assembly GCA_039794845.1. Lineage (GTDB taxonomy): Bacteria > Cyanobacteriota > Cyanobacteriia > Thermostichales > Thermostichaceae > Thermostichus. The sequence continues at coordinate 71,408 of JAUQVK010000115.1, forward strand.
CCAAGTTGGATTTGGTCACCTATACCTTTCAGTTGTTGTTTAGACCCCTCACCCATCTGTCGGGGTTGTTCCAGAGTTTGCTGTTGGCTACCCCGTTGATTTTTACAGGGTTGGCCGTGGCCTTCGGCTTTCAGGCGGGCCTGTTTAATATCGGTGCTCCCGGCCAACTGACGATGGGGGCCATTGCCACCATGCTGGTGGGGGTGTACCTGCCGGGGCCAAGCTGGTTGACACTGCCTTTGTCAATTTTGGCAGCGGCGGTGGGAGGAGGCCTCTGGGGCGGGATCCCCGGTTGGCTGAAGGCCCGCTTCGGCACCCACGAGGTGATTAACACCATCATGATGAACTACATCGCTGCCTCGATTTTTCTGTTTTTGATCTCCGCCAACCAGTACCGCTTTTTCGGCTACCCGATCACTTTGCCCTTCAAAGCCCCGGGCCCCGAAGCCCGTAGCTATGAAATTCGTCCGGAATCGCGGATCCCGACGGTGCTGGAGTTGCTGGGGTTACAGGGATCCGGTGCGGGGGAACTCTCCTGGGCTTGGCCCCTGGCTTTGGTGGCAGGGGTGGGATTTTACCTGCTGTGGCGACGTTGGCCGATTCAACGGCGGTTGCTCGGATCCCTGGCGGTGGCGTTGTTGGCTTTTCTGCTGGGGGGGATCCTGCCCGGTTGGCCGGTGGAGGTTCCGGCGGGATTGGCGGCAATCCGTTTGAATGGGGCCTTTTTGATTGCCCTTTTGGCGGTGGCAGGGGTGAATTTTTACCTGTGGCGGACGATCGAGGGCTATGAGTTGCGGGCGATGGGCCTCTCCCCCAAGGCGGCGGAATATGCCGGGGTGAACTTGGGTCAAAAACGGATCCTGGCTATGGCCATTTCGGGGGCGTTGGCGGGGTTGGCGGCCACCCACTATGTCTTAGGAGCAGGTCTGGAGGAATATCGTCTGAAGCAATCTTTGCCCGCCAATGTCGGTTTTGATGGCATTGCCGTGGCTCTAATGGGGCAAAACTCCCCCCTGGGGATTACCCTCACCGCCCTGCTGTTCGGGGTGTTGCTCACGGGCGGCCTGCAGCTGAACTTGGAATTGGGCATCAGCCGAGAGCTGGTCACCACTCTCCAGGCTTTAATTGTTTTGTTCATCGCTGCCGGAGGGCTACTGCCCACCTATTTCACGGATCCCTTGCAGGCGGCCCAGGTGGAAATGGATGCGCAAAGGGCCCTTGCCCCATCTCCAGAACAAGACGGGCTCCCTTCAGGGCCCACCTCTGGCCCACCTTCTGCCCCTCAGCCGCCGTCGGAAAAGCAGACCGGATTCACCTAACCTTCCTGCACACTTAACAGGCGGGATCCCACCAATCGTTGCAACCAAGGGGTGAGAAATTCCCGGTTTGCCAATTGTTGCTGGGGATCCTGAGTTTCCAACGGAAAAGGAGCCAGGGCCCGCAAAGCAGCCGTGGTGACACAAAACATAGCTTTTTGAAAGCTCAAGCAGATTTTCACCCGCAGATCATCCTCTCCACGCAAACTGCGGCGGTAGTGCTCCCGCAAATAGGGGGGCAAATGCCGCATCATGTCTTGCATCAAAAGGGTGGGAGGGATCCCGGCACTGCCCACCGGTAACGGATCTGCATAGAGGGCTCCATAGGCGAAATCCGCCTGTTTCTCCGGGATCTGTCCAGCCTGAGCGTTGTAGGAAAGGGTGCCCATGAAGGGAAAAGAACGGAAAAACACCGCCTCCACATAAGGAATCGCCGTATCTGGCAAAAAGGTCAGCCCTACCGACAGCGGGATCACCTCATGGCGTTTACCCCAGATGCACGGGGCGTAGGTAATGGGTTTATTGGCGGCCTCCACCAAACCCTGCTGCACGTGGGCCACCACATCGGTAATGGTAAGGTGAGGCTCCGTCTCGTAGCGTTTGGCCAAGGCCAGGAACAGATCGCTCATCACCCGCCAAAACTGGCCCAATCCGCTATACATGGCCAGCATGCGTACCTGCTCCAGGCCAAAATCGGGGAAGAGGATCCCCAAGCTCCGCAAAAAGGGGTTGAACTTAATCTTGGCTTGAATGGCAGCCCTGGCCCGCTCCACAAACTCCGGCGTATCCAAATAGGCATCCAACCCGCCACCCCCGTGCCAAAGCATGGCCTTCATACAGTATTCGGCAAACTCATAGTTAATGCGGTCGTGCCAAAGGTAACGCAGCCATTTGCCAGGGGTAATCTCGCCGTTGAAATACTTAAAGGCGGGGAATAACTCCAAAAATTGATGGTCGGCAATAAAGATCAAATTGCGGGAATAAGCATCCAAAACTTCCCCGTAACTGTGCAGGATCCCGATCACCTCCAAGCGGTTCATCACCGAATCGGGCAACAGGGCCCCCCCCGCCTCAAGGCGTTGCAAAATCGGGCTAATCCGCACCTGATCCAACGGATCCAAGCCCACCAGCAGAAAACAGGAGGGAGAAAGAGAAGAACCATCACGAGGCAACGTAGAAGTCATAGGAGGAGGAAGCGTCAATAATCAGTCAACAATCAAATGCAAATGGAAACGGGATTTAGGGCAAAAACTCAATTTAAGGCAAAGTTGGAGGATCGCCACCGTCCACCGGGGCAAGCGCCACGGTGATTGGGGCGGGATTCAATAGATGGGCTAGATGGGTTGTCGTCTGTTCTACCCAGCCCGTTACCCAAGCCGGTTGCAACCCCAGCAGCACCACGATCACCGCCAAAACCCCTGCAGGTAACCGTTCCCCCAAGCGTCGTCGCGGCATGGCAATCGCCACATCCGATAAACGGCCAAAAAAGACACGGTTCACCATTAGCAGGAAATAGGCCGCCGTCAACCCGGTTCCAATCATGCACAGCAAGGTCTGCACGGGGAACATCGGAAAACTGCCGCGAAAGACGATGAACTCGGCGATAAAGCCCACCATGCCCGGCGTACCGCCACTGGCCATCACCCCCAACACCATCAAACTACCGATCAACGGTAAGCCCCGCTCGGGATTCAGCAACCCCTGCAGCAGCTTCAGATCCCGTGTGCCGGTGTTGGTGTAAACTGCCCCCACCAGCAGAAACAGCAGCGCCGAAATCAGGCCGTGACTGACCATTTGAAAGACGGAGCCCACCAAAGCCAGCGGAGTCGCCGCCGCCGCCGCCAGCAAGATATAACCCATGTGGGCGATAGAGCTGTAGGCCACCAGCTTTTTCATATCCTGCTGCACCAAGGCATTAAAGGAGCCGTACAGCACATTCACCACCGCCAAACCCGCCAACCACGGCCCCGCCTGAGCCCAGGCATCCGGCAACAGCTGCAAGCCAAAGCGCAGCAGGCCGTAGGTACCCAATTTCAGCAGCAACCCCGCCAACAACACCGAAATGGGGGTAGAAGCCTCCACGTGGGCATCCGGCAACCAAGTGTGAAAAGGAACCAGCGGAATTTTGATCGCCAGCCCCAACAAAATCGGAATTAACAATAGGGTCTGCTGTATCAAAGGCAGGGGATGGGCCTGCAACACCGTGTACGTAAAGCTATTGGTGTCGCTCAGCCAACTGAGACCAAAAAAGCCGATCAACAACAGGATCCCGGACAGGGCCGTATAGACCAAAAACTTGGTAGCCGCATAGATGCGCCGTGGCCCTCCCCAGATGGCAATGAGCAAATACAGCGGGATCAGTTCGATTTCATAAAACAGGAAAAACAGCAGCAAATTCTGTGTTAGAAAGGCCCCTGCCACCGCCGCCGCCAACATCAACAACAAACTGTAATAGAGGCGAGGCCGCTCTACCTTGCCACTGGCCCAGATGGCAATCAGCACCAGCAAGCCATTCATCACCACCAAGGGCAAAGAAAGGCCATCCACCCCCAGCTCATAAATCAGGCCCAACTGTGGAATCCAAGCTACCGTTTCCGCCAATTGCACCGATCCGAGATTGGGATCAAACTGCAGCAACAACCCCACACTCAGGCCAAACAAAATCAGTCCAAATCCCAACGCCAAGGTTCGGTGGATCTGCTTGCCCCCTTGCTCCGGGATCAACCCGATTAAAACTGCCCCCAACAAAGGGATCCCAATCAGTAGGCTTAACATGCCCCTCTCCCTGAAGACTGGTTTACTACCATAAAACCTCGACTAATCCCGACTCCGTAATGTTTTGATCACAAGTTAATACCCTTACCTCTTCACCTCTATCTTGTTCACCTCTATCCTGCAGAGTCAGGGCAACAGCAACAATTTGTCGGTCATGCATTTCGTTAATGGACAGCAAACTCAAAGTTTTCTCGACAACGCTCCTTGTCAATGAAAAGATCACCAAGCGGGGATCCGAATCAACAGCTTCCATCAGCAGGCTTGTTGAAGGAATAGAAGTTTTCCCTTTCTCAACAGTCCAAGCAGCTTCCGCTAAAGCAACCGCAGGCATGACCAATTGACTCAAAGGATTAGAGAGTACATTCTTGGCATTGTTGCCTAGCTTGGGATTATCCTCCAAGAACCCAATTAGAGTATGAGTATCAACAACATATCTCATTTCAGCTATGACCAATCCAATCCATCATCAGGATCCCCATGGAACTCGGCCAATTTGAAGTCTTCCTCTGTTGACTTCAAGGTGCCAGCAAACATCCCTAGCGTCATCCTCTGACCTTGTTTGGCTGAAGAGACCGGCTCAGTCTCCAAAAAAGTAACAATGACCGGACTTTCAGAAATGTCGTCGGGCACTTCCGCCAATTGAATCAAGCCATTTTTGTAAGTTCCCTTCACCGCTTTTGGCATTGATAGATCCTCAACGGGGCAACAAAATCGAAATCAAAATTAACCAATAATACTTCTCACCCTCTAAGCCAACCCCAACCCAGGAGCCCGCATCAGCCAGGCCACCACCAGTACCACCCCGATCAAAATCAGCAGCACGTACAACTGCATCCGCCCCGACAAGGTGTATTTCAAGGTTTCGCCACCAAACAAGAAGGCCAAGCTCACCCCATTCACCAAACCATCCACCCAGTTGCGGTCGATCCATTCCAACCCCCGCGAGAGGGCACTGATGGGCTGCACCACCAGGGCTTGATACAGTCGCCCCGTGTAAAAGTCGTAGGCTAATAGAGCTTGCACCTCCGGCCAGGGGAGACGGAGCATCCGTTTGCCTCCCCAGTACAGCCAGCCGCCCACACCCGCTCCCACCGCACCCGAGAGAACCAGCAAGGCTGCCATCAGCTTTAACCTGGGGATCCACCCCGGATAGAGCTGCCAGTGCCAGAGCAGCCAGGGCATCAGCAGGGTTTGCACCGCCAGGATCCCCATCGGCAAAGCCATCAACCAGCCCACTTCCGGTGCCCGGCGGGTTTTGGGTTGTACGGATCCCTGAAACACCAAGCCAAACACCCGCATCATGTTCAAGGCGGTGAGGCCATTCACCAACAGCAGCACCCCCACCAAGGCCGGTTGCAAGACGCTGTAGACCAAAGCCAATCGCGCCATCGTCCAAAAGCAGCCCAGCGGCAACAGGGCCACCATCCCCAGGGAGCCCACCGCGAAGGCCGTTACCGTAGCCGGCATGCGGCTGCGCAACCCCCCCAATTCTGTTAGGTTCTGGGTGGCGGTGGTGTAGATGATGGATCCCACCCCCGTAAACAGCAGCGCCTTGGCCAGGCCGTGCATCAGCAACAGTTCCAAGGCCAGATCCGGTTGTTGCATCCCCACCGCCACAAACACCAACCCCAGGTAGGCACTTGTGGAATAGGAGAAGGTGCGTTTGATGTCAATTTGCGCCAAGGCTACCAGGGATCCGCCAATCGCCGTGATCGTACCGATGGTTACCAAAAAGCCATCGGTAATCGGCGAGAGGGCCAAGAGCGGCTGTAGCTTAATCAGCACAAAAGCGCCGCAGGCCACCACCACCGAGTTGCGCATAATCGAAGCGGGGTTCGGCCCCTCCATCGCCTCATCGAGCCACAGGTGCAGGGGAAACTGGGCGCATTTGCCTACCGGCCCTGCCATTAAGGCCAGTCCCATCAAAGCGGCCCAGGTGGGATCCAAACTGGCCGTCGCCGCCCAATCCCGCAGATTGGAAAACGTCAAAGCCCCGGAAAAATTAGAAACCGCCACCACCCCCATCAGCAGCAACAGATCCCCCACCCGCTTGGTTAAAAAGGCATCCCGCGCCGCCGTGACCACCAAAGGCTGGGCATACCAAAAGCCCACCAGCAAATAGGTGGAGAGGGTGAGCATCTCCAGCAGGGCGTAGCTCAAAAACAGCGAATCGCTGATGGCAATGCCCGTCAGGGCCCCCTCAAAAAAGCCCATCAAGGCCGAGAAACGCCCCAGTCCCCAGTCCTTATCCAAGTAGCCAAGGGCGTAGATCTGGGCCAACAAACTGAGGCCGCTAATCCACACCACTGCCCCCATGGTGATGGGAGAAATTTCCAGCGACAAAGACAAATCCAGATCCGCCACCCGAAACCAGGGATAGTCCACGATGTAGGGGGCGTGCCCCCACACCTGTCGCAGCACCAGAACTCCGTGAACCAAAGCCACCAAAGTGAGCAAAATATTGATGTAGGCCGCCGGACGGGGGCCGCTGCGTCTCACCCACCCTGTTGCCCAAGGAATGGCCAAGGCCGCCCCCGCCAACCCGTAGCAGGGGATCCACCAACTGCTTTCCAACAAAACACGATTTAACATTCGCTTGTTCAGAATTTTTTATGTTAATTGGGCCACTATTTTGATCACTTTCGATCACTATATACCTTGTTCTGGTGTCCTCAAAATGGGGTCGGATTCCTCAGGCAGGGCTAACCCAAGTTTGGATTTGCGCAGCAATACGCTGGGCAGCGCCAGGGGATCCCATCCGTTGTCGTCCATGGGCTTGCAGGTGAGCCGTGTAGGTGGGATCGGTGGCCAAGCGCTCTAGAAGTTGCTGAAGAATAGCCGGGGCTTGGTGCACGACCGTGAGGTAAATTGCGCATCCCAGGAGGCGGGTTTGGGCTTCGGCAAAGCGGGGGGTAAATTGCGGCCCCTCCCCCGGCAGCGTGATCACGGGTTTACCCAGGCCCACGCATTGTTCCGTGGCGGTTCCGGCCATGGCCAGCACCACCGTTGCCCGTTGGACACAAGCGCCGAAGTCCCCCCAGATAAGGAGTACATCGCGGCGTTGCGGCGGGATCCGGGCCTGGAGTTGGGCGGGCTCCAGGTTGGGGCTGAGGGCGGCATAGACCTGAATTTCGGGTGGGATCTTTTGCACCACCTGCATCATCAAGGCCCAGTTGCGGTAGGCTTCCGGCGGACGGGATCCAGGCAGCAGCAACAGCGCTGGTCGTTCCGGATCCAAAGGCAGTTGCGTGGGGGACTCAAGCCCATCCATCATCGGGTTACCCAGGTAAAAGGCCTTCAGCCCCCGTTTTTGTAGAGCCGTCGCCGTCAGTTCATCCCGGAGAAAAGATCCCCGACAGCGCTCTCGCCCCATCAACCAGCGCTCCCAGGGCAAATAATCGGAAACCGGCTCCACAAACGGGATCCGACTCGGGCGATAGGGGCCCGCTTCATCCCGCCAGTAGTAATCCGACTTGGCGGTGCCCACAAACCCATAGGGGATGCCGCTCCACCAAGCCATCAGCAAGGGCACAATGTCCCCTACCGCCAGCATCAGATCCGTCTGGGGGGCTGCTTTCCGGATCACGGCCAGCTGTCGCCCCGTCAACCCCAGCAGTCCACCCCGCACATCTCGCCACAGTTGCCGCCAATCTTGATAGATAAACCCCCCCGAAGGCATGACCTGAGGGGTGGCCAAAATCGGGATCCCTTGGCGTAGATAGGCTTTCCCTTCCCCCACAATCGGCAGGGCCCGCACTTGGATCCCCAGTTGCGTAAGGGCCAGAGCAATCCGAGCAGCCACTTCATCTTCTCCATGTCCGTTGCTCAGACACAGCACCCGCGGCGGGTTAAATCGGGAGCGGGAATGGTTAGGCAGGGATCCCACAGAACACCAAGAATCTCCTCTTAAAATAGAGCCAATCCACAACCCATCCGAGAGCGGAACCGAGGAGATGATCCGGAATGAGCGACAACGGGCCGAGTTTATCGCGGCAGTAGAAACCCTCCAATTGGAAGGCCCCTATTTTGTGGAAGAACGCCTCACCCGCCATCGCGGCCCTTTTCTGCGGGCGGTGAAGGATGTGCCCGTAGGGGGAACCTGGTGGGAGATTCGCTACTTTCCCGATTGTGAGCGCTACGCCTGGGCCTATTTGCCGGAACAGCCCAGCCCGCGAGAATTTGCCTGGGGACACACTTTGGAACAGGCGTTTCTCAACGCGTTGTTTCAGCAGCCGGAGTCTTCCCCCCTCAGCCTGGCAGAAAATCGGGAAAACCAATCCGATTTACAGTGAAAAAGGAGGGATCCCAGGCGGATTCAGTTAGCTTGCAGTCCCAACCCGCGCTCCTCGGACGGATCCCCCGTGGGGTTGTGCGGAGCAGTAAAAGGAGTTTTCATCACCATGACCAGTCGCCTGCGCATCGGTAACCTGTGGGGGATCCCGTTCTTCATCGACTACACCTGGTTCCCGGTAGCCCTCCTGCTCATGCTCTCCTACGGGGTACCGACCGCTTTGGGGTTGTTCTTTTCTATACTGGCTCACGAGCTGGCCCACAGCCTGGTGGCCCGCGCCCACGGGGTACGAGTTAGCTCCATCACCCTGTTCATTTTCGGGGGGATGGCCGCGATCGAGCGAGAAGTTCCCCATCCCCTCGGTGCTTTTTGGGTGGCGGTGGCAGGTCCTCTTCTCAGCCTGGGTCTGTTTGGCCTTTTCAGCGCGGCACTGGCTTGGACTGCACCGGAGTCGATGCTGGCCTCAACCCTAACCCGTTTGGCCGCCATCAACTTGACCATCGGCCTGTTCAACCTGCTGCCGGGGCTACCCTTGGATGGAGGGCAAATCCTGAAGGCAGCCATTTGGGGTTGGACCGGGGATCGGCAACAGGGCATGATCTGGGCGGCGCGGGTGGGGCAACTCGTCGGCTTCGGCCTGCTGGGGTTGGGGTTGCTGGTGGTATTTGCCGGCAGCCTGAATGGGTTGTGGCTGGGGTTGATCGGGTTGTTTATTTTGAACAATGCCCGCCGTTACAGCCAGTACGCTCAGCTGCAGCAGGTGCTGGGGCGACTGAAAGCCGGAGAGGTGATGACCCGTCATTTTCGGGTTTTGGATGCGGGCATGAGCCTGCGGGAGTTTGTGGATCGCTACGTGGTACCCTCCTCTCTAAAATCGGAAGCAGAGGGAGGGGCCCACCCGGAAGCGGAGGTTTATTTTGCCGAAGAAGATGGCCGCTATCGGGGTTTGGTGCGGCCGGAGTTGCTCAACGATATCGAACGCAGCCAATGGGATCACCTCACCCTCAAGGCGATTTTGAAGCCGATGGAGCAGCTGCAGGGGGTACGAGAGGAAACCCCTATCCCTCAGGTGATTCAAATGATGCGCCAGTCGGAACCGCGCCAAGTCCTAGTGTTCACGCCCACCGGAGCGGTTGCGGGGCTGATCGATCGGGGAGATGTGGTGGCCGTAGCTGCCCGCCGGTTGGGGGTGATGTTGCCGCAGGAGGTGGTGCAGCGCATTCGAGACAGCCAAGAGTGGCCCCCCGGATTCCAATCGGAAGAAAGCTTGTCCGGCGAGGGATCCCCCGGCCTGTCTTTGCAGGGATCCCCCGATCTTCAGGGCAAGCCCTAGCGGGAGGCGAGAGAGGGCCAGCAGCCCCACACCGAGCGCCCCTGATTACCGGATCAAAAGTGATCGCAACTACGTCCCCAGGGGTCACTCCCTGTCTACAATTAAGAGTGTTCTTCATCAGTTAAGAATTTTGAATCGCTCCCCTCGCCTTTTGCCTGCCCACACCCACCGCCTGAGCAATGGGTTAGGCGTTATTCTCCACCCCATCCCGATCACCGATTCTGTTACCGTCGACATTTGGGTACAGACCGGCGGACGCAACGAACCCCTCGAGTGGTTAGGGATGTCTCACTTTCTGGAACATATGGTGTTTAAGGGCAGCGATCGACTGGCCCCCGGTGAGCTGGATCGAGCGATCGAAGGGCGGGGGGGAGTTACCAATGCTGCCACCAGCCAAGATTACACCCACTACTACATCACGGTTGCTGCTGCTGACTTGCCGGATAGCTTGCCCTACTTGGCGGAGGTGGTTCTACGCCCCGGGATCCCTGCCGATGAATTTGAGCGGGAGCGTCAGGTGGTTTTGGAGGAAATTCGCCGCGCCGCCGATAACCCCGACTACAACGCTTATCAGCTGCTGATGCAAACCGCCTATGCCGAGCATCCCTACGGGCGACCGGTGTTGGGCACCCCCGAAAGTCTGATGGTGCTAACCCCGGAACTGATGCGCACCTACCATCAAAGCTGGTACCGACCCGACCAGATGACGGTGGTGGTGACCGGGGGCATCGATCCGGAACGCGCTCTGGCGCTGGTGGAAGAACAATTGGGCGGCTCTGCTTATGGGGAAAAGCTAGCAAGCCCTGGAGTTCCCCAACAACCCCGTCCCCAAGGGATCCTGCGCCGAGAGAGCACCCATGGGCGGTTGGAACAAGCCCGTTTGATGCTGGCTTGGCCGACGGTGAGCGCCGACGCTTGGCAGCAAGCCTGTGGTTTGGAGGTGTTGGCTTCCATTCTCGGCGATGGGCGAACCTCACGGCTGGTGCATTTGCTGCGGGAACAGCGGGGCTGGGTGAGGGGGATTGGCTGTTCTTCCATGGTGCTGAAGGAGGGGGGCCTTTTCTGCGTCAGCGCCCACATGGATCCGGAGCATTTGCCGCGGGTGGAGGCGACGATCCTGCGCGAGATCGAGAAGTTGCAGCAGGATGGCATCGGCCAAGCGGAGTTGGATCGCACCCGGCGCATTCTCACCCACGAGTTTCTCTTCTCCGCCGAGTCCCCCAGCCAGCTAGCGGGTATTTACGGCTACTACGAAACCATGGGTGGGGTAGAGCGCATCCAGGAGTACTTGGAGCTGTTGCAATCTTTCACCCCAGCTCAGGTACGGGAATTGGCCCAGCAATACCTGTCTCCCGAGGCTTACGTGGTGACCACCCTCAAGCCTGACGCCCTCGACTCGGCTACTCCCCCCGAGCTGCAACTGGCCTATCGTTAAGCCCCTCTTCCTGACGGGATCCCTTTTTTGTTTTTTGGCTTCTTTATTCATGACCTCCGCCCTTCCTGCCACCCAGCGTGGTCATTTACAGCGTGTCCTCTTGGCCAATGGTGCCACCCTGCTGTTGGGCCAAAATCCGACTGTGGATATCTTGGCGGCCCACTGTTTTTTCCGAGGTGGCAGCCGCGTGGAGCGCCGTGATCAGGCGGGGATAAGCAACTTGATGGCTGCCGTCCTGACCAAGGGTACCCAGCAGCGGGATTCCCAAGCCATTGCCGCCTGGGTGGAATCTTTGGGGGCTTCCCTGTCGGTTGATAGCTCCTCCGACTACTTTGAGGTTAGCCTGCGATGCGTGTCTGGGGACTTCCCTGAGCTGCTGGGATTGCTCTCGGAGATTTTGCAGGAGCCCAGCTTTCCGGAAGCAGAGGTGGCACGGGAACAGGCCCTAATGTTGCAATCGATTCGTGCTCAACAGGAACGGCCCTTCAGCCTGGCATTTGATCAGGTGCGGCAGGCTCTCTACGGGGATCATCCCTATGCGCTGCCGGGGGTAGGACGGCTGGAGACGGTGGGATCCCTCAGCCGTGAGGATTTGGTTGCCTATCATGCCACCTATTGTCGTCCAGACCGGATGGTGATGGTGGTGATCGGCCCCGAGCCCACCCAACAGATGGCCGCCGACATCGAAGCAGCTTTCTCCGGTTGGGTTACCCCCCCTCAGGCAGGGTTGGATCCGGTCCTTGCTTTGTCTCCTCTTGAGCAACCCAAGTTGCTGAAGCTGCCCCAATCCACCCAACAAACGACAATCATGATCGGCTTTCAGGGGTCTGCTGCTGGATCCACCGACTATGCCGCCCTGAAGTTGCTTTGTACTTACCTGGGCAACGGTCTTTCCAGCCGCCTGTTTGTAGAGCTGCGCGAGCGCTGTGGGTTGGCCTATGAAGTCTCGGCTTTCTTTGCCACCCGTCGGGATCCTGCCCCTTTTGTAACCTACATGGGCACCGCCTCCGAGAATACCGAAGTGGCTCTAGATCGGTTGCAAGCGGAGATCCAACGCTTGCATACCCATCTCCTGAGCGAGGAAGAAGTGGAAATGGCCCAGCGCAAGCTGTTGGGCCAATACGCCCTCAGCAAACAAACCAATGCGCAAGTGGCGCAGCTGGCGGGCTGGTACGAAATTTTGGGCCTAGGGATGGAGTTCGACCGGCAGTATTTGCAGAGGGTCAGGCACCTCACCCCGGAACACCTGCATCAAGCCGTACAAACTTACCTGGTCACCCCGGTGATCGCCTTGGTGGGGCCGGAAGCCGCCTTGGGGGAAGTTGAGCTGGTGCTTTAAGTCATGGCTCGGACGGGTTCAACACAGTCCTCGGAATCGATGGTGTAGACCGGGATCCCCGAGCTGCTGGGCTATTGTTCCGCCAAAACCACTTGGTTTCGCCCCTGATGCTTGGCACGATAGAGGGCCTTGTCCGCCGCTATCTTTAGGGATCCCACGTCCGGAAAGGTCGGGTAGACGGCGATCCCACAGCTGAAGGTGACAGAAAACTCTTCGTCCTCCGCCTGTTGGCGAATTTGGGCAAAACGTTGGCGAATATCGTTCAAAATCTTGCATGCTGCAGCGCCATCGGTATCGGGAAGGATGACGGCAAACTCTTCTCCCCCATAGCGGCCAATCGTATCGGTACGGCGCAGGCGCTGTTGCAACAGGCGAGACAGGCTCTTGATCACCCGATCCCCGGCGGCATGGCCATAGGTATCGTTCACGGATTTGAAATGATCCAAATCCAGCATGGCAAAGGCCAAACTGCTCTGGGCACGCTCCGCTCGCAGAGTTTCCTGCACCAACTGTTCTTTGGTGGTGGTGTGGTTGAGCAGTCCCGTCAGGCTGTCGGTGGCCATCAGAGAACGCAGGGTTCTGGCCCGCTGAGCCCGCGAGTAAACTGCCATGATCAGTTGCTCCGGCTGGATCGGCTTGGTGAGGAATTCATCCCCCCCCCCAAGGCTCACGGCATTTAGCTGTTTGTTCTGGTCGGTTTCAGTCGAGAGAAAAACAATCGGGATCCCTACATAAGCAGGCTGCTGTCGGATCACCGCCCCTAACTCCAGGCCGCTGCAATAGGGCATGTACACATCCATCAGGATCAGATCTGGATTAAACTCCGACAGCACCGGAATCAAATCGAAGGGATCCGTCACCACCTGAGTGACCATGCCGGTGTGCTGCAAAATCAGGGAATAGTAGATGGCCGGATAAGATTCATCGTCGACAATCAAGATGCGGTAGGCTTCTTGGGGACGAGCGGTGGTAAGCTCATCCAACTTATCCACCAAACTGGGCACATTCACCGGCTTGGTGAAATAGGCTTTTCCACCGGCACGGGCGGCTTCTAGGCGGGCGGTTAAATCCTCGCGCACCGACATAAACACCACCGGGGGAACGGCGGATCCCAGTTGCTTGCGCAAAGCCGTTATCACTTCAATGCCAGCGGAGTCCCCTTCTGCAAAGGTGATATCCGTCAGGATGGCAGCAGGCGGTTGCCGCAACACTGCTTCTTTGAGGTCAGCACTGTTGTCGAAACAAACCACGTCATAGCCGAAATAGCCAATTTGCAGGGCCAAGTCCTCTGTCAAGGCTTGGTCGTCATCTGCCAGATAAATCAGGTGACTGTCTCCTGTGTTGGGGAGAGAATTGTGGGAAGGAATCAGCGCCGTTAACTCTGGCAGATTTTGTTCCGGCTCGTGGATCGCTTGGCGCAAAGAGGCCAACAGAGCGTGGACTTGAATCCGTTGCAGGGCGATGGGGGGATTCCCGGTTTCCAGGATCGAGGTGAGCAAAATTTCCAGCGTCCGGGCAATTGTGCCCAGGTAGGTGAAGCCAAAAGTAGCACCTGAACCGGCCAAACTGTGCACCATGCGGTGCAGAGCCCGTAGCGTCTCTAGGTTCCAGTCATCCCGCACCAACCGATCCCAGGACTGCTCGATTTGCACCACCCGTTCCCCGATCTTCTCGGCATAGGCAGCCCGCAGCGCCTGCATTTGTTCTTGAATTCGGCTGGGGGTGGCAGGGGAGCTAGGCATGGTAAGTTGCCCAGATGCTGTGAAGGGTGCTGGACAGGCTCATGGGGTCGAAGGGCTTAGAAATCACATCCACAGCCCCCAGTTGCTTGTAGCTTTCCACCTCATGGGTTTGAACTTTAGCTGTCATAAAGATAACTGGGGTATCCCGTAAAAATGACAATTGCCGCAAGGCTTTTAGGGTCGTCGGCCCGTCCATCACCGGCATCATCACATCCAGCAGAATCAAGTCGGGCGCAAAGTCAACCGCCTGCTCCAGAGCTTCTTTGCCGGAGCTGCAGATCCCCACCGTGAAGCCCCCCACCGCCTCCAAGGCCAAGCGAGCCACCGCCTGAATATCAGGGTCATCCTCCACCAAAAGAATGCGTTGCAACGAGGCTGCCATGGCAAAAAGGGGAGAGGAACGGATACTTCAGTAATCTAGGTGATAATTCTAACTTAGGATCCCTTAGAGGGAAAACCCTTCTCAGAGCCAGTTTGTGCAAGAGGCTCCCCCTCCACATACAAAGGGAACTCCAGGTAGAAACAGGTACCTGTTTCCCCTTCCCCTTCCTCGGCGGAGCAGGTCACGAAATCGACACGCCCTCCTAGCTTATCGACAATTGCTTTGCTGATGCTCAGCCCCAATCCTGTGCCTCCCTGCAAGCGTGTATTAGAGGCATCTGCCTGGGCAAACCGTTGAAAGATCTGGGAGCGGAAGGAGCGGGGGATCCCTGGTCCATGATCCTGAACAGCGAGGCGTAGCCAATCCTGCTGCCGGCTGAGCCGCAGGTCTACCGAGGCTCCTGGAGGGGAAAATTTGATGGCATTAGAGAGGAGGTTAGTCACCACCTGAGTGAGGCGGTGGCTATCGGCGCGGATCTGACAGCCTTCACAGTCGGGATCCACCTGTAGGCGCATCTGCACCCCGTAGTTCTCGGCATAGGCTTGGTTGACCTGCAAAATCTGCTCCAACAGCGGCTTCATGAGCAGCGGTCGGATCTCGAAACTGATACGCCCCGCTTCGATCTTTTCGATATCCAAAATGTCGTTGATCAAGATCAGCAGCCGCTCGCTGTTTTTTTGGGCAATTTGCAGCAGGTTGTGCTGTTGTTCGTTCAGGGGGCCCCCCACTCCCCCCAGGATTAACCCCAGGGATCCGCGAATCGAGGTAAGGGGGGTACGCAACTCATGGCTGACCATAGAGACAAACTCGTTTTTCATGCGTTCTATTTTCTTGCTGCTGGTAATGTCTTGGAAGCTCCATACCCGCCCGGTGATGGTGCCGCGAATCCAGAGGGGCTTGGTGACTAGGTGCAAAATGCGCTGATCCAACAGCTCCAGAATAACGCTTTGGCTCATCTCCGGATGGGCCAGCAAATCCTCAACCTGAGACAGGAAAAGTTGGGGATCTTGCACCTGCTCCGCCATGTGGTGGGTGCGTTCTGCCGCCCCCTCCGGTTTGAGATGAGAGGATTCCAACTGCCACATTTGCGCAAGTAGATGATTGTACACCAAGAGATGGCCCTGCAGATCTGTCACCAAAATGCCGTTGGTGGTTGCCTCGAGGGTGGCTTGCAGAAGAGCTAAAGAGCGCTCCAAGTCGCGGGCCGCTTGTTTGCGCTCGGTGATATCCCGCGACACCGCCACCCGTTCTAAGGATCCACTGGGATCGATCAACAGTCGGCTGCTGGTTTCCAGCCAGACGAAATGCCCCTGCCGATGGCGTACCCGATAGATCACCCGCGATTCGCCGTCCACCCCCGAGGCCAACGTGGGACGAAAGGCCGCTTGGATGTTGGCCAAATCTTCGGGATGCACCATATCAAAGAGGAATTTCCCCTTCAGCTCCTCCGGTCGGTAGCCGAGGATGGCCAGACAGGCGGGGGAAGCATCCAAAAAGCACCCCATTGGGTCATGGCGGGAGATCATATCCGTGGCATTTTCCGCCAGTAGCCGATAACGGGCCTCGCTCTCTCGCAGGGATTCCAGCACCACCAACCGTTCTTGGTCCAGCCGTTTGGCCTGGGTGATGTCTTCGATAATGCTGATGATGTGGGTGGGGGTATTGGCACTATCCCGCAGCAACGAGACGGCAACCCGGGTCCAAACCACATGCCCCTGTTTGTGCACAAAACGTTTCTCGTAGCGGTAGTTCTCCCGATGCCCCGCCAGCAGCTCGGCCAGGATCCCTTCCGAAAGGCCCTGATCTTCGGAATAGGTGTAGTCGGCAAAACTTAGGGTTTGTAGCTCCTGGAGTGTGTAGCCCAGCAAGTTGAGAGCAGCAGGGTTGCACTCCAAAATACGCCCGTCCAAGCTGAGGATATTGATGGCATTGGGGGCATTTTCCAGAATCGCCCTCAGGCGTTCCTCACTGGAGCGCAAAGCGGTTTCTGCTCGTTTTTGGTCGGTAAACTCCCGCACCACCGCCAAGACTTTCTCAGTGCCGCTGGGCACCATGCGCACTTCAAAGTGCCGTTCTTCCCCCTCCAAGATCAGCGGGTAGGTGTAGATCTGCTGTTGTCCGGTGCGCAGCGCCTCCTGCAGGTAAAACAGCTCTCGCTCTGCCAAATCCGGGGGCATAATATCGGGGATGCTCAGCCCCTGGATCTCGTCCATATTGGCCAAGACCGGGAAGCCCACCGGCTGCCTCACCATGTTCAGGTAGTGGCCTTCGGCGCTGATCCACAGCATCAGGTCGGGAATGGCTTGGATGATCGCCTGCTTTTCCGCCTCGCTCTGGCGTAGGGCGGCTTCGGCCTGCTTAGCCTCTGAAATATCCTCCAAGACTGAGACGGCAAACTGGGGCTGCCCCCGGGGATCCCGCACCAAACTGATGGTGAGGCGTCCCCAAAATTGGCTGCCATCCTTGCGTAGGTAGCGTTTTTCCAGTCTATAGAAGGAAATTTTGCCGGCTACCAGCTGCTGGAACAGCTCCTGATCTGTTTGCAGATCGTCAGGATGAGTGTAGTCGGCGAAGTTCATGTGCAGCAGCTCATCCTGGCTGTAGCCGTGCATGCGCTGAGCGGCGGGATTAATGCTGAACAGGTTCCCCTTCAAATCCGTGAGGCCAATGCCGACGCTGGCCTGCTCGATCAGAGCTTGTAGGGGATAGGGGCTGTTTCGCAGCGCCTCTGCATCTGGGGGATCCCCTGAGGGGGAGTCCAACCCAAGGGCTGTACCACACAGACCCCAGTGGGGGCTTTCCGGCAGGGGCAAGGGGGCAGCAGTCCAAGTCAGGGGATGATAGTCGCCATCGTGGGCGCGTACTCGTCCGACAAAGGTGATGGTACGGTTCGCCCTAGGGGCTGAGGAGGTGGGGGATCCGTGATTTTGCCGGAGCTCATCCCATTTGGCTTGGATCTGGGGGCGATCTTCGGGATGCAGGAGCTCCAGAAGGGGTTGCCCTTGTAAGCGCTGTGGGGAGTAGCCCAGATGATGTTCCCAGGTGCTGTTCAAATGCAGAATTTGCCCGTTGTCATCAATGGCCCAGAGCAGACCGGGACAGTGTTCAAAAAATTGCTCGAACGGGACGGGGGTCATGCTTGATCTCGGACTTTGTTTCATGGTAACGAACCCCTTTTTCAACACTTCACCTGGCAGTCTGGGTAGGGGGAACGTTGGCTGAAGAAGAAATCTAGAGAGGAACATAGATTAAAGAAAAATTGGCCCAGAGGCATCAATCAAAATCCGTCGGCCACTCGGGATGGCGGTAGTGCTCGAAAAGGCGGGCGATCTGGGCTGGGGTCACGCGGGGTAGCGAGAGAGGGGGCAACTGATGCTCCGAGAAAAACTCGACGCCATCGGTTTCTAAGCTGTTGGCGGGGGATCCGCCGATGAGCTGACACTGGAAAAACAGCTTGTAGGAGTAGTCCTGGTAGGCGGGGTGATTGTGGCGGCTTTTGTCGTAGACCGCCAGCAATTTTACCGCCTTGGCCCGATAGCCGGATTCTTCCCACACCTCCCGCTCCACTGCCTCGCTGGGGGAATCCCCCACATCCGCCCACCCCCCCGGCAGCGTCCAGCGGCCATCGATGCGCTCTTTCACCAGCAGAATTTGATCCTCCCGAAAGACGGCGGCCCGCACATCCACCTTCGGTGTAGCGTAGCCCAGCTCCCGTTCAAACCCTTGTAAAAGCTTTTCCGGTTCTAGGTCGGTGTGTTGGGCAAGCATCTGGGCGGCAATCTGGCGCAGCTTCTGGTAGCGCTCGATATCAAAGGGGTTTTGGCTGTAGGTGAGACCGTTCTGGGCAATGGCCTGCAGTTGTTGGGCCCAGGTCAACCAATGCGCACTCATGCGGGATCCGACTCGATGTCTCTACCATAGACTGGATCCCACCCGAAGCTGAGGCCACCGCTCCCCTAAAAGTTCAGATCCCAAACGGGGAAAACCCCCACCAGTAGCTCCACGATCAACAGCGCCGGCAGCAGGTTGCCCACCCGCAGGTGCGTCAGGCCGAGCAAGTTAATACCAATGCCCAAGATCAAGATCCCCCCCGTCGCCTCCAGAGCCGCCAGCATCTCCGGGCGCAGCAGAGGCTGCAATTGCCGCGCCAGCAGAGCCATCCCCCCTTGGCACACCAGCACCGGCAAGGCCGAAAACAAGGTGCCCCAACCGAGGCTGGCGGTAAAGGCAATGGTGGCGATCCCATCCAAGGCTGCCTTAACCAGCAACAGCGAGGGATCCCCAAGGCCATCTTGAATGGATCCCAGCAACGTCATGGGGCCGACCACAAAAAGAATGCTGGTGGCAACAAAGGCACGGGTAACCGGACTGGAGCCGAACCGGCGGCTCACCTGCTTTTCTAGGGCTTGCCCAACACGCTCGAAGGCGGCTTCGATGTTGATCCATTCCCCCAAGGCTGCCCCCAGCACCAGTGCGATCAACACCGTTACCGATTGGGCCGCGCTGCTAAGGGTGAGGGCCATTTGGATCCCCAAGACCAACACCAGGGATCCCAGGGCCTGCAAGACCGTTTGGCCGATTCGCTCCGGCAGGCGGCTGCCCAATCCCCACCCGATGCCACTGCCCACCACAATGGCCAGAGTATTGACGAGGGTGCCGGTGCCGGGAGGAGCCATAGCCTGTTCGCAGAGCCGTAAGCGTCGACCTTTCCCTCCAGTCTCTGACAAGGGTTCGCTCCAGGCCTGCGCAGAAGCACCTGTTCAGACACCAGATCCGACTCTTCCCTTCCCTTCACCGATCCTAGCTATACTGATGACACGCCTACCAAACCCAGATGTAGGCTTTCGTTCCAGCAGTATTCAGATGAGCTTTTGGAAGGGCCTGTTCGGGGCAACAGAGACCGTTTCGGCAAAAGAGTTGACGCGAACAGCCAAGGCCAGTCATCGCCAAGAGGCGGTGGCGGTGAAGGGGGAGTCGATCTTCTTTAGCCTTGATCCGAACTTGGATCTGTATGAGCTGGAGGAGCTTTGTGATGCCGTTGGGTGGTCGCGCCGACCCATTCACAAGGTGAAGAAAGCTCTGCACCACAGCTTTTTGGTGGTGTCGATGTGGCAGCAGCGGGGCACCTATCGCCGCCTGATCGGGTTTGCCCGTGCCACGTCCGACCATGCTTTTAACGCCACCATTTGGGATGTGGTGGTTCACCCCGATTTTCAGGGCAAAGGATTGGGGAGAGTGCTGATGGAAAAAGTAATCCGCGAGCTCCGCGCCCAAGACATCAGCAACATTACCCTTTTTGCCGATCAAGGGGTGGTTAGCTTCTATGAGCGGCTGGGCTTCACCCCCGACCCGGAAGGGATCAAAGGCATGTTTTGGTATCCTCGCTAGTCCATGAAGCCTCTACCCACGGTGATTCTGCCCGGCTACCTGGCCGCAGCCCGCGAGTACGAACCCATGCGGGCAAACTTGGAGGCGCGGGGCTACCCCTGTCGGGTGGTGCCGTTGCAGGTGCGCAGTTGGCTACCGACGGTGGGAGGAAGGCCCATCACCCCCATTTTGCGGGTGCTTCAGACCACCATCCGACAAACCCGGCAAGAGTTCGGTACCGAACAGGTGAACCTTGTCGCCCACTCCGCCGGCGGCTGGATTGCTCGCATCTACCTGGGATCCGTGCCCTACTGGGGACAGGTGTGGCAAGGGCGGGATCAGGTCGCCACGTTGATCAGTCTCGGATCCCCCCATATCAGCCGGGAACGCTGGACAAGACGCAATTTGACCTTTGTCAACGAGCACTATCCGGGGGCCTTTTGGCCACAGGTGAAGTACGTTTGTGTGGCGGGCAAGGTGATCCAGGGGCGGCGCTTGGGTGTGGGATCCCTGTGGAGACAGGAAAATTACCTGACTTGGCTAGCCTACAACAGCTATTTGCTCACTGCCGGAGACGGAGAACTTTGGGGGGATGGCATCACGCCAATCGAGGCAGCCCATTTACCGGGAGCGATCAACTTAACCGTGGCCGACTGCCATCACTCCGGTCGCGGTGGGCGGCGTTGGTACGGCACAGCCGAGGTTGTAGAAGAGTGGGTTCCGTATTTGGCCTAGCCGAAATTGCGAATGGATCGGCTCCGAAGAGTTATCGCCTGTCCAGCTTGAGCCAGGCAAAGAGTTGTGCGGCTGTCAGCTGCAAGTGAACTCCCTCTAGCATTGGCAGTTGCCGATCCCCTCTGCACACATCGGGCTCTTGGTGGGGAGTAAAAGTGAGAACAGAATCATCGTCGGGGTCGATCATCCACCCCAGCCGACAGCCGTGCTTAATGCAGTGTAAAAGGTTGTCGATGACGCGATTGGCCTTCTGATCGGGCGAAAGGATTTCTATTGACCAATCAGGAGCTGCGAGAAAATCATCCTCTGGCTCTCCTGTCTCATCCACCGGGATGCGATTCCAGGCAACGACAGCAACATCAGGGACAATCGACCGTCCGGCAAAAGTACACCGCAGTTCTGGCAGGGCTGTATAGGTTTTGCTATGCCCATCAATCTCTGCCAACAGACGCTTCCGCAGAAGGGAATGTCGTGTTTTGGGCATTGGCTTTTGCACGGCAATCCCATCGATGTATTCCCATGCTGGAGATGCCTCTAAATCGGGACGCTTGAGAAAGTCTTCGAGGGTCGGCGTTTGGGTAAAAGAGGCAGTCATGATTTCGACTCAGGGCCTCTGCTTTAGCTCTTGGGTTCGCTGGGATCGGCGATCGGCGTTTCCGGCAAAGTGGCGGTCGATTGTCGGCGTTCCTGTTGGCGACGGGCTGCTTTCACCATTTCCTCAACCACAGCCCGCGCTTGCTTCATGCGATCCAAACTGTTGCGGTAAAGCTCCAGATCTTTTTTGACTCTCTCGACCGAAAAGGGCAGTTTGCCCACCACATCTTCCAAAAAGCGACGGGTACGCTCCTCCGGATCCCCGTAGAGGGGAATGGCCACAACTTCATAGGCAGTGTAAAGGCCAACCGCCAAAACCCGGCTGTAGGCGTAGGGGGGCTGGGTCATGCGCTCTAAGATGGCTTTCAAGCCACCTACATCTTCTGCCTCAGGCCTAAGGCAGAGAAGGTTTAATCGTTGGCTAGGATCCCCGCTCCGCATCAAGTCCAGCAGATCGCGGGCATTTTTGCGCAACACCTCCGGCTTCAGTTGCAGGGCTTTACAGAGAGCGTTGAAAATGCCTTCTCGTTGCTCGGGGGGTTGGTAAGCCTCCATCAGCCCGTCGTAAATCGTCACCAGTCCCAGGGCAAAAAAGGGATCATAAACAAAGGTGCTGTTGACGGTGGCCAGGTGCAACTCCACCAGCAACTCCTCCACCACCCGACGGTACACGGCGTTGATCGGGCGAGGGTAGGCGCTGAAGAAGGCGGCTTTGCTGGCGGAGAGGGTGCGGACAGAATTCACAGGCAGAGGGATAGGGTGGACTGCAGATGATGTTCATTAGTTCTCATTCTCCCTTGTGGCGACCCCGACAGCAAGCAAGCGTGGCCCACCCGTGTCCCGGCTCCGCTATCGTGGGATATTGGGTGGGCTGGGATCCCCCAAGGGTGGTGGGGTAATGGCGGCAACCGAAGTGACGGTGGTGGTGAAGATCGGCACCTCTAGCCTGACGGATGCTCAGAGCGGCTCGTTGCGACTTTCGGTTTTGGGGCCTTTGGTGGAGGTGCTGACCCGCCTGCGAAGCCAAGGGTATGCGGTGATTTTGGTCTCTTCAGGAGCGGTGGGGGTGGGCTGTGCCCGCTTGGGGTTGCGGCAGCGACCGACGGCCATTGCGGAAAAACAAGCGGTTGCGGCGGTCGGGCAGGGGCGGTTGATGCGTCTTTACGATGATCTGTTCTCGGCTTTGAACCAGCCCATCGCCCAGGTTTTGCTCACCCGTGCCGATTTGGTGGAGCGCAGCCGCTATGTCAATGCCAATCGCACCTTTGCCCAACTTTTGCAAATGGGGGTGATCCCCATCGTCAACGAAAACGACACGGTGGCGGTGGAGGAGCTGAAATTTGGGGATAACGACTCTCTCTCGGCGCTGGTGGCCAGCATGGTGCAGGCGCGATGGCTGATTTTGCTGACGGATGTGGACAAACTCTATTCGGCTGATCCCCATCGGGATCCCTCGGCAGAGCCCATCGAACGGGTGTTGCGCGGGATCCCTTTGCAGGTGAAGGCGGAGGTGCAGGGGAAAAGTGGTTGGGGCACCGGCGGCATGGCCACGAAATTGACCGCCGCTCAAATTGCCACCGCCGCAGGGGTAACGGTGGTGATCACCAATGGCAAACGGCCAGAACAGATCCCGGCGATTTTGGCGGGAGAGGCGATCGGTACCCGCTTTGATCCCGCGCCACAACCCGCCAGTGCCCGCAAGCGCTGGATTGCCTACGGGCTAGTTCCTGAGGGATCCCTGACTTTGGATGCGGGGGCGGTACGAGCCGTGTGTGAGCAGGGGCGCTCTCTCTTGCCGGCCGGGGTTACGGCCATCTCCGGAGAGTTTGAGGCAGGGGCAGCCGTGCGCTTGTGCGATCCCAGTGGGCGGGAGGTGGCGCGGGGTTTGGTGAACTACAGTGCCGACGAGTTGCGGCAAATCAAGGGCAAAAAAACCGCCGAGATCCCGCATATTTTGGGCTATGAGGGAGTCGATACCGCCATTCACCGCGACAATTTGGCCCTGCTGGACTGAGTGCCCTTCACTCCTCCAACTGCCAGGGATCCTGAGCCACGACTTCATCCAAAATCCGAGGGGGGCGTACCGCCATCAATACCTGGCCCAGCAAAGAGGACTGGGAGGGCTCTTCCAGCCACTCCACCATCAGGGATCCGCCCCGGTCCACCACGAAAAACCCTGCCGTTTGGGAGCTTGGGCCGGAGGCCTCCGGCCATTCCCGCACCGCCCGATCGATTACCAGCAGCACCGGATCCTGCTCTTCGCCCGTCGGCACCTGCAACCCCAACAGGGATCCCAAAAACGCATTTTCCACCTGAAGCACCACCGGATCCCCGGCATTTTGAATCACCGACCAGGAAGGCAAAGCTACCCAAGTCTGCTGAGCCGGGCTGTTGACCCAGCGAAAAGGCCCCTGCGGCTCACTCGCGGGGAGCTGTTCCCATACCGCAGTGGGTAAGGGTAGGGATCCCACCACCGGCAGCAGGCGGGGCAGATCTTCTTCCAACCGAAATACAGACAGCTTGGGCAACCTCTTCCGTTGCAAGCCACCAGCGGAACTGGCCGCAACCGTGGACAAGAGCTGCTCAATGTGTCGGCGGGCTTCATCGCTGTGGACGTACTGAAACGCTCGACCAATGGCCCGGGTACGCTCTTGTACATCCCGGGTTTGCCGGGCGGTTTTCCAGGCTTGATAGGCCACGGCATCGCCGGGGTGATCCGTAAACCCTTCTGGGAGCTGCTGCAGTTGGGCGTAGTTTTTCACGGCACGGGCGATCTCGTGGGCATCGTCGGCATTCAGGTTGCGACTGAGGATCAGTTCCGCCACCCGGAGGCGATCCTTTTGGGAGAGTATGCGCAACTCGTAGAGGATATCGCTGCCTTTGCGGCCAAAATACTCCAAGACTGCGGGGCTGGCTCCTGTTTTAGCCATGCCTTGGTAAACCTGGGCTCCGACAATGATTTGGTTCTGGTGAATCGGCTCAAATCCGGTTGCTTCAAAAATGGCCTGTGGGGTCATGTTCTGTCGTTGCAAGGCTTGACAAGCTTCTGCCCAATCCAGCCAGCTACCCTCCTTGCGTCGCAGTCGCGTTAACAATGTCTCGGGATCCTCCCCCACAGCAGGGTTTTCCGGCTCGTACTGACTCATCAAGGGTTTTCCTGACTGCACAATGCTGAGCTCCTGTTCCTTGAGAGGATGGGTAGCAGGGGCTAGGTAACAATTTTAAGGCGGTTTCGGTGAAGCCGGGGTCGGGATCCCGTTCACCCGTCATCACAGTAGATAGGGGCAGGGGTGGGATCCTTCAGCTGAAGCTGGTTCATATCCAGTTGCCAGAGTTCTGAGCGTTGTGGATCCCCGGCTTTGGGCACTTGCAACCAAACCCGTCCCCGCTGCCCCACCTGCAACACCTCTGCTTTAGCGGGCAAAGCCAATTTGGCCAAGGGATCCCCACCTTCGCTGTACAGCCAAAGGGAGCAAGAACCCATCCCCTCATCCCGACAGAGGAGCAACACTCCCCAAGGGGCTTTCACAATCTGGGCCGGCGGCTCTTTCAAAAACCAGTGGCGCACCCGCAGCGGCTCCACCTGCACCGAGCAGAGACAGGAACCGGTTTTCGTCCCCAACCCCGCCAACCTGGCATTCTCGGCCTCGACGAAGAGCAACTGTTCCTCAAGGCTGACGGCTTTTGCTGTCGAATCCAAAGGTAGGCGATAGATTATCGGCTGGGATCCCGTTTTGGGATCCAAACCCGCTTGATCTGTTGCCAGAGGCAGCAGGCACAGATCCAAAGTCTGGCCGGGATGGGTGGAAAGCAACACCAGATGGTTTGCCAGCGCCAACAACTTGGGCACCGCTTCCTTCCGGCCCGGTTGCCGAGACTTGAGATCCCAACGGAAGTAACGATGGGAATCTGGAAACGGGATTGCTTGGCCGGAGGTCGGAAAGGGAGGGTGCAGTTGAATGGATCCCAACTCTGTTGCTGTTGCCCAAAACAACTCCTGTCGCTCCGTCAGCCAAGTGGCCTGCCAATCCTCTTCAAAGCTGAGCAGGGTACGCAGGCGGCTGGGGCTGAGGTGCAGGATGCTGCTTTTGGAGAGGGCCAGAACTTCGGGGCAGGTGGCCAAGGGCAACAACCAATGGAGCGGTTCGGCGAGCGAGAAAGCCGACAAAGCAGGGGATCCCACCGATAGGCTCTGCAGCTCTAACCATTCCACCGTCTTTGGGGTGGCCCGCAACACCATCGGGGATCCCGAGCCGTCGGGATCTTCGCAGATGCAAATCTGTTGCTTGGGTTCAGGGCTTTGAGCAGGGAGCTCCCAAACCTGTGCCACAGGGGGCGACAACGTGGGCAACCGCGGGCCAACCCAACAACTGTCCGGCTCCTGCCACTCCTGGGCAAAAGCCGCCAGGGCCGAACGCATTTGCGCAGCGGTGCGAAACCGCCGCGGGGGCAACTTGCGCAGCGACAGCTCCAACAGCGCTTGCAAGGGTGCCGGGATCTCCAGCGGACAAACAAAACGTTGGTTCAAATGGGCGTGCATCAACTGGCTTGGGGATCCGGAAAAAGGGCGCTGGCCCGTCAGCAGTTCCACCAGGATGATCCCGACCGCGTACAGATCGGAGGCAGGGCTGAAATGCCCATAAAACCGCTCTGGGGCCATATAGGCCGGGGAGCCGGTGGCGGTGATCTCTCCGGGGATGGGGTCCGGGTGGCGGGCGATGCCAAAATCCGTCAGCTTCAGCTGCCAGCCCTGGGGGGTGGGTTTGAGCAAGATATTCTCAGGCTTGACATCGCAATGGATCACCCCCTGCTGGTGAGCATGAGCCAACCCGGCCAGAATTTGATCGGCAAAACCCAAAACCTGCCTTACCGGCAGCCACAGCCCCTGTTCCACCTGGTTGATCAGATCGCGCAGGGTGCCCCCTTCGCAGTACTCCAGCACCAGATAGCGACCTTCGCGGGCATGTTCGAGGGCGTAGCAGCGGGTGATGTTGGGATGGTTCAGGGTGAGTAGGTAACGCAGCTCCCGCAGCAAATTGTGGGTGGGGAAGCGCTGGGCTTGTAGCTCCTTCAAGGCCACCAACTCCCCCCCCTGCCGGGGACGGGCACAAAACACGCGACCATACTGCCCTTGGCCGGCCAAACCCAAAAGCTGGTAAGTATCGTGAATGGATTTGTTGGTACGAGCACGTCGGGACACAGCCCAAGCCCAAGGGGAATGAGTAGCAGTTTAATCCCTGCCAGGGATCCCTGACATCGGGAAGCCCGCGGCTCGAGGGTTGCTCCTCTGGCTGAGGTTAGGGCATTCAGGCCGTGGTCAGCTGCCGGAGCAGATCCGCCGCATGGGTTTCCACCTTAATTTTGTTGAAAATGGCCTCGATTTTGCCCATCGGGTCGATAACAAAGGTGGTGCGATGAATGCCGTTGTAGGTTTTACCCATGAATTTCTTGGGGCCGAACACCCCGTAAGCCGTAGCCACCTGCGCCCCTTCATCCACCAGCAAAGGAAAAGGGAGCCCGAACTTTTGGGCAAATTTTTGATGGGAACGAGCATCGTCTGCACTCACCCCCAATACGCGGATCCCCTGTGCCTGATAGTCCGCGTAGACATCCCGAAAACCGCAGGCCTCCTTGGTACAGCCGGGGGTATTGTCACGGGGGTAAAAGTAGAGCACCACCCGCTGGCCTCGCAGGTCACTTAAGCAAACAAGATTGCCTTCCGCATCCGGCAAAGTAAAGTCAGGGGCGGGATCCCCAACCGCAAGGGTCATGGATGGGATCCCTCCTCAGGCCAATTTCTTGGGAGAGAGAATCATGATCATGTTTCGCCCTTCCTTGCGGGGGGCCTGCTGCATTTCCGCCACTTCTTCTAAATCCTTGAACAGACGACGCAACAATTCTTCTCCCAATTCGGCGTGCTGTGCTTCCCGACCCCGGAACATCACCGTAGCTTTCACCTTGTCCCCATCCGCCATGAATTGCTGGGCGCTGCGCAGACGAACGTTGTAGTCGTGCTCGCCGATGTTGTAACGAAACTTCACTTCCTTCACTTCGGCGGTGTGTTGTTTTTTGCGTGCCTCCCGTTCTTTCTTCTCTTTCTCGAATTTGAACTTGCCATAGTCCATGATGCGGCAGACAGGCGGATCGGCCTTGTCACTGACCAAGACCAAATCCAGGTCTTTTTCTTCTGCCAACCGTAACGCTTCGCGCGGGCTCATGATCCCCAACTGTCCCCCGTCGGTATCGATAAGGCGGATTTTGGGGAAGCGGATGCGCTCGTTAATGTTCGGCAGCTCTGCACGCTGCTTGCGGGGAAATCGGTCAAATGGACGTTCTACGGCCAAGTTTTCCTCTCTATACGACATCTACGGGACAACAAGTACAAGACGACAAAAGGGTGACACGCCTCACCCCCCAAGCATAAATCAATGAACCATGCCCACGAGGACAAATCACTGACCGGAAGGGCGGGGCATCCTCCACCTATATTAGCTAGCATTTTCGGCCTTGCTCTGGGGTTGTCAAGGCCCGCTAACTTAGAGGTTCTGCCAGATTTGGGCATCAACCACGGTAGGATGACCAGGGTGATGGTTCTGTCGAAAGAACCCAGGCTTCGGCAGAATCGAAGTTAAGAATCTAAGTTATTTTTCACCATGGTTCGCAGGGAGGGCAAAAGCAGTGCAGGTAGGGTTAACACAACGGGAACTAACGGAATTGACCCAAAAGTCGGTGCAACTGATCCTGAGTGGCCGCGAGGGGGATAGCGAAGCCTTGACCCAATACAAAACCTCCGCTCAATTCCGGGCTGGGGTGCAGCTGGCTTGTGCGGCGATGGTGCTGGTTTTGGCGGAAAACAACGAGCGCATCAGCCAACAGCTGGCTAGCCTTCAGAAGGGCTCCTGAGGTGAGTTTGGATCCAACGCCATACCCGCTCTAGGGAGGTGGGCTGGCTCGGGTTATCGGGCAAATCGGCACCCCGGCTGACCGGGGATCCCTGCGAGGGGTGATCCTTTGCCGGAAGGGCCAACCCCAACTGAATCAAGTGGGTGCAGGCTTGGCGAACCGCAAACAGCTCTTCTTCGAGGTCAAGGCCAATCTGTTGCCTGTTTTGTTCGGGGAAAGTTGCTCCCAAACGCTCCACTGCAGCAAGGTGAGCCGGACTAAGGGGATCTTTTGGGTCTGCGGCACAGATGAGTGGTGGGAGCGGGCCACTCCTCCATAGCTGAAGCTGTTGGGGGTGAGTTAGGCGTATTGGGGGAACAGTAGCCCAGAGCAACAGCTCATGGTGGAGCTCATAGGGAGCGGGAAAACACCGGCCATACCCTTGCCCTGAAAAAACGCAGCAGAGGTGGCAGGGGGGATTGGCCTGCCGGCTGTGGAGCAGCCCATGGCAGAATTGCTAGCCGATTGCCGGTGAATGATGAAGGGTAACTGGGGAAGAACCGGGGAAGTTCTGTGGGGGTGTTTTTTAGCAAAGGCGGCACTCTCAAGTGGTCTAGAACACAAGGGAGCCCGATGAGCAGAGCGAAGGAGAAAGCTGAAATGCGCACCGAACGGGACTCAATGGGGGAGCGGCAACTGCCGGAGTCAGTCTACTACGGCATTCAAACCGCCCGTGCCCTGGATAATTTCCCCATCAGCGGCCTGAAGCCCCCGCCCGAGTATGTGGATGCCTGTCTGCTGATTAAAAAGGCGGCAGCCAAGGTCAATGGAGAGCTGGGCTGCATTCCGGCGGATGTGGCCGGGGCAATTGTGCAGGCGGCGGATGAGATGTTGCAAGGATCCCTGCGGGATCAATTTGTGGTGGATGTCTATCAAGCGGGGGCGGGTACCTCCCACCACATGAATGTCAACGAGGTGCTGGCCAACCGGGCCTTAGAGATCTTGGGGGCAACCAAAGGCCAGTACCAGCGGGTTAGCCCCAACGATCACGTCAACTACGGCCAATCCACCAACGACGTCATCCCCACCGCGATTCGGCTGGCAGCTCTGATGCGGGTGCGGCGAGATCTGCTGCCCACCCTAGACCATTTGGTGGCGGCGCTGGGGCACAAAGCCGAAGCCTTTCAGGGGATCCTCAAAGCCGGTCGTACTCATCTGCAGGATGCTGTCCCGGTGCGACTGGGAGATAGCTTTGGCGCTTACCAGGTGATCTTTGCCCAACACCGCCAGTGGATCGATCAAGCCAGTGAAGCCCTATGCAGCTTAGGAATCGGGGGAAGCGCTGCCGGCACCGGCCTCAATACCCACCCCCAGTATCGGCACCAGGTGGTGCAACATCTGGCGGAGTACACACAACTGCCCCTGACTCCAGCCCCCCACTTGATGGCGGCGATGCAGAGTATGGCTCCCTTTGTGCACCTGTCGGGATCCCTGCGCAACCTCGCCCAAGACTGCATCAAGTTGGCCAACGACCTGCGCCTAATGGATTCTGGCCCCAAGACCGGTCTGAAGGAGATCCAACTGCCCCCCGTGCAACCGGGATCCTCGATTATGCCGGGCAAATACAATCCGGTGATGGCAGAAATGCTGAACATGGTCTGCTTTCAGGTAATCGGATTGGACGGGGCGATTGTTCTTTGTGGACAGGCGGGGCAATTTGAGCTGAACGTGATGATGCCCCTGATCGCCCATGATCTTCTGCACAGTTTGCAGATCTTGAACAACAGCCTGCGGGTGTTTACCGAGCGCTGCCTGCAGGGTATTACCCCCTACCCAGAGCGCTGTCGTAGCTATGCGGAAGGTACCCTGGCGCTGGTCACCGCCCTCAACCCCTACATCGGTTACTTGCAAGCAGCGGAGGTGGCCAAAACTTCCCTGGAAACCGGGCAATCCATCCGGCAGATCCTCCTAGAGCGTAACCTGATGACCCCGGAACAGGTGGCTGAAGTCCTGGATCTGGAAGCCATGAGCCAAATGCAACGGTAAACAGGTTTTTGGCGAAGGGATCCCAGATTTGGATTTAATAGCCCAAAATGGGATCCACCAACCCAATTAAGGGATCCCCCGCCCGAAAGCGACGTACATTCTCTTGCACCCGTTCCGACAGCATCGGGATGGCCATGGCTTCGGTATTGGCCGTGTGGGGAGTAATCAAACAATTGGGCAACGTCCAAAGGGGATGTCCATCGGGTAAGGGTTCGGGATCCGTGACATCCAAGGCCGCGCCGCGAATCGTCCCCCGCTGTAAGGCTGCCACCAAATCCGGGGTAACAATGTGACCTCCTCGGGCCACATTCACCAGCCAACAGCCGGATCCCATCTGCTCTAACTCCGGTTGGGCAATGATCCCTTGGGTTTCGGGAGTCAGGGCCAAGGCCAGGATCACCACATCGGCTCCTGCCAGGACCTGGTGCCGTTCCGGCAGGGTGACCACCCGGGTTGCACCCGCCAGCGGCTCCGCCTTGCGACGCACCACATCAATCGAGCAGTGAAAAGGTTGCAGCAATTGAATCAGTTCCTCGGTAATACCCCCAGCCCCGAAAACCACCACCCGACAACCAAAGAGGCTGGTGCCCGATCCTCTCTGCCAACTTTGGGCCAAGGCACGGACTTTCAAGTCTCGCAGACCGGCCAAGGTCAGGGCCAGGGCATGTTCGGCCACCGGCTTGGCATACACCCCCTTACCACAGGTCCACACATAGGCGGGATCCAACACTCCAGCCCGTGCAAAGGGCTCTACCCCCGCCCAAGGCAATTGAATCCAGCGGATCCCTTTTCCTGCCGCCAGACAGCGCCTTAGATTGGCCACATCAAAGGCATCGGCCCAGACCAAGGCTTCCGCTTCCGCCACCGGCACAATTTCCCCCCCTCCTGCCAAAACAGCCTCCCGGATCCAGGGGCGGATCCCCGTGGGTTCTACGGCAATGCGTGTCCCCTGTATGCCCATCGTGTTGGTTGAGTGATCTCCTCCTTCGCCAGAATACTGGAGGATGCCTCCCTCAGGGTGGCTGCCCTGAACTCCCGATTGCCCCAGAAGTGTTAAGGGATCCCAAAAGGATGATAGGGAAATCTCCTTGGATCGCTAGGTTAGAGGCTGTTGCATGTGCTGAGCCTAAGGAGCACTGCCCAATGACCCCTTCCGAATTGCTGACATTGGTGACGCTGCTCTTTCCGGGGATCCTGCTATCCCTGATTTTGATGGCGACCTTTGCCGCCGGTGGTTGAGCCTCTCCTGACAACCGGCGTGCCAACCCGTGGCGTTAAGCGGATCCTTTGGCTAGGACTCAAGGTGGCTTGTGGGTGAGCCAAGGTAGGCTTTTGCGCAGGGATCCCGCTTGGGGTTGGGTATACCCTAGGGCAGGGAGGCAAAGACATGGTCAAAAAGACTCAAGGCTGGCTGGCGGCAATGGCTGCAGTGCTGGTTCACGGGGCTCCGGCACAAGCCCAGATGGTTCCTGCCCGTATGGTGCAAGGGATCCCGTTGTATCAAATAGAAACGTGGGTGGCGGGCAATCGGATCCCGGTTTCTGTGGTAATGATTTCTCCTGCTGCCGGCCAGTTGCGCCCCCTGTGGGCTGAACCAACAGGGTTGGTGGGTCTACGGGAATTGTCTGCCTTCGCCGGCGAACAGGGCGCCTTGGTTGCCATTAACGGGGGCTTTTTCAACCGCAATACCCGTCAGCCACTGGGGGCCATCCGCTTGGATGGCCGTTGGATCTCCAGCCCGATTTTGGGCCGTGGGGTGATGGCTTGGTCGGATCAAGGCTCGGTCCGCTTCGGGCGTCTGCGGATGCAAGCGGAACTGCGCAATGGCATTGGGGATCGCATCCCGTTGATGGGCATCAACACCGGCTACATCGTGGCCGGGATCTCCCAATTCACCCCCGATTGGGGATCCACCTATACCACCCAAACCGACCATGAAACCGTCCTCCAGGTGCAAGAGGGACGGGTGCAAACCATTCTTCTGGCGGGCTTGGCGGGCAGCCTGACGGTGCCGATTCCGCCGGGGGGCTATGTGTTGGCGGCACGGGAACTGGACGGTGCTCTGGAAGCCCAGAAGCTGGTTGTTGGGGATCGCCTCAGTATTCACTTGGCCTTGGATCCGCCGGAGTTGGAAGCCTATCCCCACCTGTTGGGGGCAGGGCCCTTGCTGCTCCTAGAGGGGCAGGTGGTTTTGGATGCCGAATTGGAGCGCTTTCAACCCACCTTTCGCACCCAACGGGCCGCCCGCAGTGCCATTGGCCAGCTGGAGAGTGGACAGTTGCTGCTGGTAACAGCCGGTAATGCCCAGGAAAGCCAGGGGCTCACCCTGCTGGAGATGGCGCAGTTGATGTTGCAGTTGGGCTGTCGTCATGCCCTGAATTTGGATGGCGGCAATTCTTCTACCTTGGTGCTGGGGGGAGAAGCCGTCAATTTGGAACGCCGACTCTTGGAAGTCAGTAACCCCAACAACGGGACGGTCATCGACCCAACGGGATCTCGGCAGCGCTTGCCCCGGATTCACAATGGCTTGGGATTTTTCCCCGACCCAAGTCAGTAACTACAGCCTTTTACGCCAAGGGCACGCTAGTGCGTTACCCCCTTCGGGCAGCGTGGCACCGGCCGTAACCTCTCTCCCGCTCTGGGAGAGGGGATTCAGAAAGTGTATCGCTCTTGATTGGAGTGACCATACAGACAACACTATACAGACAATATACAGACAACCAATTTCGCCTTTGAAAACTGAGAGAGCTTGGTCAAATCCTGTCAGGGCTGCACCCCCAGACAGATCACCTCCGCCCTATCTTGCTGCAAGGCTTGCTCCGCCTGTTGGGCCATTTGCTCTTCCGGGCCGGCACCAGCTTGCACAATCGTGAGTTGTGTCTCTGGGTGGGCATAGCGACGAGCTGCTGCCTCAACAGCACGACTGACCTTATCGGAGGTGTTGGGGTTGATAATCAGCAGGCGCATCAGACTAAGCCGAGGCCAAAGACGGTTGACTGGCTTTGTAGGCGGCCCAGCCCCCGAAGTGGGAAATATCCGGCCACTGGTGCTTTTCCACCAAAGACTTGGGGTAAATCATGGCGATGGCGAGGCTGCCGTCTTCTAGGTGAACTTGACCCGGATAAAGATGGGGAGGCTCGGAGGCCAACAGCGCCTCGTACTGCTCCGAGGTCATTTCGTAGAGTTCTCCCGCTAGAGCGACACCCCCCGATTCCACTTCGTACACGCCGGGGTGCCAGCCGGACTCCACCGCATGCATCCGATAGCGGGGTTGGGTGCGCACTGCGCCGACAAAACGGGCACGTTCCACATTGGCATGATCCGGTTGGCCGGTGAGGGCAGAGCCACAGATGAAGATGCGCTGCATGATTCACTCCTCAAAATCAAAAAAACAAAAACTGGCTAGACGCTGAAACGGCTCAGAGTGGGCCAGTAGGGTTCGGATCAACCTTTTGAGCCTGCAGGTTAGACCCCTGTGCCCCGCATGAGTTGCACTTCCCGAATCACCCTGGCTTTGCTGGCGACGAGATGCTCGCTCATGGACTGGGTGGCCAGGATGGGATCCCGTTGGGCAATCGCCTCGTAGATGCGCCGATGCTCCACCCGCACCTCCAACACCCCCGGATTGTGATGGGTGGTTTGCAGACGTAGGAGCACCATCTTGTCGAACACCTGATCCAACAACGAAACCAGCCAGCGGTTGCCGGAACTCTCAGCCAGGAGGTGATGAAAGCGGTAATCCACATCCAAGAGCGCCTGTGGATCCTGCTCATCCAAGGGCACGCTGGTCAGTTGCTCCGCCTGCTGCACCAGTTCCCGCATTTTTTCCAGTTGGCTAGCACTGGCCTGTTGGCAGGATCCCATCACCGACAGGTGCTCTAGGGCCAAACGGCAGTCGTACAGTTGAGCGGCATCTTGCTCCGAGAAGGTGGGCACATGCAAGCCCCCGCTGGGGCCGAGAATGAGCAGCTCCTCCCGTTGCAGTTGGCGCAAGGCTTCCCGAATCGGGGTGCGGCTCACCTGCAACTGCTCTGCCAGAACCGTCTCCACCAACCGTTCCCCCGGCGCCAAACGACCCGAGAGCACCGCTTCCCGTAAGGCCTGATAGGTCTGTTCGTAGAGAGACTCTTTGCGGGGCAGAGAACGCAATGCAGCAGTCAAGGGAACCTCTCACCATCAAAACGGGCGGTAGTCCTTAGCTTATCACCAATTGGCATACGGTATACACTAAAAGCAGCCGCTGGGATCCCTCGCCTCGGCCTATTCTGAACCGGTTTTTCCATCATGCCCACCCTCACTTCTTCCGCTGCCCTGGACATGGAGCAGGCAGAACGGTTGTTTGCTAGCCTGCGCCACCACACCACCGATGCGCCGGGCATTACCCGCGATACCTATGGTGCTGGAGAAAACGTTGCCCATGACCTGATGGCCGCTACCGCCCGTGACTTGGGCCTGCAGGTGACGACGGATGCTGCCGGGAACCTCTACATGACCTTGCTCGGACGGGATCCCTCAGCACCGCAGATTTTGATCGGATCCCATTTGGACTCGGTGCCCCACGGGGGCAATTATGATGGAGCGGCCGGGGTGGTGGCGGGGTTGGTGCTGTTGGCCCGCTTAAAGCGGCTGGGGCGGATCCCGACGCGCAGCATCACAGTGATGGGGTGTCGAGCCGAAGAATTGTGCTGGTTCCCGGCCCCTTACATTGGCAGTCGGGCAGCCTTTGGGTTGATTCCCCCCGCTTTGTTGGACGAACTGAAACGGTCGGATACGGGCCAGAGTTTGGCGGAACACATGTCGGCGGCAGGCTTTCACCCGGAACGTCTCCGGCAGGGAGAAGCCCACCTGAAACCAGAAGCGATCCACTGCTACCTAGAGTTGCACATCGAGCAAGGGCCAGCCCTGGTGGAGGCCGGGATCCCGGTGGGGATCGTGACCGGGATCCGGGGCAATTTGCGCTATCGTCACTGTCGCATTCAGGGCCGTTATGCCCATGCGGGGGCGGTGCCGCGTCATCTGCGGCAGGATGCGGTGTTGGCGGGGGCTGAGTTTGTCACCCAGTTGGAGCGCTACTGGCTGGAGCAAGAACAAAAAGGCATCGATTTTGTCGCCACCGTCGGTCAGTTCAGTACGGATGCGGAACACCACACCCTCACCAAAGTGCCTGGAGTGGTGGAGTTCACCCTAGATATTCGCAGCGAAGATAACCAAGCTTTGTTGGCAACCGACCGTTACCTGAGAAGGGTTGCCGCAGAGATTGGCCAGCGTCGCGGGGTCAGGATCGACCTAGGGGAATATACCAATGCCCTACCAGGATTGATGGATGTGAACCTGTGCCAGCGCTTGACAACCTTAGCCCAACAGCAAGGGATCCCCACCCTAGCCATGGCCAGTGGGGCCGGACATGACTGTGCGGTGTTTGCCAACCAAGGGATCCCGACGGCGATGGTGTTTGTACGCAATGAAAATGGCAGCCACAATGCCGATGAGGCGATGGACATGGCGGATTTTGCCCTGGGTTGCCAGTTGCTGGCGGCTCTGGTGGATGAGCTGATGGAGGAAGAGAAGAGCGAACTGTGAACAATGAAGAATATCCTTTTGGGTATGCGGTATGCCGATTGTCGTGACAACTCCAGAATTGAGAGGGCTTCCTGAGGTTTCCTGAAAAGAAAAAAGCGCCAGAAACTGACGCCTCGGAAGGGATAAAAGGAAGGGATCCCGTTAACTCGCCTGGGGACTCACTTGGGGAACGGTGTGGGGGCTTTTGAAGGTTTCGCCGGCTTCGGGTTTTTGGCAAGCTTGCATGGTCTTAACGTGCTCCATCTCATCATCGCGGATGGCAACGAAGACATCGTAAAGGGTGTCCATCTGTGGGCGGCGCTCTGCCGGTACCTGAGCCGTTTGAAACTCATCGAACATATACAGGTCGCCATCTCGGTAGTAGCGAACCGCCACCTCCGTTGCCGGTTGGGCTTTCAGCTCTGCTTCGTGGCTCTTGAGAAAAGCGTCATAGCTCTTGTAGGCGTGTTGCTCTACCAGTTCCATGAAATGATAGGCTGCGCGAGGATGCACAAGATAAATGAGGGTGATAATCCAGTAGTAGACTAAGGCCGCATGGCGGGAGAGAAAACGGTCGAACCAAACCTTATCTCCCCCCAATTCTTCCATGATCAACAGGTGATGCAGTTCATTCCAAGACTCGGCAAAATGCACCTTGAGCCAATCGGCTTTGCGCCACCAACCCAGGGTTTCGTAAAGGTGCAAAACGGAGAGGTAAGAAAAATAGGGAACTCTGGCCACCGTCTCCAAAACATAAAACCTGGGGTAAGGCCGATTGCGGTAGAGAACATTAATGACAAAAGCCAGAATGGCAACCAACAGACGAATCATGAGCAATCTCCTGTGACAGGCAACAATGCGAAATACCGACAAGGCTCTCACGAGCTAGTCCAGAAAAAAGGTGTTGGCTTGGATTCTTTTGAGTTCTAGAGTCAGTGAAAACTCATTTTGTCGGATTAAATCCAATCTAGCGCTGCTGTTCGGGGCCGTGTCTTGTCTGTAACTGGTTACGATGAACATTATGCCTAAAATCTAAGCCTGACAAGGCTTTTAAGGATTCTAAGGATTCCGTTAAGAGTGCTAAAATTTCTGGTATTGTGAATGCTATTCAGGGATTTTATATGATATGTTGAGCTTTATTTCTAAACATTGCGATCCTGAATATCTGATCTGAATCGCTAGCTTAGATCTTCAGGTTTTATATTGGGATCCCTTGCTTGCATCAGAATAGATCTTCTGGCGAATTTGTACAACACTTAGGTTGCTAAAGTGGGTATTGATTTTTCGGTTTTGACCTTGAAAACTCTGCGCACTCAACTGTATCTTCGCCCTACTCTAGGCGCACCACCACCCGCACAGGCTGCGACACACTGACAATAGGGGGACTGCCATAGCTGCTGCCCACCTGCAAGAAAAAGGTGAGGGAGACAGGCTCAGCGGGCACCTGCGGG